>NZ_JBFUKI010000005.1:2500-398102 GCF_056400925.1 Alsobacter sp. P4_H11
CGTCGCGTTTGACCCTGCGCGCCTTGGCGCTTCTTGCGGCTGCCTCCGTGGCCAGCCATCCGGCTTTCGCGCAGTCCGCCCCCCCTGCCCCGGCGGGTAAATCCGACGCGAAAACCCCGGGGGCGGCGGGAGCGGCGCCCCGCTCGGTTCCGGTCGTGCTCGGCAAGGCGGAACGGCGCTCGATGCCGCTGAGGTTCGACACGATCGGGACCGTGCAGCCGATGGCGAGCGTGACTGTTCGCAGCCGGGTCGAAAGCCAGATCGCGGCCGCTCCGTTCGACGATGGCGGCAAGGTGCGCAAGGGCGACCTCCTGTTCCAGCTCGACAGCCGGCAGATCGAGTCGCAGATCAAGCAGAGCGAGGCGACGCTGACGCGTTCCCGGGCGCAGCTCGAACAGGCGCAGCGCGACGTGCGCCGCAACGAGGCGCTCGCCGCCAACGAATACGCCTCGCGGCAGAAGCTCGACGACAGCCGCACCGCCGTGCAGACGATCTCGGCGCAAATCCAGGCCGACGAGGCCGCGATCGAGACGCTGAAGGTCCAGCTCTCTTATTATACGCTGCGGGCGCCCATCGACGGGCGCATCGGCATGGCGGGGCTGAAGGCCGGCAACATCGCCAAGACGGGCGACAACTCGGTCGCGCTCGCGACCATTAATCAGATCAGCCCGATCTACGTGTCCTTCTCGATGCCGCAGCGGCTCCTGCCGGAGTTGCGCGACGCGATGGTGAACGGCGCGGGGTCGGTGCTCGCGACGCCTCAGGGCGCCCGCAAGGGCGTCGAGGGCAAAATCGCGGTGTTCGACAACGCCGTAGATGCTTCCACGGGCACCATCACGATGCGGGCCGTGTTCGAGAACGCCGACGAGACCCTGTGGCCGGGCGCTTTGTGCAATGTCCGGGTGACGCTGCGGACAGACGTGGACGCGGTCGCGGTGCCGCGCGAGGCCGTGCAGACGAGCCAGAACGGCACCTTCGTGTTCGTGGTTGTGGACAATGTCGCCAAGGTCCGGCCCGTGAAGGTCGCCCGGCTTGTCGATACATTTGCGGTGATCGAGACCGGCCTCAACGGCGACGAGACCATCGTGACGGACGGACAACTCCTGCTGACGGACGGCGTGCGTGTGGAGCCGCGTGAGCGCAAGCCCGTCGCTGCGCCTTCCGCCCCCACGGCGGGCGCGGCCGAAACGAAACCTGCAGACGCCGGCAAGGGAGCCTGACGATGTCGCTCCCGGAGCTTTGCATCCGCCGGCCGGTGATGACCACGCTCATCACCCTGTCCTTCATCATCTTCGGTCTATTCGCCTATCGGCAACTCCCGGTCGCCGCCCTGCCCCGGGTCGACTTCCCGACCATCAGCGTGCAGGCCAACCTGCCCGGCGCGAGCCCCGAGACCATGGCGGCCTCCGTGGCCGCGCCGCTGGAGCGGCAGTTCTCCAACATCTCCGGCATCACTTCGATGACGTCGCTCTCCTCGCAGGGGTCGACGAATATCGTGATGCAATTCGACCTCGACCGGAACATCGACGGCGCGGCGCTGGACGTGCAGTCCTCCATCGGCGCGGCGGCGCGACGGCTGCCGGCCGACCTGCCGAATCCGCCGAGCTTCCGCAAGGTGAACCCGGCCGACCAGCCGATCCTGTTCCTGGTCGTGACCTCGGCCACCCAGCCGCTTTCGGTGGTCAATGATTATGCCGAGACGGTGCTGCAGCAGCAGATCTCGCAGATCCCGGGCGTCGCGCAGGCGCTGATCTTCGGCGCGCAGAAATACGCCGTGCGCATCATGGTGGATCCAGAGGCGCTCTCGGCGCGCGGCCTTTCCTTCACGGACCTGCGCACCGCGATCTCGTCGGCCAACTCCAACCAGCCGACCGGCACGCTGCGCGGCGAGCGCCAGCGCGTCACCATCGAGGCGACCGGGCAGCTGCGCAAGGCGGCCGATTACAACGATCTCATCGTGGCGTCGCGCAATGGCGCGCCGGTGCGGCTGGAGGACGTGGCCACCACCAAGGATTCAGTGGAGAACGACGAATCCGCCAGCTGGTACAATGACCAGCGCTCGCTGATCGTCGCCATTTTCCGCCAGTCAGACGCCAACACGGTGGACGTGGTCGACAAGATCCGCGAGCGCATCCCGAGCTATCGCGAGCAGCTGCCGGCCTCCATCGGCCTGAACGTGTTGAATGATCGCTCCGTGCCGATCCGTGAGGCCGTGCACGACGTGAAGTTCACGCTCATGCTCTCCGTCGCGCTGGTCGTGATGGTGATCTTCCTGTTCCTGAAGTCGCTCACCGCCACGCTGATCCCCACGCTTGCCTTGCCGGTGTCGCTCGTCGGCACCTTCGCGGCGATGTATGTGATGGGATATTCCATCGACAACATTTCGCTGCTGGCCTTGACGCTGTCGGTCGGCTTCGTGGTCGACGACGCCATCGTGATGCTGGAGAACATCGTCCGGCACATCGAGGAGGGCATGAAGCCCTTCGAGGCGGCCCTCCTGGGCTCGCGCGAGATCGGTTTCACGATCGTGTCGATCACGCTGTCGCTCGTGGCCGTGTTCATTCCGGTGTTCTTCATGGGCGGCGTGGTGGGGCGCGTGTTCCGCGAATTCGCGGCCGTGATCTCGGTCGCGATCCTGGTTTCGGGCTTCGTGTCGCTGACGCTAACCCCGATGCTGTGCGCCCGCATTCTCAAGGCGCACGACGCGCATGCGCGGCCGAACCTGTTCTCGCGGATCGTGGACGCGGTTCTGGACGGCATCCTGGCGGCCTACCGGTGGGCCCTGGACGTGTGCCTGAAGGCGCGGCTCATCGTGCTGCTGCTCACGATCGCGTCCGTGTTCGTCAGCGTGAAGCTCTACATGGACGTGCCGAAGGGCTTCTTTCCCACCGAGGACACCGGCCTGATCCGCGGCGCGACCGAGGGGCCGCCGGACACCTCGTTCGAGGCCATGGCGGCGCGCCAGCAACTGCTGAACGAGATCGTCCGGGCCGATCCCGCCGTGGACTACTTGACGTCGAATTCGGGGTTCCAGTCGATCAGCCAGGGCTTCATGTTCATCGCCCTGAAGCCGCGCGAGGAACGTGAGCCCGTGAACGAGGTGATCGCGCGGCTGCGCCGCAAGGTCGCCGGCGTCCCGGGCATCAGCCTCGTGATGCAGCCGGTGCAGAACATCAATCTGAACTCCGGCCGTCAATCACGCGCGCAATACCAGTACACGCTGCAAAGCGCCGACCTGGCGGCCCTCTACAAGTCCGCGCCCGACATGCGTGCCCGGCTGGCCAAGATCGACATGCTGCGCGACGTCAACATCGACCTGCAGCTTTCCAACCCGCAGGCCATGGTGGAACTCGACCGCGAAAAGGCGGCTCAGTTCGGCGTCACCTCGGACCAGCTGCGGCAGACCCTCTACAGCGCCTTCGGGTCGCGACAAATCTCGACCATCTTCACCCCCGCCAATGACTACCAGGTCATCATGGAGGCGGACCGCATCTTCCAGACCGATCCGTCGGCGCTGTCGCGCATCTTCGTGCGCAACAATGCGGGCCAGAACGTGCCACTGGAAGCGATCGCGACGGTGACGCGCAATGTCGGTCCGCTCTCGGTGAGCCGGCAGTCGCAGCAGCCGGCCGTGACGATCTCGTTCAACACCGCGCCGGGCGTTTCGCTTGGCGACGCCGTGGAGGCGATCAAGCGGGCGGAGCGAGAGGCGGCGCTTCCGGCCTCGATCACGACCGGGTTCACGGGCTCGGCGCAGCTGTTCCAGGACGCGCTGAAGGGCCAGGGCGTGCTGATCCTGGCGGCCGTGCTGGTGATCTACATGGTGTTGGGCGTGCTCTATGAGAGCTTCATCCACCCGATCACGATCCTGTCCGGCCTGCCCTCGGCCGGCCTGGGCGCGCTGCTGGCGCTGCAATATTACGGCATGGACCTGTCGGTGATCGCGATCATCGGCATCCTGATGCTGATCGGCATCGTCAAGAAGAACGCCATCATGATGGTGGACTTCGCGATCGAGCGGCGGCGCGAGGGCGCGGACGCGCTGACGGCGATCCGCGAGGCCGCGCTGCTGCGTTTCCGGCCCATCATCATGACGACCTTCGCGGCCCTGCTCGGCACCCTGCCGATCGCGCTCGGGTCGGGCGCAGGCTCGGAGTTGCGGCAGCCGCTCGGCATCGCGGTGGTGGGCGGCCTGTGCGTCTCGCAGCTGCTGACGCTGTTCATCACCCCGGTGGTCTATTTCTACCTCGACAAGATCGAGACCATGCTGTCGGGCCGCGGCAAGCACGCGGTTCGGGATGACGCGGCCATTAGTGAAGCGGTTCCGGCCGGCGCGGCCCCGACGGGAGCCGCCTACCAGCGCGCCGACTGAGCTTTCGCTCTTCGCTAAAGGTTAACGCCGTCGCAATACGTGCAATCGGCGTTAACGCTCTCTTGAACATGCGGTTGAATGCCTGCCGGTTTATGGCAGGAATAACCATGAGTTCAATTTGAGTGGCGTCGCGCGTGATGCGTAGGGTGAAGTGGAGTTCCTCGGGCGCCGAGCCGTCGTTCGGCCCGCAAGGCCTCGCCGGCTCCGGCGGGAGTGGCATGCAGAAGCTCTGGAAGGGCTTTGCAGCTTTTCTGCTCGGCGTGACGCTTGGCGTCAGCGCGATCATCTTCGGTGAAACGGCGATCAGCAGTGCGCCCGGGGACGAACCCGCGAGCGTCTGGCAGGGTCAACCGCAACTGCGGCGCTGACCGGCGCTTTCCCGCAAGACGGACGAAGGCGGCCTTTGGGCCGCCTTTTGCGTTCAGGCGTCCGTGACGGTCGCGACCTTGAAGGTGTGCAACACGCCCTCTTCGTCGCGGATGGAGACGTAATCTCCCGGGTTGAACGTGTGATCGCCGAAGCGATAGCCGGCCTCGTCGTCGGCGCTGCGGGCGGGATCGTAATCAAAGGCCCAGTTGGCGCCGCCCTTCCCGCCCGGCCGGTGCACGAGGTGGCCGGTTTCGGTCGGCTCGCCGTCCCAGAAGCGCCTGACGCGGCAGCGGGCGCGCGCCTCGCGCCAGGCGTGGGCGTCGAGGCGCCCTGCCGCGTCCAGGGGCGCAACGAGATCGTAGCCGTGGCGGCTGGAGCCCTCGGGGTGCTCCTTGGAGCGCGCGAGGTGGAGGACGATGCGCTTGAGGGCCGTCTTTGCGCCGAGAACGTCGGACATGGGGGGATCTCCCGGTTGGATCAGTCGCGATCCAGCTTTCGGCCTCTTCGGCGTCCACGTCCTTGATGTTCCGCAAAGCCGGCCTGCCCGGACCGGCTTTTCTCAGCGGCCTCTCAGCTCTGCAGCTCGGGCAAGTTCGCGAAGAGCTCCAGCGCCTCGGGGTTGGCCAGCGCTTCCTTGTTATTGATGGGGCGGCCGTGCACGACGTCGCGCACCGCGAGCTCGGTGATCTTGCCGCTCTTGGTGCGCGGGATGTCGGCCACCGCCACGATGCGGGCCGGCACGTGCCGCGGGCTCGCGCCGGTCCGGATCTTGGTCCGGATGAGCTGCTGAAGCGCGTCCGTGAGAGCAGCGCCTTCCCGCAGGCGCACGAAGAGAACGACGCGCACGTCATTGTCCCAGTCCTGCCCGATGGCGAGGGCTTCGATGACCTCGGGGATCTGCTCGACCTGCGCGTAGATCTCGGCCGTCCCGATCCGCACGCCGCCCGGGTTGAGGGTGGCGTCGGAACGGCCGTGGATGATCATGCCGCCATGGGGCGTCCACTCGGCATAATCGCCGTGACGCCAGACGCCGGGGAACCGGTCGAAATAGGCGGCGTGATACTTGGCCCCGTCGGGATCGTTCCAGAACGCGATCGGCATGCACGGGAAGGCCTTGGCGCAGACCAGCTCGCCCTTGCCGGACGCGATGGGACGGCCCGCCTCATCCCACACGTCGACCGCCATGCCGAGGCCCGGCGCCTGGATTTCGCCCTTGTAGACCGGGCTGGTGGGATCGCCGAGAACGAAGCAGGAGGCGATGTCCGTGCCGCCCGACACGGAGGCGAGGTGCACGTCCGGCTTCACGGCCTCGTAGACATAGTCGAAGCTTTCGGGAGCCAGGGGCGAGCCCGTGGAGGCGAGCAGCCGGACGCTCGACAGGTCATGCGTGTCGCGCGGGCGCAGGCCGGCCTTCTTGCAGGCATCGATGTATTTCGCCGACGTGCCGAAGAGCGTGAAGCGCTCCGCCTGGGCGAAATCGAACAGCACCGGCGCCTGGGGGTGGAACGGCGAACCGTCGAACAGCATCAAGGCCGCCTTGCTGGCGAGCGCCGAGACGAGCCAGTTCCACATCATCCAGCCGCATGTGGTGAAGTAGAACACCCGGTCGCCCGGGCGCACGTCGCTGTGCAGCTGGTGCTCCTTGAGGTGCTGCAGCAGCACGCCGCCGGCGCAGTGGACGATGCATTTGGGCACGCCCGTGGTGCCCGACGAATACAGGATGTAGAGCGGGTGATCGAAGGCGAGCCGCTCGAACCGCAGCGGCTGCGGGGCGAAGGGCTCAAGGGCGTCCGCCAGCGCCACGCCATTGGGGAGCGCCGCGGCGGTCGCGGCGGCGTCGCCCAGATAGTCGACCACCAGCACGGTCTCGGCGCTCGTGAGCTGCGGCGCAATCTCGGCGAGCTTGTCGAGGATCGGCAGCCGCTTGCCGGCGTACCAGTAGCCATCGCAGGCGATGAAGAGCTTCGGCGCGATCTGGCCGAAGCGGTCGAGGACGCCGCGCACGCCGAAATCCGGCGAGCAGGACGACCACGTGGCGCCCAGCGAGGTCGCGGCCAGCATCAGGATCACGGTTTCGGGCAGGTTGGGCATCATGGCGGCGACGCGGTCGCCGACGCCGACGCCGCGCGAAGCCATCCATTGCTGGGCGCGAGACACCTCGGCGCGCAGCTCGCGCCAGCTCAGGCGCTTCTCGACCTTGTCCTCGCCGCGAAACACGATCGCGTCACCGTCGCCGTCGAGCGGCAGCAGGTTCTCGGCGAAGTTCAGCCGCGCATCCGGGAAGAAGCGTGCGCCCGGCATTTGGTCGTCGACCAGCACGCGATCGCCCTTGTCGCCGACCACGCCGGCGAAATCCCAGAGCAACGACCAGAACGCCTCGCGCCGGTCCACCGACGCCGCATGAAGCTCGCGGTAGGACCGTGCCTGCGTGCCTTCGCGCGCGTTGAACGCGTCCCGGAAGCGCGCCATCGCGGTTGATTCGACGCGTTCCCGCGAGGGTGTCCAGAGCGGGCGTTCTGCATCGGTCATCGTTCGGCCTTCTTGTCGGCTCAGCGGAGCTTCTGGGATAGCCAATCCTGCGGGTCGGGGAAAGTCGGCACAACGGCTGCGCGAAGCCTTTGGACAAACTCCATGCTTCAGCTTCGCCATCCTGCGCATGGTTAAAAAGTGGTATATCGTCTTGCTTAGTCGAACGGGCCCAACGGCCCTTGCGGGATCAGGATGACGGCTGGTCAGCTCCTCACGCGCGGCGGCGCGGCATGACGCGAAGGCTCGCGATCGCGCTCCTTTTGCTGGTCCTGGCCATCGGCGCCGGGGTGACGCCCTGGCCTGCGCCGCGGGCGGCGATTGACGCCCTGAGCCGTCTGGCCGCGCTGGGCGGTCCTGCGCCGCTGCGCGTCGCCGCAGCCGACGGGGCGACTTTCACGCTTCTCCCCGAACCGCGCCTCCAGACCGCCGGTCTGCGCGTCGAGAGCCCAGCCGGCGAGACGCTGCTCACCGTCGAGCGCGCGAGCGCATCGGTGCGGCTCGCGTCATTGTTGACGGGCGCGTTCGAAGTCGCGGACCTCACGCTCGTGCGGCCGAAACTTGCCGCGGCGAACGCCGCCTCGCTGGTCCCGGGCCTGGGTCTGGCTGGACCAGGGAGCGATGCGCGGGGCCGCATCGCTGATCTGGACCGAATGATCCTGATCGACGGCGAGGCGACCGGCGCGGCGATGCCGATCCAAGCCGTCAACATGGTGCTGCGGAGACGTGCGGCCGGCCTCGAAGCCGCCGGAACGCTGCGGCTGGGTGGGCAGGCGCTGGAGGTGCAGGTCGCCGGGCCTCGGCTCGATGCGCTCCTGTCGGGCGAGTACGGTCCCCTCGCGGCCTCGCTGCGCACCGGCCATGGATCGGTCGATTTCTCCGGCTCCTTCTCGGCCGGCCCCAATGCCCCCCAGGCAAACGGCAGCCTGACGGCGGCGCTCTCCAACGCCCCTGCCCTCACGCGATGGCTGGGCGTAGACTGGCCGCTCCCGCTCGGCGAAAGCGCGTCCGTGACGGCGACGCTGCGGCTCGCCGGCGCTGCGGTGGCGCTCACCGACGCGCGCATCCAGACGCCAGCCGGCGCGCTGGATGGAGCCTTGTCCGCAACCCTGACGGCCGGGCATGTCGGCCTGAGCGGGACGCTGGCCGCCGAGCGGCTCGACCTCACGGCGGCGCTGCGGCCCTTGTTCCCGGCGCGCCGCGCCGACGGCTCCTGGAGCGCCGAGCCGATCGATCTCAAGGCGCTGCCGGCCGGCGACGCCGACCTGCGCCTTTCGGCCGGGCGGCTGACCATGGGCAAGACCGTGTTCGACAATGCCGCCCTCTCGCTCCTGTCGCGGGCCGGAAGGGCGGACGTGACGCTGAGCAGCGGGGACTTCCTGGGCGGGCGCGTGAAGGGCCGGGCGACGCTGGTCTATGGCGAGGGCGACGGCGTCGACTTAAAGGCGCAGGGCTCGTTCGAGCGTGTGGACGCCGCCCTCGCGGCGCTGCTGTTTGCGGGCAGCGAGCGGCTGACCGGCGCGGCCGGCGGGTCCTTCGCGGTGGACGGGTCCGGCGCCAGCTTCGCGGCCCTGGTCCGCTCGCTCGACGGCAAGGCTTCGGTGACGATCCGCCAAGGCGAGCTGCTGGGCGTCAACCTGCCCGAGGTGCTGCGCCGGATCGAGCGGCGACCCCTGATCGCAGCACTCGACATGCGCGGCGGCAAGACGCCGTTCGACGTCGCCAGCTTCGGTGGGCGTATCGGCAAAGGCGTGCTCGACATCGCGGACGGCTCGCTGGCGTCTCCGGCCACCAAGGTGCTGCTCTCGGGCCAGGTCGGGCTTGCGGAACGGACGCTACAGCTCACCGGGCAGGTCCAATCCGCTGACCAGGGGCGCGACGCGGTCGTGCTGCCCTTCGCGGTGAGCGGCAGCTTCGACGAGCCCTCCGTCACGCCGAACGCCAGCGCCCTGTTCCGGAAGTCAGGCGCGCTCGCGCCGCAGCCCGTGCCGGCCAGCGCGGTGGTGGAGGCGGATCTCCCGCTGCCCTCGCCCTGATCAGTGGTCGCTCTGCAGGGCCTCGGTGATCCGGTCCTCGAGGACCTTGGGCTGGCGGATCACCAGCGCGCCGCGGGTCTTGGCGATGACGCCCTGCCCGGACAGGGCCGAGAGCTCGCGCGTCACCTGCTCGCGCCGGCAACCGATGCGCGCCGCCAGCACATGGTGGAAAGGCGGCGGGCTCACCACCCGCTCCCCGTTTCCGCCCGCGCGCGGCGCCGACATGCGGATCAGTTCGGCATAGAGCCGGTGTTTCAGGTCGAACACCGAATGCTCTGTGATGCGGGCGTTGAGCTCGCGGATGCGGGCGGTGAGGAGCCGAAGCAGGCGATCGCCGACCACCGGCGACGCGAACACGATCTCCTTGAACACGGACGCGGGCATGATGCACATCTCGGCGCGGGTCAGGGCCGTGACGTTGGCCGAGCGGCGAACATCGTCGATGGCGGCCAACTCGCCGAAGAACTGCCCGCCCTTCATCTCGGCCAGGATGATCTCCTTGCCGGACTGGGTCCGAATGAGGATCCGCACGTCGCCAGAGAGGATGAAGTACACGTCCGTCGATGGGTCTTCGAAGTCGACCACGATTTCGTCGTCGTCATACCGGCGCCAGGCGCAGCGCCGGTCAAACTTGTCGAAGTCGATGCCGGCGTCCTTGAAGAACGGAACGCGCGCGAGCGTCTGCATCCACCAGCCTCCCCATCAGAGAGGCGCATGCTAGTGCAGCTACAACTCAAGCGCGAAGTGCAAATGCGCTCTTAGGTTGCATTCCGGTCAAAGAACTGCGGCCATGTAGCCATGGGCGCGCATTTCGCCCGGCTGCAGCACGATCATGCCCGGTTTTTCGAAGAGATCGCCCGTGAAGCCCTCGGGATCGCCCGACCCCGTCCAGGTCTCGACGCATACGAACGGCGCTCCGGGCTTGCTCCACACGACCACGTTCGGGTAGTCGCGCCAGCCAATGCGCAATGTGGCGCCATCTCCCGTCGACAGGTCGAGCGAGCGGCTGCGGACGTCCATGAAGCAGAGCGCATCGTCGGGGAAGAGGCTGTCATCCAGAGGCAGGACGCGACCGTCCTGGAGGGGCGCTGTGCGGCGCCGGTCTGAGATCAGGCCGCCCGGCGCGATCACGGGCACGCTCGCCTCCTCGGCGGCCTCGAAGACGAGGCGCGCGCTCGCCTTGCTGGCCAGAAAGCCCGGATGGACGCCGACAGCGTAGGGCATGGGCTCGTCGCCCGTGTTCCGGACGGTGAGCGTCAGATCGATCGAGGTTTCGTCGATGGCGTAGTCGGCCGTGAGCGCGAATCCGAATGGATATTGGGCCAACGTCTCGGCGTTTTGCTCCAGCCGCATCCGGACAGTGCGATCGCCCGTCTGCTCGGCGCTGAACACCGAGCGCCGTGCGAAGCCATGCAGGCCGAGCGGGTAGGTGCGGCCGCCGACCCGCGATTCGCCTTCCCGCGTCCACCCCACCACCGGGAACAGGATGGGGCTGCGCTCCGGCCACCACTTGGGATCTCCCTGCCAGAGGATCTCGCGCCCTCCCAGCCGCCAACTGCGCATCTCGGCGCCGAGCGTCGCGATCTCGAGCCGATTCGCGCCGGCCTCCAGAACAATGGCATCCGTCATGGGCTCGCCCTCCCCGGCTAGGCGTCGATCTCGGCAGGTTTGCGCCGCGATCGCCGGCGCTACTCGGGGCGAAACCTAGCCTGCCGCGGTTTGCGCCGCCACGTTCGAGCGACGCCCGATTCAGGCTGGACAGCCGACGATCCCACCCCTATAAACCGCCCCGTTCGCGGCGCTCTGGCGCCCGCCGGACGCCCAGGTAGCTCAGTTGGTAGAGCATGCGACTGAAAATCGCAGTGTCGCTGGTTCGATTCCAGCCCTGGGCACCATCCGCCCTGCGGAATGGTCCAAGCTGCCTTTTCTGACATCATCAGGCTGACGAGCGCTCGAAGTGAGCGCGTCAGGCGACTGCGACCTGCGTCCGAGCGCGCCAGCGGGCGCACACCAGTTTTCGTATCGGTTGTTCGGGTCTAAATCCGATTTGCCGTTGTTGCCCATTCAAGCCCGAACTATGCTGCCCAAATAAGCGAGCGCTCGAGAAAGCGCCGCGCCTCGGGAGGAAATGATGAGCCGCACTACTCGTGCCTGGCTGATGGCAGCCTGCGTCCTTTCGCCAAGTCTTTTCGCGCTCGCCGCGCCTGCGAATGCTCAGGGCATTCCGCAGAACATCCCGCGTAACGAGACGCTCATCCTCGAAAATCCTGAAGGCACGATCAAGAACGCCGGCTGGTTCAATATCTGGTCCATCAATGCTGGCAGCCAGTCCAACGGCCTGCAGCAGGCTGCGCTGGATACGCTCTGGTATATCGACCCGGAAAGCGGGATCGATGGCGTGTGGGACAATTCGCTCGCGTCCGAGAAGCCGAAATACAACGCCGACTTCACCGAGATGACCGTGAAGCTGCGCAAGGGCATCTTCTGGAGCGACGGCGTGGAGTTTTCGGCCGCCGACGTGGTCGGCACGGTCGAGACCCAGATCAAGAACCCCAACATGCGCTTCAGCGCCGTGCTGGCCAACAACGTGGCCAGCATGGAGATGCCGGACGAGAGCACGGTGATCTTCAAGCTGAAGAAGCCGAACTCGCGCTTCCACACCAACTTCACGGTGCGGTGGGGCGCCATCTGGATCATGCCGAAGCACGTCTTCGACAAGGTCGCCGACCCGCTGAAGTTCGACTTCAACAAGCCGGTGTCGCTGGGCGCCTACACGCTCAACAGCTTCGACCCGGACGGCAAGTGGTACATCTGGCAGCTGCGTGAGGACTGGCAGCGCAGCTCGCTCGGCCGCTTCGGCAAGCCCGGCCCGAAATACCTCGCCTATGTGGATCCGGGCCCGCCCGACAAGCGCGTGATCGCGCAGCTAAACCACGAACTCGACGTCATCCACGACATCGCCCCCGAGGGCATGTTCACGCTGGCGAAGCAGAGCAAGACCACGACGGCCTGGTTCAAGGGCTTCCCCTTCGGCCACCCGGATCCGACGCTGCCCGCTCTGGTGTTCAACACGCAGAACGAGAACTTCAAGAACAAGGACGTCCGCTGGGCGCTGGCGCTGCTGATCGACATCAAGGCCGTCGCGATGGCGGCCTATCGTGGCGCGGCGACGATCTCGGCCATCGCGGTGCCGCCGACCGGCAAGCACCCGGAGGCCTATCACCAGCCCATGGAGGCCTGGCTGAAGGACTTCGAGGTCGACACCGGCAAGCAGAAGTTCAAGCCGTATGATCCGACCGTGGGCAAGCAGATCGCCGACATGCTGCGCCCGTCGCTGGGCGAGCAGATCCCGCAAGACCCCAAGGACATAGCCAAGGCCTTCGGCCAGGGCTGGTGGAAGACCAACCCGCAGGCCGCGCAGGAGCTGCTGGAGAAAGCCGGCTACAAGAAGGTCGGCGGCCAATGGCAGACGCCGGACGGCAAGCCGTTCACCGTCCGCGTCATGGTGGAAGGCGACCTGCGGCCGGTGATGACCCGCGCCGGCAGCATGATCGCGCAGCAATGGAAGCAGGCCGGCATCGACGCCAAGATCGACGTCGCGCAGGGCACGCTGCTGACGCGGCGCGGCGCCGGCGACTTCGACACCTTCATCGGCTGGAGCGTCGAGACCTGGGGCGGACACCAGGACCTGTCCTACTTCATGGACAGCTGGCACTCGCAATTCGTCGCCGAGGCCGGCAAGCCGCAGCCTCTGCGCAACTGGCAGCGTTGGTCCAGCCCCGAGCTCGACAAGATCATCGAGCAGACGCGCACGATCGACTTCGACGATCCGAAGGCGATCGAGCTCGGCAAGGACTATGTGAAGCTCGCCGCGCGCGAGATGCCGATCATTCCGCTGATGGCCTACAACGTCTTCACGGCGATGGACCAGACCTACTGGACCGGCTACCCGACGGCCGAGAACCCCTACGCCAACCCGGTCACGAACTGGGGCAACTCGCGCTACATGTTCGTCAAGCTCAAGCCCACCGGCAAATAAGGGGCACGCGCCTCTGCAATGCCCGAACGGGCGGCGATCCCCTCGCCGCCCGAACGCTCCCCGCATCCCGGAAGGCTCATGAGCGGTTACCTCGCATACCTGGCCAAGCGGCTCGGGCAGTTCGTGCTGGTCGTCTTCATCGGCGTGAACATCGCCTATGTGGTGACGCACGCGACGCCCATCGATCCCGTCGAGCAATCGATCTCGGCCGTGACCTCCTTCGGCAACACGGCGCCGGAGGCGATCGAGCAGATGCGCCAGTCGCTCAAGGAGCTCTATGGCGTCGGCGGCTCCTGGCGGGAGCAGTATTTCACCTTCTGGTCGCGCATCCTGCGCGCTGATTTCGGGCCGTCCATGTCGGCCTTCCCAACGCCCGTCTCGGCGCTGATCGGCCGGGCCCTGCCCTGGACGGTCGGACTCCTGGTGGTGTCGACGCTGGTCACCTGGGCGCTCGGCAACCTGCTTGGCGGGCTGGCCGGCTACTACCAGCGCAGCCGCTCCTTCAAGCTCATGGGCGTGGTCGCGATGGGGCTGCACCCGATCCCGTACTACATCGTCGCCCTCATGCTACTGATCGTGTTCGGCTTTCTCTGGCCTGTGCTGCCGATCACGGGCGGCTCGGCCATGAACCTGCCGCAGGGCTGGACGCTGGCCTTCATCGGCAGCGTGATCAAGCACTCCATCCTGCCGGCGCTGTCGCTGATCCTGATCGGGGTCGGCAGCTGGTTCCTCGGCATGCGTTCCTTGGTGTCCAACATCGTGACCGAGGACTACGTGCAGTTCGCCGAGCTCGGCGGCGTCAACCGCCGGCGCATCCTCGGCTCCTACGTGATGCGCAACGCGCTGGGGCC
Source organism: Alsobacter sp. P4_H11 (assembly GCF_056400925.1). Lineage (NCBI taxonomy): Bacteria > Pseudomonadati > Pseudomonadota > Alphaproteobacteria > Hyphomicrobiales > Alsobacteraceae > Alsobacter > Alsobacter sp. P4_H11. The sequence continues at coordinate 16,694 of NZ_JBFUKI010000005.1, forward strand.
GCAGGTGACCGGGCTGGCAATGTCGCTCGGCGGCATCTTCAACGGCGCGATCATCACCGAGAAGGTGTTCGGCTATCCGGGCGTGGGCACGCTGCTGGTGGACGCCGTGTATGCGGGCGATTACGGGCTGGTGCTGGGCGTGACCACGATCTCGATCCTGGGCGTGTCCGCCGGCGTGCTCGCCATCGACCTCCTTTACCCCCTCCTCGATCCGCGCGTGCAGGTGGCCTGATGCTGGCGATCCTCCGCGACCTCCTAAAATACAATCTCGAATTCCGGATCGGGATCATCCTGGTCGGAATCGTGGTCGGGCTGGCGATCTTGTCGGGGTTCTCGCCCTACCCGCCGGGCGACGTCTATGTGGTGCCGCCGGACGTGCCGCCCTCGAGCGCCTACTGGTTCGGGACCACCTCGCGCGGGCAGGACGTGTTCTGGCAGGTCTGCGTCGCCATCCGCAACACGCTGCTGTTCGGCATCACGGTGGCGGCCATCAGCCGAGTGCTGTCGCTCGTGATCGGGCTGCTCAGCGGCTACAAGGGCGGCTGGATCGACCGCGCGCTGATGGCTGTGAACGACACCTTCATCGTCATCCCGCTCTTTCCCATCCTGGTGCTGTTCTACTTCGTGATGCGCGACAGCATGACGTGGCTGATGCTGGCCATGATCATGGCGACGCTGGGCTGGGCCTATGACGCGCGCTTGATCCGCGCCGTCGCGATGAGCCTGAAGACGCGGGAGTTCAGCCAGACGGCCGTTTTCTCGGGCATGAGCACGCGCGAGATCCTGACGCGCGAGCACCTGCCCTACGTCATGCCCATCGTGTTCTCGACCACGATGAACAACATGAACTGGTCGATCGGCCTGGAGGTGACGCTCTCGGTGCTGGGATTCACGGACATCAACACCCCCACGATCGGCGGCATGATCTATTGGGCCAACCAGCACACCGCCATCGTGGCGGGCGTCTGGTGGTGGATCGCGTTCCCGATCGCGGTCGTCATCATGGCGTTTGTCGGGCTGTTCCTGCTCGCCGTGTCGATGAACGAGTATATCGACCCGCGCAGCCGGTTGAGCCGCATGGGCGGAGGCGCGCGATGAGCGGTCCCGTCGCCCTGCAATCGCCCGCGACGCCCGTCGCCGGGGCTGATTCCGCAAGCGATCCCGTGCTGCGGGTGAACGACATCCAGGCGCATTTCCGGACGCAGCATTTCGGCGTGAGCCGCGAGGTGCGCGCCGTGGACGGCGTGACCTTCGACGTGCGCCGCAACGAAATCTACGGCCTGGCTGGCGAGTCCAGCTCCGGCAAAACCACGCTGATCAAGACCATCGCGGGCGCGATCAAGCCGCCCCTGCAGGTGGTGGGCGGCAGCGTCCATTTCAGCTTCATGCCGGGCTATCCGGGGCTGCACGCCGCGCCGCCGGCCGAGGTGGAGCGGGTGCGCTGGCGCCACCTCTCCTATGTGATGCAAGGCTCCATGAACGTGCTGAACCCGATGCGCCGGGTGATCAGCACCTTCCAGGATTTCGCCTGGCGGCATCTTGGCGGCTCCCGCAAGCAGTTCGAGGAGCGCGTCGTCGCGCATCTGGCGCGGGTGCGGCTCGATCCCGCGGTTCTGCGCGCCTATCCGCACGAGCTCTCGGGCGGCATGCGCCAGCGCGTCACCATCGCGCTGGCCACCATCTGCAAGCCGGACTTCATCATCGCGGACGAGCCCACGACGGCGCTGGACGTGATCGTCCAGAAGGACGTGCTGGGGATGATCCGCAGCATCCAGCAGGAGATGGGCTCCTCGGTTCTGTTCGTCACGCACGACATGGGCGTGCATGCGCATCTCACCGACCGGCTCGGCATCATGTATGGCGGGCGGCTCGTCGAGGAGGCGCCGACGCCGGAGATTTTCTCCCGGCCGCTGCACCCCTACACGGTCTACCTGATCGGCAGCCTGCCGCGCATCGGCGACGACACGCCACGCAAGAGCCTGGAGGGCAGCCCGCCCAACCTCGCCGACCCGCCCACCGGCTGCCGCTTCCACCCGCGCTGCCCGCTGGCCATGGAGGTCTGCGCCCGGCAGGTCCCGCCCATGGTGGAGAGCCTGCCCGGCCACCGGGTCGCCTGCCACGCCGTGAACCCGGGAGCCGCCGCATGAGCGAGCCCCTGCTGCGGCTGGACCACGTGTCCAAGACCTTCGCGCGCGGCGGCTTCTTCAGCCGCCGCCGGATCGAGGCCGTGAAGGACCTGTCTTTCACGATCGCGGCCGACAAGGCCGAGATCTTCACAATCATTGGCGAGTCGGGCAGCGGCAAGTCGACCACGGCGCGCATGATCCTGGGGATCGAGCGACCCACCGGCGGCAGCCTCCAGTTCGACGGGCTCGATGTCGGCGCGCTGAACGGCCATGCCGACCGGATGCGCTTCATGCACGCCGTGCAGCCGATCTTCCAGAACCCGTTCGAGGCCTTCAACCCGTTGAAGCAGCTCGACCGCTACCTCTTCCTCACCGCCCGGCGCTTCGGGGCGGCGCGGGACAATGCGGAGGCCGAGCGGCTGGCCGACGAGGCGCTGCGCAAGGTCGGGCTGTCGCTGGCGGAGGCGAAGGGCCGCTTTCCGCACGAGCTTTCGGGCGGCCAGCTGCAGCGCGTCGCCATCGCGCGGGCGCTTCTCTCGAACCCCAAGCTGATCGTGGCGGACGAGCCGGTCTCGATGGTGGACGCCTCGCTGCGCATGGCGATCGTGAACCTGTTTAAGGCGCTGCGCGACGAGCTCGGCATCTCGATCATCTACATCACGCATGATCTCGCCACCGCGTACTCGATCAGCGACCGCATCATCATCATGCAGAAGGGCGAAGTCGTGGAGGCGGGCGACGCCCGCGCCGTGCTGGCCGCGCCCCAGCATCCCTATTCACGCCAGCTGCGCGAGGCGGTGCTGACGCCCGACTCGCCGCGGGCGCTTGCTTCCTGAAACGCCGCTCTCCGAGGGAGACCACGATGAGAAAAGCCACCGTCCTCATGGACCGCGATTTCGCGATCGGACAGACCGATCCGCGCCTGTTCGGCGCCTTTGTCGAGCATCTCGGACGCTGCGTGTATGGCGGCATCTACGAGCCGGGCCACGCCACGGCCGACGAGAAGGGCTTCCGCCGCGACGTGCTGGACCTGGTGCGCGAGCTCGGGCCGACCATCATGCGCTACCCGGGCGGCAACTTCGTTTCCGGCTACAATTGGGAGGACGGCGTCGGCCCGGTGGAGCAGCGGCCGACCAGGCTGGATCTCGCCTGGTTCACCACGGAGCCGAACACCTTCGGCACCAACGAGTTCATGGACTGGTGCAAGGCAGCGGACGTCGAGCCCATGATGGCCGTGAACCTCGGCACGCGCGGCGGCGATGAGGCGCGCAATCTGGTCGAGTACTGCAATCATCCGGGCGGCACCTACTGGTCCGACCTGCGCAAGCAGCACGGCTGGGAGCAGCCGCACAACATCAAGTTCTGGTGCCTGGGCAACGAGATGGATGGCCCCTGGCAGATGGAATACAAGACCGCAACGCAATACGGCATGGTCGCCAAGGAAGCGGCCAAGATGATGCGCTGGATCGACCCCACCATCGAGCTCGCGGCCTGCGGCTCCTCGGCGCGCAACATGCCGACTTACGGTCGCTGGGAAGACGAGGTGCTGGAGCACACCTTCGACCACGCCGAGTTCATCTCGCTCCACACCTACTTGAACAACTACAAGGACGACACGGCCTCCTTCCTGGCCTCGCCCGACCTGATGGACAACTTCATCGACGAGGTCGTGGCCATCGCGGACGGCGTCGCGGCGCGCCGTCGCTCCACCAAGCGCATGATGCTGAGCTTCGACGAGTGGAACGTCTGGTACCGGACCCGCCGCAAGCGCCAGGACCGGGTGAAGGAAGGCTGGCCGGTGGCCCCGCCGATCCTGGAGGAGATCTACACGATGGAGGATGCGCTCGCGTTCGGCGGCGCCTGCATCTCGCTGCTGAACCACGCCGACCGCGTCAAGTCGGCCTGCCTGGCGCAGCTCGTCAACGTGATCGCGCCGATCATGACCGAGACCGGCGGCCCCGCCTGGCGGCAGACGATCTTCCACCCCTTCGCGCAGATGTCGAAGTTCGGCCGCGGCAAGGTGTTGCGCGCGCAGGTCGAGAGCGACAGCTACGATTCCGAATACTACGACCCGCGCGGGTCGCAGGAGGTGTCGTACCCGGTCACCAACGTGGCTTACCTGAAGCTCTCGGCCGTCGCCGACGAGAAGGGCGGGCTGTCGCTGTTCCTGCTCAACCGCGACATCGCGCAGAACATGGAGGTCAGCATCGACGTGCGCGGCTTCGGCCGGCTCGCGGTCGGCGAGGCGCTGGAGCTCCGGCACGATGACCTCAGCGCCATCAACGACAAGAATGCGCCCGATCGCGTCGCGCCGACGGCTCTTTCGGGCGTCGTCGTGGATGGCGGGCGCATCCGCGCCACGCTGAAGCCGGCGTCCTGGAACGTCATTCACCTGACAGCCAACTAACCGCCGCCGGCCATCGGCCGGTCCGGCTCAGGATTGCGACATGCTGGACCGCAAGGACGCCAAGACCGCGACGGGCTCGACCAAGCCCGTCGCCAAGCCGAAAACCGGCGACGACGCCCGAGAAGCCGCCGGGCGCAGCTTCCTGGTGGTGAACCCGGAACGCCAGTTCGACGTGATCCGCGGGCTCGCCTCTCCCGTGCGGGTCCGTATCCTACGGCTGCTGCGCCGCAGCGGGGCGCTGAACGTCAACCAGATCGCCGAGAAGCTCGGCCTGCCGCAATCCACCATCGCGACCAACATCCAGATCCTCGAAGAGGCGGAGTTGATCCTCACCGACGTCGTGAAGGCCGCGAAAGGGCAGCAGAAGATCTGCTCGGCGCGTTTCGACGAGATCGTCGTGCGGCTCGACGCGGACGACCCCAGCCGCGACAAGAACGTCATCGAGGTGGAGATGCCGCTCGGCCTCTACACCAGCTACGACGTCTCGGCCCCCTGCGGCATGTGCTCGACCCAAAGCATCATGGGCGTGCTCGACGTGCCGGACCTGTTTCTGGACCCCTGCCGCGTGCAGGCGGCGCTGATCTGGTTCGGCCGGGGCTTCGTGGAATACAAGTTCCCCAACAACGCCAAGGTGCTGAAGGCCGACCTCGCCGAGATCGAGTTCCAGATGGAGCTCTCCTCCGAGGTGCCGGGCACCAACACCAACTGGCCGTCCGACATCAGCCTGTGGGTCAACGGCGTGAAGGCCGGCACCTGGACGTGCCCGGGCGACTATGGCGACCGGCGCGGCGCGCTGACGCCGCGGTGGTGGAAGCTGGAGGGCTCGCAATATGGCGTGCTGACGCGCTGGCGCATCACGCCCTCAGGCGCGTTCATGAATGACGAGAAGCTCTCGGACGTGTCGCTGGCCGACCTGTCGCTCTCCGATCACCACTCGATCCGCCTGCGCATCGGCATCGAGCCGAGCGCGTCGCATCCGGGCGGCGTGAACATCTTCGGCCGCGGCTTCGGCAACCACAACCAGGACATCCTGATGCGGCTGCACCTGCGCCCGGCGGGCTCGCCCCGCGCTGAGCGGCCGCTCAGGCTGCCGCCGTGAGCCCGCCGCCGACGTCCGGCGTCTTGCGCCGGCGCATCAGCAGCCAGCCGGCCGCCGTGAGGTTCAGCAGGTTCCAGGCGACGCCGTTCAGGAAGGCAATGCGGTAGCTGCCGGTGTAGTCGTAGATCACGCCAGACACGTAGCCGCCGAACGCCATGCCCAAGATGGTGGCCGACACCACCAGGCCGATCTTGGCCCCCGCCTCGCGCGGCGGCAGCAGCTCGCGGCAGATCACCGCGTACATGGGGACAATGCCGCCCTGGAAGAGCCCGAAGATGCCCGACACGATGTAGAGCGACGTGAGCCCGTCAAACAGCGTGTAGAGCACCAGCGCCAGCCCCTGCATGAAGGAGCCGATCAGCAGCGTCGCCGCGCCGCCGATGCGGTCCGCGACCAGGCCGGAGCCGATGCGCGAGAAAATGCCGAGCGCCAGCATCAAGGACAGCATCTCGGCGCCGCGGGCGACGCCGTAGCCGAGGTCGCCGCAATAGGCGACGATGTGGACCTGCGGCATCGACATGGCGACGCAGCACGAGAAGCCGGCCGCAATCAGCAGCATCACGAGAAAGCGCGACGACATGCCGACGTCTGCACGAGCCGCCTTGGTGGCGGCCTCAGCGTCCGCCATCATGCGGGCCGAGGGGCGCTGGCGCATGAAGAACGCGAGCGGCGTCACCGTGACGGCGATGAAAAGGCCGATGCCCACATAGGTGTAGCGCCAGCCAATGGCCGGGATGCCGAACTTGATCACCAGCGGCCAGATCGTGCCGGCGATGTAGTTGCCCGACGCCACGATCACGACCGCGAGGCCGCGCCGCTTCACGAACCAGTGCGAGATGTCGGCGATCATCGGGGCGAAGCCGGTACCGGCGAACACGCCGATCAGCAGCGCGTGAATGGTGGAGAACACCATGAGATTGGGGGCGAGGCCCGCGATCACGAAGCCGCCGCCAAGACCAACGCCCGCCATGCCGAGCAGAAGCGCGATGCCGGTGCGGTCCATCATGCGCCCGAGCACGATGGTGCCGAAGGCGACGCCGAACATCATCACCGTGTAGGGCAGCGAGGCGCCGGCGCGGTCGACGCCGAACTCCGTCTGCACGCTGGGCAGCACCACGATCACGGCCCACATGCCGGCGCCCAGGATGGTGGCGATCAGCAGCGACAGCGCCAGCCGCGTGTAGGCGTAGCGGCTGTCCGGAACGTAGCGGTCGGCCGGGATCGGCTGGCTCTGGGCGGCGGGCATCGGCAAGGTTCCAGGTTCCGCGGGACTCGCGGGAGTGGGCGGCAGGTGAACACCTGCGGTGAGGCTGCACAAGGCTTGATCATGCATGGCTGGGGACGCCGCGCCTCGTATTTGATCGGCCGCAAGGCGCACGCTGCCTATAAACAAGGCAGTCACCCGCCTCGCGAAGCGCGTTCGTCTCGCGCCCGGGCGCTTCCCGCGATCTGGCCCGCTCCTTGCTGATTGGCATTCCGCAATCGCTGGAGACCCGCGACCCATGAAGACCATGCATTTGGCCGGCTACGCCGCAGCCCTGACGCTCAGCCTCGGCCTGACGGGCTCGGCCCTGGCGCAAGGCACGCTGCGCATCGGCATGACGGCCTCCGACATTCCGCTCACCACCGGACAGACCGACAACGGCGGCGAAGGCCAGCGCTTTCTGGGCTACACGGCCTATGACGCGCTGATCAACTGGGACATGAGCAGCGCCACCAAGCCGTCGGACCTCGTGCCCGGACTCGCGACCTCATGGGCCGTGGACGCGACCGACAAGACGAAGTGGGTCTTCAAGCTGCGCGACGGCGTGAAATTCCACGACGGCAGCGCGTTCACGGCCGACGCCGTGGTGTGGAACCTCGACAAGCTGCTCGTGAAGGAAAGCCCGCAGTTCGACCCGCGCCAGTCTGCGCAGGGCCGCTCGCGCATTCCGGCGGTGGCGAGCTATAAGGCGATCGATCCGCTCACCGTGGAGATCGTTACCAAGACGCCCGACGCCACCCTGCCCTACCAGCTCGCCTGGATCATGATGTCCTCCCCGGCAAACTGGGAGAAGCAGGGCAAGAGCTGGGATGCGGTCGCCAAGGCCCCGTCCGGCACCGGCCCGTGGAAGATCGTCAACTTCGTGCCGCGTGAGCGCGTCGAGCTGGTTCCCAACGCGGACTATTGGGACAAGCCGCGGGTCCCGAAGCTCGACAAGATGGTGCTGATCCCGCTGCCCGAGGCGAACGCCCGCGTGGCGGCGCTGCGCTCGGGCCAGGTCGACTGGATCGAAGCGCCTGCGCCCGATGCCGTGGCGTCGCTGAAGCAGGCCGGGTTCAGCATCGTCACCAACGCCTATCCGCATAACTGGACGTGGCACCTGTCGCGCGTCGAGGGTTCGCCCTGGAACGACATCCGCGTCCGCAAGGCCGCCAACCTGGCGGTGGACCGCGAGGGGCTGAAGGAACTGCTCAGCGGCATGATGATCCCGGCCGAGGGCTTCTTTCCGCCCGGCCATCAGTGGTTCGGATCGCCGAAGTTCAAGCTGAAGCACGACGTCGCCGAGGCCAAGAAGCTGATGGCGGAGGCCGGCTACGGCCCCAACAAGCCGATGAAGACGAAGATCCTGATCTCGGCCTCCGGCTCGGGCCAGATGCAGCCGCTGCCGATGAACGAGTTCGTGCAGCAGAACCTCGCCGAGGTCGGCATCCAGGTCGATTTCGAGGTTGTGGAGTGGAACACGCTCATCAACATCTGGCGCGCCGGCGCCAAGCATGAGAGCTCCCGCGGGGCGACGGGCATGAACTACACCTACTTCATCCAGGACCCCTTCACGGGCTTCGTCCGCCACCTGCAGTGCAATCTCGCGCCGCCGGCCGGCACCAACTGGGGCTCCTATTGCGATCCCGAGATGGACAAGCTGTTCGACCAGGTACGCAACACCTTCGAGCCGAAGGAGCAGACCGCGATCCTGCAGAAGATCCACGAGAAGTACGTGGACGAAGCGCTATTCCTGATGGTCACGCATGACGTGAACCCGCGCGCCATGTCGACCAAGGTGAAGGGCTTCGTGCAGGCGCAGAACTGGTTCCAGGACTTCTCGCCCATCACGATGACGAAGTGAGGCGCACCGCCGCTCCGTCCCGCGCCGCTCTGGCGCGGGACGCCCCCGCCAAGGCCGGACGCCCCCATGCTGCTCTACATCCTGAAGCGCATCCTCTACGTGCTGCCGGTCGCGATCGGCGTCAGCATCGTCTGCTTCCTGCTCGTGCACATCACGCCGGGCGATCCGCTCACGGCCGTGCTGCCGGTGGACGCGACGCTTGAGCTGCAGCAGCAGATGCGGGCGCTTTACGGCTTCGACAAGCCGCTTCCGGTGCAATACGGGCTCTGGATCTGGCGCGTCGTCCAGGGCGACCTCGGCGCCTCCATCGCGACCGGGCGGCCGGTGACATCCGAGGTGTTCAACGCCGTCAAGAACTCGCTCGCGCTGGCGGCCGCCGCCACACTGATCGGCTTCGTGGCCGGCGCCGGGCTCGGCATTCTGGCCGGCTATTTCCGGGGCGGCTGGGTGGACCGGGTCGCGTCCTTCGTGTCGGTCCTGGGCGTCAGCGTCCCGCACTACTGGCTCGGCATGGTGCTGGTGATCATCTTCTCGGTGCAGCTCGGCTGGCTGCCCGCCACCGGCGGCGGGCCGCAGGGCTCCGCCAGCCGTTCCTGGGATTGGGACTACCTGCGCTTCCTGGTGCTGCCGGCCGTCACCATGTCGGTGATCCCGATGGGCATCATCGCCCGCACCGTGAAGGCGCTGGTGGGCGAGATCCTGAACCAGGAATTCGTCAACGCGCTGGCCGCCAAGGGCCTCACCGAGCGCGGCGTATTCCGGCATGTGATCAAGAACGCGGCCCCGACGGCTTTCGCGGTGATGGGACTGCAATTGGGCTACCTGCTCGGCGGGTCGATCCTGATCGAGACCGTGTTCTCGTGGCCGGGCACCGGCTTCCTGCTGAACGCAGCCATCTTCCAGCGCGACCTGCCGCTGCTGCAGGGCTCGATTCTGGTGCTGGCGCTGTTCTTCGTGTTCCTGAACCTGACGGTCGACATTCTCCAGGCCGCCATCGATCCGCGGGTGCAACGCGCATGAGCCTCAGCGCCGCCATTGGGCAGAACCCCAGCCCCTCCCCGGTCGCGGACGCCGCCGTGGTCCGCTCGCCCGGCTACTGGACCGGCGTGCTGCGCCGGCTGTCGCGCGATCCCGTCGCGATGACGGCGTTGGCCGTGATCGTCCTGTTGCTGCTGATGGCGATCTTCGCGCCCTGGATCGCGCCGGCCGACCCCTCCAAGGGCTCGATGCTACGGCGGCTGAAACCGATCGGCTTTCCGGGCTATCCGCTCGGAGCGGACGAACTCGGCCGCGACATGCTCTCGCGGCTCATCCACGGTGGACGGCTATCGCTGCTGATGGGCGTGACCCCTGTGCCGATCGCCTTCGTGATTGGCTCAATGCTGGGCATCACGGCCGGCTATGTCGGCGGCCTGACCAATACGCTGATCATGCGCACCGTGGACGTATTTTACGCCTTTCCGTCGGTGCTGCTGGCCGTGGCGCTCTCGGGCGCGCTCGGGGCCGGGCTCACCAACGCGCTGGTGTCGCTCACGCTCGTGTTCGTGCCTCCGATCGCGCGGGTCGCCGAGAGCGTCACCACGCAGGTGCGCGGGCTGGACTACATCGACGCCGCGCGCGCCTCAGGGGCTAAAGCGGGGTCCATCATCCGCGTGCACGTGCTCGGCAACGTGCTCGGGCCGATCTTCGTCTACGCGACCAGCCTCGTGTCGGTATCGATGATTCTCGCGTCCGGCCTGTCGTTCCTGGGCCTCGGCGTGCGCCCGCCGGAGCCCGAATGGGGCCTGATGCTGAACACGCTGCGCACCGCGATCTACACGCAGCCAATGGTGGCGGCGCTGCCGGGCGTGATGATCTTCATCACGTCGATCGCCTTCAACATGGTCTCGGACGGGCTGCGCAGCGCCATGGACGTGAAGTCATGATCATCGGCGAACCCGCCTTTCTGCCGGACGACCCGGATCGCGGCGGCCCGGCCCAGCCGCTGCTCAGCGTGCGCGACCTCGTCAAGCACTTCCCGGTGAAGGGCAAGGGCCTGTTCGGCAAGGGCGCGGTGGTGCGCGCGGTGGACGGCGTGTCGTTCGACATCCGCAAGGGCGAGACGCTCGGCGTCGTCGGCGAGAGCGGCTGCGGAAAGTCGACGACGGCGCGACTGCTGATGCACCTGATCAAGGCCGACGCCGGCGAGATGGTGTTCGACGGCGAGAAGGTCGGGGCCGACCTCGACCTCACCGCCTATCGCCGCCAGGTCCAGATGGTGTTCCAGGACAGCTACGCGTCCTTGAACCCGCGCCTCACCATCGAGGATTCCATCGCCTACGGGCCGCAGGTGCATGGCGTGCCGGCCGCGAAGGCGCGCGCCAGGGCGCATGACCTCTTGGCGCGCGTCGGGCTGGAGCCCGGGCGCTTCGCGGGCAGGTACCCGCATGAGCTCTCGGGCGGGCAGCGCCAGCGCATCAACATCGCGCGCGCGCTCGCGCTCGAGCCCCGCCTCGTGATCCTCGACGAGGCTGTGTCGGCGCTGGACAAGTCCGTGGAGGCGCAGGTGCTGAACCTGCTGCAGGACCTGAAGGACGAGTTCGGGCTCACCTACGTGTTCATCTCGCATGACCTGAACGTCGTGAAGTTCATCGTCGACCGCGTGATGGTGATGTATCTCGGCAAGGTCGCGGAGATCGGCGAAGGCCCGGCCGTGTTCGGCGCGCCGCGCCATCCCTATACGGCGGCCCTGCTCGCCTCCATGCCGAAGATGGATCCGGACGCGCGCAGCACCGAGGCGCCGCTCACGGGCGATCCGCCCAATCCCATCAATCCGCCAAGCGGCTGCCGCTTCCATACGCGCTGCGCCTTCGCGGAGCCGGTCTGCTCGGCCAAGGAGCCGCCGCTGGCGGCGATAGAGGGCCTGCAGGAGGCCGCCTGCCTGATGGCGCTGCCGGGCTCCGGCCACAGCCGCGCGCCCGCTCTCGCGGAGGCCGCCGCATGACCGACGCCGTCGCGATCGAAAACCTGAGCGTCACCTTCACGGGCGGCTCCAAGCCGGTGCGCGCCGTGGACGGCGTGTCGCTGTCGCTGGCCCAGGGCGAGGTGCTGGCGCTGCTGGGCGAATCCGGCTCGGGCAAGAGCGTCACGCTGCGCTCGCTCCTGCGCCTGCACCCGCCCAGGCGCTCGCTCATGACCGGCGCGATCCGGGTCGGCGGCCGCGACGTGCTGGCGCTGTCGCCGGGCGAACTCGCCGATTTCCGCGGCGGCACGGTCTCGATGATCTTCCAGGAGCCCATGCTGGCGCTGGACCCGGTCTACACCGTCGGCGCCCAGATCACCGAGGCGATCCGCCGGCACGAAAAGATCTCCGCCGCGGACGCGCGCCAACGCGCGCTGGCGCTGTTCGAGCGCGTGCGCATCCCCTCGCCCGATCGCCGGCTGGACGCCTACCCGCACGAGATGTCGGGCGGCATGCGCCAGCGCGCCATGATCGCGCTCGCGCTGGCGTGCCGGCCGAGCGTGCTCTTGGCCGACGAGCCCACCACGGCGCTCGACGCCACGGTGCAAATCCAGATCCTGCTGCTGCTGCGCGAACTGCAGCGCGAGCTCGGGCTGTCGATCATCTTCGTCACCCACGACATCGGCGTGGCGGTGGAGATCGCCGACCGGATCGCCGTGATGTATGCGGGGCGCGTGGTGGAAAGCGGCTCCGTGCGCGACGTCATCCGCTCGCCCCGGCACCCCTATACGCGCGGTCTCCTCGCCTCGCGGGTCGAGCGGGCCCAAAAGGGCGACCGGCTGGAGACAATTCCGGGCTCGCCGCCGGATCTCACGGCCCTGCCGCCCGGCTGCGCCTTTGCGCCGCGCTGCTCGCTCGCCGCACCGCAATGCCGCGAGATCGTGCCGCCATTGGCCGAGGTCGGCGTGGCGCACGCGGCGGCGTGCATCCGGGTCGCCGAGACGGTGTAGCTTCGGGCGATGCGCATCCTGCTCGTGAACCCGAACACAAACGCTGCGACCACGGCCGCCATGGTGGCGATCGCCAAGGAGGCCGCCGGCGCCGCCGCGACGATCACCGGCGTCACGGCCCCGAGCGGGCCGCCGCTCATCACCAGTGAGGACGCGCTTGTGGCCGCCGCGCTGACGGTGGCCGGCATGGCGGACGCGATCGCGTCCCTCGCTCCGGACGCCGTGATCGTGTCGGCCTTCGGCGATCCCGGCCTGGCCGCGCTGCGGACCGCGCTTCCCATGAAGGTGGTCGGGATCGGCGAGGCGGCGTTCCGGGCCGCGCCGCCAGGGGAGCCGGTAGCCGTGGTGACGACCACGCCCGATCTCGTTCAATCGATCAGCGCCATGGGCCGCACCTATCGGGGCGACGCGTTTCTCGGCGTGTTCCTGACGCCCGGCGAGCCCGCCACCCTGATGGCGGATGCATCCGCGTTGCGGGAGGCGCTCTACCGAGCCTGCGGGGACGCCCAGCAGGCGGGCGCACGGGCGATCATTATCGGCGGCGGCCCGCTGGCCGCGGCCGCACGGAGCCTCCGCAACGAGGTGTCGGCGCGCCTCCTGGAGCCCATTCCGGAAGCCGTCAGGTTGGCGATCTCGGTCATCGAAGAGTCATAAACGGGGTCGGCGCTTGCGGGCGACGTTGCGGTCGGGTTCAACGGAGCGGCCCCCTGCCGGAGTTCGCCCATGCCGCCCCTCGATCCCGCCTTCTTCGTCGAGACCGTCGCCGATCTGGAGGCGCTCTATGGCGCGCCGGGGGCGGCATCCACCGCCAAGGTGGCGGACCGGATCACGCCGCACTACCGCGCGCTGCTGGAAAGCTCGCCCTTCTGCGCGCTCGCGACGAGCGGCCCCGAAGGGCTCGACTGTTCGCCTCGCGGCGACGTGCCTGGTTTCGTGCGCATTCACGACGACCGCACGCTGCTGATGCCGGATCGGCGCGGCAACGACAGGATCGATTCGCTACGCAACATCGTGCGCGACCCGCGCGTCGGCCTGCTGTTCCTGATCCCCGGCCTCGGCCACACTTTACGGGTGAACGGCCGCGCCCGCATCAGCAAGGAGCCGGCGCTGCTCGAAAGCTTCGCGCAGGACGGCAAGGCGCCGCGCAGCGTGATCGTGATCGGCGTGGAGGAGGTCTATTTCCAGTGCGCCCGCGCCATCGTGCGGTCGCAGCTCTGGAACCCGGAGCGGCGCGTCGATCCCGCGAGCCTGCCAACGCCCGGGCAGATCCTCGCCGGCATGACGGATGGCGCTGTCGGGGGCGACGCCTATGACCGCGAGTGGCCCGAGCGCGCCCGCAAGACCATGTGGTGACGTGGCGGGCGTCTCTGCGCCACCGCGGCGCGCGCCCGCCTGAACGAGCGTCAGCCCTGGCCTTCCTCGGCCGGCGCAGCGGCGTCCTCGACGGCGGGGCCGTTGTAGTACGGCTCGACCGGCCCCTTCAGCTTGATGGTCATCGGGTTGCCGAAGCGGTCCTTGGTGTTCCCGACGCTCAGGCGCACCCAGCCTTCGCTGACGCAGTATTCCTCGACGTTGGTCTTGTCGACGCCCTTGAAGCGAATGCCGACGCCGCGGCCCAGCACGGCTTCGTTGTAATAGGGGCTCTTGGGGTCGACCGAGAGGCGGTCGGGAAGGCTGTCGGCCATGGTGGTGAACTCCTTGCGTGTGGGCGCAGACCTATCCAAATGCGGGCGCGAGGACAATCCGTCGGGGACCATCAACTTTTTTCACCATGCGCTGGAACCGCGGACAGTGCGGGACGTTATCGGTCCGCAAGCTGAGAATGCCCCCTCCAGATTGCACGAAGCCCTCGCGAGCTCCAAAGCTTTCGGGGGCTTCTTCTTTTTGGCCTCGGCTTTCTCGCTTCGTTTCTCGCCGCCCTTTTGGCGTGCTAACCAGCCGTTCGGACGAGCTGGAGAAAACGGATGTCGGACGAAATTCTTTATTCGGTCGAGGACGGCGTCGCGCGTCTGGTTCTCAATCGTCCGGCGTCCCGCAACGCCCTCACTTTCGAGATGTATGAGCGGCTCGCCGAAATCTGCTCCTCGCTGAGCGGCCAGACGGACGTGCGGGCCCTCGTGATTACGGGCGCCGGCGACAAGGCCTTCGCGGCCGGCACCGACATCGCGCAATTCAGGGCGTTCTCGACGCCCGAGGACGCGATTGAGTATGAGAGCAAGATCGAGCGAGTTCTGTCCGCGCTGGAGGATTGCCCGGTCCCCACCATCGCGGCCATCGCGGGCGCGTGCACGGGCGGAGGGGCGGCCATCGCGGCCTGTTGCGATCTGCGCATCGCGGCCTCGAACGCCCGGTTCGGATTTCCGATCGCGCGCACGCTCGGCAACTGCCTTTCGGTCGGCAACTATGCACGGCTGGCGGCGCTGATCGGCCCCGCCCGGGTCAAGGACCTCATTTTCACGTCGCGGCTCGTGGACGCCGCCGAGGCCAAGGCCATCGGCCTCGTCACGGAGCTGGTCGAGGATGTCGCCGCCCTCCCCTCGCGCGCAGACGCCCTCGCGCGACTGGTCGCCGGTCAGGCTCCGTTAACGCTGCGAGCGACAAAGGAGGCTCTGTCGCGCATTCGGCGGGCGTCGGCCGGGGCGGCCGGCGATGATCTGGTCGTCCTTTGCTACACGAGCGCTGATTTCAAGGAAGGCATTGAATCGTTTCTGGAAAAACGTCCTCCGCAGTGGAAGGGACGCTAACTTCAGCGTCTATGTCCAAAATTCAAAAGATCATGTCGCGTCGAATTGGCTGATCCGCTTGATAATTGTCTTCTTTTTTGACCAGTTCTATGCATAGCGGCGTATTTTTACGCACGGGATACACCGCATGGCGTAGCTCATGCCGACGTGACAAGGATCATACCTCGCAGTCGAGGATGATTGATGTATCCGGTTCCCGCCAACGAAACGGCTCGCCAAAAGGCGCTCGACCGCTTGGAGATCGTGGACACCAGCGCCTCCCCGGCGTTTGACCGCATCTGCCAGATTGCGCAGGAATACTTCCACGTTCCCATCGTGCTGGTGACGTTCATCGACAGCAACCGCGCCTGGGCCAAGGCCAAGATCGGGCTGCAGGCCTCCGTGCTGCGCCGTGAGGACGCGTTCTGCAGCCATACGATCATGGGCGACGACGTTCTGGTGATCCAGGACACGCTCCGGGATACGCGCTCGGCCAAGAACCCCTTCGTGGTCGGCCAGCCCCATATCCGCTTCTACGCCGGCGCTCCGATCGTGCCGTCGAGCGGGTGTCGGGTGGGCAGCGTCTGCATCATCGATACGAAGCCGCGCACGCTAAGCCGCGCCGAGACGATCGTGCTGCGCAACCTCGCCGACATCGCGGTGTCGGAACTCCGCCTGGTTCAGGCCGGCCGCGTCGCGCGCGAGATGCTGGCCGAAAAAGCCTGCATGGCGGGCTGAAATCGCTCAGGCGGCCTTGCGACGCGCCTGGTCGACGGCGAGGCGGATGCACGCGATCGCCTCCTCGATGCCCTTGGCCTGGGCCCCATAGGAATAGCTCGGCAGCTCCATCTGCTTGACCTCGCGCAGGATGCGCCGGTCGAGGTCGTCCGGGTCGCGTGCGCCGCCATCCGTGGCAGCCTCGAAAGCGACGCGAAGCGCCTCCATCATGGCCATGATCGTGACCGCGTCGGCTGCCAGAGTGGCGTCGCTTCGCATTGAACTCTCCACGCACGAACAGGCGGGCCCGGACCCGCTATGGGTCAAGTTGCAGCAGAAGCGTTGAACTTTCCCTTACCATGCTGGTGAACCGGCGCGCGCCGGACCTTGCGGCGCCGCACCGCCGACCCAGGATTTGCGCTCGGCAAGCGCGGCTAGAACGCCGCTTTCCGAATGCTCTTCCCTCGGGGCCGCGCTTTCGCCTACTCTTTCCGTCCCTTAGGGAGGGATTGAAACAATGAACATGAAAAAATGGCTGCTCAGCGCAGCGATGACGCTCGCGGCCGTATCGGCGCAGGCGCAGACTTCCGTGAAGATCGGCGTGCTGAACGACCGGTCCGGCCTCTACGCCGACATCACGGGTGAAGGCTCGGCCATCGCGGCCCGCATGGCGGTCGAGGACTTCAAGGCCGCCGACAAGGGCATCAAGGCCGAGATCGTCGTCGCCGACCACCAGAACAAGCCGGACATCGGCGCCGCGATCGCGCGGCAATGGTATGACCGCGACGGCGTCGACATGATCATCGACGTGCCGACCTCATCCGTCGCGCTGGCCGTATCGCAGATCACCAAAGAGAAGAACAAGGTCTACATCAATTCCGGCGGCGGCACGTCCGATCTCACCGGGGCGCAGTGCTCGCCGAACACCATCCACTGGACTTATGACACTTGGGCGCTCGCCAACGGCACCGGCACCGCCATGGTGCAGCGTGGCGGCAATACCTGGTTCTTCATCACGGCCGACTACGCCTTCGGGGCGGCGTTGGAGCGCGACGCCTCGGCGCTGGTCACCAAGGCGGGCGGCAAGGTCGTCGGCTCGGTGAAGCACCCGTTCCCGGGAACGGACTTCTCGTCCTTCCTGCTGCAGGCGCAAGCCTCGGGAGCCAAGGTGGTGGCGCTGGCCAACGCGGGCGGCGACACCATCAACTCGGTGAAGCAGGCGGCGGAGTTCGGCATCGTCAAGGGCGGCCAGAGCATTGCCGGCCTGCTGGTGTTCATCTCCGACGTGAAATCCCTCGGGCTGAACGTCGCGCAGGGGCTGGTGCTGACCGAGTCATTCTACTGGGACAACAACGACCAGACCCGCGCCTTCTCCAAGCGCTTCGCCGAGAAGAACAACGGCAAGATGCCCAGCATGGTGCAGGCCGGCGTCTACGCGGGCACGCTCCACTACCTGAAGGCGATCGAGGCCATGAAGGCCAAGGATGACGGCCTTAAGGTCATCAACAAGATGAAGGAAATGCCCACCGACGACCCGCTGTTCGGCAAGGGCTCGATCCGCCCGGACGGCCGCAAGCTGCACGACATGTACCTGTTCGAGGTCAAGAAGCCGTCCGAGTCCAAGGGCGAATGGGACCTCTACAAGACGCTCGCCACCATCCCGGCCGACAAGGCGTTCCGGCCGATGGCGGACGGCGGCTGCGCGTTCGTGAAGGGCTGATCAAGCCCTGCTCAACGATGTGAGAAGGGCTCCCTCTCGGCCGAGAGGGAGCCCTTTTTGATGGTGACCAGGGAGTTCAGGCCGCCAGGCCGCGCATTGCTTACGGACCGGCCTTCAGCGTGCGAGCCTTGTCGTACCAGGTGGCGGCCGCGGCGGCGTCGGGCTCGAGGCCGATCACCGGCAGCTTGGAAAGAACCTCGGGATCGAAGGTGCGTCCCATCGCGGTCGCGCCGCGGGCGTCTCCGGCAAGGGCGACCCGCTCGAAGTAGCGGCGGGCCGAGGCGATGTCGCCGGCTTTCAGCCGCGCCTCGCCACGCGCCAGCGATGACAGGACTTCCTGGGTGGACAGGTTGAGCGACCCCGTCGCGAGAGCGCCCACGGCCGCGGCGCCCGCTTTCTGGTCAGCCGTCATGGCCGGCGCGGGCGCCGACGGCGCGGGGCTCGCCGGCTCGGGCGGGGCCACGACGGACGCCACGGGCGGAGCAGCGGGCTCGGGAACAGCCGCCGCAGAAGGAGGCGCTGCAGGCGCAGCCATCTGATCGGCCGGCGTCGGCGATGTGGTCTGCGGCAGGGCGGCAACCGACGAAGGCTTCGGGGCCTGCGCAACCTCGGCGGGTTGTGGTTGCGAGGCAGGCGCGGCCGCCTGCCGATAGGACCCCAACCGATCGGCCTCGCCGGGCGCGAGCGCCTGCACGATCACGGTGGCGAGGCCCGCCGCCATGAGGGCGATCACGGCCGCACCCGCGAAGGGCTTCCAGGCGCCTTTCCGCTTCTTGCGCGCATGCGGAGCCTTTCTGGGCCCGCTGTTGCGCAGCCGCGCGGCTCCGATCGGGGCGTCGCGGTCGATGGCGTCAGGACTGAGCATTCAACTCCTCCTCGATCAGCCGGATCACTGCGCCGCCGAGGCGGCGCGCCGTGTCTTGATCTGGCTCTGCACCCACTGGTCGGCGGCCTTCAGCCGCCGCTTGCCGTCCACCACGGCGGCGAGGTTGGTCTCCTTCCACTTGGGATGGCGACCCTCCTTCAACAATTCAGGGAAACGCTCCATCAGGGCCCGGGAGCCGGCCGTGAGATCTTGCTGCCGCGGCGAACTCTCGCGCCACCACGGCGCGACGAGGATCGCGTCCACCGCCGCGGTCTCGATGCGCTCGCCCTCTCGCACGAGGCCCGGATAGTCGGCGCTGGAGAAGGAGGCGGGATCGTAGTTTTCGCCGAGCGCCGCATATGACACGGGCACGAGGTGCAGGCCCCCTGCTCCGCCCAACTCGGCGATCGGCGCGAAGGGCTTCGGAGCCAGCAGCATCACGGCCGCGATCCGGCCTTCCCGCAGGCTCGCGAGCGCCTCCGCGAGCGTTCCGCCAGCCGGGGTCACGTCGACGCCGCGCTGCGTCAACGCCGCGCGGGCGACGAGCTCGCTGTCGCCACCCGCCGCCCCGAGATAAACGGTCTTTCCGGCGAGATCCTCCAACGTCCGGACTTCGGATCCGGCGACGACGTGCAGTTCCTCGCCGAATAGCTTGGCGACGTAGACCAGCTTGGCGGCAGCCGGGCCTGCGTCGGCCAGCATGGGCGACGACACCACCGCCATGTCGACGCTCGGCAGGGACAGGAGGTCCTTCAGCGGCGCAGCCTTGCCGCGGACCGGTTCGATCCTGACCTTCGGGTCAAGCGCGGCGCCCAGGTCGGCAAGGATCGGGGCGAGCGCCTCGTCGGGGCCCATCAGGACGCCAAGGCGTGCGGGGCCGGCCTTCGCGGGCGCTGGCGCTTTGCCGGACGCAGCCCGCGAGGCTTCGGCGGCCGGCTGCGCGGCGCCGTCGTCTGGGGCGTTGCGGGCGGCCACAGGGGCATCGCGCACCGCCGACGTAGCGAGATCGTTGACGGAGGTCCCAGCGTTGCGGCGCGGCGCTTGGCCCACCGCACGGCGCACATGTTTCGGCTTCGCGGTCTCGAGAGCCAGCGGCGGTTGTCCGGTCGCCTGCGGCGGCGCGGCGGCCTGGCGCGCGCCCGGCGGATTGCGATCGCCGCCGATGCCGCGCACCAGCTGGCACAAGGCGTTGCAAGGCTCGGCCGCCGGCTGCTGGGTCGGCTGCGGGGTCGGCTGCGGGGCGGGTTGCTGGGCCGTGGCCTCACCGGCCGCAAAGGATGCCGCAGCGGCGATCATGGCGGCCGCGAGCGCAGCGCGAGCGGTCGTTTGCATGGTCCTGATCCTCGGATGCTACCCGCGTTCAGTGGCGTGTGAATCCGGCCAACTTGTGTCCAAGTGGTTGCGGAGGCTGGCTGTTCGCACACAGTCAAGCGAATTTCCGGCTTGAAGCGCGCCATATGGGACTTCGCGCAGCCCTCCGCCGCGACCCGAGGTCTCGCCCAGGAACCACCCCGCGCCAGCGCCGTTGCTTGCCACATCCGCCGCGCTCGCGGCCCAAAAGCAGCAAGGGAAACGTCATGATGAGCAACACAGTCACTCGCAACGCGCTCCTGGGCATGAGCGCCGCCGTCGCGCTGGGTCTCATGGGCGGCGCGGCCTTCGCGAAAGAGCCCGCCAGCAAGGCCTTCATCACCAAGGCCATCCAGGGCAACATGGCCGAGGTCTCCATGGGCCAGCTCGCGCAGCAAAACGGCCAGTCCGACGCCGTGAAGCAGTATGGGCAGATGCTGGCGACCGACCACGGCGCCGCCAACGAAAAGGCGCAGGCGGTGGCGCAGCAGATGAACGTCACGGTTCCGACCGAGCCTTCCAGGAAGCAGAAGGCCGACATGGCCAAGATGCAGAAGCTGAACGGCGCCGCCTTCGACAAGGCCTTCGCACAGCACGCCGTGATGGACCACAAGAAGGACATCGCCGAGTACACCAAGGCGTCGAAGATGAAGGGCGATCCGGCGGGCGACTACGCCAGCCAGACGCTTCCCGACCTGCAGAAGCATCTCGAAGCCGCCCAGGCCCTGCAGAAGGGCGGCGCGAAGAGCATGTAATTGGAAACTGGGGCGCGTCTCAGGGCGCGCCCCACTTCAGATGCGGGCGTGCGGCAGGGCCGCTAGCGCCATTCGCGCAAGATCACGTCCGTGGCAGCGGTCTCAACCTGCTGGCCGTAGCGCCGATGATAGAGCGTCATCATCGCGTCGTGCGTTTCGTCGGATGAACTGCACAGCGCGTCCGTGGCGACGACGACGCGATAGCCGCGGTCCACCGCGCCCAGCACCGCCGCGAGCACGCACACGTCCGTCTCGCCGCCGCTGACCACGACCGTGTCGGCTTTCATGTCCCGCAGCACGCCTTCGAGCCCGGCGTCGATCCAGGGCGAGTAGACCCTCTTGTCCAGCACCCGCGCGGGCGGGGCGAAGCGGCGCAGGTCGGGGACGAGGTCGACCATGTCGTCGCCGATGCGCTCCACGGTTACGTCGGCCCAGCGCTCGTAATAGCGTTTCCAGGTCCCCTCGCCTTCGCCCGGCCGTCGGGCCGGCACGAAACGGGTGAAGATCGTCCGTTCGGGCCGCGGCTCGACCAGGCGCGCGACCGCCGGCGTGACCCGGGTCATCCAGGGCGTCCGCCAGGGCGTGTCCTCGGCGAACAGGCGTTGCATGTCGACGCAGAGATGGACGGTGGTGTCGGGCCTCAGGGGGCCGTAGCGCAGCGCGTCATCTTCGGACATGCAAGACCTACTCCTTGGGAACGTTGCGTTCGAGTTCCGCCAGCCAGGCGTCGGCATTGCCGTCCGACGGCGCCCGCCAGTCGCCGCGCGGCGACAGCGAGCCGCCCGCCACCACCTTGGGCCCGTTCGGCATGGCCGAGCGCTTGAACTGGCTGAAGGCGAAGAAGCGGCGCAGGAAGACCTCCAGCCAGCGGCGGATCTCCGGCAGCCCGTGCGCCCGGCGGCGATCGTCCGGGAAGCCGGGCGGCCAGGCTCCGGCCTCCGCGTCACCCCAGGCGTGCAGCGCCATGAAGGCGATCTTGGATGGCCGGAAGCCATAGCGCAGCGTGTAGAACAGGTTGAAGTCCTGCAGCTCGTAGGGCCCGACCTTGGCCTCCGTGCTCTGCGGCTTCTCGCCGGCCTCCACGGGCACCAGCTCGGGCGAAATCTCGGTCCCCAGGATTGCGTCCAGCGTCTTGCCGACGTTGTCGTCGAACTGGCCTGACGCGATGACCCAGCGGATCAGATGCTGGATCAGCGTCTTGGGCACGCCGGCGTTGACGTTGTAGTGGGACATCTGGTCCCCCACCCCGTAGGTGCACCAGCCGAGGCCGAGTTCCGAGAGGTCGCCGGTGCCGATCACCATGCCATCATTGTGATTGGCGAGCCGGAACAGGTAGTCGGTCCGCAAGCCCGCCTGAACGTTCTCGAAGGTGACGTCGTAAACGGCCTCGCCTCTCGCGAAAGGGTGGTCCAGATCGGCCAGCATCTGGCGGGCGGCGGGGCGGATGTCGAGCTCGCTCCAGGTCACTCCCAGCGAGGACATCAGCGCGATGGCGTTGGTCTTCGTTTCATCGCCCGTGGCGAAGCCCGGCATCGTGTAGGCTAGGATGTCAGTGCGAGGGCGCTTCAGCAGGTCCATCGCCTTGGCGACGACGATCAGCGCCTGGGTGGAATCCAGCCCTCCCGAAACCCCGATCACGGCCCGCTTGACGCCCGAGGCCTTGAGCCTTTGCACGATGCCGGCGACCTGGATGTTGTAGGCTTCGTAGCAGTCCTGCGCGAGGCGCTCCGGGTCGGCTGGCACGAACGGGAAGCGCTCGACCCGGCGCATGAAGCCGCAGTCTTCGGCGTGAGGCTCCACCGCGAAGCCGATCCGGCGAAACGCGATGGCGCCGCCGGCCAGCCCGCGATTGTCATCGAACGTGCCCTGCCGGGCGCGCTCCTGCCGCAGGCGATCGAGATCGACATCGGCGAGCACGAACTGCGCGCCCTCTGGAAAACGCGCGCTCTCGGCCAGCAGGGCGCCATTCTCATAGATCGAGGTCTGGCCGTCCCAGGCGAGATCGGTGGTCGACTCGCCCGCTCCGGCGGCCGCATACAGATAAGCGGCAAGGCAGCGCGCCGATTGCGATGCGCAAAGCTGCGCCCGCGTCTCGGCCTTCGCGATGGTGATGTTGCTGGCCGAGAGGTTGGCCAGCACGGTCGCGCCCGCCAGCGCGCCGAAGCCGCTGGGCGGCGCCGGCACCCACAGGTCCTCGCAGATCTCCGCGTGCACCACGAGGCCGGGCACGTCATGCGCGTCGAACAGGAGGTCCGGCCCGAAGGCGGCGTCCTGCCCGGCCAGCGTGATCATGCCGCCATCCGTGTCGAGACCGGACGCAAACCAGCGGCGCTCGTAGAACTCGCGGTAGTTCGGCAGGTGGACCTTTGGAACGACGCCGAGCAGCCGGCCTCGCTGGACCGCGAGCGCGCAGTTGTAGAGGCGGCCCTCCCAGCGCAGCGGCGCGCCGACGAGTAAAAGAGGACGGAGGTCCTGCGAGCCCTCGATCAACGCCTCGACCGCGGCCTCGACGGCGTCCAGGAGCGTGTCCTGCAGAAACAGATCGTCGATCGAGTAGCCGGACAGCGCGAGCTCCGGAAACACCGCCACGGCTGCGTTCTGGTCGTGGACCTGCCGGGCGACCTCCAGGATCCGCTCCGCATTCGTGAGCGGGTCGCCCAGACGAGTCACCGTCGTGCAGGCCGCCACGCGTGCGAAGCCGTGCCGGTAGATGGAGCGGAATTCCATGGTCGTCATCCCGTTTTGAAGCCGCGCAGGCGGCTCTCGGTTCCGAACCCGCGGCGCCGCGCACCGAACCGCGCAGGGCGCGGCGCCGTCGCGACCGAACATATGCTCAAACTGAGCAAAAGATTATAGTGGCGACCCACGTGGATGAGAAGCGACGGCGCCCCATTTTGTGCGGCGCGCGCGTTGTGCCCCCGCTATGGTTCGCGCCGCCGATCAGAAAAGGACAATTTGCATGGAAACCCGCACCCTTGGCCGCTCAGACATCGCCGTTCCGCCGCTGTGCCTGGGCGGCAACGTGTTCGGCTGGACCATCGACGAGGCGCGCTCCTTCGAGGTGCTGGACGCCGCTTTCGCGGCCGGCCTGACGTTCATCGACACGGCCGACGTTTACTCGCGCTGGGCCGAGGGGCATGTGGGCGGCGAATCCGAGACCATCATCGGCAAGTGGATGAAGGCGCGCGGCAATCGTGACCGCATCGTGCTGGCCACCAAGGTCGGCATGGACATGGGCGACGGCAAGGTCGGGCTGAAGCCCGCTTATATCCGGCAGGCCGTGGAGGATTCGCTGCGTCGCCTTCAGACGGACCGCATCGACCTCTACCAGTCGCACAAGGACGACCTGGACACGCCGCAGGCCGAGACGCTCGGCGCCTATGCGGAGCTCGTGAAGGCCGGCAAGGTGCGCATCATCGGGGCGAGCAACTACTCGCCGGAGCGGTTCTCGGAGGCGCTGACGCTCTCCGAGCAGCACGGCCTGCCGCGCTACGAGACGATGCAGCCGGAGTACAACCTCTATACCCGGGCGGACTACGAGAATGGCCTCGAGCCCGTGTGCCTCGCCAACCAGGTGAGCGTGATCCCGTTCTTTGGATTGGCGGCCGGGTTCCTCACCGGCAAGTACCGGTCGGAGGCGGATCTCGGCAAGAGCCCGCGCGGCGCGCGCAGCATCAGCCGCTACCTGAACGATCGCGGCTACCGCATCCTGGCGGCGCTGGACGCCGTGGCGGCCCGGCGCGCCGCGACGCCCGCCCGCGTGGCCCTGGCCTGGCAGATCGCGCGGCCCAGCATCACGGCCCCGATCGCGAGCGCGACCAGCGTCGAGCAGGTGAAGGAGCTCGCCGCCTCGATGAGCCTCAAGCTCGCCGCGCAGGACATCGCCGAACTGGACGCGGCGAGCGCCGGCTGAGCGGAATGTTAAGCTCAAGCTGCTTTGGTGATGCGCCGGGCGGTGGATCGTCCGGCGCAGTGCGAAGCGCCCGGGGGCGACATGGTGCGGTGGCGCTCAGCCTTCATGAACTCGATGCGCGGCTTTGGATGGGCGATCCGGAACGAGGCCTCCGTGCGCGAGGAGGTCGTGGCCCTGGTCGTGGGCTTGCCGCTTGCGTGGGCGATCGCGCCGGATTGGGCAGGCTGGTGTGTGCTGGTCGGCGCCATGGCCCTGCTGCTTGCGATAGAGCTTCTGAACACCGCGATCGAGAAGCTCGCCGACTTCGTGACCCTGGAGCACCGGCCGGCGATCGGCGTCGTGAAGGATCTCGGCAGCGCCGCCGTGTTCTGCATGCTGGCGCTCAACGCGGTTCTCTGGTTTGGCATGGCGGCCCGCAAGCTGCTGGCCTGAACCGAGCCGAGGAGCTTTCCCCCGCATGACGGCAACACCTCCGGAGCTGACGCGCAAGTCCGCTCTCATGCGAGTTTTGAGCTTTCTCATCGACGCCGTCGTCCTGCCTTTCGTTCTCGCCGACGAACTGCTCCGGCCGCTGTATCGGCCGCTGATCCGTCTCCTGAGCCGCCTGAAGTTCATGCGGTGGCTCGAACATGCGGTGGGCGCCCTGCCGCCCTACGGGGTGCTGGCCGCGTTCCTGGTGCCGTTCGTTCTGCTCGAGCCGCTCAAGATCCTGGGGTTCTATTGGCTCGGGACTGGTCATGTGCGGATCGCCATCCCGACGCTGATCCTGGGCCACGGCGCCAGCTTCGTGCTGGTGGAGCGCATCTACCAGGCAGGCCGCGACAAGCTGCTCACCATTGCGTGGTTCGCCCGCATCGCGCTCCTCGTGGAGCGCGTGCGCGACGTCGCGATGGCGTGGTTGCGCTCGCGGCCGGCCTGGATCGCCATCAAAAGCTACGCGGCCGCGACCCGGGTGCGGATCGCGGCCTTTTTCAGCCGGTTGAGAGCCCGTCGTTCGGCGTGACGCCTACTTGGCGTCGAAGACTTTCGCGAGCGAGTTGACGGCCTGCACGCGCGGGCTCGGCAGCGGTTCGAGATCGAAGCGCTCGGTGATTAGCTTGAGGATCGAGCCCGTGTCGTACTCGGTGTGGTCGATCAGGCCCTTCTTCACCAGCGGCGAAACCACCAGCGTCGGAACGCGCGTGGCCGGGCCGATAAAGTCGGCGCGTGCGCCGGCGGCGGGGCCGCTCGGCGGAGCGACGTGGTCGAAGAAGCCGCCATTCTCGTCATAGGTGATGATCAGGGCGTAGCTGTCCTTTATCGGGCTCTTGGCCAGGAGGTCGGCGATTCGCGCCACCTCGCCGTCGCCCTTGTCGAGCTCGGCGTATCCGGGGTGCTGGTTCAGCTTGCCGGACGGCTTGTAGAAAGTGACTGGAGGCAATGTCCCGGCCTGGATGTCGGCGTCGAGCTTGGCGACGTCCTTCAGATGCTTGCCGCGCTCGGCCAGCCCTTCCGGCGTGGTCGGGTCGAAGCGCTTCCAATATGCGAATGCCTGATGGTGCCACTGGAACCGGACTGATCCGGCGAGGTATTTCGATTCCTCTTCGGTCCGGTCCGTGCGGGCCGCGAGGTCGAACCCGCCCGAATACCAGGCAAAGTCGACGCCCTTGGCCGAGAGACGATCGCCGATGTTCGGGATTGTCTGGGCCGGCAGCAGGTTCGCGCCCTGGCCGCCATTGTTCAGAAACACTGACTGGATGGTGTTGACCGCGTAGTCGCCGTCCGCCACCGCCACGACGCGGTTGTCCTCGAAGTCGCCGGGCTTCTTGGGATCCGGCACGGGCCGGCCATCCGCGTCGAGCTTGGAGCGCTGCGCCTCGGGGGCTCCGTTCCAGACCGGCGCGCAGGCGCAGACGAGATAGATGTGGTTCAGGAACGAACCGCCAAAGGCGCCCATGAAGAAGTGGTCGAGCAGCGCGTTCTCACGCGCCAGCTTCCACAGAGTGGATTTCTCCATCGCCTCGCGGGAGTAGTAGCCCATCGAGAGGCCGCCGGCGTCCGAATAGGCCGCGAAAAGGTCGTTCTTGCCGCCGTTGATCTGGGTGCGGTTGGTGTAGAACCGATGCACGAGGTCGCGGGTGTTCACCGCCGTGCTGATCTCGGGCGCCATCTTGTCGATCGCGAATGGCGCATTCGGGCGATCGCCGAACGGCAGCTCGCGGATCTCCTTGGGATTGTCCGAGACGTCGAAGGGGCCCGTCTTGTGAGGCGGCGGCAGCTTGTCGTAGGGCTTGCCCGAGGCGTCGCGCTGCAGCGTCTGGCCCTTCGCGATGGCTTGCTCGATGCCCTCAGCGCCAGGAAACGTCCCGAACAGGTTGTCGAAGGACCGGTTCTCCAGAAACAACACCACCACGTGGCTGATCTTGTCGATGGGGCGGGTCGTTTGCGCCTGGGCGGCCGTGGCGCTGGCGGCGAGAACAGCCGCAAAGGCGGCGTGTTTTGCGAATGCGGCCTGCTTTGATTGGCGCTTCATCCTGTTCTCCTCCCGTTGCGGGATCGCGCGCCCCGCCTGTCCGCATCAAACAGCGAGCGCGGCCTCAGCGCTAGAGGCGTGTGATGAAACTCTTGCGACGGTTTCATGACAGTTTTCGATTGCCGGACTCGCAGTCCTGGCCTAGCACCCGGCCATGCCCGCGATGCAATTCGCCGCCCTGCCCTATCGTGTGATCGAGGGACGCGTCGAGGTTCTCCTCGTCACCTCCCGCGAGACGCGCCGCTGGGTGATCCCGAAAGGCTGGCCGATGCGCGGCAAGCAGCCGCATCAGGCCGCCGCCCGCGAGGCTTTCGAGGAAGCCGGCGTCAAGGGCGACGCCGCCCCTGAGGCGATCGGCGGCTTCACCTACTGGAAAAAGCTGCGCCGGAATCGTCTCCTCTGCACCGTCGAGGTGTTCGCGATGACGGTTTCGGCCGAGCTCAAGGTCTGGCCCGAGCGACGCCAGCGCAAGCGCCGGTGGTTCCCGGCCGCCGAAGCCGCCGAGCAGGTCGAGGAGCCGGGTTTGGCCGCCCTGATCCGCGATGTCCTGCCGGCGGTCGTCTCCAAGTTCCCGACGCCGCAACCCACTCTCGTCTAGGCGATCACCATGCTGAACTGGTTCAGAGCCCTCCTGCCCCGCGAAGATCGCTTCTTCACCCTGTTCGAGCAGCATTCGCTGACGCTGCAGAAGGGCGCCGACGCGCTCGCCAAGCTGCTGGAGGGCGGCGACGACGTGCCGCGCTGGTGCGCCGAGATCGTCAAGCACGAGAACGAGGCGGACGCGATCGCGCATGAGGTCATGCTGGCGGTGCGGCGCACCTTCATCACGCCGTTTGACCGGGGCGACATCAAGGACCTGATCCAGTCCATGGACGACGCCATCGACCAGATGCACGGGACCGCCAAGGCGATAACCCTGTACGAGCAGCGCGTATTCGATCCGCCGATGCGCGAGATGGCGGCCATTACGGTGGAATGCGCCCGGCTCACCATCGAGGCCGTGCCGCTGTTGCGGCGCATTGGCGAATACGCGGGCGCGATCAACACCTACGCGGAGCGCATCACCAAGCTGGAGGGCCGCTCGGACGAGTTGCACGACGAGGGGCTGCGCGACCTCTTCCGCCGCCATCGCGGCGGCGACGCCATGGCGTTCATCGTCGGAACCGAGATCTACAAGCACCTCGAGCGGGTGGTGGATCGTTTCGAGGACGTCGCCAACGAGATGAACGGCATCGTCATCGAGCACGTCTGAGCATGGACGCCCCCATCGCGCTCTCGCTGCTGATCGGCCTCATCGCGGTCGCGCTGCTGTTCGACTTCCTGAACGGCCTGCACGACGCCGCCAACTCGATCGCCACCATCGTGTCGACGCGGGTGCTGCGGCCTCGCTATGCTGTGTTCTGGGCGGCGTTCTTCAACTTCATCGCCTTCCTGTTCTTCGGCCTGCATGTCGCCCAGACGCTAGGGACCGGGATCATCGAGGTCAGCATCGTCACGCCGCGCGTGATCTTCGGCGCGCTGGTGGGCGCGATCACCTGGAACGTGATCACCTGGGTGCTCGGCATTCCTTCCAGCAGCTCGCACGCGCTGATCGGCGGCCTCGTGGGCGCAGGGCTGGCCAAGGCGGGCTTCAGCGCCGTGGTCTGGAGCGGCTTTGCAAAGACCGCCTCCGCGATCGTGCTGTCGCCGCTGGTCGGCTTCGTGCTGGCGCTGGTGCTGGTCCTCATCGTGTCCTGGATCTTCGTGCGCCAGACCCCGCTCGCGGTCGACAGCACGTTTCGGATCCTGCAGTTCGTCAGCGCCTCGCTGTACTCCCTCGGGCATGGCGGCAACGATGCGCAGAAGACCATGGGCATCATCGCGGTGCTGCTCTACTCGCAGGGCTACATGGAGGGCGGCTTCCACGTGCCGCTCTGGGTGGTGCTGTCCTGCCAGGCCGCCATGGCGATCGGCACGTTGTTCGGCGGTTGGCGCATCGTCCACACCATGGGCTCCAAGATCACCCGGCTGACGCCGATGCAGGGCTTTTGCGCCGAGACCGGCGGGGCGCTGACGTTGTTCCTGGCGACCTGGCTTGGCATCCCGGTGTCGACCACGCACACGATCACCGGTGCGATCGTGGGCGTCGGCGCCGCGAGGCGGGTGTCCGCCGTGCGCTGGAACGTGGCCAGCAATATCGTGGTGGCCTGGGTGGTGACCCTTCCAGCATCGGCGGCGATCAGCGCGCTGGCCTACTGGGCCGCTGGCCTGCTCGGCTGAGCAGGTTGTCTTAGCAGCGGCTTAACCGAAATCGATCATGCTTCCGATATTGGGCAATCGGGCATTGATCATGACAGCCACCAAGCCTCTCGCCGCCGCCATCGTTCTCATGGCGCTCGTGTACCTTCTTTCGCCGCTCCGCTTTGGAGAAACGAAGCCGAACTGCGCCAAGGACCAGATCGGCTGCCTGATCGTGGCCGCCGACGCTGACGCTTATGATCCGGTGGTGACCGGCAGCGTGCCGAAGCACGCCAAGCGACCCGCCAAGCCCTGATCGAACCCCGCGCGCGGCGCCTAGGCGCCAACCGCCAAAAATGCTCTAGGATCCGCCTCAACGACGTTGGGAGGATCGATCCGTGAGCCAAAGACCCGTTTTCGGCGTAAACCGCCGCACATTCGTCGCCGGCGCGGCCGCGCTGTCCGTTGCGGCTCCGGCCGTGGTCCGCGCCCAGGCCGCCACCCTGAAGGTCGGCGTCATGCTGCCGCGGTCGGGCTTCTTCGCCCAAGCCGGCCAAAGCTGCCATCGCGGCGCGCTTGCCGCCCCCAAGGTGCTGGCCGACCTCGGCTACAAGGTCGAACTCTTCCATATCGACACCGAATCCTCCGCCGACACGGCCCGCACGCAGGCCGAGCGCGCCATCAATGACGGCATCCACTGCCTGGTCGGCGCTTTCGACTCCGGCCACACGCTCGCGATCGCGCAGGCCGCCGAGCAGCGCCAGATCCCCCTGATCTGCAACATCGCGGCGGCGCCGCAGATCACCGAGCAGGGCTACAAGTTCCTGGTCCGCAACTTCCAGACCGGCGGGGCGCTGGTCACAAACGGCCTGCGGCTGATCAAGGACATCTCGGCCGCCACCAAGGTCGAGTTCAAGTCGGCCGTGTTCCTGCACGCCAACGACACGTTCGGCACCGCCCAGCGCGGCGCCATGGACGCGATCTTCCCCAAGCAGAACATGCCCTTCCAGCTCGTCGAGAGCATCGCGTACGACCCCAAGGCGCAGGACCTCGCCGTCGAGGTCACCAAGCTGCGCTCGCTCAACCCCGACCTCGTGCTGGTGGTGAGCCGCGCCGGCGACGCCATCAAGCTGGTGCGCGACATGGTGCGCCAGCGCTTCGAGCCCAAGGCGATCATCTCGCCCGGTTCGCCCGGCCTCTATGACGAGGAGTTCTACCAGGCGGTGGGGCCGCTGGCCGACTACCTGATGTTCAACCTGCCCTGGGTGAACCCGAAATCGGACATGACCCAGGCGCTGGAAGCCTCCTTCAAGCTCGCCAACCCGAGCAACCGCTTCGCGGTGGACTGCTTCAACGCCGGCTTCACCTTCGAGGCCATCCTGGTGGCGGCCGACGCCCACAAGCGCGCGGGGGCGAGCGATGGCCCGGCCCTGATGGAGGCGATCCGCAAGACGAACATCGAAAAGCACGTGATGATCGGCGGGCCGATCCAGTTTGACGCCAAGGGCAACAACCCGAATATCGGCTCGGCCGCTGTACAGAACCGCAACCGCACGCCCACGGTGGTGCTGCCCGCCGAGGTCGCCACCGAAGCGCCCGTGCTGCCGATGCCGAGCTGGCAGGGTCGCAAATAGGATTGGCAAACCATATGCGGCGGAAGGCTGGCCCAGCTCCCCGCCCGTTAAGGTCGATGTTACCCCGGCGCTGCTCTCTGGAGTTGCGCCGGAGAGCCCCGTGACCCTCGATCGTTTCCGCTGGTACGCGCAACGCCTGCGCGCCATGAGCCCCGCCGAAGTGCTGCATCGCTTCGGCGAGCAGTGGAAGCGCGCCCGCTCGCGCGGCTATGCGGCGGGTTGGGATGGCTTCGACCGCGGCGACGGCGCCCTGAAGCGCCTGCCGATCTTCGAACGCCTGCGCGACGAATGGCCGGAGGCGCTGCTCGCCGAGACGCGCGCGGCCGCGGCCGACGCGCGCGCTGGCCGCATCACGCTGCTTGGCCAGACTTGGCCACAGACCCATTACGAGCCAAACCTCTGGGCGACCGATCCGGTTTCGGGCGAGCCCTGGTCGTCGCCGTCCACCTACTGTTTCGACGTCGACTTCCGCCACGCCAAGGGGCGCGGCGACGTGAAATTCGCCTTCGAGCTCAGCCGCCTGCAGTTTCTGCACCCCGTCGCCGCTCTTGCGATCCGGGAGCGCGACCCTGAGGCCGGCGCTTTCTGCCTCCGCGTGCTGCGGTCCTGGATGGACGGCAACCCGCCCTTCCGCGGCGTGAACTGGTACTCGGGCATCGAACTCGCCCTGCGGCTCGTCAGCGTGGCGCTCGTGGTCGCGGCCGCCGGCGAGGCGCTTTCGCCCGAGGACCGCCGGCGCATCCGCGCGCTGGTCGCCGCGCATGGGTTCTGGCTGGCGCGCTATCCGTCCCGGTTTTCGTCCGCGAACAATCATCTGGTGGCCGAAGGGCTCGGCCTGCTCGTCGCCGCCCTGCTCGCGCCCGACCTCGCCGAGGCCCCGCATTGGCGCGCCGAAGGCCGTGGCATCCTGTTTGAGGCGTCGAAGAGCCAGTTCCACCCTGACGGCTGGGGGGCCGAGCAGTCGCCCACCTACACGGCTTTCACGCTGGAGATGCTGGCGCTCGGCGTGACGCTGCTGGCCGACGCAGATAATCCTCTGCCACCGGAATGCATCGTCCGCCTGCGCAAGGCCGGCGCGGCGCTGCATTGCGCGCTCGACCATAAGGGCCATGCGTCTCACATCGGCGACGACGACGAGGGCCGCGTGCTGGCCTGCCCGCCGGATCGCGAGCCGCGCTATGTCGCGTCCGTGGTCGCCGGCTTGGCGGGGGCGCTGGACGCGCCGGAGCTCTGCCCTGCCGAGCGGGACTCGCACTGGCGGGATATCATCTTCGGCAGCCCAACCGCGGGCGGCGCTGCGCCCGATGGAGTTTTGTCGTTCCCGCAGGGCGGGATGACGTTCGTCCATGGCGCAAAGGCTGGCCGGCGCACGATGCTTGCGTTCGACCACGGACCGCTGGGATTCCTCTCCATCGCAGCGCACGGCCACGCCGACGCGCTGGCGCTCTGGCTGCACGTGGATGGCCGCCCGGTGATCGTCGACAGCGGCACCTATCTGTATTCCGGCGGCGGCAAGGTTCGCGCCTGGCTGCGCTCCTCGGCGGCCCACAGCACGCTGACGATCGACGAGCAATCGCAGAGCCTTGTCTCCAGCGCGTTCAACTGGCGCTTGAAGACGGACGCGCGCCTCGACGAGCACTTGCCGGGCGATGCCTGGGGCGTCCGCGCGTCGCACGGGGGCTACGAGAAGCGTTTCGGCTTCAGGCACGAGCGCACAATGGAGCCGGCCGAGAACGGCTATGTGGTCACGGATCGCCTGATCGGCGCGGGGCCGGATCGGCCCGTTGCGATCCGGTTCCAAATCCATCCAGCCCTAGGCATCGCGATCGGGGCCGACGACGTCGTCGTGCACGATGACGGCGGGCCCTTGGTGGCCATCAGGCCCGCCACGCCCGCTCGCCTCGCGCTGGAAGCCGGGTCCTCCGCCCATCCACCCTGGTTCTCGCCGGCGTTCAACGCGCTGCAGGGCGGGCAGGCTGTCGTCATTCACACCACCACGGCCGCCCTGCGCCAGCCGCTCCGGACGCAGTTGCGGGTGCTAACAGCCGGCTGAAGCTCAATCAGCTCGAGCCTGCAACCACAGGCTGTATCGCGACGGCACATCTCCGGCCGGCCCCGGGCTTGCGACAGCTCGGCCAGTCCGGAGAATCCGTCCCGATGTTGCACGCTCTTCGCCGCTCAGCGCTGTTCGACCGGTTGGCCCGGCGTCCGCCCGTGCTCTATGGCCGCGCCCGCCGCGCCATCGAGGCCGTGGAGGCGATGGACGCCGGGCAGCGCGAAGACATGCAGGACCGATTGCTCCGCCGCGTGCTGGTCGACGCGCAGGGGCTGGCGGCCTACCCCGCCGCGAAAGCGTTCGCCCAACTGCCTGTTTTGCAGAAATCCGCCATGCGCGGGCGTGAAGCCCACTACGCGCGCCGCGGCGTCGGCGCTCCGGCGGCCACGGGCGGCACCACCGGGCAGCCGCTGCGCTTGCGCAGGTCGCCGGGCCAGATCGTGTTCGAGCAGGCCATGGTGGACCACCTTGTCGCTCTTGCGGGCGGGGTAGCCGGCCGCACCGTCACGATGCGCGGGGACGTGATCAAGCCCGTGGACGAGAGCGCCCCACCCTTCTGGCGCGAGGCCGGGCCCGGGCGCACCCTGCTTTCGGCGCACCACCTTTCCCGCGCCAATTATCCCGCCTACGCGGCCTTCCTGGAACGCGAGCGGCCGGGCGTCCTGCACGCTTATCCGTCCGCGCTGGAACAACTCACCCGGCTTGCCGAGGAGGCCGGCGGCGGCCCGCCGATCGGGCTCGTGTTCACGTCTTCGGAGC
Source organism: Alsobacter sp. P4_H11 (assembly GCF_056400925.1). Classification (NCBI taxonomy): domain Bacteria; kingdom Pseudomonadati; phylum Pseudomonadota; class Alphaproteobacteria; order Hyphomicrobiales; family Alsobacteraceae; genus Alsobacter; species Alsobacter sp. P4_H11. The sequence goes on from NZ_JBFUKI010000005.1 coordinate 50,605, forward strand.
AGTTGCCCAGCGGCCTGCGGGCGCGGGTGAAGCGGGTTTTCGGGGCCGATCTGCTGGACTTCTATGGACAGGCCGAGCGGGTCTGCGCTGCATGGTCCCTTCAGGACGGCGAGTACTGGGTGCGGCCTGACTACGGCTTCGTCGAGTTCGCGGCAGCCGAGGATGGCGCGCACATCGTCGGAACGTCCCTGCACAATCGGTCGCAGATCCTGCTGCGCTACGACACCGGCGATCTGGCGGAGCTCGGCCCGGACAATACCGCCGAGCGCCTCCGCCTCGTCCGGCTAGGCCTTGCGCCGTTCGCCGGGCTGACGGGCCGGCAGTCCGAATATGTGGAGCTGCCGGATGGGACGCGCATCATCGGCCTGAACCACGTGCCACGCGGCGTGCCCGGCGCCGCCAGCGTCCAGGTTCTGCAGGTGGGGCCGAACCGCGTGCGCCTTCATGTGACGCAGGCGGAAGGCTTCGGCGACGCCACGCGCGCGGTCGCGGTCGGCAATCTGCGGCAGAAACTTCCCGCCAGCGTCGACGTGGAGTGGCTTGTCGCCGAGGCGCCGTTCAGGCTCCCGAACGGCAAGGCGCCGCTCTTCGTGGACGCGCGCAGACTCGCTATCGAGCCGGCGCAGATGATCTCAGAACCCGAGCGCCATTCCGCCGCCGCCGCCTGAGCTCATGACGGGGCGCATGCCGCCCTTGCCGGTGGGCCAACTCGGGTTCTGGTCCTTCTCGGGCAAGGGCGCCGGCATAGGCGCGTCTTCCCACTTGGGTTGGCGGCCAGCCGTTTGCGCCGTGGCCTGGGCCTTCGCGGCCGGCTTGGCGGCTTTGGCGACCGGCTTCGCGGGCTTCTGGGTGGCCGGCAAGGGGCTCAGTGGCGCGCCGAGTTGCTGGGCGACGGCCGGCGCCGCCAGGAAAGCGCCCAATGCGAGGGCCAGAACGGGAACGGTGAAGCGCATCGAGAAAACTCCATTGGCAACGCATCCATATCATCTTGCAGGATCTTGGCGAGCCCGAGGCGCCATCGAGAGTTGCAAAACCTCTCCCGGCCGGAGCCACCCGGCTTGCCTTCGCGCGCCGATCGGCGCATGAGGCGCGTTCCGCCAGCCAGACACCCACCCGCCCGAAACGATGTCCCTCCCCCTCTATCTCGAAGTCCTGCTTCAGGGCGTGCTCACAGGCCTCGTCTATGGCCTGATGGCGCTCGGGCTTTCGGTGATCTTTGGCGTCGTCCGGGTGGTGAATTTCGCGCATGGCGAATTCGCGGTGCTGGGCATGTACGCCGCCTTTGTGCTGTTCACGGCGTTCAATCTCGATCCCTTCCTGGCCATGGCCCCGATCGCGGCGCTGTTCTTCGTGATCGGCTATGGCCTGCAGCGGGTGCTCATCAACCCGTTCATCACCCGGCCGGAGCATGACCAGTTCATTCTGCTGGTCGGGCTGGCGATCATCATGGTCAACGGCCTCCTGATGATCTTCGGGCCGGACGCCCGGCACGTAAACCTTCCCTACTCGTTCGACAGCTGGTTCGTCCCCACGGGCATCGCCGGCGAGATCATCGTCGACAAGGTGCGGGTCTACGCCGCCCTCGCGGCGCTCGCGGTATGCGGGCTGCTGTTCGCGTTCTTCCGGTTCACGCTGACTGGCGCGGCCATACGGGCCTGCGCCGACAATCTCGTCGGCGCGGCCGTGGTGGGGCTCGACGTGAAGCGCCTCTACGCCCTCACCTTCGCGATCGGCCTCGCCTGCGTGGGCGCGGCCGGTTCGTTGATGGTGGCGCTCACCGACGTGACGCCCATGCTGGCGCCGTCCTTCACGCTGCTGGCGTTCACCATCGTGATCATCGGCGGGCTCGGCTCCATGGCGGGCGCGCTGGCGGGCGGGCTCCTGATCGGCGTCGCCGAGGCGCTGGCCAGCGTGGTGGTCGCGCCGTCGATGAAGAGCATGGTTTCGTTCGCGCTGCTGGTGCTGGTTCTCGCCTTTCGACCCCAGGGCCTCATGGGGCGGCGCGCCGCATGATCGGTCGTCTCCTACGCACCGCGCCCCCGCGCGCGCTCCTGCTGCTCGGCGTGCTGCTGGCCGTGCTGGTGCTCGCCCCGCTGGCGCTCGACCGCTATCTCACCTCGGTGCTGATCCTCGTGTTCTGGTTCGCCTATGTGGGCCAGGCCTGGAACATCATGATGGGCTTCGCCGGCCTGCTCTCGCTTGGCCACGCGCTTTACGTCGGCCTCGGCGCCTATGTGGCGGCGGCGCTTTTCGTGAAGCTCGGGATCGGCCCCTGGGCCGGGCTCTGGCTTTCGGCGATCGTCTCGGTGGCGGTGGGCGCCGCCATCGGGTGGCTCGGCTTCCGGTTTCGGATCGAGGGCGTGTACTTTTCGCTGCTCACCATCGCGTTCGCCGAAGTGGCCCGCATTGGCTTCGACCATATCGGCTGGACGGGCGGCGCGGCGGGGCTGTTCCTGCCGGTGAGCGCCGACGGGGGCGCCTGGTTCAACCTGCGCGGCGGGCCGCTGTTTTTCTACTATCTCGCCCTCGCGATGGCGACGGCGGCCTTCGTGCTCTGCGCGGCGCTGCGCGCATCTCGCCTCGGCTATCGCTGGCTGGCCGTGCGCGAGGACGCCGAAGCGGCCCGGGCGCTCGGCATCGACGTGTTCCGCGCCCGCATGGCGGCCGTGCTGATCTCGGGCGGGCTCACCAGCCTCGGCGGGGTGTTCTATGCGTTCTATTACAACAACCTGTTTCCCGGGCAGGTCTTCGATATCTCGCGCTCGATCGAGATGATCCTCGCCCCGATCGTGGGCGGGGTCGGAACCTTGTTCGGCCCGGTGCTGGGAGCCTTCATCCTGACGCCGCTTGGGGAAGCGTTGATCGCCATCACGGGCGCGCTCGGGCTCAACGCGCCCGGAACAAAGGCGGTGTTCTACGGCGTTTGCCTCATGGCCATCGTGATCCTCGCGCCCAACGGGCTCTGGCCGGCCCTGAAGCGCCGGCTCGGCGTGCCGGAGGGCGACGCATGAGCGCGCTGCTCGAAGTGCGGGGTGTCGCCAAGCGGTTTCGCGGGCTGCTGGCCGTGGACCATGTCTCGCTCACCGTGGATGAGGGCGAGATCTTTGCGGTGATCGGCCCCAATGGCGCGGGCAAGACGACCCTGTTCAACCTGATCGCCGGCGTCTATGCGCCCGAGGCGGGCGAGATCGCGTTTGCGGGCGAACGCATCGACGGCGCGGCGCCGGACGCGATCTGCCGCCGCGGGTTGGCGCGGACGTTCCAGATCGTGCGGCCGTTCCCGCATCTCAGCGTGCTCGACAACGCCATCGTGGGCGCGCTTCTCCATGAGCACGACGTCGAGAAGGCGCGCGCGGCCGCCGGCGACGTGCTGCGGCGGCTCGAATTGTGGGACAAGCGCGCCCAGAAGGCCGGCTCGCTCACGCTGCCGGACCGCAAGCGGCTCGAGGTCGCGCGGGCGCTCGCGACCCGCCCGCGCCTGCTTCTGCTCGACGAGGTCATGGCCGGCCTGCGCCCGACCGAAACCGACAGGATGGTGGCGGTGCTCAAGGACCTCAACCGCCACGAGGGCATGACGATCGTGCTCATCGAGCACGTGATGCGCGCCGTGATGGCGCTGGCCAACCGCATCCACGTCCTTCATCACGGAGCCACCATCGCGGAGGGCCCGCCGGAAGTTGTGACCCGGGATCCGCGCGTGATCGAATCCTATCTCGGCCAGGCCGACCACGCGGTGGGAGCGCTCGGCTGATGCTTTCGGTGCGCGACCTCGATCTGAGCTATGGCGACGCGCAGGCGCTGGACGGCGTCAGCCTCGACGCGCCCGAGGGCGCGATCGTCGCCATCGTGGGGGCGAACGGCGCGGGCAAGACCTCGCTGATCCGCGCCATCGGCGGCATGCTCAAGCCCTCGCGCGGGTCAATTCTGTGGAAGGGGCGCGACATCGCGGGCGAGCCGAGCCATGTCGTGTGCAATCTCGGCGTCGGCCAGGTCGCGGAAGGCCGGCAGGTGTTCCCGACACTGTCGGTGCGCGAGAACCTGCTGATGGGCTCGATGCTGCCGCGCGCCAAGGCGCGCCGGGCGCAGAACCTCGACCGCATGCTGACGCTGTTTCCCCGCCTCGCGGAACGGCACGCGCAGCCGGCCGGCACGCTGTCGGGCGGCGAGCAGCAGATGCTCGCCATCGCGCGCTGCCTGATGGGCGAGCCCGAGCTCGTGATGTTCGACGAACCCTCGCTCGGCCTGTCGCCGGCCATGGTGCAGCAGGTGCTGGCGAACGTGGTGGACCTCAACAAGACCGGCCTAACCTGCGTGCTGGTGGAGCAGAACGTCGCCGTCTCCCTGCGCCTCGCGTCCCGCGCCTATGTGCTGGAAAACGGCCGCGTCACGCTCTCGGGCACGGGCGCCGAGCTGTTGAATGACGACCGCGTGCGGCAGGCTTATCTCGGGCTTTGAAGGCGACCCTCCCGTCATTGCGAGCCGAAGGCGAAGCAATCCAGAGGCTGGGCTCGATGCTCGATCTCAAGAGCCGCTCTCGACGCCCGGCTTCTGGATTGCTTCGCTGCGCTCGCAATGACGGCCAGGGCGCCTTTCAGTCCAGCACGGCCGTCCTGAGCGTGTCGCCTTCGAGCCAGGCCTGGGCGGGCTTGCCGATCAAAGCTGGGTCGACGTCGTCGGCGGTTTTGTAGACGCCGTCGATGGACAGCAGCTCGGCTTCGAAGCGGCGGCAGAAGATGCGGCTCTTCGCGTTGCCGGAGACGCCCGCGATGGCGCGGCCGCGCAGGGGACCGTGCACCGTGATGGAGCCGCCGGCGACGATCTCGGCCCCGAACTGCACCGCGCCGATCACCGTGACGTCGCCCTTGGGGAAGTAGATCTGCTGGCCCGACCGGACCGGCTCGGCGAGCACCAGCGAGGTCGCATCACCCTCCCCGTGCGGCGTCTCTGGCTTGATTTCGGGGGCCGTGGCCACAACGCCCGCAGCCACGGCCGGCGCGGGCGAACCTTCGGCGCGAAACTCGGGGGCGGGATCGCCCTTGCCGCCCAGCAACTGCGCCGGGGTGCCGATGCCCAGCCATTCGACATCGGCGCCATCCACGCCCATGACGCGGACGTTGCGCGCCTGCACGGCGGCCACGATGGCAGGGATTTCGCTGCGCTCGGCCTTCATGGCCGAGAGATCGAGGATCACGGGGCGGCCCTTGAAGAAAGCAGGGGCGCGGGTGAGCCAGTCATCGAGATGCGCGAGCCACGTGTCCAAGGGCGGGTCGGGAGCAACCACGAGCGCCAGGAAATTGCGGCCGCGAAAACGGATGGTCGGCTTGGGGGCGGTTTCGGTGCTCAAGGGGGCGTCCTCTTCCCCTGATGCATCGGACCTCGCCGGATTCGTGTCAACGACGCAGCGCGCCTTGTCCACGGACCACCAAAACGCGAGAGGCCCGCGACGATGGCCGCGGGCCTCTGCGAAACCTATCCGATCCGGTCAGTCGCAGACGCGAACGGTCCGGTGTCCGGCCACGTAGCCGGCGGAGTCGTAGAGCGGCTCGCGGACGTTGTGGCATTCCGGGTAGACGACGACCGGCGGCGGGGGCGGACCGACCTCGCGGTACACGACCGGCGGGCGGTTGAAGCTGTTGGCGACGACGCCGCCGACGATCGCGCCGGCCGCGAGGCCGCCGAACAGGGCGCCGTTGACGCCGTCGCGCGCCTGGGCGGGCGCGACGAAACCGAGAGAGCAGACGAGCGACGTCGCCGCGAGCGTCGCGATGGCGGTGTTACGCAAGGACATGGCGGACCTCTTAAGCAGAACTGAAGCGAAGCTGCCGGAAACCCGTTAACGGTCGCTTACCTTTGCGCCGCGCTCGTCGCCGCGTCCGGGTCCGCCGCCGGAATGCGCACGAGGCAGGCCGCCTGCCCGGACGGGGATGGGGCCAGCACGGGCCGCACCTCGAGGCAGCGCGGTTGCGCCAGGGGGCAGCGCGTCGCGAACGGGCAGCCTGGCGGGATGGCGAGCGGGCTCGGCAAGTCGCCGGTCAGCACGATCCGGCGGCGGCTGCGCTGGGCCACGGGGTCCGGCAGCGGAATCGCTGAGAGCAGCGCCTCCGTGTAGGGGTGCGTTGGGGCAGCGAACACCGGGTCAGTCAGCCCCCGCTCGGCGATCGTGCCGAGATACATCACCAGGATCTCGTCCGCGATGTGCCGCACAACGGAGAGGTCATGCGAGATGAACAGGTAGGCCAGGCCAAGCTCGGCCTGCAAATTCATCAGCAGGTTCAGGATCTGGGAGCGGATCGAGACGTCGAGGGCCGACACGGGCTCGTCCAGCACCAGCAGGCGCGGCGAGAGGGCCAGCGCCCTGGCGATCACGACGCGCTGGCGCTGGCCTCCCGAGAGCGCGTTGGGCGTGCGGCCCGCGAAGCTCGCCGGCAGGCCGACGAGATCCATGACCTCGGCGACGCGCTTGGCGGCCGCGGCGGATTTCCAGCCCTGGATCGCGAGCGGCTCGCCGATGCTGTCCGCGATCGTCATTTTCGGGTCGAGCGCCGCCGAAGGATCCTGGAAAACGATCTGCATGTCGCCCGCCAGCGCGCGGCGGCCGGCGCGATCCAGCCGGGTGATGTCACGGCCGTCGAAGCGGACCTCGCCCGAGGTGGCCGGCTCGAGGCCTAGGATCGCGTAGGCGGTGGTCGATTTGCCGCAGCCGCTCTCGCCCACCAGCGCGACCGTGCGGCCGGCCGGCACATCGAAGCTGACGCCGTCGACCGCTTTCACGACGCCGCCGCGGCCGCGCAAGGGGAAATGGACGCGCAGGTCGCGGACCTGGAGCAGCGGTTCGGTCATGCGAGCGCGGCCGCCTCTTCGGTGCGCCAGCAGGCGGCGCGGCGCAGGGCGCTACGCACCGGCTCGAGCGGCGGCGTGCGTGAACAGATGTCAGCCGCGAGCGGGCAGCGGCTGCGGAAGCGGCAGCCCTCCGGCCATTGATCGGCGGTGGGCACCACGCCCTCGATGGTGCGCAGCGGCTCCTTGCGGCGGCCGTCGAGCCGCGGAATGGTGGCGAGCAGCAGCCGCGTATAGGGGTGGGCCGGGTCGGCGAAGAGCTCCTCCACGGGGCCGCTCTCGACGATGCGGCCGCCATACATTACCGCGACGTCGTCGGCCATTTCGGCCACCACGCCCATGTCGTGGGTGATCAGCAGGATGGTCGCGCCCGCCTCGGCGCGCAGGCCATGCATGAGGCCGAGGATCTGCGCCTGCACGGTGACATCCAGCGCCGTGGTGGGCTCGTCGGCGATCAGGAGCTTGGGCTGGCACACGAGCGCGGCCGCGATCATGACGCGCTGGCACATGCCGCCCGAGAGCTCGAACGAGTAAGCCTCGGCCCGGCGCTCCGCATCCGGGATGCCGACACGCGCCAGCATGGCGACCGCCTCGCGGCGGGCCTCCTCGCCGGAAAGGCCGCGATGGAGGCGCAGCGCCTCGGCCACCTGCTCGCCGACCCGCATCAGCGGGTTCAGCGACGCGACAGGCTCCTGGAAGATCACCGAAGCCTGGTCGCCGCGCACCCTGGCGAGCGCGCGCTCGTCCAGCGCGGTGAGGTCCTGCCCGTCCAGCGTCACACGGCCGCGCACGCGCCGGGCCGCCTTGGGCAGCAGGCCCAGGATGCTGAGCGCCGTCAGGCTCTTGCCGCAGCCGCTCTCTCCCACCAGCGCCAGCACGCGGCCACGTCGCAGGCTGAGCGACACGCCGTCCACCACGGACGCGCCGTTGATCGTGACCGCGAGGTCGTCGACGACGAGCAGCGGGGCGTCGGCAGCCGAAGGCAATGCTGCGCTCACGCGCGCTCCCCGACCGCAACCGCAGCCCAAGGGCTGGTCTGGTGCGCCATGCCGACGTTCTCGCCGTCGGGCGTGCGCATCACCGCCGACGCAATGGCGAAGTTCGTCGGGAACACGGTGTCCTCCACCATTTCGACCGGGAAGCGGCTGCGGATCAGCGCCGCCGTGTCCGGGGTCGCACGGGCGTTGACCCGGATGGTGGGCGTGCTGGCGTCGAGACGCGGCCAAAGGAACGCCTCTTCGAGGCTCATGCCGCCGTCCACCACGTGCGACATGATCTGCAGCAGCGTCGGGAAGATGGTGCGCCCGCCGGCCGCGCCGAGCGCGAACCAGGGCCTGCCGTCGCGGCGCAGGATCAACGGGCACATATTGGCGAGCGGCTTGGCCCCCGGCGCCATCGAGTTCGGCTGGCCGGGACGCGGGTCGAACCACATCACGCCATTGTTCATCAGGAAGCCGGCATTGGGCAGCACCACGCGCGAGCCGAAGCGCGACAGCAGCGTGTTGGTGAGCGAAACCATCGTGCCGGAGGCGTCGACCACGCTGAAATGGCTGGTGCAGCCGGCCTCCGGCGTCGCCGCATGCCCCATGGTGGTCAGCCGGCGCTCATAGGCGCCGCGGATCGCCACCGCATAGGCGAGCGCCGCTTCGGCCGGGGCGCCGGCGGGGTCGAGCGCCTGCCCTTCGAGCTCGGCGGCGGCCTCCAGATAGCTCGGGCCGCCGCTCAGGCCCGGAATGGCGTTGATCTCGACGCCGCGATATTGGCCGCGCAGGGGCTCGCGCCATTGCGGCGCATAGGCGGCGAGATCGGCTCCCGTGATCTTGGAGCCGCCGTCCGCGAGGTCGCGCGCGATCAGGCGCGCGGTCTCGCCTTCGTAGAAGTCGCGGGCGCCGGCTTGGGCCAGCCGCCGCAGAAGCTTCGCCTTGTTGGGCATCGGCTTGCGGTTGGGCGAGGCGGCGTCGCCGGCCTTGGGCGCCCTGCCCTCGTCCAGGAACAGCGCCGCTGTCGAGGGATGCCTGGCCAGCCCGGCGGCTTCCACCGCGAAGGACAGGCAGGCGAACCAGTCGATCTCCAGCCCGCGCTCGGCATGCTCGATGGCGGGCGCCAGCGCGTCCGCCCACGCGATCGTGCCGAAGCGCTCCAGCGCGGCCGACAGCCCGGCCACTGCGCCCGGGACCGCCATGGAGGTGAATCCCGAAACGTTGCGGTCGTCCACCACGGAGGGCCAGGCGAACCAGTTGCCCGCGTTCGCGCCGCTCAGCGGATAGTCGGCAGGGTCGAGCCCCTGCGCGGCCACGACGTTGAAGTCGAGCGTGTTCACCTCGCCGGTGGCGCCGTCGGCATGCAGCAGGAAGCCGCCACCGCCGATGCCAGACAGCCAGGGCTCCACCACCGAGAGCGTCAGCGCGGTCGTGACGGCCGCGTCCATGGCGTTGCCGCCCCGCGCCAGCACGGCGGCGCCGGCCTCGGCGGCGAGACGGTTCTGCGCCGAGACGAGGCCGTGGCGGGACCGGACCTCGTGCTTGCCGATCGTGAAAGTCTGCATGTCAGGACGCTCCGTGGCGGCGGGACGCGATGGCGTCGGGCAGGCGCGATTTCACCGCATATGTCTGGGCGTTGGTCGAAGCGGCATGATGCGCCGCCACTTCGGCGACGGTCGCGACCCAGACGGTCGGGTCCTTGGTGACCCGGTCGAGCAGCCGCTCCAGCATGCGGATGCGGTGGGCGCGGCCGGAGATCCAGTCGTGCACGGTCAGCATCGTGAGCGAGCCGAAGCGGTGCAGCGTCTCGAACTCGTCGATCCAGCCCTCCAGGATGGGTCCGGGCGCGGATGGCGGCCAGTGGTCGGCGCCGCCGCCGACGAACTTGAAGTACACGGCGTCGTCCAGCACCCACTGGACCGGTACCTCCGTGAGGCCGTCGATCGTGTAGGGGTGATCGAAGCCCATCAGCGAGCTGTCATAGAGGCCGCGGCGCTTCACCTCGGCCATCATGTGCGGCGTCATCTCCCAGGCGGGCGAGCGGAAGCCGACGGGCGTGATGCAGGCCTGGCGCTGGAAGAGCTCCAGCGCGGCGTCGAGCGCGGCCGTGAACTCCGCGTCGGAGGCCTGCGACGCCAGCTCGTGGAAATATCCGTGCAGGCCGACCTCATGGCCGCGCGTCACGAACTCGGGCAGCAGCTCCGGATGGTTCTCGGCCACGACCCCGGGCACAAAGAACGTGCCCTTGATGTCGTACTGGTCCAGCAGGTCCAGCAAGCGCCAGATGCCGACGCGCGGGCCGAACAGCCGCTGCTCCATCTGGCCGAGCAGGCGGGACGGCGGCGCATCCTTGAGGCTCCAGAGGTAAGGCGACTCGGCGTCGACATCCACCGTGAAGCAGAAGGCGCTGCGCCTGCCTTCCGGCCACATGTAGGGGGCTGGGCGGGGCTCGATCACCGTCATAGCGGGTTCTTCTTCGCCTGGTGCACGGCCAGCGAGCCGATGGAGTTGCCGCCGTCCACCGTGAGGGTCGAGCCGGTGACATAGGCCGAGGCGTCGCTTGCGAGATAAAGCAGCGCGGCGCCGACGTCGTCTCGCGACGACGGCCGGCCGAGCGGGATCTGCGCCACCGTGTTGCGGATGTGCTCGTCCGTGAGCGCGCTGACGGTGCTGCCGGCCGCGAAGCCCGGCTCCAGCGTGTTGGCGCGGATGCCGAACTCGGCCAGCTCGATCGCAAAGCCCTTGGTGAGCCGGTCCAGCGCGGTCTTGGACGTGCAGTAGGGAACCACGGTGCGGCGCATCTTGCGCGAGGCGCCGGACGAAATGTTGATGATCGAGCCCTTCACGCCCTGCCGGACCATCTGGGTCGCGAGCGCGCGGGTGAGGATGAAGGGCGCGCGCAGGTTGATCGAGAAGATGCGGTCGAACTCGGCGACGTCGATGTCGAGCAGGAAGCCGGACGGGTAGATCCCGGCATTGTTGACCAGGATGTCGGCCGAGCCCCAGCGCTCGCCGACGGCGGCCGCCAGCGCCTCGATCGAGCCCGCATCCGTGAGGTCCGCCGCATGGCCGAAACTGCCCTCGGCGAGGCCGAGCGAACGGACCTGCTCGTCGAGCGCGTTCTGTTTCGTGTCGGTGAGGCAGAGGCGGCAGCCGGCGTCGCGCAGGATTTCGGCGATCCAGCGGCCGATCACGCCGCCAGATCCTGTCACCACGGCGCGTTTGCCGGCGAGATCTGGGAATTGAGTCATGGCGTCCTCATGAGGCTCTTGGATCGAAACGGTCGCGCAGGTCGTCGCCGATCAGGTTCACGGCGAACACCAGCACGAAGAGGCACAGGCCCGGGAAGGTGGCGATCCACCAGGCCGTGGCGAGGTAGTTGCGGCCGGTGCTCAGCATGGCGCCCCAGCTTGCGGTCGGCGGCTGCACGCCCAGGCCGAGAAAGCTCAGGCCGGCCTCGAACAGCACCATCAGGCCGAACTCCAGCGTGGCCACCACCGTCATGGCCCCGATGATGTTGGGCAGCACGTGCCGCAGCAGGATTCGCGGCGCGCGCGCGCCCATGAAGGCGGCGAGCCGCACATAGGGCATGTTGGACACGCCGAGCGTCTGCCCATAGGCGACGCGGGCGTAGCGAGGCCAGCGTGTGAGCGCCAGCACGACGATGACGTTGATGAGCCCCGGGCCGAGCACAGCCACCGTGATGATGGCGAGCAGGATGGCGGGCACCGAGAGGAAGATGTCCACCACCCGCATGACCACCATCTCGACCGGCCCGCGCAGGTAGCCGGCCATCATCCCAAGCGTCGTACCGACGAGGCCGGACAGGATTACGGAGGAGAACGCCACCAGAAGCGAGATCCGCGCGCCATGGATGAGGCGGCTCAGGAGATCGCGCCCGAGCTCGTCGCTGCCGAGCCAATAGGTGACCCCGCGCGACACGAAGCCCGGCGGCTTGAGGCGCGCGAGCAGATTCTGCTGGGTGGGCGAATAGGGCGCGAGCCACGGAGCCGCGAGCGCGATGACGACCAACAACGCCAGCAGCGCGGCCGGAGCCCAGAGGCTCCAGCGAAAGCGGGCGCGGCGGCGAAGGACGGGTTGCGACACGGCGCTCATGCCCGGGCCCCGGTGAGGCGGATGCGGGGGTCGACCACGCTGTAGAGGATGTCGGCCGCCAGGTTGAGCGCCACCGTCACGAAGGCTCCGAGCAGCACCACGCCCTGCACCACAAGGAAATCGCGCGCCAGGATGGATTGCACGGTGACCTGCCCTAGGCCCGGCCAGGCGAACACCGTCTCGACGATCACCGCGCCGGCGAGCAGGTTCGAGATCTCCAGCGCCGCCACGGTGATCACCGGAATGGCGGCGTTGCGGGCGAGATGGCGCCGCAGCAGCCGGCCGGGCAGCACGCCGCGGGCGCGCGCGGTGCGGACATAGTCGCGCGACAGCTCATCCAGCAGCGCCGTGCGGGTGATGCGCGCGAAAGTCGCCATGCTGAGCAGGCCGAGCGCGATCGAGGGCAGCACGAGATGCGAGATCCCGCCTGTCGCCGAGGGCGGCAGCCAGCCAAGCGTCACGGCGAACACCAGAATCAGCAGGATGCCGCTCCAGAAGGTCGGCAGGCTCTGGGCCGCCAATACGAGCCCGGACAGGGACCTGGCGAAGACGCTATCGCGCCACAGCGCCAGCGCGATCCCGACCGGGATGCCGACGCCGCATGCGACCAGAAGCGCGCCTGCGGCGAGCGCCAGCGTGTAGGGCACCCGCGATGCGATGATGGTCGTCACGGGCGCGTTCTGGATCACCGAGCGGCCAAGATCGAAGCGCAGCAGATCGGCGAGGAACGACGCGTACTGCACCACCAGCGGCCGGTCGAAACCGAGGCTGCGACGCATGGCGTCGATGTCGGCCGGCGTCGCGGTCTCGGGCACGAGAAGGTAGGTCGGATCGCCGGTGAGGCGCTGGAGGAAGAAGATCAGCGTCGCGACGCCGAAAATCGTCACCAGCGCCTGGGCGAGCCGCCGGGCAAGAAAGCCCGCCATGGCCGGGCGCCCGCGCTACTCCTTCCAGTCCATCCGGTTCAGGAACATGCTTTCGTTCGGCGTGGGCTGCCAGACGAGCGGCTTGGCCGCGCCGTAGATGATGGCCGACTGGTAGAGCGGGATCAGCGGAACTTCCTTGGCGATGATCTCGTGCACCTGCTTGTAGGCCGCCATGCGGTTGTCCTGGTTCAGGGTCGCGCGCGCGGCTTCGAGCAGCTTGTCCGTCGTGGTGTTGCGATAGGCCGACCAGCCGCTCGAATTGTGCATCAGCGGGAACAGCACGCCGTCGGCGTCCTGGCAGGCGCAGGACCAGCGGCCATAGCTGAGCGCCGGGGTGCTTTCCGGGCCGCTCTGGGCGCGCTTCAGGTAGGACGCCATGTCGGACATGTTGATCTTCACGTTCAGGCCGACATCGGCCAGCATCTGCTGGACGGCCTGGACGATGCGCTGGTCGAACACCGGCGCGGTTGAAAGCTCGATCTCCGTCTGGCCGGCGGGGCCGGCGGCCTCGACGATCTGCTTGGCCTTCTTGGGATCAAAGGGCGGGGCCTCGATGCCTTCCACCCAGCCGAAATGGGCGGGCGTCAGCATCTCGGGGACGGCCTTGTCGTAACCGCCCAGAATGCCCTGCACGAGCGCTTCCTTGTCGATCGCCATCGCGACGGCGCGGCGGATGTCGCCCTTGTCGAATGGGGGCTTGGACGGATTCAGCCGCAGATAGGCCACGCGCTCGGTGAGCACCGACAGCGGCTTGGCCTTGGGAGAAGACTTGATCTGCGCCGCGAGGTCGCTGTCGAGGCTGACGCCGAGGTCGCTGGAGCCCGCCTGCAGGTTAGCGACGCGCGTGGAGGCGTCCGGCACGGCGCGGAAGGCGACTTCCGGGAACGGGGCCTTCTTGCCCCAGTATTTGTCGTTGCGCTTCAGCGTCACGGCCACGCCGCGCGACCAGTCGGCGAACACGTAGGGGCCGCTGCCGACAGGCTTGGCGTTGAAGGCGTCCTTGCCGACCGCCTCGACGACGTGCTTGGGCACGATCGACAGCTTCACGAGCTGCGCCAGCAGCGCCGGATAGGCGCCGTCGGTGACGAGCTTCACGGTGTTCGGCCCGGTCGCGACCGCGTCCGTGATCTTGTTGAACTGCCCGAGCTGGGGGCTGCCGAACTTCGGATCGGTGATGCGCTTGACGCTGAACACCACGTCCTCGGGCGTCAGCTTCTTGCCGTCATGGAACGTCACGTCGTCCCGGATGGTGAACTCCATCTCGGTGTCCGAGACCTGCTTCCACGCCGTTGCGATCTCGGGCGCGAGCGCGCCCTTGTCGTCGCGGGTGACGAGATTGTCGAAGATGTTGCGGTAGACGTAGTAGCTGTCCGGGTTCCACTGCACCTGCGGGTCCAGCGAAGACGGCTCGTTGACGAGGTCGACCACGAATCGGTCGCGGCCGGCCATGGACGGCGAGGCCGCGAAGCCAGCCGTGAGCGCGATGGCTGCGCCGGCGAGAAGATGTTGAATTCGGGTCATGATCGCTTCGCTCTGACGGGGGAAACGGATCATGGAACGGCGGCCCGCCGCCCACAAGTGCGGTTGTGGGAATGGGCGCCATCCACCACGCGCGCCCCTGCGCGATGGCGCGAGGGGCGCTGGCCGGGTCAGCCTTCCGGGGTCACCCACACGCCGCCGCCGGCGCTGGAGCGCAGCGCCGCATCCACGAAGGCGACGCCCGCGAAGCCATCCTCGATGGTCGGGAACGTGCCGGACGGGTCAGGCGCCGCGCCGGCCCGGCGGGCCATGATGGCCTCGGCCACCTCGGAATAGAGCGTCGCGAAAGCTTCCAGATACCCCTCCGGATGGCCGGCCGGGATGCGATTGACGCGCTGGCCATCCGCGTTCATGGCCGCTGTCCCTCGCCCGATCAGGCGCGGAGCTTCGCCGAGCGGGGACCAGGTGAGGCGGTTGGGCTCGTCCTGGCGCCAGTCGATCCCGCCCTTGTCGCCGTAGATGCGAAGGCGCAGGCCGTTGTCGTTGCCGGGCGCGACCTGGCTGGCCCACAACGCGCCGCGCGCGCCCTCGGCGTAGCGCAACAGCACCTGGACGTTGTCGTCGAGCCGCCGGCCGGGCACGAAGGTGGTGACCTCGGCCAGCACGTGGCTGGGCGCGAGCCCGGACACGAAATGCGCCAGCTGATAGGCGTGCGTTCCGATGTCGCCGATGCAGCCGCCCGCGCCGGAGCGGGCCGGATCGGTGCGCCAGTCGGCCTGCTTCTGGCCGGTCTGCTCCAGCGGGGTGGAGAGCCACTCCTGCGGGTATTCGACCTGGATCACCCTGATGGCGCCGAGTTCTCCATCGCGGATCATCCGGCGCGCGTGCCGCACCAGCGGGTAGCCGGTGTAGTTGTAGGTCACCGCGAAAATCCGGTCGCTGGCGCGCGCCTTGTCGCGCAGGCGGCGCGCCTCCTCGAGGGTGGCGGTGAGAGGCTTGTCGCAGATCACGTGGACGCCCGCGTCGAGGAAGGCCTCGGCGGCCGGGGCGTGCATATGGTTGGGGGTCACGATGGCGACCGCCTCGATCCCGTCCGGCCGCGTCGCCTCGGCGCGGGCCATCGTGGCGAAGTCCGGGTAGGAGCGCTCCGGCGCGAGCCCGAGCGCCTGGGCCGAGCGCAGCGCCTTGTCGGGCGTGGACGAGAGTGCGCCGGCAACCAGCTCGTAGCGGTCGTCGAGGCGGGCCGCGATGCGGTGGACGGCGCCGATGAAGGCCCCCTCCCCGCCGCCCACCATGCCGAGGCGGATGCGTGGGCTGGCCATCACTCCCTCCCCAGCCCGAGCATGCGCCGCGCCTGCGCGGGATCGACCTCGCCGCCGGCGAAATCGTCGAACGCCTTGTCGGTCACCCTGATGATGTGGTCGCGGATGAAACCCGCGCCCTCGCGGGCGCCGTCCTCGGCGTTCTTCAGGCAGCACTCCCATTCCAGCACGGCCCAGCGGTCGTAGCCGATGGCGGCGAGCCTGGAGAAGATCGCCTTGAAGTCCACCTGCCCGTCACCCAGCGACCGAAACCGCCCGGCCCGGTCCAGCCAGGGCTGGAAGCCCGAATAGACGCCCTGGCGGCCCGACGCGTTGAACTCCGCGTCCTTGACGTGGAAGGCGCGGATGCGGTCGGCGTAGATGTCGATGAAGGCGAGGTAATCCAGCTGCTGCAGGAGGAAGTGCGAGGGATCGTAGTTGATGGCGCAGCGCGGGTGATTGCCGGTGGCTTCGAGGAACATCTCGAAGGTGGCGCCGTCGAACACGTCCTCGCCGGGATGGATCTCGTAGCAGAGGTCCACGCCCGCCTCCTCATAGGCGTGGAGGATCGGCGTCCAGCGCCGCCCGAGCTCGGCGAAGGCGGTCTCGATCAGACCAGGCGGCCGCTGCGGCCAGGGATAGAGGAACGGCCAGGCGAGCGCGCCCGTGAAGCTGACGCTGCCGGTGAGGCCCAGGCGCCGGGAGGCCTTGGCGGCCTTGCGCATCTGGTCCACCGCCCATTCCTGGCGCGCCTGCGGCTTGCCGCGGAGCGCCGCCGGCGCGAAGGCGTCGAAGGCTTCGTCATAGGCCGGATGCACGGCCACGAGCTGGCCTTGCAAATGGGTGGACAGCTCCGTGATGGCGAGGCCATGGCTGGCCGCGATGCCGGCGAGCTCGTCGCAATAGGTCTGCGACTCGGCCGCCTTGTCGAGGTCGATCATGCGCGGATCGAAGGTCGGGACCTGCACGCCCTTGTAGCCGAGGCCGGCGGCCCAGCCGCAGATCGCCTCGAAGTTGTTGAAGGGCGCGGCGTCGCCGGCGAACTGGGCCAGGAAGATCGCGGGCCCTTTCATGGTGGCTGGCATGGTAATGCTCCTCAGGCCTTTGCGCCGCGCCAGTAGGACGCCGCCTCTTCGTCGGAGAGCGGCGCAGGTCGCTCCACGCGGGACTCGATGCGGACCGCTCCGCCACCCTCACCGGCCTGCAGAATGGCGTGCATGACGTCGAGCACATGCGACGCGAAGGCGCCCGATGAGCGATGCGGCGTCCCATGCAGCACTGCGCTGGCGAGGTCGGCGAGCCCCAGGCAGCGATAGTTCGCCCGGTCGGGAAGGCTCGGGGCCCAGTTCGGCGAGCGCCAGTTCGGCTTGCCATAGAGGCGCGATGAGGAATCCAGCACCTGCCAGTCATCGCCGCGCGCCGTCACCTCGACGACGCCGCCGAAGAAGTTCGGGTCGGGCGCCCGGAAAGAGCCCTCCGTTCCGTAAAGCTCGATAGGCGGATGGCCGTGCTTCCACACGTCCCAGCTCATGGAGAGAACGATGTCGGCGTCGGCCGCGAAACGCAGGAGCGCCATCACGGTGGTGGGCGTCTCGACCGTGATGCGGTCGCCCTTGCGGGGCCCCTCGGCCGAGACCACGCGCTCGGCGAAGCCGGTGGACGAGAGCGCCTGTACGCTCGCGACCGGGCCGAGCAGGTTGCACAGCGCGCCGAGATAGTAAGGCCCAATGTCGAGGATCGGGCCGCCGCCGGGCTTGAAGAAGAACTCGGGATTGGGGTGCCAATGCTCCATGCCGTGGGACATCAGGAAGCACGAGCCCGCCAGCACGCGGCCGATCTGGCCGCTGTCGACCGTCTCGCGCGCCAGCCGACCGCCGGCCCCCAGAAACGTATCGGGTGCGCAGCCGAGCTTGAGGCCGCGGGCGTCGGCCTCGCGCAGCAGCCTGCGGCCGTCCTCGGCCGAGACGCAGAGCGGCTTTTCGGTGAAGACGTGCTTGCCGGCCGTGAGCGCAGCGTGGCTCACTTCGAAATGGGCGTTGGGCGGGGTGAGGTTGAGGACGACGTCCACCTCCGGGTCCCGCATCAACGCGTCGATGGTGAGCGCCCGCGCGCCGAATTTGTCCGCCTGCGCGCGGGCCAGCTCCGGCGCGAGGTCCGCGCAGGCGACGAGGCGCAGGCCGCGGAACAGCGGCATGTTCTGCATGTAGATGGTCGAGATGACGCCGCAGCCGACGACGCCGATTCCAAGCTCTCGCATGGGTTTTCTCCTCAGCGCCAGGATGCGACGGTGGTCATCGCCCGGCGGGCGAAGCGGGCGACGTCGTTGGGCTTGTCATGCTCGGCGACGAAGAGCTTCACGCCGATCTCCTGCAGAACGGGCACGATGGCGCCCCAATCAAGGACGCCGTGGCCGGGATCGGCCCAGCCGTCCTCGTCGGCGCACTGGCCTTCGGGCGCAATGTCCTTGACGTGCACGGCCTCGACGCGGCCGACGTAGCGCTTCACCTCGGCGATGGGGTCGGCCCCGCCGCGCACGATCCAGGCGAGGTCGGCCTCCCACAGCATCTGCGGCGCTTCCTCCAGCAGAATGTGGAGGAAGCGGCGGCCATCGGCGGTCTTGCCGTACTCGAAATGGTGGTTGTGCCAGCCAAACCGCAGGCCCTCGCCGTTGACGGCCTTGCAGATGCGATTCAGCTCGCGGCCCATCGCGGTCCATTCGGCTTCCCCGCCGTCGCGCTCGCCGGGCGGCGGCGCCGGAGCGTAGATGGTCTCGATGCCCAGCCCTCGGCAGAGCTTCACGGTCGCGACCGGGTCGGCGCGCAGGCGGTCCATGCCGACATGGCAGCTCGGGGCGGTCATGCCGTGCTCGTCGAGCTGGCGCTTCAGCCTGTCGGGGTCGCCGAGCAGGCCGCCGAAGGGCTCGACCTTGCGGTAGCCGAGGCCGGCGAGCAGTTCGAATTGCCCCTCCAGCGGCTCCATCATGCGGGCGGAGTAGAGCTGGAAGGAAAGGCCGTCGAGAGGCTTCATTAGGGGATCCTTTCAGGGCAAGGTCAGAGCCGACGGCCGGAGGCGGCGTCGAAAAGGTTCAGCTTGTCGGGCGGCAGGCGGATCGGCATGGGCGCGCCGGGCGCGGCCACGGCCTCGGCGGACAGGCGCATGGAGACGGGGTGCTTGCCGAGGCGCAACCAGGCCAGTTGATCGGACCCCATCGGCTCAACCATCTCGACCGTGGCGTTGATCTCCATGCCGGCCTCGACATGCTCGGGCCGCACCCCCAGCTCGATGGGCGCGCCCGGCTGCAGGCGATCCTGGAAGGCGTAGCCATCGAGGCTGGCCGATATTCCGTCCGCCCTGAACCACGGCAAGCCGTCGCGGACCTCATAGGATCCCGGCACGAAGCTCATGGCGGGCGAGCCCACGAAGGAGGCGACGAAGCGGTTGGCGGGCGTTCGATAGATCTCGTTGGGCGTGCCGAGCTGCTGGATCACGCGGTCCTTCATGACCGCGATCCGATCGGCGAGCGTCAAAGCCTCGATCTGGTCGTGCGTGACGTAAATCATCGTCGCCGCAAGGCGATGGTGCAGTCTCTTGATCTCGACTCTCAACTCGGCCCGGAGCTGCGCGTCGAGGTTGGAGAGCGGTTCGTCAAAGAGGTAGACGCCCGCGTCGCGCACCAGCGCCCGGCCGATCGCCACGCGCTGGCGCTGGCCGCCCGAGAGCTCGGCGGGGCGCCGGTCCAGCAACTCGGTGATTTTCAGCATGGCGGCCGCCGCGGCGACGCGCGTCTCGATCTCGGCGGCCGGCATGCGGGCGACCTTGAGGCCGAACGACATGTTGCCGCGCACCGTCATGCGCGGATAAAGCGCGTAGGACTGGAACACCATCGCGATGTCGCGGTCCTTCGGCTCCTCCCAGGTGACATTGCGCCCGCCGATCCAGACCTGCCCGGCCTGCACGTCGATCAGCCCCGCGATGGCGTTCAGCAGCGTGGACTTGCCGCAGCCGGAGGGCCCAAGCAGCACCAGGAACTCGGATTGGGCGACCTCGAGATCCAGCTTCTCCAGCACGCGCACGGCGCCGAAGGAGATCTCGACACCGCGGATGGAGACGTCGCAGCGTTTCGTCATGGTCAGCCTTTCACCGCGCCGGAGGCGATGCCGCGGACGAACCAGCGTCCGGACGCGAAATAGACGACCAGGGGAACGAGCGCCGTCAGGATCGTGGCGGCCATGTCGACGTTGTAGGCGCGCTCGCCCTGGGTCGAGTTGACGATGTTGTTGAGCTGCACGGTCATCGGCAGGTTCTCGCGACCGGCAAAGACGAGCCCGAGGATGAAGTCGTTCCAGATGCCGGTGACCTGCAGGATCACGGCGACGATCAGCATGGGCGTCGCCATGGGGAGCATCACGGACCAGAAGATCCGGAAGAAGCCGGCGCCGTCGACCCGCGCCGCCTTGAACAGCTCGATCGGCAGCGAAACGAAGTAGTTGCGAAACAGCAGCGTCATCGTCGGCAGGCCGAAAACGGTGTGAATGACGACGATGCCCGGGATGGAATTGTTGATGCCCACGAAGGCGAAGACGCGCACCAGCGGGTAGATGAAGATCTGGTAGGGCACGAAGGCGACGATCATCAGCGCGCCGAAAAGCACGCCCGAGCCCCTGACGCGCCAGAACGAGAGCGCGTAGCCGGTGAGCGCGCCCACCGCGATGGAGGCGATCACGGACGGCACCAGAATGGCGACCGAGTTGAAGAAGCCGACGCTGATGCCGCTGCAGCTGAGGCCCGTGCAGGCCGAGGACCAGGCCTTGATCCAGGGCTCGATGGTGGGCGCCAGCGGCAATGACAGGATCGCGCCGGAGCGGATCTCGCTCATCTCCTTCAGCGACGTGACCACCATCACGTAGAGCGGCGTCAGGAAGAACAGCGCCGTGATGGCCAGGAAGGCGTAGAGGCCGACCCGGGCGGGCGTGAGGCGCCGCGGGCGCGCGCCGCTGGGCTCGAGACTGCGGGCGGAAGACGGCGCATTCGGCCAGGCCGGGCGCATGGTGTCGGCGGGAGCGGTCACGCGTGCGCCCTCCCGGTCCGGCGGCTCTGCCAGTAAAGCCAGGGCCCGACCACGGCCGCGACCGTGATGAGCATGGAGGTGGCGGCCGCGGTCGCGAGGCCGAGATTGCCGCGCTCGAACAGGTGGTCCATCACGAACTTGGCCGGCACCTCTGAGGCGACGCCGGGGCCGCCATTGGTCATCGCGACCGAGAGGTCGTAGAGCCGCACCACGCTGGTGGCGAGCAGCACCGACGCGGTGGCGAAGCTCGCGCCCAGCATCGGGATCACGACCGAGAGATACACCCGCCATGGCGGCAGGCCGTCGACGCGCGCGGCCTTCCAGATATCCTCGTCGATGCCGCGCAGGCCCGCCAGCATGATCGCCATCACGAGCCCGGCGGCGTGCCAGACCGCGGCGAAAACCAGGGTGTAGATGACCATGTCCTGGCGGACGATCCAGTCGAACCGGAAGTCCGCGAAGCCGAGGTCGCGGCCCATCTTCTCGATGCCAAAGGTGGGGTTCAGCAGCCACTGCCAGACGAGGCCGGTGACGATGAAGGACATCGAGAACGGGTAGAGGAAGATCGAGCGCAGCAGGTTTTCGCCCCGCACGCGCTGGTCGATCGCCACCGCCAGCAGGAAGCCGAGCGCGATGCTAACGAGCATGAACAGCACGCCGAACACCGCCAGATTGCCAACCGAGACCTGCCAGCGCTCGTTGGCGAACAACGCCTCGTATTGCCTGAGGCCGACGAAATTCGAGCTCGGCAGCATTCGCGACGACGTCATCGAGATCCAGATCGTCCATGCCGTGCAGCCGACATAGACGACGATGAGGATCGCGAGCGCCGGCGCAAGCCCGAGGAGCGCGGCGAAGCGGGATGCGAGGCGAGGCCTGATTGCGCGCATGGCGATCCTCCCACGGCGCTACGCGCGCCCGGAGCGAACGACAGGAAAACCGGCCCGCACCGGGCGGGCCGGCGCGGGGTCAGATCTGCTTCAGCGCCGCGGCGAACTTATCCGCGAACTGGTCCGTGCTCTGGGCGGGCGTGTTCCAGAAGGACGAGATCACGTCCTCCACCGCGCCGGTCACGGACGGCGGCGTCAGCAACTCCATGGCGGGCGCCTGCTGGGCCTTGTCGGCCGCCATCTTGGCTCCCTTCTGGGCGCAGATGTCCATCGAGCTCACGTCCACGTCGGTCCGGACGGGGATCGAGCCCTTCTTGGTGTTGAAAGCGATCTGCGTCTCGGGCTCCAGCATCAGCTTGGCCAGCATCACCTGCGTCTTGAGCTGGTTCGGATCCTTGGTCTTCGGAAACGCGAAGACGTCGCCGCCCATCACGTAGCCGCCGCCGGCCTTGCTCAGGATGGTGCAGCCAAATTCCTTGCCGGCCGTCTGGCCGGCCGCGATGAACTCGCCCTTGGCCCAGTCGCCATTGACCTGGAAGCCGGCCTTGCCCTGAATCACGAGCGCGGACGCGTCGTTCCAATTGCGGCCGGGCGCGCCCGGATCGACATAGCCGCGCAGCTTGCCATAGGTCTCGGCGACATTCTTGAACGCGGCGCTCTTCACGGCGGCCGGGTCTTTCTTGCCGTAAACCGCTTGCCAGAGCTCCGGGCCGCCCTGCCCGATCAGCACGGCGTTGAACAGGTTGCGTTCCCAGGTTTTCTGGCCGCTGAACGCAAGCGGGATCAGGCCGGCGGCCTTGATCTTGTCGAGGATCGGGATCAGGTCATCCCAGGTCTTGGGCTCCTCAGCCCCGACCTTTCTCAGAACCTCGGTGTTGTAGAACAGCCAGTTCTGGCCGTGGATGTTCACCGGCACGGCGAACATCTTGCCGTTGCGGGTGGTGGCCGCCAGGATCGGACCCGGGATCTTGTCCTTCCACTTCTGCTCGGTCGCGATCGCGTCAACGTCGTTGAGCAGGTCGTTCTCAACCAGCTCATCGAACTGCTTGCCGGTGTTGAACTGCATCATGGTGGGCGGCGTGCCGCCGACGGTGCGGTTGATGGCCGCCGTGCGGGCGTTGGCGCCGCCCGCGATCGCGGTGTCGACCCAGGTGCCGCCGGCCTTCGCGAACTGCTCGGCGAACACCTTCACGGCGGCGGACTCGCCGCCCGAAGTCCACCAATGGATCACCTCGGCCTTGTTGGCCTGGGCGACGGCCGGAGCTGTCCAGAGCGCCACACCGGCGAGAGCCGCGCCAAGCGTCGCGAAGTTTTTGACGGTCCTATGCGGCGCAGGCCGCGCACCCTTGCTGGTCATCGTTGATCCTCCCGCAGCATCGTCTTGAGCGCGATGCGTTTCGATTTGTAATCGATTACATTTCCGCATAGAGTGCCACACGAGGGGCGTGTGTCAAGCACCCCGCAGTCTAGCATGCGTCCGTTCGGCGCACGCGCGAAGGTTGGGCAACAGCAATGGGCGAGCGCCTGCCAAGGCCGAAGATCGACGATGTCGCCCGGCGCGCCGGGGTTTCGACCGCCACCGTCAGCCGCACGCTCGCCAATCCCGAACAGGTGAAGCCCAAGACCCGCGACGCCGTGATGCAGGCGGTGCGCGAGACCGGCTATGTGCTCAATGTCGCGGCTCGCAACCTGCGCACGAGCCGCACCCATGCGGTGCTCGCCGTTGTGCCGGACGTGTCCAACATCTTCTTTTCGCAGGTGCTGCAGGGCATCGCGGCGACGCTGCGGCCCGCCGGGTACAGCCTGATCATCGCCGATACGGGCAACGACCCCGAACGCGAGCGCGACCACGCCGATTTCGTGCGCGCCGGCCGGGTGGACGGCCTGCTGTTATTGAACGGGCGGCTGCTCTCGGCCGCAACCGGAGGGCCGGCCGGCGCCCCGACGGTCAGCCTCTGCGAACGCATTCCCGGCTCCGGCCTGCCGCATGTCGAGACCGCGAACCGCGAAGCCGCGCGGGCCATGACCGAGCGGCTGATCGAGCAAGGGCACAGGCGCATCGCCTATGTGGCGGGCCCGGCCGCCAACGTGCTGGAGCACGATCGCTTCGCTGGCTACCGCGAGGCCCTGGAGGCGCACGGCCTGCCGTTCGACGCCGCGCTGGTGCGGCCGGGCGACTTTTCCATCCGGGCCGGCGAAGAGGCCGCGCTCGCGCTGCTCGCCCTGCCCGAGCGGCCGGACGCGATCTTCGCGTGCAACGACGCTATGGCGATGGGGGCCATCCGGGCGCTTACCGCCGCCGGGCTCTCGGCGCCGGGCGACGTCTCGGTGGCGGGGTTCGACGACATCGAGTTCGCGGCGGCCTACAATCCGTCGCTCACCACGGTGCGGCAGGCCCGCACCGAGATCGGCGCGCGCGCCGCCGCCATGCTGGTGGACCTCATCGAAGGCCGCCAGCCGGCCTCGCGGGAGATCCGCTTGCCGGCCGAGGTCGTGATGCGCGACAGCACCCGTTCGCGCTAGCGCGACGGCCCTGCCCGCTCGGCCGAGGCCGCCCAGAGGTTCACGCCGCCCTCGACCGCATGCGTGTCGATTTCGGCGAGTTCCGCAGGCGTGAACTCCAGGTTCTTGAGAGCCGCGACGCAGTCTTCCACCTGCTCGGGCCGGCTCGCGCCGATGAGCGCCGAGGTGACCCGCCCGCCCCGGAGCACCCAGGCGAGCGCCATCTGCGCCAGCGTCTGGCCGCGCCGCCTCGCGATGGCGTCGAGCGCCCTGGCGCGGCCGATGTTCTCGTCGTTCAGGAACGTTGTGCGGAGCGACTTGCCGGCTGCGGCCCGGCTGTCGCCCGGCACACCCTGGAGGTATTTGTCGGTGAGCATGCCCTGCGCAAGCGGGGAAAACACGATTGAGCCCATGCCCTCCTGATCGAGCACGTCGAGGAGGCCGTCGTCCTCGATCCAGCGGTTGATCATCGAATAACTGGGCTGGTGGATGATGCAGGGCGTGCCGAGATCGCGCAGGATGCGGGCGGCCTCGCGGGTCCGCTGCGCGTTGTAGGACGAGATGCCGACATAGAGCGCCTTGCCCTGGCGCACGATCGCGTCGAGCGCCCCCATGGTCTCCTCGAGCGGCGTGTTCGGGTCGAAGCGGTGGGAGTAGAAAACATCCACGTAGTCGAGCCCCAAGCGCTTGAGGCTCTGGTCGAGGCTGGAGATCAGGTATTTGCGGCTGCCCCACTCGCCATAGGGACCCGGCCACATGCGGTAGCCGGCCTTGGTGGAGATCACGAGTTCGTCGCGCAGGCCGGCGAAGTCGGCGCGCAGGATCTCGCCGAAGGCGCTCTCGGCCGAGCCGGGAGGCGGGCCGTAGTTGTTGGCCAGGTCGAAATGCGTGATGCCGAGATCGAACGCCTTGCGGGCGATCGCGCGGGCGGTGTCCTGCGGACGGTCAAGGCCGAAATTGTGCCAAAGACCGAGCGAGATCGCGGGCAGCATCAAGCCGCTGCGGCCTACCCGGTTGTAGATCATGCCGCTCTCATAGCGGTCGGCGGCGGGCTGGTGGGGCAAGGCGGGCTCCTGGCGCTTTGATGGGCGTGCATCAGACACGCCGGACGACCCTGCCGCAACCATGACGGCCGCATGGCGGCCGTGTCCCGGCGGCGCGACCGCGTCAGCGACGACGGCCGGACGCGCCCTCCCCGGCCGTGCTGGCGGCTTCGGACGGTGTCGAGCCGGCCGGCGCCTTCTTGCTGCGTACGCTACGGCCGGATTTCGTCGCCGCGCCCGCGGAGGCCTGTGTCTCGACCGCCTCAACGGCGCTGCCGGCGGGTGTGGAGAGTTCGCGGAAGGCCTGGTCCCAATGGTCCTGGTCACGTCCGTGCGGCCGGCCTTCGTTCATCCAGATTTCATGCGCCCGCACGCGGATCCGCTGTTTCAACTCCTCGTCCATGCTCGTTCTCCGGGATTCCTGACCGAAAACGACGCCGCCGCGCCGCCGTTCCATCCGCGGAGAGAGAGGTTCGAGAGCGGCTAAAGCGTCAGCGTCAGCGGCCGGGGCGCGCGGCGCGGACCTGCCTGTCCAACTCCTGGAGGTTGGCGGCGATCTCGGGATTCTCCGGATCTCTCGCCAGGCCGGCGGAGAGGTTCTGGCTGGCCAGCTTGTAGTTGCGGCGCTGCAGATAGGAATAACCGCGATTGTTCAGATAGGCGGGCGTGCGGCCGCCGATCTGTTCGGCCTTGGCGTAGGCCCGATCGGCGAGATCGTAGCGGCGCAACTGGTCGTAGGACGCCGCCAGGCCGAGCCACGCTTCGGCGGTCGCGCCGGGGCTCTCGACGGATTTGCGGAAATGCATCTCGGCCAAGCCGTATCGTCCGGCGGCGAAGTGCTTCTGACCGAGTTCGAGATCGGCCTGCCCTTCCGGGACCGGCGTCGCCGCAACCTGCACCACCGTGGTGGCGGCCGGGGAAGGAGCCACGGCGCTCACCTCGAGGGTCGCCTCGCCGCCTGGCGCCAGCACGGGATTGCAGCCCGCAAGGCCCAACGACGCAAAGCCGGCCAGAGCAAGGGACAGGAACGAGGCGATGCGCATTGTCAGGAATTCGCGAAGGAGGACATGACCCGGACGCCGGCCGGATAGAGCAGCGTAATGATCAGAACAGGGAAGACGAAAACCGTTAAGGGAACCACAAGCTTTGCCGGCAGCGCGTAGGCCTTTTCCTCTGCGCGCGACATGCGCTTGTTGCGCATCTCGTCGGAGTAAACGCGCAGAGACTGCGAGAGGCTGGCGCCCAGCTCGGTGGATTGCTGCAGCAGAGCTGCGAACGTTACGGCTTCTTCCAGCCCAAGACGCTGGCCGAGACGGTTCAACGCCTCGCCCATCGGCGTTCCGGCGCGGATTTCCAGCGACACCATGGCGAGGTTTTCGGCCAGCCACGGATAGGATTGAACGAGCTCGCGCGAAATGCGGTCTATGGCGGATTCCATCGGCAGGCCGGCCTCGGCGCAGACCACCATGAGGTCCATGAAATCCGGAAACCCCATCCGGTAGGATTCGACCCGCGCCTTGATCCGCCGACCGACATAGAAGTCCGGGCCGAAATACCCCATGCCCGCCACGGCGGCCGTCCAGACCAGCAGATTGGCGTCGCTCTCGGCCAGCCAGAGCGTGAGCGCCGTTCCGGCTCCGCCCAACACCGCGCCGGCGAGGCGGGCGCCGAAGAACAGGGGCACGGCCGAGGGCGAGAGGAAACCCGCCTGCACGAGGCGCTGGCGCAGTTGGCGCTGCTCGCGCGCGTCCGCGCCCGCGAGGATGGGCGCGATATAGGCGGACAGGCGCTCCAGCGCGGCCCCGCCCTCATGGATGGCCGCGGGCGCGAGGCTGGGCGCGGCGCGGCGGCGCACCTGCCGGCGCACGCGCATCAGCGTCCACGCCACGCCCGCGACCACCGCGAGCGCGACGAGCGTGAGCGCGCCCCCGAACAGAAGATCGGCATCGAGGCCGGACAGGAGGTCGGTTTCGGGCGCGTCCATGGCGGCTCTCAGAATTTGAAGTTGATCATGCGCCACATGATGAGGTTGCCCACCATCATCCAGCCGAGCGACCCGCCCAGCACGTAAGGGGCCGAAGGCTGGCCCCACACGTCGCCGTAGAATTCCGGGCTGATGACGTTGATGGCCATGAACACGAAGACCGGCATGGCGTTCAGGATCGCGGCCGCGACCTTGCCTTCGGCCGAGAGGCCCTTGACCTTGCGGCGCATCTTGAAGCGCTCGCGAATGACCTTGGCGAGGTTCTCGAGGATCTGGCCGAGATTGCCGCCCGTAGTCGACTGGATCGCGATGGACGTGACGAACAGCGCGAGATCCTCCTGCCCGACCCGGGCCAGCATGCTGCGCATCGCGCCCTCGAGATCGGCGCCGTAGGTGATCTCGTCCGCGATCATGCCGAACTCCGAGCCGAGCGGGTCGGGCATCTCGCGGGCCACCATCGCGATGGCGATCGGCACCGGGTAGCCGGCTCGCAGACTGCGCACCACGACGTCGATGGCCTGCGGCAGTTGCTCGGCGAACTTGGCCTGCCGGCGCTTGCGCAGGAACAGCAGCGCGCCGAGCGGCAGCGCGGTCCCGGCAGCCAACGCCGCCACCAGCGCCAGCGTCGGTTCGAGCGTGGCCGAGTATGCGCCGCCGCCCGCCAGCAGCGGCAGCGCGACAAGCCCCGCGATGAGCGGCGGCCCCATGCGGACGCCCGACTGGAGGGCGAGCTGCTGGAGCCAGCCGGACCACGACGCATGCCCGTCGGCGTTCAGGCCGCGCTCGCGGCGAAGCTGCACGAGCACGCGTTCGGGCGCGTCGCCCTTGCCGCCGAGCGACAGGCGCCGATTCACGCGGGTGCGGTAGTCCTTCTTGTCGTAGACGAGCAGGTACAACGCTTCCACGACGAGCACGACCGCCAGGGCGACGAGGCCGAGCACCGCGTAGACGGGATCGATGTCGAGGGCGTCCATGCGTCAGAGCGGCTTGGACGGGTCGAAATGCGAGGACGGGATGTTGACCCCGTGGGCGACCAGCTCCTGCAGGAAGCGCGGCCGGATGCCGGTGGCCACGTGATGGCCCTGGATCGTGCCGTCCGGGTCCGTGCTGGTGCGCACGAACTTGTAGATCTCCTGCATCTGGATGATGTCGCCTTCCATGCCGGTGATCTCGGCCACCGAGGTGACGCGGCGCTTGCCGTCCGAGAGACGCTGCAGTTGCACGATCATCCGCACGGCGGCGGAGATCTGGCCGCGGATCGACGTCTGGCTGAGCGGCAGGCCGGCCATGCCGATCATCTGCTCCAGGCGCGAGATGGCCTCGCGCGGGTTGTTGGCGTGGATGGTCGCCATAGACCCTTCGTGGCCGGTGTTCATGGCCTGCAGCATGTCGAAGGCTTCTTCGCCCCGGCACTCGCCGAGGATGATGCGCTCGGGTCGCATGCGCAGGGCGTTCTTGACGAGGTCGCGCTGGCGGATCTCGCCCTTCCCTTCAAGGTTCGCGGGCCGCGTCTCCATGCGCGCGACGTGGGGCTGCTGGAGCTGCAGCTCCGCCGCATCCTCGATGGTGATCAGGCGCTCGGTGGGCGAGATGAACGCCGAGAGGGCGTTCAGCATCGTGGTCTTGCCCGAGCCGGTGCCGCCCGACACGATGGTGGTGATGCGGGCCTTCACGGCCGCGGCCAGCAGCTCGGCCATTTGCGGCCGCACGGCCCCGATCTCGACCAGGCGGTCCAGCGACAGCTTCGACTTGGAGAACTTGCGGATCGACACCAGCGGGCCGTCCACCCCGATGGGCCGCACCGCGCAGTTGAAGCGCGAGCCGTCGGCCAGCCGCGCGTCGCAAAGCGGGCTCGACTCGTCGACGCGGCGGCCCACCGCCGAGACGATCTTCTGGATGATGCGCATCAGGTGCGCCTCGTCCTTGAACAGCGACGGAACCTGCTCGAGCACGCCCCTGCGCTCCACAAAGACGTTCTCGTGGCCGTTGATGAGGATGTCGGCGATGCTCGGGTCGCGCAGCAGCGGCTCCAACGGGCCGAGGCCCGTCATCTCGTCCAGCACCTCGGAAACGAAGGCGTCCAGCTCCTTGGCGTTGAGCGGCAGGCGCTCGGCCACGACCCAGCCGGAAATGATGGCGTGGATCTCGCGCCGCAGCTCCTGCTCGGGAAGCTTTTCGAGGCTGGCCAGGTTCAGCTCCTCGATCAGCCGTTTGTGGAGGCGCACCTTGGCTTCGAGCAGTTTGGGCTTGATGGGCGCCGACGCGAGTTCGGGCGCGGCCTGGGCCACCGGCGCTGGCGCGACCAGGGTGGGGACCGGCGCGGGCGGCTCGGCCGCAACGGCGGCATCGGCCGGTATGGGGTAGATCGAGACCGCGGGCGCGGGCGGCAGTTCGGGCGCTGCGTGGTGCAACGGCTCATAGACCGGCGACGGCGGCTCGGCCGGCCAGGCGGGCGAAGCGGCGGTGCGGCGATTGGAAAAGCGTCCGAGCATGGGTTGGGGTCGCCGATCTTGAAGCGAGGCAATGCTGGCGGGCAGGTGTGAAAATCGCCGAAGGCCGCAAGGTAAAATTGCAGCTTTCGCCACGTTCTCAGGCGCGGGCGACAGGCGAGAGCACGATCTTGCGGAGATCCGCCGAGACGTTGCTGCCCGCCTTCACGGACTCAAGCGGCAAGCCCCGATCGATGGCTTCGCGCACAAGCGGATAGTTGTTGGCCACCGTGCCGGCGAAGAACGCCCCGAGCGCGCTTTCGGCGTCGGTCTTGCGCAGGCCGGTGCCGAAGAGCGAGGTCTGCTGGAAGCGGTTGACCACCACGCGCGGCTCGACCTCGGGCAGCCGCTCGGACACCGCCTTGGCGAGGTTGCGGCCCTGCCGGAGCCCTGGCACGGTCATGTCGGTGACCAGGAACACCGTGTTGGAGCCGCCCAGCACCGCGTCCGTCCAAGGATCCCAACGGCGCGGCAGGTCGATCACGACGTTGCGGAAGCGGGCGGAGACGAGGTCGAGCACGCGCAGCACGAAGTCCGGACTGACATCGTTGGGCTGCGCCGGCCGGCCGGGAGCCGCAAGCACCGACAAGCCCGACCCGTGCAGGCTGAGCATGACCTCCAGCAGTTGCTGGTCGAGCCGCTCGGGGTAGCGGCCCACCTCCTCGACGTTGAGGCGGGGCTCGATGTCGAGATACTCGGCGCAGGAGCTGCTCTGGAAGTCGAGGTCGACCAGGCAGGTCGACGGCTCCTTGCCATCGCGCAGCAGGATCATGGCGGTCTCGATCGCCAGGGTGGTGTTGCCGACGCCCCCCAGCGCCGGCAGCAGCGCATGCGTGCGGCCGGTCTGCTCCGGCATGGCCTGGCCGGCCCGCAGCGCCTGCACGCAGGATCTGAGCACGTCCTTGGGCTGCACGGGCTTGCGCAGGAAGTCCGCCACCCGGATCTGCAGGAACCAGCGCGCGAGGCCGTCGTCGAAGGCCTCGGTGAGCACGATCACGGGCGCGCCGGGGGCGACGGTCCCCATCAGCGTGCGCAGGCCCGCGAGGCTCTCCTGGCGCCGGGGATCGAGATCCACCACCACCACGGAGGCCTGCGCGGCGCGCGGATCGCGCGCGACCTGCTCGACCGGAAGAGCCGCAATAACGGGGCGCACCGACTGCACCGGCGCGAGCACGGCGGCGACGCCTTCCAGCAAAGCGGAGTCGGGGCCGATCAGGAGGATGGTGGAAGGCTGTTGGGCGTCTTGGGTCATGATTAAGCGGGAGGATCAGGGCGCTGCGGGGGGCGGCGCGAGCGTGACGGGGGCGAACACGGGGGCGCCGCTTGCGGCGACTCCGGCCGGCGCACGGCTCTCGTAGCGCTCGATTGCATCCGCGACGCGCCGCGCATTGGTGGGGATCGCCGTGTTGGCGGAGGACGCCGGCCAGGGATCGATGATGTGGATCGCCTTGTTCTGCGCGATGGCGTCGCCGGCCGCGATGTCGATGGTCTCGCGTCGCGCCAGGCTGTCCTGGCAAGCCGTCAGTGCCAGCATCAGGCCGAGCGCGATTTCCTTACTGCACCGCCGCATCGCGGACCCTCTTCGATTCCAGAATGTAGCCGCCGGCGCGCGCCGGACGCTCGGGCCCCGGGCCGGTCGTGCGCCCGAACAGGACGCGGTCGATGTCGTTGGCCATCGGCGACTGGTCCAGCGGAGTGCGCAGCCGCTCGCCGGGCCGCGCCGGGCGGACGAGGTGGGGGGTGACGATGATGGCGAGGTCCGTCTCCTTTTTCTCGAACGAGGCGGAGCGGAACAGGGAGCCGATCACCGGGACGTCGGCCAGCCACGGCAGTTGCTGCTGCGTTTCCTGGTTGACGCTCTGCAGGAGGCCCGCAATCGCGAAGCTCTGGCCGTCGCGCAGCTCGATTACCGTGGAGGCGCGGCGCACGATCAGCGCCGGAATGGCGATGCCAGCCGTGCGGATGGCGTTGTTGACGTCGAGCTGGCTGACCTCGGGCTCGATGCGCAGGTTGATGACGCCGTTGCCCAGCACGGTGGGCGTGAAGGTGAGGCCGACGCCGAACTTCTTGTAGTCGACGGTGATCCGGCCCTGGTCGGCCTGGATCGGGATCGGGAACTCGCCGCCGGCCAGGAAGCTCGCCTTCTCGCCCGACATGGTGATGAGGTTCGGTTCGGCGAGGCGCCGGGCGAGGCCCTTCTCCTCGAGCGCCTGAACGAGAACATCGGCCTGAACGCCGCTCGACAAGACGCGCCCGACCACCGCGCCGAACGGCGTGCCGCCGGACGCGAGGCCGCCCGTGCCGGATGCGGCGGCGAAGTTCAGCGCGCCCTTCAGCGGATCGCCATAGTTGTTCCCGACTGCGCGCCAATTGACGCCGAGATCCTTGCCGGCGGAGCGCGAGGCCTCGATGAAGCGGACCTCGAGCATGACCTGCTGCGAACCGCGCACCTGCATGGCGTTCATGACCTCGGGGCCGTACTGGCGGGCGAGGTTCACGGCCTTGGCGGCCGCGACGCCGTCCTCGACCTCGCCGCTCAGCACGGTCTTGCCATTGGCGGTCGAAATGCGGGCGCCGCGAGAGCCGAGGCGGTCGATGTCGGCGGCAAGGCGCGGCGTGTTGTAGGTGACCTCGACCTCGACCACGCCGACGAGCTGCTTCAGGCCGTCGAAGATGGACACGTTGGTCGTGCCGGCCTTCTTGCCCAGGATGTAGAGGCTTCGATCCGTCAGCGGCATGACATCCGCTATCTCGGGATCGCCGACCACGAGGTCGACGAACGACCGCGCCATCTGAACGGTCTTCGACTTGCCCTGAATGACCTGGGCCGAGCTGACCGAGCCGAGCGCGGCGACGCGGGTTTCGGCCGCAAGGCCCGCCGAGAGGCTCGCAAAGGACGCGAGAGCCAGCGCCGAGATGCCGATGATGGAGGAACGCACTGGATGTTCTCGCCCGAAAGTTGTGGGTCGAGCACACCGGTTGCGGCTTAACGAGGTCCTAAGACGAATCGCGAATGCGCGTTGAGCGTAAATGGATCAGGCCGCCTGACGCGTCTATTTGAAACAAATTTCTGATCTATTCGTCCAATCGAAGGTGATGCTCCGTTTATCGCAAGCTGCAATAGGCGCTAATACGCGACGCCTGCATCACGGATCGTCCGAATTTTAGCGATCCAGGCAAGTATCCCCCCATCGGTGTCCGTTCTGCTTGGTTTCATCTGAGCACCGAGGCAGACGCCATGCTTGCACAGCTGCACCATACCGGAACACCCCTCCCCCGCCCGCGTGGGCTGACGCTGGACTCCGCGGCGCGCACGGCCGCCATAACCGCGTTGGCGCTGGCCGCCTTGTGCGCGGTCGCGGCGGCCCGCTGGACGGCCACCGCGAATGCGGAGGCCGAGGCGCGCGAAGCCCGGGCGCTGGCGGCGTCGTTTGCGGGTTGGAAGCCCTTCGCCGCGCAGCCGGCGCTGGACGTCACGCGGGCGTTGCCGGTCGCGGTCGCCCCGCCGCCGTCCCCGCCAGCAATGATCGAGCGCGACTTCACCCGCCTCACGGCCGTCGACGCGCAGACGCTGGACGCGGGCGACTTCCATATTCGCTTGACCGACATCGTTGCGCCGCCCGCCGGAGAACAGTGCCGGCGCCTCGACGGCGTCTCCGAGCCCTGCGCCGTGCGGGCGACGACGAGGCTCGATCTGCTGGTGAAATGGCGCGTTACGACGTGCCGATACACGATGGAGAGCCCGTCTTTGGCTGTCGGCTCTTGCCGGGTGGGCTCCGCCAGCCTCGCAAGCCGCCTTGCGGCGCCGACCGCTCCGCCCGCCGCCGGGGTGCGCAACGAGAGCTGACGTCAGCGCTGCATGCGCATCATCTCGTCCATCGGCATGGTGTTGTGAGCGAGGTGGCTCATGATCCAGATCGAGCCGCCGATCACCAGGAAGACGATCAACACCCCGAAGGCGAGCGCCAGGACATTGTTGGTGTTGTCCGGCGAGGTGGTGATGTGGAGAAAGAACACCAGGTGCACGCCCATCTGCGCGATGGCGAAGACCACGAGCGCGATCGGGACCGCCGGCCCCCAGACAAGCCCCGTGGTGGGCAGCGCGAACGAGATCACGGTCAGCAGCGTGGCGAGCCCGAGCCCCAGCAGGTAGCTGCGGAAGCCGGAGGCGATATCGCCCTCCATGCGCAGTTCGTCGCCCGGCGCGCTGTCGTAGTCGTCATGCTCATGCCCGCTCATGCGCCTGCTCCCAAAAGATAGACGACCGTGAACAGCGCCACCCAGATGATGTCCAGCGCGTGCCAGAACAGGCTGAAGCACATGAAGCGGCGGACGATGTCGGGTCGGAAACCCTTGGCGAAGATCTGCGCCATCATGGTCAGCAGCCACAGCAGCCCCGCGCCGACATGCAGGCCGTGGCAGCCTACGAGCGTGAAGAAGGCTGACAGGAAGGCGCTGCGCGTGGGCCCCGCGCCCTTGTCGACGAGCTCGATGAACTCGCGGATCTCGAGCAGGATGAAGGCCGCCCCGAACACGAAGGTCAGCGCCATCGCGGCGTAGAACCAGAGCGGCTTCCGCGCCTCGACTGACAGGCTCGCGAGCCCGCAGGTGAAGCTAGAGGCGAGCAGGCAGGCGGTCTCGATGGCGGTGATGCGCAGGTCGAAGAGTTCCGCGCCCGTCGGGCCGCCCGCGGTTGCGCCTCGCAGCACCGCATAGGCGGCGAAGAAGGCCGAGAACATCACAATGTCGCTGAGCAGGAATATCCAGAACCCATAGGCCACCACGATGCGCTTGGGCGCGGGGCCGCCCTCGCCATGGCCGGGCGCGCGGCTATGGGGATGGCCCGCATGGCCGACGCGGTACGGGTCGCCCCGCGATCCTTCGGAGCGGTTGATCTCTGCGGCGGTCATTCGGCTGGCCCCGCATAGGTTGAGAGCGCGTCCGTTCGGGCGCTTCGGTTCTGGCGATCGAGCCGCGCGACGTCATGGGCCGGGATGACGTATTCGGGCACGTCGCGCCAGGCGAACACCACGAAGGTCGCGTAGGCGCCGACGAAGCCGAGGCCGACCAGCCACCAGATCTGCCAGATCAGCGCGAAGCCCATGAGGGTGGCGAAGAACGCGCAGACGAAGCCTGTCGGGCTGTTGCGCGGCATTTCTATTTCCTCGTATTCGGGCTCGTCGCGCAGCTTGTTCTGCTCGCGGGCCCGCTGCTTGATCTCCCAATAGGGCTCCTCGGCGCTGACATTCGGGAGCGTGGCGAAGTTGAAGGTCGGCGGCGGCGAGGCCGTGGCCCATTCGAGCGAGCGGCCGTCCCAGGGGTCGCCGGTAACGTCACGCAGCTGGTCGCGCTGGCGGATGCTGACGACGAGCTGGATGATCTGGCAGGCGACGCCGGCCGCGATCACCACGGTGCCGAGCGCGGCCGCGATCATCCACGGATGCCAGGGCTCGAAATCATAGCGCTGCATGCGCCGCGTCATGCCGAGGAGGCCCGCGACGTAGAGCGGAATGAAGGTGAGGTAGAACCCCGCCAGCGTGAACCAGAACGCGGCCTTGCCCCAGCCCTCATGGAGCCGAAAGCCGAACGCTTTCGGGAACCAATAGGTCATGCCCGCGAAGGCCCCGAATATGACGCCGCCGATGATGACGTTATGGAAGTGCGCGACCAGGAACATGCTGTTGTGCAGCACGAAGTCCGCCGGCGGCACGGCCAGCAGCACGCCCGTCATGCCGCCGATCACGAAGGTCACCATGAAGCCGAGCGCCCACAGCATCGGCGTGGTGAAGCGGATGCGGCCGCCATACATCGTGAAGAGCCAGTTGTAGACCTTCACGCCCGTGCCGACCGCGATGATGCTGGTCGCGATGCCGAAGAACGCGTTCACATCCGCGCCCGCCCCCATCGTGAAGAAGTGGTGCAGCCAGACCATGAACGAGACGACGCAGATGAAGAGCGTCGCCGCCACCATGGAGCGATAGCCGAACAGCGGCTTGCTCGAGAAGGTCGAGATCACCTCGGAGAAGACGCCGAAGACCGGCAGGACGAGGATGTAGACCTCCGGATGGCCCCAGGCCCAGATGAGGTTCATGAACATCATCGGGTTGCCGCCGGCTTCGTTGGTGAAGAAGTGGAAGCCGAGATAGCGGTCCAGCGTCAGCATCGCGAGGGTGGCGGTGAGGATGGGGAACGCGGCGACAATCAGGAGGCTGGACGCCAGCGCGGTCCAGCAGAACATCGGCATGCGCAGGTAGCCCATACCGGGCGCACGCATCTTCAGGATGGTGGTGACGATGTTGACGCCGCCGATCAGCGTTCCCACGCCGGATATCTGCACCGCCCAGAGATAGTAGTCGACGCCCACGCCGGGCGAATACGTCGTCTCGCTGAGCGGCGGATATGGCAGCCAGCCGGTGCGGGCGAACTCGCCGATCACGAGCGAGATGTTGACCAGCAGCGCGCCCGTGGCGGTGAGCCAGAATCCGACGGAGTTCAGAGTCGGGAACGCGACGTCGCGGACGCCGAGCTGGAGCGGCACGACGAAGTTCATCAGGCCGATCACGAACGGCATGGCGCCGAAGAAGATCATGATCGTGCCATGCGCCGAGAAGATCTGGTTGTAGTGCTCGGGTGGAAGGAAGCCTGCGGCCTTGTACGCCACGGCATGCTGCGAGCGCATCATCACGGCGTCAGCGAAGCCGCGCAGCAGCATCACGCAGGCGAGCAGCACATACATGACGCCAATGCGCTTGTGGTCAACGCTGGTGATCCACTCGCGCCAGAGATAGGGCAGATGGCCGCCCAGCACGACCCAGGCGATGACGCCGAGGATCACGAGCGCGACCGACCCGGATGCGATCATCGGGATGGGCTCATGCCACGGAACGGCGTCCCAATTGAGCTTACCCAGCATGCTAGCCCCCCGGTCTCGGTGAAACATCCGGGCCACCCCGGCCCTGGTCGGGCCCCGGCTGCGCCGGCAGCTCCTGCGAGACGATGGCGTGGAAGAGATGCGGCTCGACCGCACGATAGGTGGCCGGCGGATCGAAGGAGCTCTTCTTGTTGAGCTGCGCATAGGCGGCGCGATCGAGGGGCGCGCCTGCGCCCCGCGCGGTCTGGACCCAGCCGTCGAATGCTTCGCCCGGCACGGCCTTCACGGTGAAGAACATGCCCGGGAAGCCGTCGCCGCTGAACATCGCCGAGCGGCCGACGAACTCGCCGGGCTGGTCGGCCTGCAGGTGCAACTGCGTGGCCATGCCGTTCATGGCGTAGATCATGCTGCCGAGCTGGGGCACGAAGAACACGTTCATGACGCTGGCGGAGGTCAGCGTGAAATGCAGCGGGCGGCCGGCCGGCACCACTAGCTGGTTCACGGCCGCGACGTTCTGCTCCGGGTAGATGAACAGCCATTTCCAATCGAGCGAAACGACCTGCACCTCGAGCGGCTTCTGATCCGATTCCAGCGGCCGGTAGGGGTCGAGCTGGTGCGAGCCGACCCAGATCACGCCGCCGAGGAAGAGAATGACGAGGGTCGGGATCGACCACACGATCAGCTCGATCTTGCCCGAGTAGACGAAGTCCGGCCGGTAGCGCGCGCGCGTGTTGGAGGCCCGGAACCACCATGCGAAGGCCAGCGTGGCCACGATGGTGGGGATCACGATCGCGAGCATGATCGCGAGCGAATTCAGCAGGATCGTGCGTTCAGCGGCGCCGACCGGACCTTTGGGATCCAGCACGCCATGCTGGCAGCCGGAGAGGCAGAGGCTGAGCGCCGCTAGGGGCACGGTTCTGAGAAGGAAGGCTCCGCGGCGCATGCCTCACCGCCTCGCGAGCTGCGACAGATCTGCACGGGTCCGCGCGGCCTCAGCCTCGTTGGAGACCCTGGTTGAGGCCGGAAGGAGGCTGCCGGCGACCACGCAGGCGATCACCATTGCGCCGAGCACAAACGCCACGGTGCGTGACTGCGCCGGTGGAACCGGTCGCACCAGTTCGGAGTGCTCAGCAACGCCTGATATGGGCAGGGACGAGCCCGATCTGCCGCTCGCCGGCGTGCTAGGCGCCGGCGCCGCTTGCGCAAGGGTGGTTTCGATTGAGCTCGCCATGAACGGCGCCCCCAAATATGGCGCAGCGTCGGTCTGCCGACACTGCGAACGCAAGCCTGGCGGCTTTCGACACGCGAACGCGAGCGTGGCGACGTAAGTTCCATTTTCGGACTCCCGGCTCGGTCATGGCCCGAACGAAGGCCCTTTCCGCCGGCGGCGGCTGGCCTGGCGCTGAAAACATCGTTCTTCTGAAAATGCCGGTCGCCAAGCACTCGACACCAGGGCGCCTGCCAGCTTGGGCAGAGCTTTGAGAGTTAACAGTAATAGCAGGTGTACTGAACATGATTGGGAAACCGTCTTCTTCATTGAGCATCAAACCGGGAACCGACTGGCTCAGGTCACGTTCTTGCTGCATCGATTAGACGCAGAGAGGACGATCAAATGAACAAGGCTATTCTCGCCGCGACGCTGTCGCTGGCTATGCTCGCTCCCGCCGCCGCTTTCGCGCAGTCCGGCCAGAGCGGAGCCGCCGCCGGCGCCGCCACGGGCGCGGTGGGTGGCGCCATCGTCGGTGGCCCGATCGGCGCGGCCGTTGGCGGCGTGACCGGCGCCATCGTAGGCGGCACGCTTTCCCAGCAGGAGAGCACCCGCGTTCACCAGTACGTCGTCGAGCAGCGTCGCCCCTCGGTGAGCTACCAGGAGCGTGTCGTGGTCGGCGAGCCCCTGCCGCAGACCGTTGAGCTCTATCCGGTCCCGGCCGATGTCGGCGTGAAGACGCAGTATCGCTATTCGGTGATCAACAACCGCACCGTGCTGGTCGATCCGTCGACCCGCCGCGTCGTTCAGGTCATCGAGTAATCGCTCGCCGCAACGCGGCGTGTATGAAGCGGCCCCGGAGCGATCCGGGGCCGTTTTCGTATGGGCCAGCACCGCGAGGAAGAGACCTAAGCCGCCTTGGCGGTCTTCTTCCGGCTCTTGCCAGGGCCGGACTTAGGCAGGGTCTGGCGCAGGTCAAAGAACCCGTCCCAAGGATCGGCCGCAAGAAAGTCAAGCCGCTGCCGCAGATTGTCGATGCGGAAGTGGTCGGCCTTCAAGGCCTCGGACAGTTCATCCCAGGCCAGCGGCGTCGACACCGGCGCTCCGTCGCGGGCTCTTGTCGAGAAAGCCGCGACCGCGGTGGCGCCGCGCCCGTTGCGCAGATAGTCCACGAAGATGCGGCCCTTGCGCAGGCGCTTGGCCATGTTCGAGACGTAGAGCGCCGGCGCATCCGCTTCCATGGCTTCCACCACCCGACGCGTATAGTCCTTCACGGTCTCCCAATCGGCCGAGGGCGTGAGCGGCGCAACGACGTGCAGGCCCTTGCCGCCGGACGTCTTGACGAAGCTTTTCAGCCCGTCCTGATCGAGCCGGCGTCGGACCGCCAAGGCTCCGTCGATCACTTGCGACCAGGTCACGTCTTCGCCGGGGTCAAGATCGAAGATGATCCTGTCGGGCTTCTCGATGTCGGCGATCGTCGATCCCCACGGGTGGATTTCCAGGACGCCGGCCTGCACCAGCCCGAGCAACCCGCGCAGGTCTTCGATAAAGGTCA
Source organism: Alsobacter sp. P4_H11 (assembly GCF_056400925.1). NCBI lineage: Bacteria > Pseudomonadati > Pseudomonadota > Alphaproteobacteria > Hyphomicrobiales > Alsobacteraceae > Alsobacter > Alsobacter sp. P4_H11. The sequence goes on from NZ_JBFUKI010000005.1 coordinate 89,853, forward strand.
TCGGCTCCGCGTCGCCTACCTCGATGAAGCGGATGTCGGGCGACAGCCCTTCCCACCGGTGCTTCTGGAAGAAGCACTGCTTGCCCGCCCCGTTAGGGCAGCGGACGAGGCTCAGAGGGCGGTTCACGAGGTGGGGCAACGCCCAATCGGCGATGTCGGCGTAAAAGTCCGCCAGTCCCTGCTTGGTGACGCCGCCCTCTTCCCACAGCACCCGTTCGGGATGGGTGAGCCGCACGCCGGAGAGGTCCACCTCGGCAGCGGGCGCGGCGTCTGCGCGACCGGAGCCGCCCTCGCGCACGACCTCGGCGGGGGGCTTGTCGTCCCGCAGGCCCTTGAAGGCGGATTGGCGCAGGAGCTCATCGTTGGTCCAGCCGCGGAACTCGATCTCGGCGACGAAGCGCGGCTCCACCCAGCGCACGCCCTTGTCGGTTCCGGCGGGCGGCTTTCGGCCGAAGGCCGGCTTCTCGGCCGCAATGGCGGAAAGGCCTGCATAGAGGCTCTGAGCCTCGTCACCCGAGAAGCCGGTGCCAGACCGTCCCGCATAGATCAGCTTGCCGTCCTCGTAGTAGCCGAGCGCCAGGGAGCCGATGGAGCGCTTCGCGGCGGTCGACACCGTGTAGCCGATCACCACGAATTCCTGCCTGAGGACGCATTTGGCCTTGAGCCAATGCGAGCCCCGGTCTGGCGTGTAGGGCGCGTCCTTGCGCTTGGAGATGACCCCCTCAAGGCCGAGGCGGCATGCGTGCGTCAGCATGGTTCCGCCGTCATGCTCGAAATGCGCGCTGTAGCGCAGCGGCGAGCCTTCGGGGAGGTCGGTCAGCGCGGCTTCGAGCAGCTGCTTGCGCTCGATCTGCGGCGTCTTCGTCAGGTCGACGCCGTCGAGATAGAGCGCGTCGAAGACGTAGTAGACCATCCGGTCCTGCCGGCCCGCCTTAAGGTCCGCCTGCAGGCCGCCGAAACTCGGGACGCCGCTCTCGGCCTCCGACACGATCTCGCCATCGAGCAGCGCCGAGCCGAGGCCGAGTTGGCGCACCGCGTCAGCGACACGGCTGAAGCGCTCCGTCCAGTCGAGCCCCTTGCGGGTGAGAAGCTGCACCTCGCCGCCATCGAGGCGCGCCTGGATGCGGTAGCCGTCATATTTGATTTCGTGGATCCACTCGCCGCCATCCGGCGGCTCCTCGACGAGGGCGGCGAGGCTCGGCTCCAGGAACACCGGCAACAGGCCCTTCCGCGCCTTCGGGGCCTTGGCGGGCTTGATTGCGACCGCCTTGGCGGCCGGCGCAGCCTTGCTGGCCTGCCGAGAGGCGTGATCCACCCGGATGGCGCCCTCGGTTTGGAGGTCATCGTTGGTCTTGCCGCTCAAAAAGGAGCGGTTCTCCTCAAGCACGTCGGGCTGGTCGGCCGTGCGGGCAAATTCGTCGTCGCCTTTCAGCAGCAGCCACTGCTCCTTCTTCTCATGCGGGCGAGGCCGCATCCGCACGAGATGCCAACGCCCGCCCAGACGCGCGCCTTCCAGCACGAAGTCGAGATGGCCCTTCGCAAGGGCCTTGTGCGGGTCGTGCTCCGGTCTCCACGTCCCGCGATCCCACACGATCATGGTTCCGCCGCCATACTCGCCCTGCGGGATCACGCCCTCGAATTCCAGGTATTTCATCGGGTGGTCTTCGGTCTGCACCGCCAGGCGTTTCTCGCCGGGGACGAGACTGGGGCCGCGCGTCACCGCCCAACTTTTCAGAACGCCGTCGAGCTCGAGCCGCAGGTCGTAGTGGAGCCGCCGCGCCGCGTGCTTCTGGACCACGAATTGGGCGCCCTGCCCTTTGGCGACCTCGGCGCCCGGCTCGCTCGTGCGCGTGAAATCGCGCTTCTCCCGGTAGAGCTTGAGGGGATCGGCCACCTCCTCGGTGGAAGCCGGCGCAGGTCCGGCTTTGGCGGGCTTCTTCGCCCGGCCATTTGGAGCTGAAGCCTTCGGTGCGGCCGCCTTGGCGGCGGACTTTCGAACTGCCAAAGCGACCTCCTGTCAGCGCTTGGTCGCGGTTCTGCGTGCAGCGGCCGGCTTCCGGGCCTTTGCGGCGGGCGACTTTGCGGTGGATGCGGCCGGGCGTCGGCGCTCGGTCGGCGCACCCTCCTGCTGCAGGCTGAGCCGCAGCGCTTCCAGGATCCCGGTCGGCTTGGTCGCAGCGGGCGCCTTGGGGGCCTTCGGAGCCTTTTTGCCCGCCTTCTTGGCTTCAAGCAGCGTGCGCAGGCTTTCCTCGTAGCGGTCGTGGAACTCGGCGGGATCGAACGCGCCGAGCTTGCGCTCGACCAGGGCGTCGGCCACTTCCAGCAGGTCCTTGTCGAGCTTGGGGGCGGCCGTGAGATCAGCGAAAACCTCCTCGTCGCCGCGCACCTCGTAGGGCCAGCGCAAGACGGTCGCCATGAGGCCGGCGTCGCGGGGCTCCAGCAGAACGATGTGCTCGCGCTGGTGCATCACCACGGTGGAAAGGGCCGCGAGCTTGCGCCGGGCCATCGCCTCGCGGATCACCTGGAAGGCTTCCTGAGAGGGCTTGTCGTCGGGGGCGAGGTAGTAGGGTCGGTCGAAGAAGAGTGGATCCACCTCGTTTCGATCGACGAAGCGGTTGATCTCCATGATGTGGGTGGCCTCGAGGCGGACATTGTCGAGTTCCTCCTCGGTGACCTCGACCATCTCGCCCTTGGCGATCTCGTAGCCCTTGGCCTGGTCGTCCTTCTCGACCTCCTGGTTCGTCTCCTCGTCGAAGAGATGAATGCGAAGGCGATTGCCGGTCTTGCGATTGATGCGGTGGAAGTGGACGGCTCGCGCCTCCGTGACGGCGGGGTAGAGCGCCACCGCGCAGTTCACGAGCGACAGCTTCAGGTAACCCTTCCAGACCGACCGCGGCGCCATTCCGTTCTCCGTGAGCCTGCGCGAGCGCAATTGCCCCAGAACAAGCTTCGGCCCCCGCGGCGGGTTCCGCGGGGGCCGAAGGCATGGCGCAGCTCGGTTCGGGTGAGACCGTCAGGCGCCGCTATCGAGGATTTCGATGACCTTGCGCGACTTGGGCTCGACCACGAGCACGCGGCTCTGGTCGATGACGATGCCATAGGCGCCATCCGCCTGGATGATCACCTGCGCGCCGGCCGGAAGAACGGCGCCGACCTTGATCGGCTGGGCGACGGATGAGGTTTCAACCTGGCCGACAGGCGGGGTCTTGGATGCAGCAAGGGCCGGGGTGGCGAGAGCGATCACGGCAAGAACGAGGAAGGGGCGCAAGACGCAGTCTCCGGTGGCCGCAGAGAACGATTGGAGCGGGCCGAAGTTGCCGGTCCGCCAAGGTTTTTTGCGCAACCAAACGGTTCCGCGCTGTGCGCTTGCACACACGGGCGGGCCTTGTTGACGAAGCGCAAATCGAGTGCGTCGCACGCAACCATCGGCAGGTCAGAAACGTCTTCCCGGACACCAAGACCAGCAAGAGGCTCCGACCATGGATATCGCCCTCGACAAGGTTTGCGCGCTGATCCGCCAGGCCCGCCAGTTTGACGTCAAGGAGGGCGAGACGGACCCGGACTCCGGCTCGAACCCGGCGGACGACCGTTCTTTCGACGTGCTTGAATCCGGCGAGGACGATCCGGTCGAAGGCGAGATCCGCGCTTTCATCACCGGCCTCAACGTGGACGAACGCGCCAACTTGGTGGCGCTCGTGTGGGTCGGCCGCGGCGACTACGGGCCGGATGAGTGGGACGACGCCGTCGCGCTCGCCAAGGAGCGAACCGATACGCCCACAGACGACTACCTGCTCGGGATTCCGAACTTGCCCGATCTGCTGGACGAGGGTCTTGCCTCGTTCGACCTCAGTTGCGTGGACGAAGCTGCCGAAGCCGGCGCGGGCGTCTGACGCCGCCCCATCGCATCCGGCTTGCGGTTTAGCTAGGGTGTCCGGGCCTTCGATTCAGCCCGGACCGCCCGTGACCGAGAAAGCTCCTCCCCGTCCCTCGCGGGACATCGCCGACCTGCTCGCCATCATGGCGGCGCTTCGCACCCCGGGATCCGGGTGCCCGTGGGATCTCGAGCAGGACTTCGCGTCGATAGCGCCCTACACGATCGAGGAGGCCTACGAGGTCGCGGATGCGATCGAGAAGGGCGACCTCTCGGACCTGCGCGACGAACTCGGGGATCTATTGCTGCAGGTCGTGTTCCACGCCCGCATGGCGCAGGAACAGGGAGCGTTCGATTTCGGCGGCGTCGTGGAAGCGATCACGACCAAGCTCATCCGGCGCCATCCGCATGTCTTCGGCGAAACGCGGCATATGCCGCCCGCGGCCGTCAAGGCGCTGTGGGGAGAGATCAAGGCGGCCGAGAAGGCCGAGCGGCGCGCGGCGCGCGAGGCGGCGGGACTGCCCGCGGAGGAGCATTGCGGGCTTCTGGCCGACATACCAACCGCCCTGCCCGGCCTGACGCGCGCCGTGAAGCTGCAAGCCAAGGCGTCCACGGTCGGCTTCGACTGGAATGACGCCCGCCTTGTCCTGGACAAGCTGCGCGAGGAGCTCGGCGAAATTGAGGACGCGCTGGACGTCGGCGACAAGGCGCAGGTGGCCGGAGAGGTCGGCGACCTGCTCTTCGCCGTGGCGAACCTGGCGCGGCATCTCGACGTGGATCCCGAAGCCGCGCTGCGCGGCACGAACGCCAAGTTTGAACGGCGCTTCGGCTTCATCGAGCGCGCGCTGGAGCAGCAGGGCCGCTCCACCGCGGACGCCAGCCTGGATGAGATGGATGCGCTCTGGAACGCGGCCAAAGCCGCGGAGTAGTCTGCAGCGGGCTCCTAGCGCGTACGCCGCGCGCCGGGGAACCGGCGCAGGAGCCGCGGCTCCTTTTCGGGCGCGATCCGGGCCGCGATCAGCACGCCGCCCTCGCCGTCCTCACGGCGATCGAGCACCTCGGCCTCCTCGTAGAGCCAGTGCAGGCCAGCGCCGTCGGCCGAGTCCACGGCGACGTGAAACACCGGGCGCTCATGAGCGAGCCTGTTCTCCACAGCGGCCTTGAGCCGGTCCATGCCCTCGCCGGTCACGGCCGAGACCAGAACCGGGCGCCCCTCGGCCGGCCGATGCTCGACGACGCCGAGCAGGCGCGTGCGCTCGTCCTCGGGCAGCAGGTCCGACTTGTTCCAGACCTCGATGAGGCGCTGGTGGTCGTCCGGATCGACGCCGAGCTCGCGCAGGATGCCGATCACGTCGGCCGACTGGGCGTCGGTGTCGCCATGCGAGACGTCGCGCACGTGCAGGATCACGTCGGCCGCGATCACGTCCTCCAGCGTCGCGCGGAACGCCGCGACCAGCATGGTGGGGAGGTCGGAGATGAAGCCGACCGTGTCGGACAGGATCACGGGCGCGCCGTGCGGCAGCTTGACCACGCGCGCGGTGGGGTCGAGCGTCGCGAACAGCATGTTCTCGGCCATGACGTCGGCGGAGGTCAGGCGATTGAACAGCGTCGACTTGCCGGCGTTCGTATAGCCGACCAGCGCTACCACCGGGTACGGCACCTTGCGGCGGCTCTCGCGGTGGAGAGAGCGGGTGCGCTTGACGCTTTCCAGCTCCTTCTCGATGCGGCCCATGCGCTCCAGGATGACGCGGCGGTCCGCCTCGATCTGGGTTTCGCCCGGGCCGCCCAGGAAGCCGAAGCCGCCGCGCTGGCGCTCCAAATGTGTCCAGGAGCGCACGAGGCGGCTCTTCTGGTACTCGAGATGCGCGAGCTCGACCTGCAGCCCGCCCTCGCGGGTGCGGGCGCGACGACCGAAGATTTCAAGGATAAGACCGGTGCGGTCGATGACCTTGCAGCCCCAGGCCTTCTCGAGGTTGCGCTGCTGAACCGGGCTGAGGCCGCAATCCATCATCACGAGGTCGATCTCGTCGGCCTTGATGGCGCCGGCGAGTTCCTCGACCTTGCCCTTGCCGAGATAGGTGGCCGGACGCGGCGACGCGATGGTGACGAGGATCGCCTGGACGACATCGAGGTCGATCGCGGCGGCGAGCCCGGAGGCTTCCTCCAGGCGCGCCTGCGGGATCCTCAGGTTGACGGCCGCGCTCTTGTCGTTCGCGGCGTCATAGGCCTGCTTCCGCGCGGAGAAATAGGGTCCGACCACGAGGGTGCGCGTGCCGGAGGCGATCTCCTTCTCCGGCTCGACAGGGCCCTTGTTCAGCGGTTCGGTAGGGCCAGGAGAATGCTTCAATTCAGTCCTTCATCGGGGTCGGGGCGCCCTCGTCCTGCTCGAACAGCGAGACGGGGTGGCCGGGCATGATGGTCGAGATCGCATGCTTGTAGACGAGCTGACTGTGCCCATCGCGGCGGAGCAGCACGCAGAAATTATCGAACCACGTCACAACGCCCTGCAGCTTCACTCCGTTCACGAGGAAGATCGTCAGCGGCACCTTGTTCTTGCGGACGTGGTTGAGGAAAGTGTCCTGAAGGTTTTGATTCCGCTCCGCAGCCATCGCATTAGCCCCTCTTGTTGCTCACCAGCTCGCGAGGACGGGTCCGCTTTTCGGCTGGTGCGTTAACGTCTCGAAATTATCCAAACCAACATGCCTGACGGCCTACGCGACAGAAATCGCCAAACAGGCCGTCACGCTACGCTACCACGATTACGCCCCACAACCACCCTCAAGCATAAGGCGCCGTCACCACATGTGACATTTCAGTCACTTGGTGCAGAGCTCCCCGTAATGCAAGGGCCGTGGGCCCCGGCTTGCCGTCGCCGACCGTCGCGCCGTCGATTTTGACCACCGGAATTACAAGGCTGGAAGCAGAGGTGATGAAGGCCTCGGCGGCCTGCTTGGCCTCCTCGACGGTGAACGGACGCTCCTCGAGCGTCAGGTTGCGGCGCCCGAGCAGGTCGACCACCCCGGTCCGCGTTACGCCGCGCAAAATGCGATTGTCGGCCTGCCGCGTGACGATCCGTCCATCATGGGTGACGATCCACGCGTTGGTGGACGCGCCTTCCAGCACGGTTCCGTCCTGGTCGACGAACCAGGCCTCGCCGGCCCCTGCCTCTTTCGCCTGCTGCTTGGCGAGAACATTCGGGAGCAGCGACACGGACTTGATGTCCGGCCGCGCCCAGCGGGTTTCCGGAACCGTAATCACGGAGACGCCGGCCGCAGCCGTCCGCTCGCCCGCGGCAGGATCGATCGATTTCGCGGTCACCACCAGCGCCGGCGGCGTCGCAGGGTCCGGGAACTTATGGTCCCGCCGGGCCACACCGCGCGAAACTTGCAGGTAAACAAGGCCGTGGCGGACGCGATTGCGCGCGACGGTCTCGCGCATGATCGTCAGCAGCGCCTTGCGGCCCATGGGGGCCGCGATGCGCAGCTCCCTCAGCGAGCGGTCGAGCCGGTCGAGATGGCGGGTCTCGTCCACCAACCGCCCTCCGAAGACCTCGCACACCTCGTAGACCCCATCGGCGAACTGGTAGCCGCGATCCTCGACATGGACGGCCGCGTCGCGGTGAGGCACGTAGCGGCCGTTCACGTAGGCGATGCGGCTCATTGGTCGGGTCCTTTGTCTTGGGCGCGTCGCGCCAGTTTTAGTTGTCAGGTGGTCGGCCAGGGCGATCCGCTGACCGCCTCAGCCGATGCCGAGCGACTTCAGCTTGCGATGCAGCGCCGAGCGCTCCATGCCGATGAACTCGGCCGTGCGGGAAATATTGCCGCCGAAGCGATTGATCTGCGCGACCAGGTACTCGCGCTCGAAGATCTCGCGCGCCTCGCGCAAGGCCAGTGACATCAGCTTCTCGCCGCCCGCCCCGTTGGGCGTGGACGGCACGAGCGAACCCACCTCGGAGGGAAGCAAATCCGCCGTGACCTCGGCGCTCGGATCGCCTTCGGCGAGGATCAGCAGGCGCTCGATGTTGTTGCGGAGCTGGCGGATATTGCCCGGCCAGTCATGCGACTGCAGCACCGCGAGCGCGTCATCCGCGATGGTGCGCTTGGGCAGGCCGGTCGAGGCCGAGATCTGGTCCATGAAGAACGCGATCAGCTCGGGGATGTCGTCGCGCCGCTCGGCGAGGCTCGGAACCCGGATCGGCACGACGCTGAGCCGATGCAGCAGGTCCTCGCGGAAGCGGCCGGCCATGATCTCGCCCGCGAGGTCGCGCGCCGTGGACGAAATCACGCGCACGTCGACATGGACCCGCATGGCCCCGCCGACGCGCTGGAAGTTCTGGTCCACGAGCACGCGCAGGATCTTGCCCTGCGTCTCGCGCGGCATGTCGGCGACTTCGTCGAGGTAGAGCGTGCCGCCATGAGCCTCTTCGAGTGCGCCAACCTTGCGGCCCTTGCCATCCGCGCCTTCGACGCCGAAGAGCTCGGTTTCCATGTTCTCGGGCGTGATCGTGGCGGCGTTGATGGCGACGAACGGCCCCGAGGACCGGGACGACAGCTGGTGGATGGTGCGCGCCGCAAGCTCCTTTCCGGAGCCGGGCGCGCCCGAGATCATCACGCGGGCGTTGGTGGTGGCCACCCGCTCGATGGTCTGCCGCAGCTGGTTGGAGGCCTGGGAATGGCCGATGATCTTGGTGCCCTGCTGCGACTTGACCCGCAGCTCCTTGACCTCGCGCTTGAGGCGCGAGGCTTCCAGCGAGCGCTCGGCGACCAGCACGAGCCGATCGGCCTTGAACGGCTTCTCGATGAAGTCGTAGGCGCCGCGCTTGATCGCCGAAACCGCCGTCTCGATGTTGCCGTGGCCCGAGATCATCACGATCGGCAGGTCGGGATGCTGCTCCTTGATGATGTCGAGGAGTTGTAATCCGTCCAGCCGGCTGCCCTGGATCCAGATGTCCAGAAACACGAGATGCGGGCGGCGGGCCTCGATGGCGGCGAGCGCCTCGTCGGAGTTGGCCGCCGTTCGGGTGCGGTGACCCTCGTCGTCGAGAATGCCGGCGACGAGTTCGCGAATGTCGGTCTCGTCGTCGACGATCAGGATGTCTGCGCTCATCGCGCGGTCTCCCTCTTATGAACGGTCGTGGATGAGAACATCACCGCGCCTTTTCTCGTGCTGCGGCGAGATCCCTCCGGGATTCGGCCAGTTGCGCTGTGTCTTTCGACACACCTTCGCGCGGGAACCACATGCGAACGAGGCCGCCCTGCGGCACATCCGGATTGTCGAGAAGCTCGATCCCGCCGCCATGGTCCTCGAGGATCTTGGCCACGATCGCGAGTCCGAGCCCCGTTCCACCGTCACGGGTGGTCATGTAGGGCTCGAGCAAGCGTTGGCGATGCTCGCGCGGGAAGCCTTTGCCGTTTTCGGCGACCGTGATCACCACGTTCCCGTCTTCGGCCTTGACGACCACCTTCACGAGGCCGGGGCCGCGCACCTCTTCGGGCGCGGCCGCGATCGCCTCGGTGGCGTTCTTGACGATATTGGTGACAGCCTGCGAGATCAGCCGGCGATCGAAGCGGGCGACCAGCGGCGTCGAGGGGATGTCTTCCTCGAACGCGATGTCGGGGCTGCCGACACGCATCAGGAAGAGCACCTGGCGGACGATGCCGCCCAAATCCTCGTTCTCGGCGAGGGGCTTGGGCATCCTCGCGAAGGACGAGAACTCGTCCACCATCCGCTTGATGTCGTCCACCTGGCGCACGATCGTGTCCGTGCACTGGTCGAAGATCTCGCGGTCGACGGTGATGACCTTGCCGTATTTGCGCTTGATGCGCTCTGCCGAGAGCTGGATCGGCGTGAGCGGGTTCTTGATCTCGTGCGCGATGCGCCGCGCGACGTCGGCCCAGGCGGCGGTGCGCTGGGCGCTCACGAGGTCGGTGATGTCGTCAAGGGTGATGATCCAGCCCTTGTCGCCATCGGGCGACTGCTCGCTCGACACCCGAACGGTCAGCGTCCTGTCCTGGCCGTTCGCCGACACGACGACCTGGCCCTGCACGAGGCGAAGACGCTCGCTCAGCGCCTCGTCGACGATCGGCGCCAGCGCCGGAATCATCTCCTGCACGGGCTTGCCCAGCCACTTGTCGCGGGAGCCGTGCAGCAGGCGCTCGGCGGAGGGATTGAGCACCGTGATGCGGCCGACGCCGTCGATGCTGATCACGCCCGCCGATACGCCGGAGAGCACCGCCTCGGTGAACCGCCGACGACGGTCGATCAGGTCGCGGGCCTGGGTCAGTCGATCGTGCTGCTGGCGCAGCTCGGAGGTCATCTTGTTGAAGGTCTCGGCCAGATGCGCGAGGTCGCCCTCGCTTTTGCGGGCCGGCACCTGAACGTAGAAATTGCCGGACGCGACCTGGTCGGTGGCGTGGATGAGGCGCCGGATCGGCGACACAAAGCTGTTGGCGAAGGCGAGACCGGTCCAGACGGCCGAGAACAGCAGGATCAGCGAGATCAGCACATACATGCTCGCGAAGGCGACCTGCACGTCGATCTTGCGCTGCGACAGCGCTTCATAATAGGCGGCGGCCTGCTCGGCCTGCTGCGGGAATTCGAGCGCTTTCGGGTCCACCGCCCTGGCGACGAACAGGAAGGTCTGGTCCATGGCGGGCACTTTCAGCACCGCCCGGAACACGTTCCCGGAGTTGGGGATCAGGCACCAGGCCTCGGAATCCTGCGCGGCCGCCATGTCGTCCTTGCTGGGCAGCGGCAAGCCTTCGATCGGCTTGATCTCGATCCGCTCCACGACCGAGAGATCGTCCTTCAGCAGCATCGCGACCGGGAAGCCGAGGAAGACCGAGCGCGACTGCATGAAGTCGCGGTAGGCGGGCCTGTTCTGGTCCAGCAGCGGCTTGGCGCGGGCGAGATCAGCCGCCATCAGGTTGATCTCGCGGCCGATGGTGCGGCACTGCAACTCACGATAGGCGTTGGCGACGTCGACCGAGGTCGAGAGCAGGTTGCGGATATAGCGGCTGAACTGGATGTCCAGCCCGCGCTCCAGCGTGATCCAGCCCACCACAGCGACGAGGATGGCCGGCAGGGCCGCCACGAGGGCGAAAAGCGCAACGATCTTGGCGTGGAGCCCCGAGGCCGCCACGCCGGCCCGCCTGGCCTTGATGAGCCGATAGGCTTCGCGCACCACGAAGCCCAGCAGCACCATCACGAGCAGCGCGTTGACCATGAACAGGCGCAGCACGACATCGTGCGTCGGCGACAGCGGCACGAGGCCGGCCAACACCACGAAGGTCGCCACCGCCGAGAGCAGCGCCAGGATGACGACCACCGTGCCGATCACGCGCGACGAGCGGGACGCCTCGCGCGGCGGGGTTCCGGGCGCGTCTGGCAGGCTCGGGAGTGCAACGGACGTACCTGCCATCGTGCCTGCGTCTTCTCCACGTCCCGTCGGCGACTCAGGGCCACGCCCTGATGCGGCGGGGCAACAGTGTTGCTCAATGAAGACGAAAACGAGGCGCGATGGAAGAGCGCGGCCGGGTTAGCGGTGGATCGTTAACCACCGCACCGCCGGCGAATGCGCCATTTGGGTTACATCTTCCGGGGCGGCGCGGACGCGACGCCATGCCCGTCAGCGGCGCGCTCCATGGCGGGGCCTTTGGTTCGCGACAGGTTCAGCGCCGTGTTGATGAGCCCCACATGGCTGAAGGCCTGCGGGAAATTGCCCACCATCTCGCCTGCCTCGACGTCGTATTCCTCCGCGAGCAGACCGACATCATTGCATATCCCCACGAGGCGCTCGAACAGCTTCTCGGCGTCGGCTCGGCGCCCCTGCATCAACAGGCAGTCGGCCAGCCAAAAGCTGCAGGCGAGGAAAGCGCCTTCGTCGGAGGGTAGCCCATCCGTGGTCGCGTCGAGGTCGTAGCGCATCACGAGCCCTCCCCGCATGAGCTTGCGCTCGATCGCCGCCACCGTGCCGACGAAACGCGGATCATTGGGCGGCAGGAAGCCGACATGCGGGATCAGCAGCACGCTCGCGTCCAGCGCCTTGGATCCGTAGGACTGCACGAAGGCGTTCAGCTCGCCGTCGAAGGCCTTGGCGCATACTTCGGCGTGTATCTCGTCCGCGATCGCGCGCCACTTCCTGGCCAACTGCTTTTCGCCGTTCCGCTCGGCGCTGGAGGCGGCGCGATCAAACGCCACCCAGGCCATCACCTTGGAATGCGTGAAATGCCGGCGCCCGCCCCTCACCTCCCAGATGCCCTCGTCCGGCTCGCGCCAGGCGGTCTCCAGGAACTTCATCATCACGGGCCGCAGCTCCATCGCGCGCGGATGGGGCGGCAGCCCGCCCTTCTGCGCGACCGACAGCGCGTCCGCGAGTTCGCCGAAGACGTCCAGCTGTCTCTGGTCCACGGCGGCGTTTCCGATGCGGACCGGGACGGAGCCGCGGTGGCCGGGCAGCCAGTTGGCTTCCCACTCGGGAAGGCGGCGCTCGCCCGCGATGCCGTACATGATCTGCATCTGGGCGGGTGAGCCCGCGATGGAGCGCATCAGCCAATCGCGCCAGGCGGACGCCTCGTCGTAATAGCCGGCGTCCATGAACGCCTGCAGCGTGAAGCAGGCGTCGCGGACCCAGCAATAGCGGTAGTCCCAGTTGCGGACGCCACCGATTTTTTCCGGCAAGGAGGTGGTGGGGGCGGCCACGATGCCGCCGGTGGGCTCGTAGGTGAGCGCCTTGAGGACGATCAGGGAGCGGCGCACCGGCTCCGTCCAGCGGCCGACATCCGGGGCGCGCTTGGAGAAGCCGCGCCAGAAGGCCTCGGTCCTCTTCAGCGCCGCCTGGGGATCGAGCGGCTTCGCCGGCGTCGCCGTGGACGCCTGCTGGGTGAGCACGAACGAGACGGTCTCGCCTTCCTTGACGGAGAAATCGCCAACGGTCCGCATGTCCTCGCCATGCAGGTGCACGTCCGACTGGATCGTGACGCGGTGCGGGCCCGCGATCGCCTGGATGGTCCCGTCCTCCATCCGGTTCACCCACGGAACCGTGAGGCCGTAGTCGAACCGCACGACAATCTCGGTGCGGAAGGCGACTTCGCCCGAGTCGCCGATCACGATGCGCACCACGTCGGCCCGGCCATCGCGCGGCGGCATGAAGTCGATCACGCGGGCGACGCCCCCGGCCGTCTCGATGCGGGTTTCGAGGATGAGCGCGCCGTCCCAGTATCGCCGGCTTCGTTTGGCTTTCGGGTCCGCGCAGGAGATGCGCCAACGGCCGTTGCGGGACGAGCCCAGGATCGCCGCGAAGCAGGCGTCCGAATCGAAGCGCGGCAGGCACAACCAGTCGATCGAGCCGGCGCGCGACACCAGCGCGGCCGTCTCGCAGTCGCCGATCAGCGCATAGTCCTGAATGCGGGCTACCAGGGCGAAGCTCCTCGTTTGGGGCTCGCTACGCTGGAGCCGAGCGACAACGATAGCGCGAAAGCTCGGTTCCGTGCCCGCGACGCCCGAAGAACGGGCAATTCGCGCCCAAGGCGCCCGATACGGAAGCGCGTTCGAATTCCGGCAACGCACAATCCGAATATCTCTTCTTTCTGGGACGGCGAACGCGTGCTTCACTGCCCTCAACAACAGCAATCATGATGGCCTCGGTCGAGCCAGCGCTCCCCGGCCGTTTCGTCTTCAACGCAGGAGGGTGCGTCATGGGACCGTTGGATCGCCGTCAGTTTCTCAAGGCCGGAGCGGCCGCCGCCGCAGCCGGGCCTTTGCTCAGCGTCGGCGCGAACGCGCAGGGCAAGCCCGTGGTCAATCTCCAGCTCGGCTGGATCCTGGGCGGCAACCAGATCGGCGAAGTCTGCGCCAAGCAGATGGGCTTCTACGACCAGGAAGGCGTCGACCTGAAGTTCCAATCGGGCGGCCCCAACATCGACGGCGTCGCCGTGGTGGCGGCGGGACGCTTCGAGGTCGGCCAAGTGTCGTCCTCGCCTTCCCTGATGCTCGCGGCGTCGCAGGACATCCCGATCCAGTGCTTCGCGGTTGGCGCCCAGCAGCACCCCTACACGTTCTTCTCGCTGAAAAAGAACCCGGTGCGCGAGCCCAAGGACCTGGTCGGCAAGAAGGTCGGCATCCAGGCCACGGGCGTGATCCTGCTGCGGGCCTTGCTGGCCAAGAACAAGATCCCCGAGAAGGACGTCACCATCGTGACCATCGGGGCCGACATGGCGCCGCTGCTCACCGGGCAGGTGGACGTGGTGACCGGCTGGCTCACCAACACCACCGCACTCAAGGTGCTCGGCCCGGACCGCGTCGACCTGCGCCTGTGGGACGCGGGCGTGCATCTCTACGCCCTGCCCTATTACGCCACGACCACCACCATCAAGACCAAGGCCGACGTGCTGCAGAAATTCCTGCGCGCCAGCGGCAAGGGCTGGGCCTATGCGCACGCCAACCGCGACGAGGCCGTGAAGCTGCTCGTCAAGGAGTTCCCCAACCTCGTGGCCGCCGACGAGCGCGAGGCGCTGGACGTGATGCTGCAATACGCCTTCTCGGCCAGGACCGGCGCGGAAGGCTGGGGCACGATGGATCCGGCCGTCTGGGCCGACCAGATCGGGCTCTACGCCGAGCTCGGGCAGTTCTCCAAGCGCACCCCCAAGCTGGAGGAAGTGATGACCATGGACATCCTCAAGGCCACGGCCGACGGCCGGCCGAAGATTGGCTGATGCGGGGATGACCGCCCCCTCCACGGCGACGTGCCCCCTCCCCGTCGCCGGGTTTCCTCCGGCGGCCGTGACGGCCGCGGGCGAGCCCGCCGTCAGCTGCCGCAACGTTACCGTTCGGTTCGTCACGGACCGGCGCACCGTCACGGCGCTGGAGAACGTGTCCTTCTCGGTTGAAAAGGGCGGCTTCCTGTCGCTGCTCGGCCCGTCGGGCTGCGGCAAGTCCACGCTGCTGCGCGTCGTGGCCGACCTGGTGTCGCCCACGCACGGCCAGGTGAACGTGCTCGGAATGACGCCGCAGGATGCGCGGCTGAAGCGCTCCCTGGGCTTCGTGTTCCAGGACGCCGCCCTGCTGCCTTGGCGGACGGCGCTGCAGAACGTCGAGCTGCCGCTCGAGGTCGGCGGCGCCAAAAAGCTGCCGAGCGGCGCACCGACGCCTCGGGAATTGATGAAGCTGGTGGGCCTGGAGGGCTGGGAAGGCAGCTTCCCGCACGAGCTCTCGGGCGGCATGCGCCAACGCGTCTCCATTGCGCGCGCCCTCCTGGGCGGCCCGCGCATCCTGCTGATGGACGAGCCTTTCGGGGCGCTGGACGAGATCACGCGCGACCGCCTGAACGAGGAATTGCGGCGGATCTGGCAGGAGACGGGCACGACCATCATGTTCGTGACCCACTCGGTCTACGAAGCGCTGTTCCTGGGCGAACAGGTGCTCGTGCTGGCCGCCAACCCGGGCCGCGTGACCGAGCTGGTCGACGTCGACCTGCCGCGCGACCGAACCCTCAAGATCCGCGAGACAGCCCCCTTCGTGAGCATTGCGGCGGAGCTGCGCGAATTGCTCGGGAGGGGCGTATGAGCACCATCGCCGAAACCGCAGACCTTCTGCCCGACGTTTCCGCAGCGGAGGCCGAGTTCGCCCGCCGCAAGGCGCGCGAGACGTGGCGTCGCCGTTTGCTGCCGGCGGCCGGCATCCTGGGCGCTCTCGCGCTCTGGGGCGCGGCGGTCTGGATCTTCAAGGTTCCGCCCTTCGTGGCGCCCTCGCCCGTCGCCGTGTTCGCGACGCTGACGGCCAAGTTCGGGCTCCTGATGGAGAACCTGCTGCCGACCGCCATCGAGGCGATCTGTGGCTTCCTGCTCGGCAATGTCACCGCGATCGTGATCGCCACGACCTTCGTGCACAAGAAGGTGCTCGAGGAGGCGTTCTTTCCGCTGGTGGTGATCATCAACACCATCCCGGTGGTCGCCAAGGCGCCGATCCTCGTGCTGCTGCTCGGCAACGGCATGGAGCCCAAGATCGCCATCGCGGCGCTGATCTGCTTCTTCCCGACGCTGGTGAACATGGTCCGCGGGCTGGAGTCCGTGAACCCGCAGGCCATGGAGCTGATGCGGGTGCTGTCGGCCTCCAAGACCGAGGTGTTCCTGAAGCTGCGCCTCTACAACTCGCTGCCCTACCTGTTCTCGGCGTTGAAAATCTCGGCCTCGACATCGGTGATCGGCGCGATCGTGGGCGAGTGGATCGGCTCCACGACCGGCATCGGCGCGCTGATCATCCAGGCCACCTACGCATTCGACTCGGCGCTGCTCTACGCCACCGTGATCGTCGGCTCGTGCTTCTCGATGCTGTTCTTTCTCACCATCACGCTGGCCGAACGGCTCGTGGTGCGCTGGCAGGCGCCGACCGGCCACTGAGTTCGCAGTTCTGATCAACCAACGCGCGCAAAGCGCTGATCCAATGACGGAACCCCCAAGGAGGTCCCGATGACGATGATCGACCGGATCGAAGAAAAGCCCGGCTCAGCCCGCGTCGCCGCACGCTCGGACGTGGTGGTGGTGGGCGGCGGCCCCGCCGGCTTCGCAGCCGCACTGGCGGCACGGCGCGAAGGCTGCAGCGTCACGCTGGTGGAGCGCTATCCCTATCTTGGAGGCCTCGCCTCCGGCGGCATGGTGCTGGTGCTGGACGACATGCACAACGGCGACGAAGTCACCGTGCAGGGCGTCTGCATGGAGATGATCGAGCGCATGGCCAAGGTCGGCGCCGCCGTATTCCCGCCGCCCGAGGACCGACGGCAGGGCTGGGACGTGTACCGCAAGTGGGCTCGCTGGGGCGCATTCGACTTCCGCGCCCAATCGAAGCCGGCCCCGATCGTGATGGCGGCGGCCTTTGATCCGGACGGATGGAAGCGGATCTCAAACGAGATGATCGCCGAGGCCGGCGTCAACCTGCGCCTCCATTCCTGGTTCTCCAAGGCAATCGTGCAGGACGGCCGGATCAAGGGCGTGATCTGCGAAACCAAGGCTGGCCGCGAGGCCATCCTGGGCGACGTCGTGATCGACACCACGGGCGACCTCGACGTCGCCTCGGCGGCGGGCGCGAAGTTCAACGAGGGCAAGTACATCGTCACGACGGTGTTTCGGCTTGGCGGCGTCGACGCCGACGAGAACGAGCGGTTCCGCGAGCAGGACCCCGAAGCCTATGCGCGCATCGATCGCGAGGCCAAGCGCGTCATGGGCGGCAGCTGGGACTTCTGGTGGCTGAAGACGCCGCTCCCCGGCATCGTGTGGTGCAATTGCCCGCACATGACCGGCTACGACGCGCTCACGGTCGAGGACCTGACCCGCGCCGACTTCGAGGGCCGCAAGCGCATCTATGCGCTGGTCGACTATGTGCGCGCCAACATGCCCGGCTTCGAGAAGGCTTTCGTCGTCGACGTCGCGCCGCAGCTCGGCATCCGCACCACGCGGCTGCTGGAAGGCGAATACGTGGTCACCAAGGACGACGTCCGCGACCGCGTGCACTTCGCCGACACGGTGGCGCGGGGCCGCGACTACTACACGCCCTATCGAGCCATGCTGCCGAAGGAGGTCGATGGGCTGCTGGTCGCCGGTCGCCACTACTCGGCGACCGAGTCGGCCCAGAAGATGTCGCGCGAGATCCCGCCCTGCATGTCCATGGGCCAATCGGCCGGCGTCGCCGCCGCGCTCGCAATCGCCGGGAACATGCCGCTGAAGCGGGTCGACCCCCGCGCGATCTGCGCCCGGGTCCGCGCCCAGGGCGGCGACCCCGGCGACATCCCGTCCGCCAACGCAACACTGATGGAGAACGCCGCGTGACCTCCCCGGCAGAACTGCCTCTCGCGGGCGTCCGCATCGTCGATTTCACCCAGGTAATGATGGGTCCGGTCGCGACCCAGGTCCTGGCCGACTTCGGCGCCGACGTCATCAAGATCGAGCGCCCGCCGACGGGCGACCTCTCCCGGACCTCGTTCCCGAACGACCCGGCCGGGCTGACCGGCCCGGTCTATTGTTCACTCAACCGCAACAAGCGGTCGATCGTGCTCGATACGCGCAAGCCCGAGGACAAGGAGGCCGTGCTGCGCCTCCTGGACGAGGCGGACGTGGTGGTGAACAATTTCCGCGCCGGCGTGATGGACCGCATGGGATTCGGCTACGAAACCCTGAAGGCCCGCAACCCGCGCCTGATCTACGCGGTGGGGACCGGATACGGCCTCGTCGGCCCCTATGCGCACAAGGGCGGCCAGGACGTGCTCGCGCAGGCCATGTCGGGCGTGATGGCGCGCCGCTCGGACGCGCATCTTCCGCTCTCGATCTACTCCACGACCTTCGCGGATTATTCGGCCGGCATGCACATGGTGCAGGGCGTGCTGCTGGCGCTGCTCCAGCGCGAGAAGACCGGCCGGGGGCAACTGGTGAGCGTGTCGCTGCTCGATTCCATGCTCGCGGCTCAGACCCAGGAGGCCGCCGCCTTCATGATGCGCGGACGCGAGGTGAACTGGGGCGCGATGCCGCTCACGGGCGTATTCGAGACCACGGACGGGGCGCTCGTGATGGTGGGCGCCTTCAAGGCCGATCCCGTGCGCGACATCGGGACTGCGCTGGAGCTGCCGACCCTGCACGAGGACCCGCGCTTCAAGGACCACGCCTCGCAGGTGGCCAACAAAGCCGCCCTGCACGCCATCTTTCGCGAGCGCTTCGCCACGGACACCACGGCCCATTGGCTCGGTCGGCTGGAGGCGCAGGACCTGCTCTGCGCTCCTGTCCGGACACTCGGAGAGGCGCTGGCCGACGACCAGACGCGGATCAACGGCATGATCCTGGAGACCCATAACAGCATCGAGAAAGTGCGCGTGGTCGGCTCGCCCGTGCACCTGTCCGACGCCGTCGTGGAGGTCCGCATCCCGCCGGCGGAGCTTGGGCAGCACACCGCCGAGGTGCTGGCCGAGATCGGCATGGCGCCGGTCGGAAAGGTCGCCTGATGCCGATCCGCTTCAAGGTCGCCGACCACGTCGCGCGCGTCACCATCGACCGGCCGGAGGTGCTGAACGCCATCGACGTCCAGGCCGAGCGTGAGCTGCAGGACATCTGGGCCACCATCGAGATGGATCGCGACGTTCGCGCCGTGGTGTTGACCGGCTCAGGCGACCGGGCGTTCTCGACCGGCGCGGATATGAAGGGCGGCAGCGGCGCGAGCGGGCTCGAATACTGGGCCATGCCGCGCCCCGGCGGCTTTGGCGGCATCGCCTTGCGCGAGACGCTGGACGTGCCCGTGATCGCCCGCGTCAACGGCCATGCGGTGGGCGGCGGCTTCGAGATGGTGCTCGGCTGCGACCTCGTGATCGCCGCCGAGGAGGCGAGCTTCGGCCTGCCGGAAGCCCGCGTCGGCCGCATGCCGCTGGATGGCGGAATGACGCTGCTGCAGCGCCAGATTCCTTTCCGTCAGGCCATGGGCCTCATGCTGACCGGCAAGCGCATCAAGGCCGACGAGGCCTTCCGCATGGGGCTCGTGAACGAGGTCGTCCCGCGCGCGGATCTCGACGCGGCCGTGGATCGCTGGCTCGCCGACATCCTGGCCTGCGCGCCGCTTTCGGTGCGCGCCATCAAGCAGGTGGTGCGCCGCACCGCCCACCTCACGGCCGCCGAGGCGCAGGCCCAGCGCCTGCCGGCTCTGGTCGAGGCGCTGGCGAGCGAGGATTCGCAGGAGGGCGTCCGCGCCTTCGTGGAAAAGCGCAAGCCGGTGTGGAAGGGCCGCTAGGCCATGACCTTCGTGATCACCGACCCGTGCATAGACGTGAAGGACAAGGGCTGCGTCACCGCCTGCCCGGTCGACTGCATCTACGAGGGCGGCCGCACGCTCTACATCCACCCGGACGAGTGCATCGACTGCGGGCTGTGCGAAACGATCTGCCCCGTGGCGGCGATCTACCCGGACGATCGCCTGCCATCGGCGCTGGAGCCGTGGCTGGCGGTGAACCGCGAGTTCTTCGGCCCGGACGTAACGGGCTTCGGCAGCCCGGGCGGCGCGGAGCCGCGCTTCCGGACGGCGCTGGACCACCCCGTGGTTGCGGGCTGGGCCGCGAAGGCCGAGCCCGCGCCCTAAGCTCACCGCGTCGTGCGGATCACCTGGATATCGAGATCCCGGATTTTCTTGCGCAGCGTGTTGCGGTTGAGGCCCAGCAGCTCCGCGGCCTTGATCTGGTTGCCGCGGGTGGCCGACAGCGCCGCGCCGATCAGCGGCTCCTCGAGGTCGCGCAGCACGCGGTGGTAGAGGCCGGGCGGCGGCAGGTCGCCCTTGAACTGCGAGAAATACTTGCCGAGATGGCGCTCGACGGAGGCCATCAGGGTGTCGTCGTCCGGCATCGACTCCGGACGGAGGATCGGCGACCCCGCCAGGCTGGGCTCGGCCAGCTCGGCCTCGATCAAGGGCTCGGTGATTGTTTCCTGCGGGTAGAGCGCCGCCAGGCGACGGACCAGGTTCTCCAGCTCGCGCACGTTGCCGGGCCAGCGATACCGCTTCATCCGGTCGAGCGCGCCCGCGTCGATCTGCTTGCGCGGCAGTCCCTCGCGCTCCACCATCGTGAAGAAGTGGCGCACGAGGTCCGCGATGTCCTCGGAGCGCTCGCGCAGCGGCGGCAGGCGCAGCGGCACGACGTTGAGCCGGAAGAACAGGTCTTCGCGGAACAGCCCCTGCTGGATCGAGATGCGCAGGTCCTTGTTGGTGGCCGCCACGATCCGGACATTCGTCTTGATCGGCGTGCGGCCGCCGACGGTGGTGTACTCGCCCTGCTGGAGCACGCGCAGGAGCCGGGTCTGCGCCTCCATCGGCATGTCGCCGATCTCGTCCAGAAACAGCGTGCCGCCCTCGGCCTGCTCGAAGCGGCCGGAGGCGCGCTGCATCGCGCCCGTGAAGGCGCCCTTCTCGTGGCCGAAGAGCTCGCTCTCTATGAGGTCGCGCGGGATCGCGGCCATGTTCACGGCCACGAACGGGCCCTTCCGGCGCTTGCCGTAGTCATGCAGCGCGCGGGCGACGAGTTCCTTGCCGGTGCCGGACTCGCCCGTGATCATCACGGTGAGGTCGGTCTGCATGAGGCGCGCGAGCGCCCGGTAGATCTCCTGCATGGCGGGCGAGCGGCCGACCAGCGGGATGTCCTCGGGCTGCTCCGGCTCCTCGGCAGCCGGCGCGCCTTTCGGCCGCGACAGGGCGCGGGCCACGATCGCCATCAGCTCCTTCAGGTCGAAGGGCTTGGGCAGGTATTCGTAGGCGCCGCGCTCGGAGGCCTTGATGGCCGTCATGAACGTGTTCTGCGCGCTCATCACGATGATGGGGAGATCGGGCCGAAGCTTCTTGATGCGCGGCAGCACGTCAAAGGCGTTCTCGTCGGGCATCACCACGTCGGTGACGACGAGATCGCCCTCTCCGGCCGCAACCCACCGCCACAGGCCCGAGGCCGTACCGGTTGAACGAACTTCGTAACCCGCCCGCGCAAGCGCTTGATTCAACACAGTCCGGATTGCGGCATCGTCGTCAGCGACGAGGATAGTGCCACTCGGCATCGATCACCTTTGTTGTTGCTCAGGCCCGACCGTCGCGCGCCACATGCATCGGCATCAGCACCCGGAAAGTCGTCCTGCGGGGCAAGGAGTCGCACTCGATGACGCCCCCGTGGTCCCCAACGATCTTCGCAACCAAAGCAAGACCGAGGCCACTCCCGCTCTGCTTGGTGGTGACGAACGGATCGAACAGGTGGCGCACGAGGTCGTCCGGAACGCCCGGGCCGTTGTCGCGGACACAGAATTCCAGCGGCAGGCTGACGCGCTCGCGCGAGCCCGGAACCGTGATCCGCACGCCCGGCCGGAACGCCGTGGTGAGCTCGATCTCGCCGTCGACCGCATCCGGGCCGATCGCCTCGGCGGCATTCTTCACGAGGTTCAGGAAAACCTGGATCAACTGGTCCCGATTGCCCATCACGGGCGGCAGCGAGGGATCATAGGTCTCGATGAAGCGCACGTTGCGCGCGAAACCCGAGGCGGCGAGCCGTTTCACGTGCTCCAGCACGGCGTGAATGTTGACGGGCTCACGCTCAACCGGCCGCCCATCGGCGAAATCCTCGAAGCGATCGACGAGCTTCACGATCCGGTCGGTCTCGTCGCAGATCAGGCTGGTGAGCTTGCGATCTTCATCCGAGGCGGACATTTCGAGGAGCTGGGCGGCGCCGCGAATGCCCGAGAGCGGGTTCTTGATCTCGTGCGCGAGCATGGAGCCCAGCGCCGAGATCGACCTTACGGCCCCGCGATGCGTGAGCTGCCTGTCTATTTTTTCGGCAATTGTCCGTTCTTGCAGCATCAGCACCACTTGGGACTCGCTGTCCCCGGCCGGCGCGACGAAAACATCGACGATGCGCTCGCTGCCGATGCGGGGCGTGCCGATGTCGACGCGATACTCGTTCATGCTGCCGCCGCGACGGCGCGCCTCGTCCACTAGGTTCACGACCGGCGAGCCGAAGGGCAACAGGTCGGCCAGGCCGTAGCGCTGCAGCGTCGGTCGGCTCATCTCGAAGAAGCTCTCGGCGGCCGAGTTCGCCTCCGCGACCTGGTTGTCGCTGTCGATCAACAGCACCGGCAGCGGCAGGACGTTGAGAATGGCGTCGCCGCGACCGGCTGCGCCTGCCTCCCGGCGACGGTTGCGGGAAAACGAAGCGATGTTCATGCGGCTTCTTCCAGCAGGGGGCAGTCGAAGGCGGCCGACAGGGCCGCCGCGACGTTCGGGGGAGAGTCGTTGGTGACGAGGATCTGGCGCAGCGCCGCCGGGATGACCCGGCCCTCCCGAGCAAGATCCTCGACGTAGCCGACGAGGTGCTTGCGGGCGTGGCGAACGCCGACCCGGGCGCCGTAGGCGGTGAGAAGGCTGTCGTAGTGCTCCAGCGCGGCTTCCCGTCGGTCCTGAAGGCTCGGCGCGTGGGCAGGCCCGCCCGCGAGGCCCCGGGCGATCATGCCGGGCAACCACGGGCGGCCAACGGCGGCGCGGCCGATCATGACGCCGTCGGCTCCGGACCGGGCCAGCATGGCGTGCGCGTCTGCGAGCGTGCTGCAATCGCCATTGGCGATCACCGGCAGGGACACGGCCTCTTTGGCGTCACGGATCGCGTCCCAGTCGGCCTGGCCGGTGTAGAACTGGCAGCGGGTCCGGCCGTGGACGGTGATGAGCTGGATGCCCGCGGCTTCGGCGCGCCGCGCCAGTTCGGGCGCATTGCGGGTGTCGTCATCCCATCCGAGGCGCATCTTCAGCGTTACCGGGATGCGGACCGCCGCAACGGTGGCGTCGATCAACGTCAAGGCGTGGTCGAGGTCGCGCATCAGCGCGGAGCCGGACAGGCCGCCCGTGACCTTCTTGGCCGGGCAGCCCATGTTGATGTCGACGACGGAGGCGCCGGAGGCTTCCGCGACCCGGGCGGCCTCGCCCATCCAGTAAGCCTCGCGCCCGGCGATCTGCACCACATGAGGATCGATGCCGGTCCCCTCCGCGCGCAGCCTGGCCTCGGCCGACCCCCGCACGAACTCGTCCGACGCGACCATCTCGGAGACGACCAGCGAAGCGCCAAACCGGCGGGCGATGCGCCGCATGCCGGCGTCGGTCACGCCCGACATCGGCGCCAGCGCGACGCAGCCGTCGAGCTGCAACGGTCCGATACGCAAGGGCGCCAGCTCGGCCTGCACGCTTTTTGTGCACTCTTTCATCGTGCCTGCATTCTAGACATTTTTTGCATTGCAACAAGTGGAGCATCGGAGGCTGCGACAGGATGCGCGGCCGCCCCGACACGGGTTTGACCGCAACGTAAAATCGCGTCAAACCGAGGGCATGTCAGAGGATATACGCTGGGCCGTTCTCATCGTGGCGGCAGGTAAAGGCGAACGCGCCGGCGGCGCCGTTCCAAAGCAGTTTCGATTGCTTGCGGGTCAAACCGTGCTGGCGCGCAGCGTCCAGGCGCTTGCGGCCGGCTGCGAGGGCGCGCCCATTCTCTGCGTCATCGGCGAAGGCGACCAGGCCGCTTTCGACGCGGCCCTGGACGGGAACGCACAGCGTTCGCCGTTGCTACCGCCCGTCATTGGCGGCGCCACACGGCAATCCTCCGTGCTGCAAGGTCTTCGGACGCTTGCAGAAGGGCGCACCCGCCCGACCCATGTTCTCGTCCATGACGCCGCCCGGCCTTTCGCCTCGTCGGAGCTCATCGCCCGCGTGATGGAGGCGACGCTACGGACCGGCGCTGCAATCCCGGGGGCGCCCGTCACGGACACGGTGAAGCGGGTGGGTGCGGACGGTCTCGTTCGCGAAACGCCGCCCCGCTCCGAGCTGCGCGCCATCCAGACGCCGCAGGGATTTGCGTTCGAGGCCTTGCTGGCCGCGCACGAGAAGGCCTTCGCGGCGGGCCGCACGGACCTCACCGATGACGCCGCAGTCTTCGAAACCGCCGGACTGCCTGTCGAGATCGTGGATGGCGCGATGGAGAACGTAAAGTTGACCCGCCTCGAGGACTTCAGCGCCGCCGGAGCGCGGCTGTCGCACGCGCTCGAGACGCGCGTCGGCTTCGGCTACGACGTCCATGCGTTCGGCCCCGGCGACCACGTGATGCTGGGCGGCGTCGCGATCCCGCATGGGCGCGGCCTGGCGGCCCATTCGGATGGCGACGTGGCGCTGCACGCCATCACGGACGCGATCTTCGGCGCGCTGGGAGACGGCGACATCGGCTCGCATTTCTCGCCGACCGACATGCGCTGGAAAGGAGCCTCGTCGGACCTCTTCCTGCGCTACGCCGTTGAGCGCGCACGAAGCCGCGGCGGGCGGATCGACCATCTGGACGTCACGCTGATCTGCGAGGCTCCCAAGATCGGCCCGCACCGCGAGGCCATGCGCGCCCGCATCGCGGAAATCTGCTCCGTGCCGCTGGGCCGGGTCGGCGTGAAAGCGACGACGTCCGAGGAATTGGGCTTCACCGGTCGCCGCGAGGGGATCGTCGCCCACGCGGTCGCAACCATGCGCCTCCCGGCGGAGCCGGACGCATGATCCCGCACGACATCGAGAACCGCGCCGCCGCCGTGCTGGCGCATCTGCGCACCCGCGGGTTGAGGGCCGCGACCGTGGAATCCTGCACGGGCGGCCTCGTCGCTGGCGCGCTAACGGCCGTGCCCGGGTCGTCCGACGTGGTGGAGCGGGGCTTCGTCACCTACTCCAACGAGGCCAAGAACGAACTCGTCGGCGTGCCTGCGGCCTTGATCACCGCCCATGGCGCGGTCAGCGA
This sequence comes from Alsobacter sp. P4_H11, assembly GCF_056400925.1. Lineage (NCBI taxonomy): Bacteria > Pseudomonadati > Pseudomonadota > Alphaproteobacteria > Hyphomicrobiales > Alsobacteraceae > Alsobacter > Alsobacter sp. P4_H11. The sequence continues at coordinate 115,019 of NZ_JBFUKI010000005.1, forward strand.
GCCGGTGGCCCGCGCCATGGCGGAAGGTGGGCTGGAGCACTCGCGCGCGGATGTCACGGTGGCGATCACGGGCGTGGCGGGGCCGGGCGGCGGCTCGGACCTGAAGCCGGTCGGCCTCGTTCATTTCGCGGCCGCAAGGCGCGGCGGCGAAACGCTGCATCTGGAACGCCGCTATGGCGACCTGGGGCGCGCGGGGATCCGCGAAGCGGCGGTCAGGGATGCGCTGGATATGCTGGAGCGCGCAAGCGCCTAGGCGGGCCGCTCCGCCGTCGTTCCGAGCCGACGACCGACGCCATAGACCAGGTTGGCGCGTTCCTCGAAGGCCTCGGCGAATTTGCGGAAGGCGCGCTCGAACATGGCGCCCATCAACAGTCCCAGCGTGCGGCTGCGGAACTCGTAAGTGATGTAGAACTCCACCACGCAGCCGTCGGCGTTCGGCTGGAAGGACCAGCGGTTCTCCAATTGGCGAAATGGTCCATCGACATATTCGACGAGGATCTTCAGCCGCGGGCGATCGAGCGTGACGCGGCTCGTGAAGGTTTCGTGGATGGCCTTGTAGCCGACCGTCATGTCGGCCACGAGCACCTCGACGCCCTCCCCGCTCTGCGCCTTGCGGCGGACCTTCAGGCCCTCGCACAGCGGCAGGAACAGCGGGTATTTCTCAACGTCGGCGACGAGATCGAACATCTCGGCGGGGGTGTGCTTCACCCGCCGTGTGGTGCGGAACGACGGCATCGCCCCTCAGGCGCCCTGGCGGGCGACCCGCGCCGCCTTCAGCTTGGCGAAGTCGTCGCCGGCGTGGTGGGACGAGCGCGTGAGCGGCGACGACGACACCAGCAGGAAGCCCTTGGTCTGCGCGATGGTCTCGAAGCCCTTGAACTCGTCCGGGGTGACGAAGCGGATAACGGGGTGATGCTTCTTGGTCGGCTGCAGGTACTGGCCGATGGTGAGGAAGTCCACGTCGGCCGAGCGCAGGTCGTCCATGAGCTGCAGGATCTCGTTCCGCTCCTCGCCGAGGCCGACCATGATGCCGGACTTCGTGAAGATGGTGGGATCGAGCTCCTTCACGCGCTGCAGCAGCCGGATGGAGTGGAAGTAGCGCGCGCCGGGGCGCACCTTCAGGTACTTCGACGGAACGGTCTCGAGATTGTGGTTGAATACGTCCGGCCGCGCCGCGACCACGATCTCCAGCGCGCCCTCCTTGCGCAGGAAGTCGGGCGTCAGCACCTCGATGGTGGTGCGCGGGCTGCGGGCCCGGATGGCGCGGATGACCTGGGCGAAATGCTCAGCGCCGCCGTCGGCGAGGTCGTCGCGGTCCACCGAGGTGATGACCACGTGCTCAAGGCCGAGCTTGGCGACCGCGTCGGCGATCTTGGCGGGCTCCTCGGCGTCCAGCGCGCCCGGCATGCCGGTCTTCACGTTGCAGAAGGCGCAGGCCCGCGTGCAGGTGTCGCCCATGATCATGAAGGTGGCGTGCTTCTTCTCCCAGCACTCGCCGACATTGGGGCAGCCCGCCTCCTCGCACACGGTGACGAGCCCGTGTTCGCGCACGATGCGGTTGGTCTCGGCCCATTTGGGCGAGCCCGGCGCCTTCACGCGGATCCAGTCAGGCTTTCGCTGCACCGGCTGGTCCGGGCGGTGGGCCTTCTCCGGATGGCGGGGACGCGTGTCCTTGTTCAACAGGTCCAGGAGAACGGCCATCTTGCATGCTCCTCGCGGGCAGCGCCCGCGCATGGTCGGGAGGTAGTCACTTTCGACCGGCGCGGCAAGGCGCAGCGGAATGGCGCCATCGTCGCATGGGGCCTTCCTACCCGGTCGGCTGGCCCCGCACCTTGCGCCAGATCCACAACACCAGCACCGCGCCAATCACGGCCGCCACCAGCGTCCGGAAGAAGCCGAACACCGGCACGTTCATGAGTTCGGCGAGCTTGCCGCCGACGAAGCTGCCCGCAATGCCGACCAGCAGGTTGGTGAACAGCCCGTGGTTGGACTCGGTGATCCGCTCCGCAATCCAGCCGGCGAGCACGCCGACCAGCAGCATGGTGAAGAACCCCATATTGGGGTTGCCGAGCGCCGAATAGGTGGTGGAGTCCATGGCCGTTCCCCTCGATGGGCTAGACGTGGATGACGCGCCCATACGCATCCAGCACGCTCTCGTGCATCGTTTCGGAGAGGGTCGGATGCGGGAAGACCGTGTGCATCAGGTCTTCCTCGGTGGTCTCCAGCCCCATCGCGACCACGAAGCCCTGGATCAGCTCGGTCACCTCCGCGCCCACCATGTGAGCGCCGAGCAGCTTGCCGGTCTTGGCGTCGAAGATGGTCTTCACCAGCCCGTCCGGCTCGCCCAGCGCGATCGCCTTGCCGTTGCCGATGAACGGAAAGCGGCCGACCTTGATCTCGAGCCCCTGCTCCTTGGCCTTCGCCTCGGTGAGGCCGACGCTGGCGATCTGCGGGTTGCAGTAGGTGCAGCCAGGGATCTGCAGCTTGTCCATGGCGTGCGTGTGCATGCCCTTGATGGTCTCGACGCAGATGACGCCCTCGTGCTCGGCCTTGTGGGCCAGCATCGGCGGGCCGGCGACATCGCCGATGGCGTAGACGCCCGGCACATTGGTGCGGCCCATGCCGTCCGTCACGATGCTGCCGCGGTCGAGCTTGACGCCGAGCGCCTCAAGGCCGAGCCCCTCGGTGTTGCACACCACGCCGACCGCCGAGATGAGCCGGTCGGCCGTGATGGTCTGCGAGCCGCCTTTCTCGTCCTGGATGGTCGCCGTGACGTTGTCGGCGCCCTTCTCGACCTTGGTCACCTTCGCGCCAGTGAGGATCTTGATGCCTTGCTTCTCGAAGCGCTTGCGGGCGAGCGCCGCGATCTCGGCGTCCTCCACGGGCAGCACCTGCGGCAGCACCTCGACCACCGTCACTTCGGCGCCCATGGTGCGGTAGAACGAGGCGAACTCGATGCCGATCGCGCCCGAGCCCATCACGATCAGCGACTTGGGGAAGCTCGCCGGGTTCATGGCCTCGAAATAGGTCCAGATCAGCTTTCCGTCCGGCTCGATCCCAGGCAAGGCCCGCGGCCGCGCCCCGGTCGCCACGATGATGTGCTTGGCCTTGTAGGTCCCGTGGCCAAGCGTGCCCTTGGGCACCGGGTTCTGCGGCTGCACGACGGGCTTGGAGGACGGGCCGACCACGACCTCGCCCTTGCCGAGCTTGGCCTCGCCCCAAATCACGTCGACCTTGTTCTTCTTCAAGAGGAAGCCGACGCCCTGGTTGAGCTGCGCCGAGATCCCGCGCGAGCGCTTCACCACGCCCGCGAGGTCGAATCCGGGCTTGCCCTCGATGGTGAGCCCATAGGCTCCCGGATGCTGCATGTAATGGTAGATCTCGGCCGACCGCAGCAGCGCCTTGGTGGGGATGCAGCCCCAGTTCAGGCAGATGCCTCCCAGGTGCTCGCGCTCCACAACCGCGGTCTTGAACCCAAGCTGCGCCGCCCGGATGGCAGCGACGTATCCGCCCGGCCCGCCGCCGATGATGATCACGTCGTAGGTGTCGGCCATGTCAGGGAACTCCGCTCTGTCCCTCTCCCCTTCGTGGGGAGGCGCTTGGGTGGGCGTCGCGCCCCACCAGCTGAGATTGTGCTTCGTGGTAAGGCCGTTCCGCCGATGGCCGCCAGCCTGGCGACCACGTTAGACTGGCCACGATGATCAGGGTCGAGGTGGCGCGACGGCGTCCAGGCGCTGCTCCAGCGCTGCCAGGCGCTCTTCGAAGTCGCCCAGCAAGAACTTGGACATGAGCGTATCTGTCGTCAGGGCGTGACGTACGCTTTTTTGCGCGGCCTCGATCTTGTTCAGCCTGTCCTCCACGCGGTCGAACCTGCCTTCGACGGCCTGAAAGCCCACCCTGACCTCTTCGCGCATCTCTCTGAGAAGCCGCACAACCATGTCCTTGGGCTCCGACATCTTGATCTCCGATGGTGATGAAATGGCTTGATCAACAAACCCATCACATCGGAGATCACACGCCAAAGTCAACGCTGGCTCACACCAGCATCGCCATCGGGTTTTCGATCAAATCCTTCAACGCCGCGATGAGCTGCGCGCCAAGAGCGCCGTCCACCGCGCGGTGGTCGCAGGAGAGCGTAATGCTCATCACGGTGGCGACCGCCAACTCGCCCTTGCGGACCACAGGGCGCTGCTCGCCCGCGCCCACCGCCAGGATCGTGGAGTGCGGCGGGTTGATCACGGCCGTGAAGTCCTTGATGCCGAACATGCCGAGGTTGGACACCGCCGTGGTGCCGCCCTGGTACTCCTCCGGCTTCAGCTTGCGGTCCTTGGCGCGGGCCGCAAAGTCCTTCATGGCCTTGGCGATGGCCGAGAGCGTCTTCTCGTCCGCCTTGCGGATGATGGGCGTGATAAGGCCATTGCCGGGCAGCGCCACTGCGACGCCGACATCGGCGTTCTTGTGCTTCAGCATCGCGCCTTCAGTCCAGGTGACGTTGGCGTCCGGCACGCGCATCAGCGCCATAGCGAGCGCCTTGATGACCATGTCGTTCACCGACACCTTCCAGGCCGGCGCGCCGTCCTTGCCCTTGGGCGCGGAAGAGTTGACCTGCTCGCGCAGCTTCAGGAGCGCGTCGATCTCGCAGTCCATCGTCAAGTAGAACTGCGGCACCGTCTGGCGGGCTTCGGTCAGGCGCCGCGCGATGGTGCGGCGCATGCCGTCATGCGGGATTTCCTCGAAGCTGCCGGGCTGGAACAGCTTCTTGATCGCCTCGTCGGACGATCCGGCCGGAGCCGGAGCCTTTGCGGCGGGCGCAGCCGCGGCCTGAGCCGGGGCGGAGGCTGCCTGCGCCGGAGCAGCCGCCTTGGCGGTTCCGCCTTCCATGGCGGCGCGCACGTCGCGCTCAACGATACGGCCGTGCGGGCCGCTGCCCTGGATGCGACCGAGATCGAGGCCGCCTTCCTTGGCGATGCGCTTGGCGAGCGGCGACGCGAAGACGCGCTTGCCGTCCGCCGGCTGCTGGGTAGGCGCAGCGGGAGCGCCGGCCGCAGGCGCGCCTGCATTGAACGTCTCGGAGGCGCGAGCCTCGGTCGCGGCGGCAGCCGAAGCAACCTGCGGGGCGGCCGCGGCCTCGGCGGATGCAGCGGGAGCCGCCGCCGTCACCATGTCGGCCGCGTTCTGGGGTGACTTGGCGCCCGGCGCGGACGCTCCGCCGCCGGCGGCCACGGCCTTGGGATCTTCACCCTCGGCGGCGATCAACGCGATGAGTTCATTGACGGGCACGTCGGCGGTGCCTTCCGGCACGACGATCTTGGCCAAGATGCCCTCATCGACCGCCTCCACCTCCATGGTGGCCTTGTCGGTCTCGATCTCGGCGATCACGTCGCCGGACTTGATGGCGTCACCTTCCTTCTTGAGCCACTTGGCGAGGTTGCCCTTCTCCATCGTGGGAGAGAGGGCCGGCATCAGGATGTTGATGGGCATGGGCGCTCTCCGCTCAGCGATAGGTCACGGCGCGGCACGCCTCGATGACGTCGGCCACCGTGGGCAGCGCGAGCTTCTCGAGGTTGGCCGCGTAGGGCATCGGCACGTCCTTGCCGGTGACGCGCTTCACGGGGGCGTCGAGGTAGTCGAACGCGCGCTCCATGATCTGCGCCGCGATCTCGGCGCCAACGCCCGACTGCGGCCAGCCCTCCTCCACGGTGACGCAACGGCCGGTCTTCATCACCGAGGCCACGACGGTGTCGATGTCCATCGGCCGGATGGTGCGCAGGTCGATGACCTCGGCGTAGATGTGCTTCTTGGCGAGCTCCTCGGCCGCCTTCAGGGCGTAGGTCATGCCGATCGAGAAGGACACGATGGTGACGTCCTTGCCCGGGCGCGCGATGCGGGCCTTGCCGATGGGCAGCACGAAATCGTCCATCTTCGGCACGGGCGAGGACTGGCCGTAGAGGATCTCGTTCTCGAGGAAGATCACCGGGTTGGCGTCGCGGATCGCGGCCTTGAGCAGGCCCTTGGCGTCCGCGGCGTTGGACGGCGCGATGACCTTGAGGCCGGGCACCTGCGAGTACCAGGCCGTGTAGTCCTGGCTGTGCTGCGCGCCCACGCGGGCGGCGGCGCCGTTGGGTCCGCGGAACACGATGGGACAGCCCATCTGGCCGCCCGACATGTAGAGCGTCTTGGCGGCCGAGTTGATGATCTGGTCGATCGCCTGCATGGCGAAGTTGAAGGTCATGAACTCCAAGACCGGCCGCAGGCCCGTCATCGCGGCGCCGACCGCGACGCCCGCGAAGCCGTGCTCGGTGATCGGCGTGTCGATGACGCGGCGGGCCGAGAACTCCTGCAGCAGGCCCTGCGTGATCTTGTAGGCGCCCTGGTATTCGGCGACCTCCTCGCCCATGACGAAGACGTTCTCGTCGCGGCGCATCTCTTCCGCCATGGCGTCGCGAAGCGCCTCGCGCATGGTGGTGGCGACCATCTCGGTCCCGGCCGGGATCTCGGCCGAGCTGTCATAGGCGCCCTGGGTCGGCGATGCCGGAGCGGCCGGCACGGTGGCGGGCGCGCTCGGCTCGGGCGCGCGCTCTTCCTTGGGAGCGGCGGGCGCCGCTTCGGTTGCGGCGTTGGCGGCGGCGACTTCCGATTTGGCGGCGGCCTGGCCACCTCCCCCGCCGGCCGCCGCGGCCGCGACATCCTCGCCGTCCACGGCCAGGATGGCGATCTTCTCATTCACCGCGACGTCATTGGCGCCGGCCGGCACCAGGATCTTGGCGATTACGCCCTCGTCGACCGCCTCGACCTCCATGGTGGCCTTGTCGGTCTCGATCTCGGCGATGATGTCGCCGGGCTTCACCGTGTCGCCCTCGTTTTTGAGCCACTTGGCGAGGTTGCCCTTCTCCATGGTGGGAGACAGGGCAGGCATCAGGATGTCGATCGGCATGGGCGGGAAACCCCAACGAGAGAGAAGGTCGGCGGGACGCGGCGGCCGCCCGGATGGCGGCCGTCGTCGCGGGCGCGTTCAGTTCAGGATGTCGGTCCAGAGCTCGGAAGGATCCGGCTCGGGATCGTTGGTGGCGAACTCGGCCGCCTCGTTGACGATCTCGCGAACCTTGCCGTCCACGGCCTTGAGCTCGTCCTCGGACACCTTCCAGTGCTCCAGCAGCCGCTTGCGGACTTGCTCGATGGGATCCCGCTCTTCGCGCATCTTCTGCACTTCGTCCTTGGACCGGTACTTGGCCGGGTCGGACATGGAGTGGCCGCGATAGCGGTAGGTCTGCATCTCGAGGATGTAGGGGCCCTTGCCGTCACGGCACCACTGCACGGCGCGCTGGCCGGCGGCGTAAACCGCCCGGACGTCCATGCCGTCGACCTGCTCGCCCGGGATGTTGAACGAGATGCCGCGCTTGGAGAAGTCCGTCTGCGCGGAGGCGCGCGACACGGAGGTGCCCATGGCGTAGCGGTTGTTCTCGATGATGTAGATCACCGGGAGCTTCCAGAGCTCCGCCATGTTGAAGCTCTCGTAGACCTGGCCCTGGTTGGCCGCGCCGTCGCCGAAATAGGTGAGCGAGACGTTGTCGTTCTTACGGTAGATGTTGGCGAAGGCCAGCCCGGTGCCGAGAGACACCTGCGCGCCCACGATGCCGTGGCCGCCGTAGAAGTGCTTCTCCTTGCTGAACATGTGCATGGAGCCGCCCTTGCCCTTCGAGAGGCCGCCGCGGCGTCCCGTGAGCTCGGCCATCACGCCCTTTGCTTCCATGCCGCAGGCCAGCATGTGGCCGTGGTCGCGGTAGCCGGTGATGACCTGGTCGCCTTCCTTGGTGGCCATCTGCATGCCGACCACGACGGCTTCCTGGCCGATATAGAGGTGGCAGAAGCCGCCGATGAGGCCCATGCCATACATCTGGCCTGCCTTCTCCTCGAAGCGGCGGATCAGCAACATCTCGCGGTAGGCGGTGAGGTCCTGCTCGCGGGAGAGGTCGGCGATGTCGGGCGTCTTGCCGCGCATGGAACGAGAGGGGGCTTGGCTCTTGGGCGCGCCGATCTTCGACGCGGCCGGGCTCTTGCGGGCGACGATCGCCATGGGCTCCTCCTTGTCACCCCGTTCGGGGTTGAACTGTCGGCAAGACATTAGCCGAAGCGAAAAGGAGAAGCGAGAGGCGCAAAAGCAGGATGTTTCGTCTTGTCGACAAGACAAGCCGTTGCTTTCACTTGCAAATCAGCGATGAACCGAAACCAGGTTCATCGAGATTTTTGCTGCGCGGCGCATGCTGCACTGCATCATTGAACGGTGGCGGCGACCGGTCCCGTCATGATCACGACGTCGTTGCGATGCAGGCGATTCAGCGTCAGCCGCGCCCGTTCGTCGAGGAGGTCGCGGTCCATCGTGGCGGGCCGAAGCATCGCGACGCGGCGCTCCCAATCGACGCGTTCTTCCTTGATGGTGTCGAGGTCCGCCTGCAGACCGCGGATCTGCATCTTCAGCGCCATCTTGGTCTCGATGCCGCGGCTACCGTGCTGCGCATGGTAGACGAAGTAGGACACGACCAGCGCCGACGCCGTGTAGAGCGCGAGCGGAATCAGGAACTTGCGGAGGCGATAACGGACGACCATGCGGGCAGGATGGCGCGCGATGGTTGAGCGATCGTTAACGCCGACGCCTGGAATTAAGAGAGAGCCCGAGCTTCACAGCCGGGCTCTCTCGCCACTCTCAGTTGGGCTTAACGCATCGCCTTCATGGCGCTGCGGCCGGCGTAGCGCGCCTGGGCGCCGAGCTCTTCCTCAATGCGGATGAGCTGGTTGTACTTCGCCAACCGGTCGGAGCGGGCCAGCGAGCCGGTCTTGATCTGCCCGCAGTTCGTCGCGACCGCGAGGTCCGCGATGGTGGCGTCCTCGGTCTCGCCCGAGCGATGTGACATCACGGCCGTGTAGCCGGCGCGCTGCGCCATCTCGACGGCCGCCAGCGTCTCGGTGAGCGAGCCGATCTGGTTCACCTTGACGAGGATGGAGTTCGCCACGCCCTTGCGGATGCCGTCCGACAGGCGCGTCACGTTGGTGACGAACAGGTCGTCGCCGACGAGCTGGCACTTGGAGCCGACGAGATCGGTGACGATCTTCCAGCCCTCCCAGTCGTCCTCGGACATGCCGTCCTCGATGGAAGCGATCGGGTAGGCGCCGACGAGCTTGGCCAGGTATTCGGCCTGCTCCTGGATCGAGCGGGTCTTGCCCTCGCCCTCGTAATGGTAGGCGCCGTCCTTGAAGAACTCGGTTGCGGCGCAATCCAGCGCGATCATCATGTCTTCGCCGGCCTTGAAGCCGGCCTTGCCGATCGACTCCATCACGAAGTCGAGCGCCGCCTCGGCGGACGGCAGGTTGGGGGCGAAGCCGCCCTCGTCACCGACGTTGGTGTTGTGCCCGGCCTGCTTCAGCGCGCTCTTGAGGGTGTGGAACACCTCCGCGCCCATGCGCACCGCCTCGGACAGCGAGGACGCGCCGACCGGCATCACCATGAATTCCTGGAAGTCGATCGGGTTGTCGGCGTGGGCGCCGCCATTGACGATGTTCATCATCGGCACGGGCAGGATGCGGGCCGAGGTTCCGCCGACATAGCGGTACAGCGGCAGCGCGCTGGCGTCGGCCGCCGCCTTGGCGACCGCGAGCGACACGCCCAGGATGGCGTTGGCGCCGAGGCGGCTCTTGTTGGGCGTGCCGTCGAGATCGATCATGGTCTCGTCGATCTTGACCTGATCCTCGGCGTCCATGCCGCCGATCGCGTCGTAGATCTCGCGGTTGACGCTGTCCACGGCCTTTAGGACGCCCTTGCCCATATAGCGGGCCTTGTCGCCGTCACGGAGCTCCACCGCCTCATGCGCGCCCGTGGAGGCGCCTGACGGCACCGCGGCGCGGCCCATGGAGCCGTCCTCGAGGATGACGTCCACCTCGACGGTTGGGTTGCCGCGGCTGTCCAGGATTTCGCGGGCGATGACGTCGACGATGGCGGTCATGAGGTCCTCCTGAGGTCCGTCCCGGAGCCTGGCGGCGCGGGTTTCCTCGCGGCTTTTAAGCCAAGCTGGCCGTGACGCAAGGCGCCGAGGCGGCTATGTCCGGGCGAGACCCTCGACCCTTTGGGTGAAACGCGCTAAGCCGCCGCCAAAACGCGGGCGCAGCGCCCGCCACAGGTGAGCCCATGATCATCGAGACCACGCAGCTCGGCAAGCCGAGCGCCATCCCGGCCTCGCCCGACGAGGCCGTGCTGGACCGGGTGCCCAACCCGCATCCGGGAACCCTCTACCTCGCGCGCTTCACCGCGCCGGAATTCACGTCGATCTGCCCGGTCACCGGGCAGCCGGACTTCGGCATCCTGGTGATCGACTACGCGCCCGGCGAGTGGCTGGTGGAATCCAAGTCGCTGAAGTTGTTCCTCACCAGCTTCCGCAACCACGGCGCCTTCCACGAGGACTGCACGGTCGGGATCGGCATGCGGCTTGTCGACCTGCTGGCCCCGCGATGGCTGCGCATCGGCGGGTACTGGTTCCCGCGCGGCGGCATCCCGATCGACGTGTTCTGGCAGACCGCCGAGCCGCCAAAGGGGCTCTGGCTGCCGGACCAGGGCGTGCCGCCCTACCGGGCGCGGTGAGCCGTCAGCTCTTCGCCAGCCGGTCAAACGCCATCAGGCGCTCCAGCAGCGCCGGCATCTCCTTCAGCGGCACCATGTTGGGGCCGTCCGAGAACGCCTTCTCGGGCTGCTCATGCGTCTCGATGAAGACGCCGGCAACGCCGACGGCGACGGCCGCGCGCGACATCACGGGCACGAACTCACGCTGGCCGCCCGAGGAGGTCCCCTGCCCGCCTGGCTGCTGCACCGAATGCGTGGCGTCGAAGATCACCGGCGCGCCGATGGCCGCCATGATGGGCAGCGAGCGCATGTCGGTGACCAGCGTGTTGTAGCCGAAGGATACGCCGCGCTCCGTCACCATGACGTTCGCGTTGCCCGCGCCCGTCACCTTGGCGACCACGTTCCCCATGTCCCAGGGCGCCAGGAACTGGCCCTTCTTGACGTTCACGACCGCGCCCGTCTGCGCGGCCGCGATCAGGAGGTCCGTCTGGCGGCACAGGAAGGCCGGGATCTGCAGCACGTCGACCACCTTGGCGACCGGCGCACACTGCGAGGCGTCATGGACATCGGTGAGCACCGGCAGGCCCAGCGTCGCCTTGATTTCGGCGAACACGTCCAACGCCGCATCGAGGCCGACGCCGCGGGGCCCGGACGCCGAGGTCCGGTTCGCCTTGTCGAACGAGGTCTTGAACACGAACGGCAGGCCTAGCTTGCCGGTGATCTCCTTCAGCGCCGCCGCCATCTCGAGCGCGTGGCTGCGGCTCTCCATCGCGCAGGGCCCGGCGATCAACGCGAGCGGCAGGGCGTTGCCGAAGCGGACGGAGCCGATCGACACGACAGGATTGGGGCGAATGGCGTCAGACATGGCGAGCTTTCTCGATCTTCAGGCGCGTGGACGCGACGTCGGCTTGCGCGACGGCTCAGGACCTCGGCAGCGAGGCGTAGTATTCGGCCAGCGCCTCGAAATCCTGCTCGGTCATGTGGCGGGACATGTAGCGCATTTCCTTGTGCGGCCGCTTGCCGGTCCGGAAGGCCTTGAGCTGATTCAGGAGATAGACGACGTTCTGCCCCGCCAGATGCGGCACCTCGACGTCCTTGGCGATGCCGTCGAGACCGTGACACGGCGCGCAGGCGTCGACTTGCACGGGCGCCCGCGCGGTTTGCGCCGCCGCGGGGCCGGCCAGGAGCACGAAGCCGCAGAGGATCGTCGCCGCGCGCAGCATGGCCCTCACTTCTTGTCGTATGGGTTCTCGGGCGTGCGCAGGCTCATCCGGATCGGCGTGCCGGGCAAGTCGAACGCCTCGCGCAGACCGTTGATGAGATAGCGCACGTAGCTGTCCGGCAGCCCGTCCATCTGGTTGCCGAACAGCGCGAAATGCGGCGGGCGCGCCTTCACCTGCGTCATGTAGCGGATCTTGATGCGCCGGCCCGACACGGCGGGTGGCGGGTGATGCTCCAGGATGCGGGTCAGCCACTTGTTGAGCTGCGCCGTGGAAACCCGCTTGGACCAGATCTCCGAGGCTTTGAAACAAGCCTCCAGCATCTTGTCCAGACCTTCGCCGGTGAGCGCCGAAACGGGCACGACGAGCGCGCCCTTGACGTTGGACATCAGGCGCTCGGCATCCGCGACCATCTGCTTGAACTTGCCGGGTTCGCCCGCCACCAGGTCCCACTTGTTGACCGCGATCACGAGGGCGCGGCCCTCCTTCTCGACGAGCCCCAAAATGGCGAGATCCTGCTTCTCGAACGGGATGGTGGCGTCGAGCAGCAGCACGACGACCTCGGCGAAGCGCACGGCGCGCAGGCCGTCCGCGATCGAGAGCTTCTCGAGCTTGTCCTCGACCTTGGCGCGCTTGCGCATGCCGGCGGTGTCGAACAGCTTCACGGGCCGGCCGCGCCATTCCCAATTGATGCCGATGGAGTCGCGGGTGATGCCGGCCTCTGGCCCCACCAGCAGGCGCTCCTCGCCGAGCAGGCGGTTGATCAGCGTGGACTTGCCGGCGTTGGGCCGGCCGACGATCGCGATCCGCAGGGGGCGAACGACGTCGTCGCCCTCCTCCTCGCCATCGCGCTCCTCGTCCTCGAAGGGCTCCTCGGGCAGCGCCGTATGCTCCGGCAGCGCCTGAAGCAGCGCGTCGTAGAAGTCGGACAGGCCTTCGCCGTGCTCGGCCGAAATCGGCACCGGATCGCCGAGGCCGAGCCCGAAGGCCTCGTAGGTCTGCAAGCCGACGGCGCGGCTCTCGGCCTTGTTGGCGAGCAGCACGACGGGCTTGCCGGCGCGCCGCACCAGCCCGGCGAAGTGCCGGTCGATGGGCGTCACGCCCGCGCGGGCGTCGATCACGAAGATGATCGCGTCGGCGTCCTGGATGGCGGCTTCAGTCTGCTGGCGCATGCGCCCGGCCAGCGATGCGCCGTCCGCGTCTTCCAGGCCGGCGGTGTCGATGGCCGTGAAGGTGAGGTCGCCGAGATGGGCCTCGCCCTCCCGGCGGTCGCGTGTAACGCCGGGCTGGTCGTCGACCAGCGCGAGCTTCTTGCCGACGAGGCGGTTGAACAATGTCGACTTGCCGACATTCGGCCGACCGATGATGGCGACCGTGAAGGTCATGACGGGCCTCTTTTCAGGCGCGACGTCCGGCTTAGGCCGGGCGCGCGAGGAATCCACCGGCTCAGGAGGCCGGCTTGATGGGTCCGGAACGCACGATGCCGAGCAGCAGGTCCGCGCGCTGCTTCAGGGACGGCGGCGCGGTGCGGTCTGTGACGATCTCGTCGAAGGCCTTGCCGGCGGCGGCGTAGTCGCCGGCCTTCAGGGCGGCGAGCCCCAGGAGCTCGCGCGCATTGGCGCCCCAGGCGTTGCCGGCCGTGAGCAGCGGCTGCAGCCGCGTCCGCAGTTCGTCGAGGCTCGCCGTGTCGGCGAGCAGCATGGCGGCGCGCAGGCGCGCGAGATCGCGCAGGATCGGGGCGACGCTCGTGTCGGCCGCCAGCGCGTCATAGGTCTTGGCGCCCTCGGCGGGCGACTGCTTGGCCTGCTCGGCCGCCTGCCGGAACCGCGCCAGGCGCTGGTAGCCGGCGGTCGAATCCTTGGCGACCGCGGCGAATTCCTGCTCGGCCTCGTCGGTTTCGCCGGCGCGCGACTTCTCGATCGCGGTTTCGAAGCGGGCGCCCGCGGCTTCGGCGCGCTGCGTCTCGTAAGACTGGTAAGCGCGCCAGCCGCCGGTCGCCGCGACGGCCACGAAGGCGACGGCAATCAGCTTGGAGCCGTGCTTCTTCCAGAAATCAAGCGCCTTGTCGCGCCGGACGTCCTCGTCAATCTCGCGAAAAATGTCGGCCATGGCCGGCTTCGATCCTCTCGGGGGCCGTTCGGCCCGTTCGCCCGCCATGCGGGACACTGTCGCGCAGGCGATTAACACGGGGGCGCGGCTTTGTCATGCCGGGCCGGCCTCGCCGGCGCTTCAGAAGTTGACCACCGGCACGCCGATCAACAGCGGATGCAGGAAGATGAAGGCGCCGTAGAGCACCGTGCCGAGCACAACAGCGACGACGTCGTTCAACCGCCCGCCATACTGGATCTTGATCTCGCCCGCCCGCTCGCGGCGCTTCACCGAGATCCGGTCATAGACCGCCCAGGCCAGAAAGGACCCGAACAGGATCATCGAGCCGAGATCCCCGTTCACCAGCAGGTGCGCCAGCGCCCAGAGCTTCACGGCGACCAGCATGGGGTGCTTCAGAACACGCTTGATGCCGCCCGGCACATAGGCGGCCACCAGGCAGATCATCGCCGGCCACATCAGCAGCATGTTGGCGTGGTGCATGCCGGCGGGCGGATCCCAGACCTGGATGTAGCCCGCGTCGCGATAGCTCTTGAAGCCGTACGCGATGAGGACGAGGCCGAGCAGCGAAACGAGGCTGTAGAGCCCCTTGTAGGGCCCCTCCCCGATCCGCGCGATCATGCCGCCGCGGGCTTCGCGGAGCGTCGTCAGGGTGTGGACGCCGAGAAAGACGATGATGCCGAGAATGAGCGTGGTCATGGGGCGTCCTGTTTCGAAGCTCAACCTTCGCGGCTTGCGCCACGGCCCGCAAGGGGCTGCCGAGCCGAACGCCTCCGGCGCGCGCATTGGCCGCCGCCCGCCACCGGCCGGCGCGGGCCTCGGCCGGCTCTCGCCCACGCCGCCGCAGCGCGCCTCAGGTCAGGCTGTCCAGATAGGCTTCGATTTCGTCGAGGTCGGCCGAGAACAGGTAGTCCTTGTCGCCGAACACGAACTTCATGGTCTGCGCATCCCGCAGCATGTAGCCGCCATGCGCGAGCACATGCTTGTCCGGCTTCTGCGCCGTCATGAGATGCAGGTTGTGGCGCACGCACAGCCGCTTGATGCGGCGCTCGCGCGACGGCGTTGCGGCTTTGCGGCTCATGGCAGGGCCGCGCCTGCGCGATGCGGCCTCACTCCCACTCGATCGTGCCGGGAGGCTTCGACGTGACGTCGTACACGACGCGGTTGATGCCGCGCACCTCGTTGATGATGCGGGTCGCGACATGGCCGACGAAGCGCATGTCGAAGGGGTAGAAATCGGCCGTCATGCCGTCGACCGACGTCACGGCGCGCAGGCCGCAGACGAAGTCGTAGGTGCGGCCGTCGCCCATGACGCCGACGGTGCGCACCGGCAGCAGCACCGCGAAGGCCTGCCAGATATCGTCGTAGAGGCCGGCGCGGCGGATCTCTTCCAGGTAGATCTCGTCGGCGAGGCGCAGGATGTCGCACTTCTCCTTGGTGACCTCGCCCGGGATGCGGATGGCGAGGCCAGGTCCGGGGAACGGGTGGCGGCCGACGAAGGCCTCCGGAAGGCCGAGCTCGCGGCCGAGCACGCGGACCTCGTCCTTGAAGAGCTCGCGCAACGGCTCGACGAGCTTCATGTTCATACGCTCGGGCAGGCCGCCGACATTGTGGTGCGACTTGATGGTGACGGATGGGCCGCCCGTGAACGAGACGCTCTCGATCACGTCCGGATAGAGGGTGCCCTGCGCCAGGAAGTCGGCGCCGCCGACCTTCTTGGCCTCAGCCTCGAACACCTCGATGAACAGCCGGCCGATGGTCTTGCGCTTGGTTTCCGGGTCCGAGACGCCGGCGAGCGCGCCCAGGAAGGTTTCCTCGGCGTCCACATGCACGAGCGGGATGTTGTAGCTGTCGCGAAACAGGGCCACCACCTTCTTGCCTTCCGCGAGGCGCAGCAGGCCGTGGTCGACGAAGACGCAGGTGAGCTGGTCGCCGATCGCCTCGTGGATCAGTACGGCCGCAACCGCGGAATCAACGCCGCCCGACAGGCCGCAGATCACCCTGCCCTGCCCGACCTGGGCGCGAATGCGCGCAATGGCCTCCTCGCGGAAGGCCTTCATCGACCAGTCGCCCGCGCAGCCCGCGATCTTGCGCACGAAGTTGCGGATCAGCGCCGCGCCGCTTGGCGTGTGCACCACCTCCGGGTGGAACATCAGCCCGTAATAGTTGCGCGCGGCGTCGCCGATCACCGCATAGGGGGCGTTGGGCGAAACGCCGAAGCGGGTGAAGCCGGGCGGCAGCTGGGTAATGCGGTCGCCGTGGCTCATCCAGACGGGATAGTTCTCGCCCTTGGTCCAGACGCCCTCGAAGAGCGGCGCTTCCTCGAGCACCTCGACCTCGGCGCGGCCGAACTCGCGGTGATGGCCGCCCTCGACCTGGCCGCCGAGCTGCGCCGCCATGCACATCTGGCCGTAGCAGATGCCGAGCACCGGCACGCCGCTGTCGAAGATGGCCTGCGGGGCGCGGGGGCTGCCCTCCTCGTGGACGGACTCAGGCCCGCCCGAGAGGATGACGGCCTTGGGCTTCATCTCCGCGAAGGCCTTCTCGGCGGACTGGAAGGGCACGATCTCGGAGTAGACGCCCTCCTCGCGCACGCGGCGCGCGATCAGCTGGGTCACCTGGCTGCCGAAGTCGACGATGAGGATCTTGTCGTGATGATGCTCGGTCATGGCGGTCAGATAGTCCCCTGTCTCGCGCGGCGCAATTTCGATTGGCGTGGTCAGCTCTTGCGGCGCAGCAGGGCGACGTAGAAGCCGTCGGTCCCGGTGCGCTTCGGGCTCATCTGGAGGCCGTGGCCGGCCGGGCTTTTGAAAGCCGCGAGCTCGGCCAGCCCCGCATCGGCAGCCGCCTTGGCGGGCGCAATCACCGAATAGCCGGCGTTGCGATCGAGGAAGCCCGCGACGGCCTCGTCGTTCTCGGCAGGCAGCACCGAGCAGGTCACATAGGCGATGCGGCCGCCAGGCTTCACGAAGGTAGCGGCGCGGTCGAGCACGGCCGCCTGCTCGGCGATGCGGCTGTCGAGGCTGTTGGGTCGCACGCGCCACTTGGCGTCCGGGTTGCGCCGCCAGGTGCCCGTGCCCGTGCAGGGCGCGTCCACGAGAACGAGGTCGGCATGGCCGCGCATGTCGCGCAGCGGTTCGTCGTCCTTGCCCTTGGGGCCCTTCACCTGGACGTTGCGGGCGCCGGCGCGCGTCAGGCGGTCGAAGATCGGCGCGAGGCGGCGCTTGTCGCTGTCGGTCGCAAAGATCTGGCCGCGATTGTCCATCTGGGCCGCCAGCGCGAGCGCCTTGCCGCCGCCGCCGGCGCAAAGATCCACGACCTGCATGCCGGGGTCGGCCGCAGCCAGGAAAGCGGCGAGCTGCGAGCCTTCGTCCTGGATTTCGACGAGGCCCTTCTGGAAGGCGGCTTCGGACTGGACGTTGGGGGCGCGCGCGTTCTCGGGAACGTTGATGCGCAGGCCGAGCGGCGAATGCGGCGTCGGCTCGACGCCAAGATGGGCGAGCTCGGCCATGGCCTTCTCGCGCGTCGCCTTGAGGGCGTTCACGCGCATGTCGACCGGGGCGCGGGCTGCGAGCGCCGAGAGTTCCTCGGCCCGGCTCTCGCCGAACACGGCCGAGAATTGCCCATCGAGCCATTCAGGATAGTCGCCCGCCACCCAGGCCGGCGCATCATCCAGCGTGCGGGTCGTGAGCGCCTTGCGCTCCTCGTCGGTCAGCGGCTCGGGCGCGAAGCGCTCGCCTGTGAACAGCGCCGCGAGACGGTCGACGTCCCAACCATGGGCCAGGATGAGCGAACCCATCAAAACGGCGCGCGGCGTGTCCGCGCCCGCGATCCAGGCGCTGGAGGCTTTCCGGCGCAGCGCGTCGAACACCAGGCTGCCGATGGCGGAGCGGTCGCCAGATCCGGCGAAGCGGTGCGCGAGGCCCCAATCCTTCAAGGCGTCCGAGGCCGGGCGGCGGCGGGCTTCGATGTCGGCCAAAACCTCGATGGCGGCGGAGAGGCGTGCGGCAGGTGTCATGGAATGAGCAGCCTCAGGACGATCAACGCCCACATGATGATGAGAACGGCCACTCCGGCCAGAAACACGCGAAAGCGGGTCTGGACGTCGTTCGAGCCGGTATGAATGAAGGCGTGGACGAGCCGGGTGACTACGAACAGCCAGGCTAGGACGACCATCAGGATGTCGGTCGCCCGGATAAAGATGGCGATGCCGCACAGGACGTAGAAGAGGACCGGCGTCTCGAACTGGTTGGCGTAGTTGTTGGAAAACTTGCGGACGTCCTCCGGCCAGCCCTCGTTGGCGACCGCGATGGCGCCGATCTTCACCCGCCGCTCGCGCAGGGCCTTGAACCGCGCCGAGCCGGTGGCGAACAGGACCACGAAGGTCAACAGCACCTGGACAAGCACGGGGTAGAGAAGCGGCATGGATCGATCTGCCTTTCGGGCGCCGGCCGATCATGAGCGATGGCCGGCCGTGTGGGTATCGCCTGTGCGGCGTGCGCCGTTTGCTACACGCGCGTGGGGTAATTCGGGCTCTCGCGCGTGATCGTCACGTCGTGCACGTGGCTTTCGCGCAGGCCCGCCGAAGTGATGCGGACGAACTCGGCCTTGTCGCGGAACTCCTGCAGGGTCGCCGCGCCGACATAGCCCATGGCGGCGCGCAGGCCGCCCGCGAGCTGGTGCAGCACGCCGCCGACCGGGCCCTTGTAGGCCACCTGGCCCTCGATGCCTTCCGGCACAAGCTTGAGCGCGTCCTTGATGTCCTGCTGGAAGTAGCGATCGGCCGAGCCGCGCGCCATGGCGCCGACGGAGCCCATGCCGCGATATGCCTTGTAGGAGCGGCCCTGGTAGAGGAACACCTCGCCGGGGCTCTCGTCCGTGCCGGCCAGGAGCGAACCCACCATGGCGCATTCGGCGCCGGCGGCCAGCGCCTTGGCGAGGTCGCCCGAGAACTTGATGCCGCCGTCGGCGATCACGGGCGTGTCGGCCTTATGGGCCGCCTCGACGGCGTCCATGATGGCGGTGAGCTGCGGCACGCCGACGCCCGCCACGATGCGGGTGGTGCAGATGGAGCCCGGGCCGATGCCGATCTTCACGGCGTCCGCGCCGGCGTCGATCAGGGCCTGCGTGCCCGCCCGGGTGGCGACGTTGCCGGCCACGACCTGAACGGAGTTCGAGAGCTTCTTGATGCGCGTCACCGATTCCAGCACGCGCTGGGAGTGGCCGTGCGCGGTGTCGACCACCAGCACGTCGCAGCCGGCGTCGATCAGCAGTTCGGCCCGCAGGAAGCCCTGCTCGCCCACCGTGGTGGCGGCGGCGACGCGCAGGCGCCCGGCCTCGTCCTTGGAGGCGTTCGGGTGCGTGACCTGCTTCTCCATGTCCTTCACGGTGATCAGGCCGATGCAGCGGTAGTGGTCGTCCACCACCAGCAGCTTCTCGATGCGGAACTGGTGAAGGAGGCGCTTGGCCTCATCCTGGCTGACGCCTTCGCGGACCGTGATCAGGCGGTCCTTGGTCATCAGCTCGGCGACGGGCTGCTGCGGGTGGGTGGCGAAGCGGACGTCACGGTTTGTGAGAATGCCGACCAGCATGCCGGGCTTGCCGGCGGGGCCGCGCTCCACCACCGGGATGCCCGAGATGCCATGGCGGCGCATGAGCTCGAGCGCGTCCGCGAGCGTCTCGTCGGGGTGGATGGTGACGGGGTTCAACACCATGCCGCTCTCGAACTTCTTGACCTTGCGGATCTCGGCCGCCTGGGCCTCCGGATCGAAATTGCGATGAATGACGCCGAGGCCGCCGGCCTGCGCCATCGCGATGGCCATCGGGGCCTCGCTGACGGTGTCCATCGCGGAGGATATGATCGGCAGGTTGAGCTTGATCGTGCGGGTGAGCCGCGTGGCGACGTTGACGTCGCCGGGCATCACTTCGGAATGGCCGGGCTGCAGCAGCACGTCATCGAATGTGAGCGCTTCGCGGATCGTCGCCATGGCCAACTCCTCTGTCCCGACCGGATAAACGAAAAGAGCGCCTCGGGGCGGGGCCCGGCGCTTCACAACGAGTTGGCGCGTGCTGTTAGCACGACAAGGCGCGAGTCGAAAGTTGTTTGCAGCGCAGCATGAACATGGCTGGGCTGCATGGCGAACCGACGACGGTTTGAGAGCCCGCAACGAAAAAGGCCGGCGCGAGGCCGGCCTTTCCACAATCAGTGTTCGCCGCTCAGTACTTGCGGACCACGGCCTTCTCGACCGGGATGGTCTGCGCGACGTCGTCCCAGCGGTAGCGCAGGCCCACGGAGACGATGTCGACGTGCGCGCTGACCTTGCCGACCAGCGGGCCGCTCGCGGCCGAGTAGCTCGGGTTTCCGGGGACCATGGCGACGCGGGTGCTCTTGGGGAAGAGGTGCGCGTAGGACACGTCGAACGTGATCTTGTCGTTGAAGTTGTAGCTCGCGCCGATCGACGTCCAGATGCGGTCGTTATCGGGCAGCCGCAGCGTGCGGGTGCGATCCTCGATGGGCGAGATCTCGTAGCCGAGGCCGGCGCGAACCGTCCAGAGCGGGTTGATCTTGTACTCGCCGCCAACCGAGAAGAACCAGCCGTCCTTGTAGTCGAGCGTCAGGGCCGGGAGGCCACGATAGAGACCGCCAGTTGTCTGGTCCACCACGCGCGGGTAGCCGACACGGCTCCAGTTGGTCCACTCGGCGC
Organism: Alsobacter sp. P4_H11; assembly: GCF_056400925.1. Taxonomy (NCBI): domain Bacteria; kingdom Pseudomonadati; phylum Pseudomonadota; class Alphaproteobacteria; order Hyphomicrobiales; family Alsobacteraceae; genus Alsobacter; species Alsobacter sp. P4_H11. Next base: position 135,655 of record NZ_JBFUKI010000005.1, read on the forward strand.
CGACCGAGAGCGTCAGGCGCTCGTTGATCTGCTGGCGGACGCCAACCGTCAGGGTCTCGGGCAACGTAATGTTGAGCTTCACCGGACGGGTCGGGAAAGTCGCGGCGGCGCCGGCCAGGGCCGGGTTCAGGATGAACGGGAACGGGATGTTCAGGCCGTTGAAGTCGCCGTCGAGCTTGGCGTTCACAGCGGAACGGAAGCCGATGCCGATGTCCGTGCCCTGCATCGGCGTGATGGTGGCGCCCAGCGTGTAGCCGACACCCCAGCCATCGCCCTCGAGCCCGAAAGCCTGGTTAAGTGCAGGCGCGCCAGCCGGCGCGAAGTACGACTTGTACTTGGCCTTGAAGTACATCGCCTGGATCCCGGCGCCGACCGAAAGCCAGTCGTTCACCCGGTAAGCGACGTTCGGGTTGATGTCGAAGGAGGTCACCTTGGTGGAATAGCCGTAACCGCGCGCCGGGAAGGTGGCGTCAGGCTTGGTCGCAAGGCCGTAAGGCGCGCCCGTGGACAGTCCGATCCAGAGCCGGTCGTTGATCTGGTAGCTGCCGTAGCTCGACGGCAGGATCGCATCTTCGCCGAGGTCGCCCGTGCTCGAGCCGAGATACGCCGGAGCCGAGCCCGCTCCCGCCCGGAACTTGGCGTAGGGCGAGATGCCGGCCAGGTTCCACTCGCTCTGCCAGCCCGGCATCTTGGTCATGGTGGCCGGGTTCCAGAACATGGAGCCGAGATTGGCCGAGCCAGCCGCGACGCCCGCGAAGGCCATGCCCAGGCCGACGGTGCTCTGCTCGCGGAGCGCAAAGGCTCCGGCCTGGGCCGAGCCCTGGGCCGCGATGGTGAGGATCATGCCCGACACGGCGGAGGTCAGGATGGTCTTCAACGCTGAATGGGACATGGTCCGCGTTTCCCCAAAAGGTCTTCTTGCTTCAACTCTGCGCCGGAATCGGTTTCGAAAGCGCTTCTTCGGCCATTGATGGCAATATTTGGAAATCAGGGCAATTGCGCCGCAATCTGCCCTGAGTGCGCATGCGATAGCCCCGGGATTACCCAAAACCGCCAAAAACAGCGCTGTTTCGGGCCAGAAAACGGAAAACCCATATCGTTCATATCGAAACAGTCACATTTCGGACCTTTTTGCGCTTTGCCGGCCCGGTCATCACATCCGCTTCCCCCATCGGCGTAGGCTGATTGGGCCAAGTCGTTGCAACCGCGCCACACTGGCCGAAGCCGGGACGCAGGTCCGATCATCCTCGGCTTGCCCTTCCGGAATGGCTCCGGCAAGGTCGCCCCGATGGCGTTCAGCCGACAATCAAAACGGTTCAAGTGAGGAAAGCCCGATGAAGCTCGTGAGATTTGGCCAGCCCGGCGCGGAGAAGCCCGGCATCGTGGACGCTGACGGCGTGATCCGCGACGTTTCCGGCCACGTCGCCGACTGGCGCAGCGGCACGTTGGACAAGCAGACCCTCGCGCGCATCGCCGCAGTGGATCCGAAGTCCCTGCCCGCCGCTCCGTCCGGCGTGCGCATCGGCTCCTGCGTCGCCCGGCCGGGCAACTTCGTCGCGGTGGGCCTCAACTTCGCGGATCATGCGGCCGAGACCGGCGCGGCCATTCCGGAAGAGCCGATCCTGTTCAACAAGGCGCCGAACTGCGTTGTCGGCCCCAACGACGATGTGATGATCCCCAAGGGCTCCACCAAGCTCGATTGGGAAGTCGAGCTCGCGATCGTGATCGGCCAGACGGCGCTCTACGTGTCGGAAGAAGACGCGATGAACTATGTCGCGGGCTTTTGCATCTGCAACGACGTGTCCGAGCGCGCCTTCCAGATCGAGCGCTCCGGCCAGTGGATGAAGGGCAAGGGCTCGCCCACCTTCGGGCCGCTCGGCCCCTGGCTGGTGACGCCGGACGAGATCGCCGACATCCAGAACGTCGCGATGTGGCTCGAGATCGACGGCCAGAAGGTGCAGAACGGTTCGTCGAAGACCATGATCTTCGGCGTGAAGCACCTCGTCTCCTATATTTCGCAGTTCATGCAGCTCGACGCGGGCGACGTGATCACCACCGGCACCCCGCCCGGCGTGGGCCTCGGCATGAAGCCGCCGCGCTTCCTGAAGGCCGGCGAGACCATGACGGTCGGCATCGAGGGCCTCGGCGTGCAGAAGCAGAAGGTCGTGCCGTTCAGCGGCTGATCGCGCGCGTTCCTGGATAAGGAGAAGGCCGGGATCGCTCCCGGCCTTTTTCATTGGGCCCGGCCGTTTCAGGCCAGTCCGAGCATCAGCTTCAGGTTCTGCACCGCCGCGCCGCTCGCGCCCTTGCCGAGATTGTCGAGCCGGGCAACCAGCACGGCCTGCCCGCGCGCGGCGTTGCCAAAGACGCGCAGCTCCATCAGGTCCGTGTCGTTGAGCGCCTGCGGCTCCAGCTTGCCGCCGCTCACCGATGCATCGGCGGCCGGGACGACCCGCACGAGTTCGGACCCGGCATAGCGCTCCGCCAGGATGGCTTCGAGGTCCTGCGGCTTCGGCGCGCCGTTCAGGGTGTCGAGATGCAGCGGCACGCTGACCAGCATGCCCTGCCGGAAATTCCCCACCGAGGGCACGAAGATCGGCCGCCGCGTCAGCGCGCCGAAACGCTGCAGCTCCGCCAGGTGCTTGTGCTCCAGGCCAAGGCCATAGAGCTCGAAAGCCGGCGCGCTGCCGGCCTCGTAGGCCTCGATCATCGATTTGCCGCCACCCGAGTAGCCGCTGACGGCGTTCACGGTGACGGGGTAGTCGGCCGGCATCACGCCCGCGTCCACCAAAGGCCGGATCAGCGCAATGCCGCCGGTCGGGTAGCAGCCGGGGTTGGAGACGCGCGCGGCGCCCCGGATGGCGTCCGCCTGGCCGGGGACGAGCTCGGCGAAGCCATAGACCCAGCCCTCGGCGACACGATGCGCCGTGGAGGCGTCGAGCACGCGCGGCGCCGCCGTTCCGAGCGCGGCCGCGAGCGCGGCGGATTCCTTGGCGGCGTCGTCCGGCAGGCAGAGCACCACGGCGTCCACCTGCGCCATCAGGTCCTGGCGGGCCGCCGGGTCCTTGCGCCGGGCCGGATCGATGCTGCGCACCTCCACGCCCGCGACATTCGCCAGCCGCTCGCGGATGCCCAGGCCCGTGGTGCCGGCCTCGCCGTCGATGAACACCGTTTTCGTGATCGTGGAAGCCATGTCGATTCCCGTTTCCCGGCCCATATGGCCAGCCCAACCGCCAAACAAAAAAGCCGCGCTCGATGGCGCGGCCGTGACGTCAGAAGCCGATACGGCTCATCGTCGCGCGCGCCGGAGTTCGGCCGCACGTCGCAGGGCGGAGAGATTGAGCGCCGTCGACATGGGTTTGAGATGCCGCAGGTTGCGGGTTCTGTCAATCTTAGCCTTGGCGGGATAGCGCGCCCTCACAGCGTCTCGACGAACCTCGCGGCCTCGCCGTTGCTGGGCCCCACCAAATCGCCTTCCCACATCACGCGGCGGCCGCGCACCACCGTGCCGACCGGCCAGCCGGTCACGGTCTTGCCGTCATAGGGCGTCCAGCCGCATTTCGACGCGATCCAGCCATTGGTGATCGTCTCGCGGCGCTTGAGGTCCGCCACCGTGAGATCGGCGTCGTAGCCAGCCGCGATGCGGCCCTTGTTGGCGAGGCCGAAGATGCGGCACGGCCCCTCGCTGGTGAGGTCCACGAAGCGCTGCAGCGAAAGCCGGCCGGCGGCCACGTGGTCGAGCATAGTCGGCACCAACGTCTGCACGCCGGTCATGCCGGAGGGCGATGCCGGATAGGGCTTCGCCTTCTCTTCCAGTGTATGCGGCGCGTGGTCGGAGCCCAGCACGTCGACGACACCCTGCTCCACGCCCCACCACAGGCCGTCCCGCACGTCGGCGCCGCGCACGGGCGGGTTCATCTGCACCAGCGTTCCAAGGCGCGCATAGGCCTCGTCGCCGTCGATGGTGAGGTGGTGCGGCGTCGCCTCCACGGTCGCCACGTCCTTGTGGCCGGCCAGGAAGCGCATCTCCTCGGCGGTCGAGATATGGAGCACGTGGATGCGCGCGCCCGTCTCATGCGCGATGCGCACGAGGCGCTCGGTGCAGCGCATCGCCACCTCGGGCGAGCGCCAGACGGGGTGCGAGCGCGGATCGCCCTCGACGCGCAGGTCCTTGCGGGCGCGCAGCATCTCCTCGTCTTCGGAATGGAAGGCGGCGCGGCGGCGCGTAGCCTTCAGCACGGCCGCGACGCCGGCGTCATCCTCCACCAGCAGCGAGCCCGTGGACGAGCCCATGAAGACCTTGATGCCGGCCGCGCCGGGCAGGCGCTCCAGCTCGGGGATGTCGCGCACATTCTCGTGCGTGCCGCCCACCCAGAAGGCGAAGTCGCAATGCATGCGGTGCGTGCCGCGGCGGATCTTGTCGGCCAGCGTCTCGGCCGTGGTGGTCTGCGGATTGGTGTTCGGCATCTCGAACACGCAGGTCACGCCGCCCATCACGGCGGCGCGGGAGCCGGATTCGAGGTCTTCCTTGTGGTCGAGCCCGGGTTCGCGGAAATGCACCTGGCTGTCGATGACGCCCGGCAGCACGTGCAATCCCGTGCAGTCCACCCGCTCGCCCGCCGAGGCCCGGGAAAGATCGCCGAGCTCGGCGATGCGGCCGTTGCGCACCCCGATGTCCCGCAACCCTGCCCCGTCCTGGTTCACCACCGTGCCGCCCGCGTAGATGACATCGAAAGACTGAGTCATGGTGGAGCTCCCGCCTGCCGCTTGATCGGCTCGCCGCATCGCATACGTAAGGGCGGCGGCCGCCGCAACCACCACGTCGGGTTTCGGCGGCGCCAGCGCCCAATGAGGAGTTCCCCATGCCGTCGGCCCATCTCACAGATCGCGGCGTCATTCGGGTCACCGGCGAGGACGCGCGCTCGTTCCTGGACGGGCTCGTGACCAGCGACATGGACAAGGTGCGGGTGGACGGCGCGCGCTATGCGGCGCTGCTCTCGCCGCAGGGCAAGATCCTGTTCGATTTCATCGTCGCCGAAGCCGACGGCGAGCAGATGGGCGGCGGCTTCGTGCTCGACTGCCCGCGCGCGCTGGCGCCGGATCTCGCCAAGCGGCTCGGCATGTACAAGCTGCGCGCCAAGGTGGCGGTGGAGAACCTCACCGACACCCTCGCGGTCGTGGCCTATTGGGGCGGCGATCGCGGCGGCGACGGCGCGGGCGTGCTCTATCCCGATCCGCGCCATCCGGCGCTGGGCGATCGACTCGTCACCGACGCCGCGCTGGCGGCCGATCTCGCCACCGCGACGGCCGAGGAGTGGCGCGCCCACCGCGTCGCGCTCGGCATCCCGCAGGGCGGGCAGGATTTTACCTACGGGGACGCCTTTCCGCACGAGGCGGACATGGACCAGCTCGGCGGCGTCGACTTCGACAAGGGCTGCTATGTCGGCCAGGAAGTGGTGTCGCGCATGCAGCATCGCGGCACGGCGCGCACCCGCATCGTGCCGGTGCGGTTCGACGGCGGATTTTCGGCCGACGAAGGCGCGGAGGTGCTGGCGGGCGACAAGGTCGCGGGGCGCATCGGCTCCACCGCGCCGGGCGGGATCGGGCTGGCGCTCGTGCGCCTCGACCGGATCGAGGATGCGCTGGCGGCGGGGCAGCCCGTATCGGCCGGCGGGCTCCCCCTGCGGCTGGTGAAGCCGGACTTCGCGACATTCAAGGTGCCGGGAGCCGGCTAAGCCGGGGCGGGCCGCGAGCCCCCTGCCCTCGCGGCGAATCCTGCGCTAAGAACAGGGCATGAACGCCCATTTGATCGCCCACCCCGATGGAAGGACGCGCTGCTCCTGGCCGGGCGTCGATCCGCTCTACGTCGCCTATCACGACACCGATTGGGGCGTGCCCGAGTTCGACGATCGGGCTTTGTTCGAGAAGCTCATCCTGGACGGTTTCCAGGCCGGGCTGAGCTGGATCACGATCCTGCGCAAGCGCGAGAACTTCCGCGCCGCGTTCGACGGGTTCCGGCCCGAGATCATCGTCCATTACGGCCCCGAGAAGATCGAGGCGCTGATGGCGGATGGCGGCATCATTCGCAACCGCTCCAAGATCGTCTCCACGGTGCGCAGCGCGCGGTCCTACCTCGACATCATCGAAAAGGGCTCCTTCTCTCAATTCCTGTGGAAGCACCTCGATGGGCGCCCGCAGCAGAACAGCCCGCGCGAGCGCGGCGACGTGCCCACCGAAACCGACACGGCCCGGCGCATGTCCAAGGAGCTGAAGCAGGCCGGGTTCAACTTCGTCGGCCCGACCATCGTGTATGCCTTCATGCAGGCGGTCGGGATGGTCAACGACCATTACGTCGACTGCTTCCGCCATGAGGAAGTGCGGGCGCTGGGGGCGAAGCTTTGAGCGGCAAGGGTTCGCCGCGCGCCTGGCAGCGCATGCTGTCGGGGCGGCGGCTCGATCTGCTCGACCCCTCGCCGCTCGACGTCGAGATCGAGGACATCGCGCATGGGCTCGCCCGCGTGGCGCGGTGGAACGGACAGACGCACGGGCCGCACGTGTTCTCGGTGGCGCAGCATTCGCTGCTCGTGGAGGCGCTGGCCGGTGCGATGACGCCGGACCTGCCGGCCGAGGCGCGCGTCGTGGTGCTGCTGCACGACGCGCCCGAATACGTCATCGGCGACATCATCTCGCCGTTCAAGGCGGTGCTGGGCGACGGCTACAAGGGCATCGAGAACCGGCTGCTGGCCGCCATCCACCTGCGCTTCGGGCTGCCGGCCGCGACGCCGCAGCCTCTCGCCGCGCTGGCCAAGACGGCCGACAAGGCGGCGGCCTATCTGGAGGCGACGCACCTCGCCGGTTTCGCGGACGCCGAGGCGACGCGCTTCTTTGGCCGGCCCACCGTGATGTCGCCCGCCATCGCGGCGCTGCTGGAGCCCTGGACCGCCGGCGAGGCGCAGCAGCGTTTCCTCGATCGCTTCCGCGCCCTGGACGCCGCGCGAGATGGCGCCGACGCGCCGGCGCCGTAAGCTGCGCCGAACATTGGAATCCGCATGCCCGCCATTCACGTCACGCCTCTCTCCCGCCTCCATGAAACCGTGGACAGCAGCGCCGCCCAGCACGTGGTGACGCTGATCAACGCCGCCACGCCGGTGCAGCGCCCGCCGTCGATCCTGCCGGAGCGTCATCTCTTCATTGGCGTCAGCGACATCGTCGACCCGCTGGACGGCCACATCCTCCCGGCGGACGCGCATGTGGAACAGTTGCTCGCCTTCGCGCGGGCTTGGGACCAGCAAACCCCCATGGTGATCCATTGCTGGGCCGGCGTGAGCCGCTCCACGGCCGCGGCCTTCATTACCGTGTGTGCGCTGCGGCCGGAGCGCGACGAAGCCGCGACGGCGCGGCTCCTGCGCGAGCTGTCCCCTTCGGCGACGCCCAACCACAAGCTGGTCGGCATCGCGGACGACATTCTCGGCCGGCGAGGACGCATGGCGGACGCGATCGCGGCCATCGGACGCGGCGCGGATTGCTTCGAGAACACGCCGTTCCGTCTGCCTCTGGATTGACCGATGGCCCGCCCGCACCCCGAAACCGCGATCGAGATCGGCCTTGCGGCCGCGGTCGTGGCGATGGACGGGTTAACGCCTCAATTGCTCGTGGCCGGCGCGGAGCGCGGCGAATTGGCGGGCCTGCCGTCCGGCAGCTTCGACCCGCTCACGCACCGCACGCTGGAGATCGGCCTGCGCGCTTTCGTGACGGATCAATCCGGCTTGCGGCTGGGCTATGTGGAGCAGCTCTACACCTTTGCGGACCGCGGCCGCATCGTCGAGCCCGAGATCGAGGCGCATGTGGTGTCGATCGGCTACCTCGCCTTGACGCGCCTCGCCGAGGGGCGGCCTGCCCTGCCCAAGGGTGCGCGTTTCCGGCCCTGGTACGCGTTCTTTCCGTGGGAGGACTGGCGCGAGGGGCGGCCCGCCATTCTCGACATGCAGGTCCTGCCCGCTCTGTTCGGCTGGGCGACGGACGCGGCCGGCGAAAAGGCCGAGGGCGACAAGCGCCCGCTGTCGCGCATCGAGCGGCTGCGCTTCGCCTTCGCGGCGACCCCGGACGCGCCCAAGCCCGTCGCCTGGGACGAGGAGAAAGTCCTCGACCGCTACGAGCTCCTTTACGAGGCGGGACTGCTGGAGGAAGCCAAGCGCGACGGCCGTGCCGCCGCGCTGGCGCGGACAAGGCTGCCGAGCCTGGGCGAACCGATGCGCTTCGACCACCGGCGCATCCTCGCCACCGCGATGGGGCGGCTGCGCGGCAAGCTGAAATACCGGCCCGTGGTGTTCGAGCTTCTCGCGCCCACCTTCACGCTCACGGCGCTGCAGAAGACGGTGGAGGCCATTTCGGGCCGCCACCTGCACACGCAGAACTTTCGGCGCGTGGTGGAGAACGCCGCGCTGGTCGAGCCTACGGGCGAGACGGCCACCACCGGCGGTCGTCCCGCGGCCTTGTTCCGGTTCCGGCGCGAGGTGGTGCAGGAGCGCCCTGCGCCCGGCCTCAAGGTCGGCGCGCGCTAGGCTGGTGTTCGAGGCATCATCTTTTCCACCAACCGGTGTCCGCTTGGTGGGATGATGCTTCAGAAGGGCAGCGCGGACGCGAAACCCATCGAGAGCACGACAGCGACAACGAAGATCCAATCGGCCGCCTTGTCGATCATGGCAGTCCTCCCGGTTCGGCGCTTACGGGTCTCAGTATAACCCCGAACCGGGTGCGATCGGCCTCACGGCCGTTCAGGACTGCGTGAGCGGTCAGTCCTTGTCCGGCAGCGTCCCCGAATGTCCGGCCTCGGTGGGCTGCTCCTCAGGATCCTCGTCCGGCATGCCCTTGCCGGGCCGCTCGATGTTGCCGCCCTGGCCGAGAGCGCCATAGCCCGAGCCGCCCTTTACTTCGTAGCCCGGCCGATACGCGTCGCCCGCATCATGAGAGGGCGGCCCGCCGCCGCCGAACTCTTCGCGAGCCCGCACATAGTCGCCGCCATAGCCGCCATAGCTGTGGCTCTCGCCCCCGCCGATCACCGTGTTCCCGCTGTCGCCCGGGCGCACCCGGCCGTATTCCGCGCCGCCGACGGGCGGCGTTTCCGGGCCCCGCTTCTCGTAGCGGGAACGATCCTTGTCGCCGGCGTTCGCTTCCCGGCCTTTCGGTCCACCGTTCTTCGGGTTGTCGTGGCCGGCCATATCACGCCTCCTGCATCCTGCATCCGGTGCCTTGTGGTCCGCGCCGGGCCGTGAGCCCGCGCGGCTAAGGACAGCCAACGTGACGCGCACCGCCTCGTTCCCCTCGTTGCGCCCAGGAACAACTCTCGAAACCAGCCGTTGACTCCACGATCGGGCGGCCACGCCGTCCCAAAGAGGAGCGCTCCATGTGAGCGACAACGCCATGCAACCTCTCGTCCCACAGCCCACACAGTCGGGCGAATTCGATCTCGCCTTGCCGCTCTTCGCCATGAAGGTGGCGTTCGGCTTCACGCTGTTCAGCCTCGAGATCACGCAGGCGATCGTGCAGGCCGCCGCGGGCGACAAGAAGCCCGCGCGGGAATAGCTGTCGCACGGGGGTGACTGGCGAGCGGGCGTGATCTGGGTAAGCTAGGGGAGCGCCACACCCCCCGAGGCTCCCCCCATGACTCAATTCAACGTCCGGGTCGACGCGTCCGCCAGCGAAGCGGCCGACGCGCATGACAGCCCCAATCCGGCGATCGAGACCATCATCGTTCCGCGCTCGCGCGATCTCGGCGGCTTCTCGGTCCGCCGCGCCCTGCCCTCCGCGCAGCGCCAGATGGTTGGCCCCTTCATCTTCTGGGACCAGATGGGCCCGGCGGTGTTCAAGGCTGGAACCGGCATCGACGTTCGCCCCCATCCGCATATCGGTCTCGCCACCCTCACCTATCTGTTCGAGGGCCAGATCCTTCACCGTGACAGCCTCGGCTCGATCCAGGCGATCGATCCCGGCGAGGTGAACTGGATGACGGCCGGCCGCGGGATCGTGCATTCCGAGCGCACCGCGCCGGAGGTCCGGCTGTCCGAAGCGCCGCTGTTCGGCATCCAAAGCTGGATCGCGCTGCCCGAGAAACACGAGGAGACCGATCCCGGCTTCGCGCATCACCGCGCCGAGGCGCTCCCCACCATTGAGGCGGAAGGCAAGCGCGTGCGACTGGTGGCCGGATCCATGTACGGCATGACGGCGCCCACCCGGACCTATTCGGACATGGTCTACGCCGACGCCGCGCTCGCGCCCGGGGCCAAGCTGCCCATCCCGGGCGAACACGTGGAGCGCGCCATCTATGTGGCGCAGGGCGTCATCGACATCGCGGGCGACCGCTTCGAAGCCGGTCGGCTCCTGATCCTGCGCACCGGCGATGAGATAACCATCACGGCCGAAACGGCCGCGCGGTTGCTGGTGTTCGGCGGCGAGCCGATGGATGGCCCGCGGCACCTGTGGTGGAACTTCGTGTCCCGGTCCAAGGACCGTATCGAACAGGCCAAGGCCGACTGGCGCGCCGGCAAGTTCGACGGCGTTCCGGGCGAGACCGAATTCATCCCGCTGCCCGGCTGAGCGACAGCGGCTGGACCCTTGCGCGGCCGGGCGGGCTTTGCGACAAGCCCGCCATGCTGCACATCAACGATGTCACCTTCCGGCTCGGCGCCCGCACGCTCTTCGACAAGGCCACGGTCGCGATCCCGACCGGCGCGCGCGTCGGCTTTGTTGGGCGCAACGGCACCGGCAAGACCACGCTGTTCCGGATCATCCGCGGCGAGGTCGGGACGGAAGGCGGCTCCATCATGATCGGGCGCGGGCTGAAGATCGGCTCGGTCGCGCAGGAAGCCCCCGGCGGGCCCGAGACCTTGTCCGAAGTGGTGCTCGCGGCCGACGTTGAGCGCACGGCGCTTCTGGCCGAAGCCGAGACCGCCACGGACCCGCACCGCATCGCCGAGATCCAGACGCGGCTCGTCGACATCGGCGCGCATGCGGCCCCGGCGCGCGCCGCCACCATCCTGTACGGCCTCGGCTTCGACGCCGAAGCGCAAGAGCGGCCCTGCTCGTCCTTCTCGGGCGGCTGGCGCATGCGCGTGGCGCTCGCGGCCGTGCTGTTCGCCGAACCCGACCTGCTGCTCCTGGACGAGCCGACCAACTACCTCGACCTGGAGGGCACGCTCTGGCTGATGGACTACCTGGCCCGCTACCCGCACACCGTGCTGGTGATCAGCCATGATCGCGACCTGCTGAACCAGTCGGTCGACCAGATCCTCCACCTCGACCAGGCCAAGCTCACGCTTTACCGCGGCGGTTACGACCAGTTCGAGCGCCAGCGCCGCGAGAAGCAGGCGCTGCAGATGAAGCTGGTGAAAAAGCAGGAGGAGGAGCGCAAGCACCTGCAGGCCTTCGTGGACCGATTCAAGGCCAAGGCCTCCAAGGCCCGCCAGGCGCAGTCGCGCGTGAAGCGGCTCGAAAAGATGGAGCCCATCGCGGCGCTGATCGACACGGACGTGCTGCCGTTCAATTTCCCGTCGCCCGAGCGGCCCCTGTCGCCGCCGATCATCGCCATGGAGGGCGCGGCCGTTGGCTATGGCGAGAAGCCCGTGTTGTCGCGCCTGTCGGTCAGCATCGCCGAGGACGACCGCATCGGCCTGCTCGGCTCCAACGGCAACGGCAAGTCCACCTTCGCCAAGCTGGTCGGCGGGCGGCTGGACCCCATGTCGGGCGTGGTGCGGCGGTCCTCGAAGTTGAAGGTGGCGTATTTCGCCCAGCACCAGCTCGACGAGCTCAATCTTGCGGCGACGCCCTTCACCAGCGTGCTCGAGCTGATGCCGGACGGCACGGAAGCCAAGGTGCGCGCGCGGTGCGCGCAGATGGGCTTCCCGGGCTCCAAGGCCGACACCCCGGTCGCGAATCTCTCGGGCGGCGAGAAGGCCCGCCTCTTGATGGGGCTCGCGACCTTCGGCGGGCCGCATCTGCTCATTCTCGACGAACCGACCAACCATCTCGACATCGACAGCCGCGCCGCCCTCATGGAGGCGATCAACGACTACCAGGGCGCGGTGATCCTGATCTCGCATGACCGCTTCCTGCTGGAGGCCTGCGCAGACCGGCTGTGGATCGTCGGCGGCGGCACCGTGAAGCCGTTCGACGACGACCTCGACGCCTATCGCAAGCTCGTGCTGGAGGGCCCGGGCGGCGACCGCTCGAACAAGCCCAGCGAGCCGGACAGGAGCTCGCAGGCGGACCAGCGGCGCGAGGCCGCGGGCCGGCGCGCTTCGCTGACGCCGCTGCGCAAGAAGATCGAGGCGGCCGAGCAGCGCATGGCGAAGCTCGCCGACCTGATCGCCCGGGTCGACTCGGTGCTGGGTGATTCCAGCGCCTTCCAGCGCGACGCCGCCAAGGCTTCGCAGCTGTCGGCGCAGCGGGCCGAGCTGGAACGCAACCTGACTGCGGCGGAGGAGGAATGGCTGGCGCTATCGTCCGAGTATGAAGAGGCCGTCGCGGGCTGATTCCCGACCGGCCGCTTCGCCGGCGGGGGCGGATCGGATGCCCCCTTTTCCGCAACCGAGCAAAACGAGGCAATTTCATCTAATCTTTGACGACTCGAAGATCGACAAACAACGTTTTGAGGCAAAAAAGCGCGATCTATTTGCTGACAAGTGTTCAGAGTTCTACGTACTGTTGAAGTTGTTGAGCTTCGTGGTACAACTTGGCATTCGGTCATGTTGAGATGATTCGATGCTCCGTAGAGTTCCTTTCAAGCGTCTGGCGCTTTTTGCGACTCCGGTTCTAGCCGGCGTAGCGGGTCTGGTCGCGGCGGCATCCGACGCCGTGCCGGCGCCGGATGGTAGCGCTTGCCGGCCGATCAGGCACACGCCTGCGGTGATCAGGTCCCCGGGCGCCTATTGCCTCGAATCCGACCTGAATGCGGACGCCGACGCAATCGTGATCCGCAGCGATCACGTGTCGCTGGACCTCAAGGGCTATCGGCTGAACGGTCCGACGACGCCCGGCACGCAAACCTTCGGCATCCGCGTCAAGGACGCGTCCAACATCGAGATCCGGAACGGCACCATCGCGGGCTTCGGGATCGGCGTCGCGATCACGGCGCCCAAGGCCCAGCCCCAGAAGGGCTCGAACACGATCGAGAACGTGGCGATCGTGGGTAGCCGCCTGCGGGGCGCGAGCCTCGGCGGCGACCTGAACCGCATCGAGAACTCGCAGTTCCGCGACATTGGCGGCGACAGCATGCCGGACGTGGTTCACACCCATGGCCTGTTCATCGCGGGGGCTGGAGCCCTCGTCCGCGGCAATACCTTCTCGGAGATCCGCGGATCGCAGGACGCGCCGCACGCGGAAGGCATCGCGCTGGCGTTTTCGGGCGATCTCAACGGATCCGTGGCCGAGAACAACGTGTTCGAGAACACGCCGCTCGTTCAATCCGTGGACGGGCCGAAGCACCGCTCCCCAAGCACCTACGCGATCTGGTTCGGCGGCAGCGGCGCCGGCACCGTGGTGGCCAAAGGCAACCGGATCAGCAATTTCGTGAATGGCGTCATCGCGGACGTGCATGCGACCGCGTTCATCTTCGACAACACGATGACCAACACGGTGGCGCCGTTCTCGACGCGCAAGAAGCTGCGGCAGCAACCCGCGGCGGCGGGCGACCGGCCGATCGGCGCGGTGTCGACCTCGGGCAACCGCTGTGTCACCACAGACCCGATCGTGCAGTCATTGTCCGGCCGGCAGCCCCTGCTGGCCTGCGAAACGCCGGACGACGTCAGCTTCGCGGCGCTGGAAACCGGGCTGGCGAACCAGAACTAACCGTTACGGCCGGCCGATTGCGTTCTCAGGCGCTCTTGCTCAGGCGCTCTTGCCTTCGAGATGGATGAGCGTGCGCGCAACCTTCAGCGCCTTGCTCATCTCCTGCGTCAACACGAGGTTCGTGAGCTGCGAGACCGGCTCCTGGGCGTGCGGCAGACTGCTCAGCAGCTTGCGCGACGCGGAGAAGAAGTCGCCAGCGGCGTCGTCCGAGCCGGACAGATACATTTCCTGGATCGCCACATAGAGGTTCTCGGCCGGCGACTTGGCCGTCAGGGGATCCATGAACTCCTTCTCACGAAGGATCGGCACATGGCCTTCCACGGTGATCCGTGCGCGGTCGCCCTCGTTGCGGAGAACGGCCCGGCCCACATAGGCAACTTCATGATGCTTCAGTTCGAGCACGAAACTCACGGGGACCTCGCCTGCGTCGACGCGCATCCCCGTTTAACTCGCGACCTCTTAAAGCCGAATTTATTCAACTAATCGGCAGTTGTATCCGCGTTGAACATCCTTCACGTGGTGAACGATGTCTGACCGGATCGCGGTGATCGGCGATCGACCCGCCTTTCAGGCCACCGACGATCGGGTCGAACCTTCCCCGCTCCAGACGCGAGACCATTATATCCGCCGGCGATCATTCATCTCGCAGAGAGCCATCGACCCGCGCGCCGCCACGACCGTGCGCGCCTGCTGGCGCTTGCGGCCCGCCTGACACAAGATGCCGCCATGACAATGCTTCCTGCCGCCGACACCGCTCCGGCCGTCGCGCGCGTTCTCGCGCATGATCGGGATTTCGCCGGCTATCGCGCCGGCGCGCCGTCGGTACGCTGGCCCGGCGACGCGCGGCTGGCCGTTTCTGTGGTGGTGAACATCGAGGAAGGCGCGGAGCTCTCGCTCGGCATGGGCGATGAGCGCAACGAGTTCATCTATGAGGCTGTCGAGAAGGTCGAAGGCGCGCGCGACCTTTGCATGGAGAGCCACTTCGAATATGGCGTCCGGGCGGGCTGGCCGCGCATCCGCGCCCTGCTGAAGCGCTACGGCGTCGCCGCCACGCTGAACGCCAACGGTCGGGCGTTGGAGATCTCGCCCTGGATCGCCCGCGAGGCGGTCCTGGACGGCCATGAGGTGTCCTCGCACGGCTACCGCTGGGAGCGGCAGGTCCACATGGACGAGGCCGCCGAGCGACGCGTCATCGAGCGCGCCGCCAAGGCGATCGAGGCCGCCGCGGGCGCGCCGCCGGTGGGCTGGCACACGCGCTCGGCCACCTCGGTGAACACCCGCCGCCTGCTGATCGAGCATGGCGGCTTCCTGTATGATTCCAACGCCTATAACGACGACGTTCCGTATCTGGTGGAACAGGACGGCAGGCGCCACGTGGTGCTGCCCTACGCCTTCGACACCAACGACATGCGGTTCTACAACGGCGGCGGCTTCGTGTTCGGGGATGACTTCGCCCGCTACTGCATCGACGCCTTCGAGCGGCTCTATGCCGAGGGCGCCGACGCTCCCCGCATGCTGTCGATCGGGCTGCACCTGCGCATCATCGGCCGGCCGGCGCGCATCGGCGGGCTCGAGCGCCTGCTCGAGCACATCGCCGCCCGGCCTGGCGTCTGGTTCGCGCGCCGCGACGAGATTGCGCAGGCGTGGCTCGCTGGTCTCGGCCAGCCACCCTGGTCGCCTCGGCCCACGCCGGCCGATTTCGCCGGCGAGCAGCAGGATTGATGCGTTGCAGCCGGCGAGCGCAGGCTAGCCGGCTGCTGGATCGCTTTACTTGGCCAGCGCAGCCTTCAGGTTCTTGATCGCAAGATCCTCGGCCTCCTTGGCCTTGGCGACCACGAGACCCATGCCGAAGAATTCGTGGGTCACGCCCTCGTAATCCTTCGCCTCCACCTGCACGCCCGCAGCCTTGAGCTTCTCGGCCAGCGCCTGCCCCTCGGAGCGCAGCGGATCGATCTCGTCCGTGATCACGGTCGCGGGCGGCAGCGCCTTCAGGTCCGCCTTTCCGACGATGTCGAGACGGGGGTCCTGCAGATCAGCCGGCGCGCTGGTGGCGTTGTCGTAGAACCACTGCATCATCGCCTTGTTGAGCGGCTTGGCGCTCTCGTTGGCCTTGTAGGATTCCGTGTCGAGGTTCGTGCCGGCCATCGGATACACGATCAGCAGATGCGCGGGCTTCGGCAGGTTCTGGTCGCGCGCCGCGATCGCCACGTTGACGGCGAGGTTGCCGCCGGCGCTCTCGCCCGCGATGGCGATCTTTTGAGGATCCGCGCCGATGCTGGACGCGTTCTGGGCGACCCATTTATAGGCTGCGATGGCATCCTCATGCGAGGCGGGGAACTTGTGTTCGGGAGCCTTCGAATACTCCACCGCGACCACTACGGCGTTCACGCCCTTGGCGAGGAGACGCGCGCTGGCGTCGTAAGTGGCGTTGTTGGCAATCACGAAGCCGCCGCCATGATAGTAGACGATCACCGGCAGCGCGCTCGAGGCGCCCGCGGGCGTGTAGACGGTGGCGACGATCTTCTCCTTGCCGCCGTCCACCAGGATGTTCTTGGCCATCACGGACGGATCAGGAAGGCTGCTCTTGCCCTGCTGGCGCAGCACCTCCCCGGCCGCGTCCGCGGCGCTCGGCTGCTGCCGCGCCTCGGTGGCCGACAGCTTCGGCAACGGCTTGGGGCCCAGCTTGTCGAGAGCGTCGACGACGTGCCGCATGTCGGTGTCGAGCTCTGCCATCGGGCTGCCGGTGAGGGACTGAACGGCCCCCTTCACCTTGTCCATGACCTTTGGCTGCGCGTTGTTTTGCTGCGCGGTCTGCGCCAGGGCGGAGCCTGACAGCATCATGACCGCAAGGGCCGCGAGGGCGGCGTTCGGATTCGTTTTCATTGAAAAGACCTTTAAAACAGTGGGATGGGCGGCCGCGCGGGGCTCGCTCACATCGAGTCAATCGCGGCGCGGTGACCCTTCACCACGGGCAGGGCCTGCTTGGCCCACGACTTCAAATCAGAGTTCTGGCCGCTCTGGTTGTAGTCCGAGAGCAGCGCGACCGTTTCGGCATGGGCCATGATCTGGTCGGCCTTGTAGATCTTGTCGAACTCGGCGCCGTTGAACGTCTTGAGGTTGTCGAGCATCGCCTGGTGCGGCGGATCCAGCATCATCTCGGATTTTTGGCCGGCCTTGCCTGCCGCATCCATGAGCTTCTTCATGGCGTCGCCGTGGTCGTCCAGCATCTTCTGGGCGAACTGCTTCACCTTGGGATCCGTGGCCCGTTCTACGGCGAGCTTGGCTTCTTCCACTTCGAAGGCGTTGCCGACCGAGGCTTTGGTGACGAACTCGCCGTCCGGCGCCGATGGCGCCTGCGCCAGCGCTGCGGTGGAAACAACGGCCGCAATCGCCGCCAACCCTAAAATTCTCGATCTCATCGCTATGCTCCAGAAGTAGATGGAGGTAGCAATGGCAAAAGCCCGGACATGTTCCGTCTATTAAGAGATGTGCGTCAATACGCTCCGGGGCTGGACTTTGATGATCCAGTGGCAAGGTCTAAACGTAGCGGACCTTAACCTTCGCGTTCTGAGAGCGCGACGAAAACGTGCCGGCCAGATCCGAAGACCTTCAGATCAATCTTTGCTGGTACCGCAAGCCAATCCGGAGACGGCGCTGAAAATCTTCTGAAATACTGAGTGCCGCGAACTGCGGCCTGCGGGCGGCTCACCCACCAGGACCTCTCGGGCCTTTTGAAGAGAGTGGCGACCCCGGCAGGATTCGAACCTGCGACCTCGGACTTAGAAGGTCCTTGCTCTATCCATCTGAGCTACGGGGCCGGAACGTCCGGGGTGGGCCGGCGTCAGTGGGTCCACTGACCGACGCGGTTGAACTTGAAATTGTCCGCGTAGGCGATCTGGCGGCGCTTGGGCTCGTGCGGCTCTTCCACCGAGGCCGCGATACCGTTGCGCTGCGCGTAGGCGAGCGCATCTTCCTTGGTGTCGAACCAGAGCTTCACCTGTTGGCGGGTGTCGCCCGAGCTGGTCCAGCCCATCAGCGGATCGATGTCCTTCGCCTCGCGCTCGAACTCGAGCAGCCAGCGCGTGTACTTGGCCGTGCCGGACTGCATGGCGGTCTTGGCGGGGCGATAAATCCTGGCGGACATGGCTGCTCGCTGCTCGTGAACAGGGATTCGGAACCGGGGCTCGCCGCGTGGTCGGGGCAGCAGGATTCGAACCTGCGACCTGAAGTACCCAAAACTTCCGCGCTACCAGGCTGCGCTATACCCCGGCGTGGCGAGCCACGTTGGATCGTCTACGTTTTTTAGGCCCTCGCCGCAAGGGCGGAGTGGGCCGAGACCACTGAGCATGGTCGCCTGCACGACCACCTGGAAAGTCCGTGGCGCAACGAAGTGCGGCACGAGGGGAACGTGTTCCGTTTCACATTCAGGATCACTGGCCCGGGTTAGCCTCTCGATGCAGCCAAGCTTCAGCGACGGCCGGGCTTCCATCCGCGACAGCGCGCCGAATATCTGGCGCGCTCCGGATCATCGACGCCGTCGAGAGCCGCTAGAGACTTATCCCCCGCCGGGCTGCCGGGCGAAGGTCTCCGATGAGGTGTTGCGATGGACTGGATCGAACAGTTATTCGGCGTGTCTCCGGACGGGGGCTCCGGCGCAACCGAGGCGCTTTATACGGCGCTCGCAGCCGCGCTGGTCGTCGCCATTGTCGCCAGACGTCGCCTTACCGGTTTGATGCGAAAGTTGCTCGGCCGCGGTCGCCGCTAGCTTCCCGCCCTCTCGGCACAGGAGCCGTAAGATGCATTTCACCTTGCCGGACTTCGCCAATCCAAAGGGGCCGGGTCTCTATGTGGGGCTGGAGGTCCAGGTCAGCTACAGCACCGTCAGCCAATCACGGAGCGAGTCGGATCTCGCGGTGAATCCCCGCAATCCGCAAAACCTGGTCGGCGCATCCAAGCGGTTCGACGAACCGCAGAAATACCACTTCCACCTCAGCCCGTTTTATAGCTTCGACGGAGGCGAGACCTGGGGCGAAAGTACGCTGCCGATGCTCCCGGGCTGGCAGGGCATGACGGACCCGGCCGTCACCTTCGACGCGAACGGCGCGGCCTATCTGCTTGGTGAGCCCCTGTCTTATGGCCAGGACCTGACTGGGCTCGGAATGGTGGTCTATCGCTCGGGCGATGGCGGCCGCACGTGGGGCAATCCCGTTCAACTGACCACCAGCGACCGCGACGACAAGCAGTGGATGGCGGCGGACGATAGGCCCGAGAGCCCGTTTCACGGCAATGTCTATGCGGTGTGGGGGGCCAACCAGAACTGCGGATTTGCTCGGTCCACGGACGGCGGGCTCACTTGGCGCGGGCCAGGCGCTCAGAAATCCGCCGGGCATCTCGACTTTTCGGTTTACGCGCCCGCGATCGTCACCGACTCGAATGGCTGGATCCACATCTTCGACATCAGTCCAGCCAGCAAATCCAACGTCCGACACCTGCGCTCGAAAGACGGCGGCGCGACCTTCGAAGCGCCGGTGGTCGTCGCCGACGTGCAGGGCCTAGAGGGTCTATCCACATCGGCGGGAGGTTTCCCGATCTTGCCCAACGGGCATTTCCGGGTGCGCACCATGGTGACGGCCGCGGTCGGCTCCGGCGGAACGCTCGTGATCGCCTGGCCCGAACTCCGGGACGGATTCAGCCGAATCTTCTACCGGGTGTCGCGCGACGGCGGCCAGAACTGGGAAGGTCCGAGGAGCGGGTCGCCCCTCGTCCCGGCTGGAGTTCTGCCCAGCCAGCACTGCTTCATGCCCCAGCTCGCCGCGACGCCGAGCGGCACGGTCGGATGCGCGTTCTATGCCTTCGGGCAGGAGTTCGGCGCCGGGCCCTATTTGCTCAACCTCTATCTGTCCGCCTCCTACGACGACGCCGGAAGCTTTCCTCACCGGCGGCGGGTGACGAAGCACGGCTGGAACCCGGACGTGAACGCGCCATGGTCGCATGGCGACCGAAACCTGCTGTTCATCGGCGACTATTTCGGGCTGGCGGCGACCGACGAAGTCTTCATTCCGTTCTGGACCGATACGCGGACCGGCGTTCAGGAAATTTTCTGCGCCCAGGTGTTGACGACCGAGCCGAGCTACATCGATGTCTGGGTGCCGGACGAGTGGCCCCTGGTCTTCCGCGGTGTGGCCGAGGATGGCGGCGGCCTCGTGATCGTCGGCGGGAAAATCGTGCGCGTTCCGCCACGTTCGCCTGTGTTGGGCGTGCTGGAGGCGGTCTCGGTGATCGAGGGCGCGAGCGCATTCTCGAGCGGCAATGCGGATCTGGTTCGGCAGGCGGGCGCGGCCGAGTTGCTCACGCGGGCGCAGGCGCTGCACCAAAACAGCCTGATCGGAACGGCATCGCTCCAGGTTAGCGCTCCGCCGGCGAGCCCCACGCAGCACGTTTCAATCAAACGTAGGACGGCTAAGGGCGGCGAACCGCGCCCACGGAACGGCGCACCTTCCTCGTGAGCCTTTCTCTCTGACGCGACCTCGACAATGGTGATTGTTGTGTCGCCTAAGTCAGGAAAACAACTTATACGAGTAACTTGATTGAAATCTCTTCGCATCATGCTCCCTCCCGTCAACGGAGGTGTGGCGTGCCGGCGGTCGAGAGAACACAACAGTGCTTCAGCTGCGGCCGCATGGTTCCGCACGGCAAGGCCGTTCGCTACACCGTGCAGGTCGAGGCCGAGGACGACAACAAGCCCAAGCGCATGATGCTGGTGTTCAAGCGGGTCAAGAAATTGACGCGCTACGCCTGCGGCGACTGCTACGTGTCGCGCACGATCCGGGATCTTCTCGCCAAGCTGCCGGACGTCGCGCTGGTGGTCGCGGTGCTGTCCGGCATCCTGTACGTCGTCCGGTAGCGGCTCCTAGTTGGTCAGCCGCACCGAGTAGACCGCCTGCTTGAACAGCGCCGTCATCGCGTCCGAGATGCCCTGCGAGGGGCTGACCTCGAAATAGAGGCCCGGCGAGGCGCAGTCGGCCATCTTGCTGCTGATCGTCCCGACGAAGGGCTTGATCCAGGTGTTGTACCAACTGTTGGTCGGCAACGGCAGGTAGGTGGTGTAGAGCACCGCCACCTTGACGCCGCGGTTCTTCAAGGCCGAGCACAGGGCCAGGTTGATCGGCTGCTGGCAGCGCGAGCCCGAGAGCGGCTGCGAGCAGGTGGTCTTGTTGTTTTCGTCCGCGACGCCGTCCGACACGAAGAACACCACCTTCTGCCGCGAAGTCTCGGATTGGCCATCGCCCGGCGACGGCACGGCGGCGTTCAGGGCCGTCAGCACCTTGGTGAAGTCGGTGTCCTGGTCGTTGTTGTAGGACGAATCCGGCACCGTCATCAGGTCGATCGCGCCGGCGGCGGCCTTCACGCTGGAGAGCGAGCCGCTGAGCGGCGCGACCGTGGTGAGGCCCGCCGTGGTGGCGGACGCGCCGAACGAATACACGCCGGCGCGGAACTGGTTTGAAACGGTGGCGGTGGACGCCATGGTGTCCATGAGCTGCTGGGTCGCCATGCGCAGCACGTCGATGCGCATCGTGACGCCGAGCTTCTTGGCGAGGTTGTAGTAGTTGTTGGCGTTGGACAGGTCGTGGCACGCGAAGGCGCACTTGTCGGAGGTATTGTTGACCATCTTGGTCACGTCCGCGGGCGTCGCGCCGACGCCCATGGAGGGCGTGTTGTCCAGCAGGAGGTAGAAGTCCATGTAGGGCGAACGGCCCAGCGTCGCGCTGGCCGTGCCGGAGACGCCGAGGCTCGTCACCCCGACGATCTGCGGCAGCGAGGTCGCGGTCTGCCCGTCATAGGTGACCACCGCCGACCGGCTCAGGCCGCTGTCGGTGACCTTGATGGAGGCGCTCGAGATGGTGACGCGCTTCAGCTCGGCGACGCCGGCGTTGAATGACCGCAGGCCGTAGAGCTCCGCCTCCGCGGCTGTTCCGGTGGAGTGCCCGGCCGCCGCGAGCGCGGCAGCGTCGGCGACGGCTCCAAGCTTCGTGCGCGAGATCGCGGCGGTCTGAAGATCGACGACCGCCCCGACGGACACCAGCAATGGAAGCAGCGTCACGGCGAACATCGGCCCGATCGCGCCGTCCGCATTACGGATATACTCGCGTGTTTTACGGATCGAGTTCGATAAAACTGTCGAATACATCTGCACCACCTGCCGTATCAGCATGTCGTGCAGGAATGTGCCTTGAGATCGCGGCTAAGAAAACCTTAAGCTGCCGGCGTCCTGATTGTCCCGCTAACGGTTGGGTAACAGATTGCGCGAAAATAACGCGCTAAAATTGCATAGCTACCATTCTGCAGCCGGCCTGCGTCGTGCAGGAAATCGAAAGGCGGACGGGAACAAGCTGCGAGGCGGCGCGTTGAGCCCTCGCAAATCGGAATTGCCCCCCTCCGATGGCAGCCTAAGAGCCCTGCGGTGTCAGCTCCCGCGGGGCTCTTTGCATTTTCAGGCCCGCGGACCTTCGCGGCCGCTCAGGGCTTTCCGCCAAACAGCGCGTGCTGGACCTTGTCGCCTGGCTTCACGCCCAGCTTGGCGGCCACGCCCGCATTGATCTCCAGGACGCCGAACACGGGTTCGCCCGAAGAGATCGTGCGGGTCGAATGCGGCTCGGTGTTCTCGGCGATGCGCGCGATCGAGCCGTCGCGGCGGATGAACACCATGTCGAGCGGAATGAAGGTGTCCTTCATCCACATCATCACGGGCTGCTGCTCCTTGAAGTCGAACAGCATGCCACGGTTCTCGGGCATGTAGCGGCGAAACATGAGCCCCTTGGCGCGCTCCTCGTCGGTGCGCATCACCTCCACCTCGAAGGTGCGGGGGCCGCCGGCCGTGTTGATCACCAGCTTCTCGAGCGCCGAGTCGGCCGAAGCGGCTGTGGGGTGCATGGCCGCTGCGGCCAGCAAAAGCAGAAAGGCGACGACGGAAGACTTGAACGACATGAGCACCTCGCGAGCGCCGGATGCTGCCTGCGCGAATCCCGCCGGTCAATGGATGGGATCGGGGGCGTTGCAGAAAGTCGGGACCCGATCGCCACACCCCATCCTGAGAGGCTGGCGGCGAGGTTTCTCGATAACCCTCGATACCCTCATCCTGAGGAGCAGGCCGTTTCTAGGCCTGCGTCTCGAAGGACGAGGGAGGGGAATGTGAACGGCCGTTTCAGCTTGCTGGAATCCCTCGTCCTTCGAGACGCATCGCCAGGAGGCGACGCTCCTCAGGATGAGGGGCATTGTGAGGTTGCCGTGGGAGAGAAGGATACGCGCCACAATGGGCGGCGCACCCACCCGTGAAGCCACAAGGGCACCGCGATTCCCGCGCCCAGCGCCTCAGTGCGAGGACGGCGCCTGCCCGCTGGTGGCCAGCAGCCGCACTTCGGCCGCCATGAGGCCCTTCGGGCCGTCGCCGAAGCGCACCATCACGGTTTCGCCGGGGCGCAGCTCGGTGATGCCGTAGCGGCGCAGGGTTTCCATGTGGACGAAGATGTCGGGCGTGCCGTCGCCGCGCGACACGAAGCCGAAGCCGCGCAGCCGGTTGAACCACTTCACGATCACGGGCTCGAGCCCGCTTGTGGGCGTCACCGACACATGCGTGCGGGCCGGCGGCAACTGCGAGGGGTGCGGGGCCGTGGAGGTGTCCATCGAGAGAATGCGGAAGGCCTGGTAGCCCCGCGCCCGCCGCTGCGCCTCGCAGACGATGCGGGCCCCCTCATAGGCCACCTGGAACCCGTCCCGACGGAGGCAGGTCGCGTGGAGCAGAACGTCCGGCATGCCGCTGTCCGGCACGATGAAGCCATAGCCCTTGGCGACATCGAACCATTTGATCACGCCCGACACCTCGATCAGGTCGACGGGCGCGTCCTCGGATCCATGCTCACGGACGTTGCGGTCCATGTGGTCGGACCCGTCCAGCTGGTACTTGGGTACAAATTCGTCCGACATCGGGAAACACCAATCCGAGCGGTTGATAACGAGCCGAACACACAGGGCGACAAAGTTTCGGCCGCCTGATTCTCTTTCTTCAGCATAGCACCGGGAGGCCCGCGCAAAACATCCAAATCAGGACAGCGCAAGGCCCTCGCGTGCTCTTCACAGTCTTTTTCAGAGCGGATTCTACCTCGCTCAACTTCAAGTTGTCGTGCCCAGAATTCAGCCGCGAACAACCTGCGACAACGACGCACGGAGAGCGTGCAGAAAACCTCCGACGCCCTCTGGACTCTCCGCCGTGCCTCCTTATGTTAAGCTCACTTATTATGAGCCTGGAGCGCCTGAGCGCCGATGCCGAACACACCCTCGCCCCGCCGTGAACTGGGCTTCCTGATCTCGGACGCCGCCCGGCTGCTGCGCACCTACACGGACCAGCGGGCGCGCGAGTTCGGGGCCACCCGGGCTCAGTGGGCGGTGCTGAACCGCCTCCAGCGCCATCAGGGCCTCAGCCAGAACGAACTGGCCTGCATTCTGGACGTTCAGCCCATCACGCTCACTCGCCTGGTCGACCGCCTCTGCGACGATGGGCTGGTGGAGCGCCGACCGGACGACGCCGACCGGCGCTTGAAGCGCCTGTTCCTCACCGAAAAGGCCTACCCGGTGCTCGACTCGCTCGGCCATGTCGGGGCCGAGATCATGAACGTGGCCCTCGAAGGGCTCGACGACGCCACCGTTGCGGCGCTCGTCGGCCATCTCGGCCGCGTCAAGGACAACCTCAAGGAGCGCCTCCAGAACGGCGCTCCGGACCAGACGAACCTCGCGGACCTGAAAACCGGATCATGACCCAACAAGCCCCCTCCCCCTCCGCCACAGACGCCGCCCAGGATTCAGCCCCAGAGGCCGAAGCATCCAAGGCGTCCGAACCGTCCCCGGCCGCCACGCCGGCGCAAGATGCGGCCCCGCCGCGCAAGCGCCGCGGGCTTCGTTTCGCGCTGTTCTTCATCGTCCCGGCCATCGCGGCGGTGGGCGGCGGCTACGCCTACCTGCATGGCGGCCGCTTTATCACCACCGACAATGCCTATGTGGGCGCACAGAAGGTGCTGGTGACGCCGGAGGTTTCCGGCAAGGTCGCCAAGATCCTCGTCGAGGAAGGCCAGCGCCTTTCGCCCGGCGACGAGTTGTTCGAGATCGACCAGACCTCCTACCGCATCGCCGTTCAGGAAGCGCAGGCGCATCTCGGCAAGGTTTCAACCGACTTCGACACGCTGAAGGCCTCGGCCAAGAGCCTGGAATCGCAGCTGCAGCTCGCCCGCCAGACCCTCCAGCTGCGCCAGGCCGACTACGGCCGCAAGCAGGACCTGCTGGCCAGCCGCGCCGGCTCCCGGGCGGAGCTCGAGAATTCCGAGATCACGGTCGCGGCGGCGCGTTCGCAGGTCGAGATGCTGCAACAGCAGCAGGCCACCGCCCTGTCGCAGCTGAACGGCGATCCTAACCTGCCGATCGAGGGCTTCGCACCCTGGATGGAGGCCAAGGCAGCGCTCGACCGGGCGCAGCGCAACCTCTCGCTCACGGTGCTGCGCGCGCCTATCGCGGGCGTCGCCACGCAGGTGACGAGCATCCAGATGGGCCGCTACCTCGACTCGGGCGCGCCCGTGTTCAGCATCGTGGCGGACGACAAGCCCTGGGTGGACGCCAACCCCAAGGAGACCGACCTCACCTACGTGCAGGCCGGCCAGGCGGCCGAGATCACGGTCGACGCCTATCCGGACCGCGTGTGGCGCGGTCATGTAGGCTCCATCAGCCCCGGCACCGGCGCTCAGTTCGCGATCCTGCCGCCGCAGAACGCCAGCGGCAACTGGGTGAAGGTGGTCCAGCGCGTGCCGGTCCGGATCGAGTTCGACGCCGGGCAGGACGTCGCGGCGCTGCGCGCCGGCATGAGCACGAACGTGTCGATCGACACGAAGCGCCAGCGCAGCCTCGCCGGCCTGCTGGGCCTTTCGGGCGCGGTCGCGAGCCCGAAGAGCGCGAGCGCGAACTGATGTCGGCCGCCGCCCTGTCGATGCCGGCCGCGCCGGCGCAACGCAGCGCCGGCGCCAAGCGGGTGCTGCTCACCGTCTGCGTGATGATGGCCACCATCATGCAGGCGCTGGACACCACCATCGCCAATGTCGCCCTGCCCTACATGCAGGGCGGGCTCGGCACCACGCAGGACCAGGTCAACTGGGTCCTGACCTCCTACATCGTGGCCGCCGCCATCATGACGTCGCCGCTGGGCTGGATGTCGGCGCGCTTCGGCCGCAAGCGGCTCTTCATCGTCTGCACGGCCGGCTTTACGCTGGCGTCCATGCTGTGCGGCGCGGCGCAGACCATCGAGCAGATGGTGCTGTTCCGGCTGCTGCAAGGCGTGTTCGGCGCCGCGCTGGTGCCGCTCTCGCAGTCCGTCATGCTGGACGCCTATCCGGTCGAGCAGCGCGGCTCCGCCATGGCGATCTGGGGCATGGGGGTGATGCTGGGCCCCATCATGGGCCCGACGCTGGGCGGCTGGCTCACCGAGACCTATAGCTGGCGCTGGGTGTTTTTCGTCAACCTGCCCTTCGGCGTCGTCACAGTGCTCGGCCTTTCGACCATCATGGACGAGACGCCGTCCAAGAAAGGCCTGTCCTTCGACTGGCTCGGCTTCATCGCGCTGTCGGTCGGCATTGGTTCGCTGCAGCTGATGCTGGACCGCGGCGAGCAGGTCGGCTGGTTCGACTCGAGCGAGATCGTCGCCGAACTCGTGATCGCGCTGGCGGGGTTCTATTTCTTCCTGTCGCACGCCTTCACGTCCGAGCGGTCCTTTATTCCGCTGCACATCTTCAAGGATCGCAACTTCGCGGTCGGCGTCGTCTTCATGTTCATCGTCGGCATCATCCTGCTCGCCACCATGGCGCTGGTGACGCCGTACATCCAGAACGTGCTCGGCTACCCGGTGCTGACGTCCGGGCTGCTGCTCGGCACGCGCGGCATCGGCACCCTGGTCGCCATGATGGTGGTGGGGCGGCTGCTGCGCTTCGTGGATCCGCGCATCCTGGTGTTCTTCGGGCTCTCGGCCTCCACCTGGGCGCTGTACGCGATGATCAGCTTCTCGCCCAACACCTCGGCGGCGCACATCAACTTCGTCAACATCATCCAGGGCCTGGGGCTCGGCTTCGTGTTCGTGCCGCTGAACACCGTCGCGTTCGCGACGCTGCCGGCGGAACTGCGCACCGACGGCACGGCGCTCTGGACGTTGATCCGCAACATCGGCAGCTCGATCGGCATCTCGATCGTGATCGCAGAGCTCACCAGCAAGACCACGCAGTTCCGCAGCCAGCTCGTGGAGCACATCACCCCGTTCAACGACGCGCTGAAAATGCCGGACGTGAAAAGCGTGATGGATTGGACCACGGAGGGCGGCCGCGCCATGCTGGACCAGCTCGTGACCCAGCAGGCGGCCGTGATCGCCTACTCGAACGACTTCAAGCTGATGATGTTCATCAGCCTGTCGGCCTTTCCGCTGCTGCTGCTGATCAAGAAGACCGCTAAGCCGCAGGGCCAGGCCGAGGCGCATGTGATGGACTGAGCGGCGACGCGCCGTTCAGACCTCCAGCAGCGTGATGTTCCCCACCGCGCTGTTCCAGAACGCGACCGCCATGGGCGGCCAACCCGGGCGCTCGACGGCCCGCACGGCGAACCAGCCCTCGTAGCCCGGCAGGGCTGCGCGGCCAGCCTCTGCCCCGAAGCCGACCGAAAGGGCGCGCGGCTCCACCGAAAAGCCCGAGCCGGCGGCTTTCAGGATGGCCTCCTTGCGGGTCCAGAGACTCAGGAAGGCTTTGTCGCGCTCCGCCTCGGGGAACGCCCGGAAGGCCGTCAGCTCTTCGTGCGTCATCACCACCTCGGCCACCGCCTCGCGCTCCGGCGGCGCGGTCGGCTCGATGTCGAGGCCGATCTCGGCGCCCCGGGTCAGCGCCAGGGCGACGTGTTCGTCCGCGTGGGTCATGTTGAAGAACAGGTCGGTCCGGTCCGCCAACGCCGGCTTGTCGTGCTTGCTCAGCGTCAGCGCGATCGCGTCCGGCGCCGCGCCGGTGACGTGCGCGAGCACGGCGCGCAGCAATGAGCGCCCGGCCACGAAGGTCTCGGCCGTGCGCGGATGCGTGAGATGGCGCAGCCGCCCCTGCTCGGCCTCGCTGAGCCGCGCATGGCCGTCGCGCCAGTCGTCGATGCGGGCGAGCACAATCAGCGCGTCGCCGGCCTGCGGGACCGTGCCGGGGAAATCTGGCGGGAGATGTCGCATGCCGGCGTGGTCCAGCCTGGGTCTCCTATCCGTAGAGCCAGGCTTTATAAGGCTCAACTCTCGCCGTCATTCCCGGCGGCGCGCAGCGCCGGGAAGGGAATCCAGGGCAGCCGCGCCCATGGCCCCTGGATCCCCTTCCCGACCTGCTGCGCAGGTCGCCGGGGATGACGGCGGAAGCAGTCAGCAACATTCCGGGCCGTTCGCCGAAATAGCCGTACCACCCTCCCGTCATTGCGATCAAAGCGATCCAGCTGATGCCGGAGCGCGGCGCCTTTCGCCCGGCGTCTGGATTGCTTGGTCGCTGCGCTCCTCGCAATGACGGCGAGGCGAAACACGCGCTCAGGGGGATCGCCCCGCCCCAAGCGCCTCACCCGATCGCGATGATCTCGGCTTCGCCGTGCCCGGCTTCCACGGTGTCGCCGACGCTCTTGCCCAGGAGCGCCTGGGCGAGCGGAGCGACGTGCGGAAGCGTGCCGTGGGCGGGGTCGGCCTCGTCCTCGCCGACGATGCGCCAGGTCTGCTTGCGGCCGTCGTCGCGCTCGATCGTGACCGTGGCGCCGAAATGCACCGTGTTGGCGTCGGCGGAGGGCTGGACGACCTCGGCGTTGGAAAGCCGATGCTGCCAGTAGCGCAGGTCGCGCGCCGTGCGGGCAACCGTCGCCTTATCGCCGGCCGTCTGGGCCTCGCCGTGCTCGCGGCGCAGGCGCTCCACCGTCTCCTCGATGGCGCGCAGCCCCTCGGGCGTGACGAGGTTGGGGTGCGGGCTGACGGGCCGGTCCGGCAGGTCCTCGAAGGCTTCGCCCCCGTCCTGCTCCTTCACGAAGGCGCGGCTCATGAGCTTGCGTCCCTTTCTGCGTGCGAGCCGGAACGGTTCCGGCGCAAATGCGCCGCCGCCGGCCGCCCAAGACAATGGACCTTAGGCGCACTGCGTTCCACCGCTTTAGGTTGTATCATCGCGTTGCACCCACCAACCCGGGAGTGAGCCATGACCACAGCAACCGACCACCCGCCGCCCGCAGGCTCCAGCCTCGGCGGCGGTCTCAGAGCGCTTCGCGGACGCTGGGGCTGGATCGTCGCCATGGGGGTGCTGCTGAGCCTCTGCGGCCTCGTCGCGCTCGGCAGCGTCGTGCTCGCGACGGCGGTGAGCGTCACCATCGTGGGCTTCATGATGGTGCTCAGCGGCGCGATCGAGATGGCGCACGGATTCGCGTCCAAGAGCTGGGGACGCGCCACGCTCTGGGTGCTGCTCGGCGCGCTCTACGCGCTCGCGGGGATCTTCGCGATCATGAACCCGCTGCTCGCCGCCACCGTGCTGACGCTGATGCTCGGCGCCGGCCTCGTGGCCTCCGGGGCGGTGCGCATCGTGCTCGCGTTCCAGATGCGCGAGGGCTCGCCCTGGGTCTGGGTGGCGCTCTCGGGCCTCGTCACGCTGCTGCTGGGCGCGATGATCCTGATGCAGTGGCCGGCCTCCAGCCTGTTCGTGCTGGGCATCTTCCTCGGCGTCGACCTCATCTTCGCGGGGACGAGCTGGATCGCGATGGGGCTCGCGCTGCGACGGTTTTGACGGACCGCTGGCATACAAGATACACAGGCGTGGAACGAAGTTGGGCGCCCGGCGTTGCGGTGCGGGCGTTTTCCCGCCCCGCTTCCGCCACGGCGCCGCTGCGAGCCTAGCCTTAAGGGTGAGCAGGCCGCGATTGCCTTTTGGCCGGCGCTGCGCAAATGAAAGTCGTGCCTCTCCCGCCGTCGCGGGAGATCGCAACAAAGGACGGGGCCAATGACGAAGTGGGTGTACACCTTCGGTGACGGCAAGGCCGAGGGCCAGGCCGGCATGCGCGAGCTTCTGGGCGGCAAGGGCGCCAATCTCGCCGAGATGAGCAATCTCGGCCTGCCGGTGCCTCCGGGCTTCACCATCTCGACCGAGGTCTGCACCTACTACTACGCGCACGGCCAGTCCTACCCGGACGACCTCGCCGGGCAGATCGAGGCGGCGCTGGCGGATGTCGGCGCCATCGCGGGCAAGACCTTCGGCGACCCCGCCAACCCGCTGCTCGTCTCGGTGCGCTCCGGCGCCCGCGCGTCCATGCCGGGCATGATGGACACGGTGCTGAACCTCGGCCTCAACGACGTCACCGTGGAGGCCATCGCGCAGAGCTCGGGCGACGCCCGCTTCGCGTATGACAGCTACCGCCGCTTCATTCAGATGTATTCCGACGTGGTGCTCGAGGTCGGCCACCACCACTTCGAGGACATCCTCGAGGAGTACAAGGACCTGCGCGCCTACACGCTCGACACGGACCTCTCGGCCGACGACTGGAAGACCATCGTGGCCCGCTACAAGGAAACCGTGCAGGCCGAGCTCGGCCGGCCCTTTCCGCAGGATCCCAAGGACCAGCTCTGGGGCGCGATCGGCGCCGTGTTCGGCTCCTGGATGAACCCGCGCGCCAACAAGTACCGTGAGCTCAACAGCATCCCGGCGAGCTGGGGCACGGCCGTGAACGTGCAGGCCATGGTGTTCGGCAATCTCGGCGAGACCTCGGCCACCGGCGTCGCCTTCACGCGCAACCCGTCGACGGGCGAAAAGGAGCTCTACGGCGAGTTCCTGATCAACGCCCAGGGCGAGGACGTCGTCGCCGGCATCCGCACCCCGCAGGACATCACAGAGCAGGCCCGCAAGGCCGCCGGCTCCGACCGCCCGTCGCTCGAAGTCGCGATGCCGGAGGCTTACGCCGAGTTCATCCGCATCTGCGGCCTGCTCGAGAAGCATTACCGCGACGTCCAGGACGTCGAGTTCACCATCGAGCGCGGCAAGCTCTGGATGCTGCAGACCCGCAACGGCAAGCGCACCGCCAAGGCGGCGCTGAAGATCGCGGTCGAGCTCGCGGCCGAGGGCCTGATCACCCAGGAAGAGGCCGTCGCCCGCATCGAGTCGCAATCGCTCGACCAGCTCCTCCACCCCACCATCGACCCCAAGGCCGAGCGCAAGGTGCTGGCAACCGGCCTTCCGGCTTCGCCCGGCGCGGCGGGCGGCGAGATCGTGTTCGATTCGGACGAGGCCGAGGCCGCCAAGGCGGCGGGCCGCAAGGTCATCCTGGTGCGCATCGAAACGAGCCCCGAGGACATCCACGGCATGCACGCGGCCGAAGGCATCCTGACGACGCGCGGCGGCATGACCTCGCACGCCGCCGTGGTGGCGCGCGGCATGGGCAAGCCCTGCGTCTCGGGCGCCGGCGGCCTGCGGGTCGACTACGCCGCCCAGACCATGACGGCCTCGGGCGTCACCCTGAAAAAGGGCGAGTGGATCACCATCGACGGCACGACCGGCCAGGTGATGCAGGGCGAGATCAAGATGCTGGAGCCCGAGCTTTCGGGCGAGTTCGGCACGCTCATGGGCTGGGCCGACAAGGTCCGCCGCATGAAGATCCGCGCCAACGCCGAAACCCCGCTGGACGCCCGCACGGCGCGCCAGTTCGGCGCCGAGGGCATCGGCCTGTCGCGCACCGAGCACATGTTCTTCGAGGGGGAGCGCATCGTCGCCGTGCGTGAGATGATCCTCGCGGATGACGAGGCCGGCCGCCGCGCCGCCCTCGCCAAGCTCCTGCCCATGCAGCGAGCCGATTTCGTCGAGCTCTTCACGATCATGAGCGGCCTGCCGGTCACGATCCGCCTCCTCGACCCGCCGCTGCACGAGTTCCTGCCGCACACCGACGCGGAGGTCGCCGAAGTGGCGGCCGCCATGGGCGCCTCCGAGGAGAAGCTCAAGCGCCGCGCCGCCGAGCTGCACGAGTTCAACCCGATGCTCGGCTTCCGCGGCTGCCGCCTTGCGATCGCCTATCCGGAAATCGCCGAGATGCAGGCCCGCGCGATCTTCGAGGCCGCCGTTGAGGCCGCGAAGTCCACCGGCCAGCCGGTGATCCCCGAGGTGATGGTCCCGCTCGTGATGGGCCGTCCGGAGTTCGACATCGTCCGCGAACGCATCCTCGCGATGGCGGCCGCGGTGGAAAAGGAAACCGGCGCCAAGCTGGAGTTCCAGGTCGGCACCATGATCGAGCTGCCGCGCGCCTGCCTGAAGGCCGACGAGATCGCCGAAACCGCGGAGTTCTTCTCCTTCGGCACCAACGATCTCACCCAGACGGGCCTCGGCATCTCGCGCGACGACGCCGCGAGCTTCCTCGGCCCCTACACGGCCAAGGGCATCCTGCCGTCCGACCCGTTCGTGACGCTGGACATCGAGGGCGTGGGCGAGCTGGTGAAGATCGGCGTTGAGCGCGGCCGCAAGGTCCGCCCCAACATCAAGCTCGGCATCTGCGGCGAGCACGGCGGCGACCCGGCCTCCATCGCGTTCTGCGAGCAGGTCGGCCTCGATTACGTCTCCTGCTCCCCCTACCGCGTCCCCATCGCCCGCCTCGCCGCCGCCCAGGCCGCGCTGGGCGTCAAGGCCGCCAGCAGCGCGTAACCGATCCACGTCGACGAGCAATACGGGAGGTCGGTCACTGGGTTCGCCCAAACCGCCCTCCTCGTCATTGCGAGCGCAGCGAAGCAATCCAGGGGCTGGGCGCGCTGTGCCGCCCCCGCCCAGCCCTGCCCCACCCCCTGGATTGCTTCGCCTTCAGCTCGCAATGACGAGAGGGTGGCCCATGGGCCTCGCCCAAAAACCGCCCTCCCCGTCATTGCGAGCGGAGCGAAGCAAGGGCTGGGCGCGAAGTACCGCCCCAAAGCGGCCCTGCCCCACTCACTGGATTGCTTCGCCTTCGGCTCGCAATGACGGGAGCCCGTGGGGCTCGCCCAAAACCGCCCTCCCGTCATTGCGAGCGCAGCGAAGCAATCCAGGGGCTGGGCGCGAAGTACCGCCCCAACGCGGCCCTGCCCCACTCACTGGATTGCTTCGCCTTCGGCTCGCAATGACGGGAGGGTGGCGGCCCGTAAGGCTCGCTCAAAACCGCCCTCCCGTCATTGCGAGCGCAGCGAAGCAATCCAGGGGCTGGGGCGGGGCGACCCGTTCGCCAAAAGATTTTCCTGCAACCGATGGTCGGTTCACCCGCCCAACCGGCAGCCGCATAATCAAGGGGATGAAAGCTCCCGCCGTCTACATCATGGCGAGCCGACGAAACGGCACGCTCTACACTGGCGTGACGTCGAACCTGCCTTCGCGCGTCCATCAACATCGTGAAGGCTTGCTCCGCGGGTTCACGTCCCAGCACGCCTGCAAACTGCTCGTCTGGTACGAGTGGCTGCCCACGATGCCCGATGCGATCTTCCGGGAGAAACAGCTCAAGGCAGGTTCGCGGCTTGCGAAGCTGCAACTCATCGAGGCCACGAATTCTGCATGGCGGGATCTATATCCAGATCTTGTCTGAGCGGATTTGGAACATCGAAGCCCGGCCCCGGCCTCTGGATTGCTTCGCCTTCGGCTCGCAATGACGGGAGGGTGGCCCATGTGGCTCGCCCAAGACTGCCCCTCCCCGTCATTGCGAGCGCAGCGAAGCAATCCAGGGGCTGGGCTTTGGGCTCGAACGGGCCAACGCCGTAAGCCCGCCCCTTGCGACGGCGTCGTCATTCACGGCATGGTGGCGCAGCTGCAGCGGAGCCTTGGAGCGCTTGTGATCAACCGCACGTCCGTCGTGTTCATCGGCGTTCTGGTCGGGTTCGGGGTGCTGCAGGGGCTCGCTTTCGCGCGCTGGCCGGAGCTCGAGAAGACGAGCGTGCCGAGCTTTCTGTGGCCGCTGATCGCCTCGCTGGTCATCGACGTGGCGATCCGGCCCGCCGTGGCGGCCGGGAAGCTCGCGGACCTGCGCACCGAAACCCGCTTCGCCGCCCTGCTGGGCAGCGTGCTGGCCTTCATGGCCGTGCGCTGGGCCGTCCCGACGCTCTAAGGCGCGGGTCGCCACGCGTAGGGCCGGTTTCCCCGACACTCAGAGCCCACCCACACGCCCCTCATCCTGAGGAGCGTCGCCCCTCGGCGGCGCGTCTCGAAGGATGAGGGGCATGGTGGGTTGGCAGGCCAGACGGAAACGAGACCGGCCCAGCCCTCAGGCCGAAGCCGGATCCCAGCCCGTCTCGCGGGGATCCTCATCGGCGTCGTCGGCCTCCATCGGCAGGCTCGCGCCCCGTCCCCGAAAGCCGGTCGCCAGCACGTAGAGCTCCGCCGAGTCGGCCCGGCTGGCCGACGGCTTCACGTGCCGCACGGTCGTGAAGTCGCGCTTCAGGTCAGACAGCAGCGTGTTCTCGGTGCCGCCCTGCAGCACCTTGGCGACGAAGGCGCCGCCGGGCGCCAGCACCTCGCGGGCGAAGGCGATGGCGAGTTCGGCCAGCGCGACGATCTTTAAATGGTCGGTCTTCTTGTGGCCGGTCGCGTTGGCGGCCATGTCGGACATCACCACGTCGGCCGGGCCGCCCAGCATGGCCTTGAGCCGGTCGGGCGCGTCCTCCTCCAGGAAGTCCATCACGGTGAACTCGACGCCCGGGATGGGGTCGATGTCGAGCAGGTCGATGCCGATCACCCGGCCCTTGCCCTTGCCGGAGCCGACCTTGGCGGCCGCAACCTGCGCCCATCCGCCCGGCGCCGCGCCGAGGTCCAGCACCTTCTGGCCCGGCTTGAAGAGGTGGAACTTCTCGTCCATCTCCATGATCTTGTATGCGGCGCGCGAGCGGAAGCCTTCGCGCTTGGCGCGCGCCACATAGGGGTCGTTGAGCTGGCGCGACAGCCACCGCGTCTGCGACACGGTGCGCTTCTTCGCGCTCTTGACCCGCTGCTTCAGGGACCGGCCGCCCGCGCGGCCGGAGCCCATGTCATCTGAACTCACGCGTTCGGCCTCCGGCCCGGAGCCCACACGCCATCTTCATCCATTAACTGCATCAAAATTCCTTCGCGCAGTCCCCTGTCGGCGATCCGCAAGCGGCCGGCCGGGAACGTGCGCCTTATGGCCTCGAGAATCGCGCACCCGGCCAAAACGAGATCGGCCCGCTCGTTGCCGATGCACGGATTGGCGGCCCGTTCCTCGAACGACATGCCAAGCAGGCGCTCCATCACGTCGGTGACGTCGCCGTCCTGCATCCATACGCCATCCACCTGCCGGCGGTCATAGCGCTTCAGGCCGAGATGCACGCCCGCGATCGTCGTGACGGTGCCGGATGTCCCCAGCAAGTGGAAGCGTTTGCAGCGCCGGGCCGAATCAACCTCCTGGGCGAATTCGGAAATAAGGCGCAGCACTTCGGCGACCATGCCCTCGAACCCGTCGCGGTCCACATGGACGCCGCCGTGGCGTTCGGCCAGTGTGACGACGCCAACGGGCAGCGACGTCCAGGCGCGCACCCGCTGGCGCAGGCTGCGGCGATCGCGCGCCGCGCCCGTCAGCCAGGCGAGCTCGGACGAGCCGCCGCCAATGTCGAACAGGATCGCGCCCTCGGCGTGCGGATCGGCCAGCGCGGCGCAGCCGGCCACCGCCAGATGCGCCTCCGTCTCGCGGTCCACCACTTCGAGGTCGAGCAGGGCCTCCTCGCGCACGCGCTGGATGAACTCGGCGCCGTTCTCGGCCGCCCGGCATGCTTCCGTGGCGATCAGGCGGGCGCGGGTGACGCCGCGCGCCTCCATCTTGGTGCGGCAGACCTGCAGGGCGTCGATGGTGCGGGCGATCGCGGCTTCCTTGAGCCGGCGCGATCCGCCGAGCCCTTCCCCCAACCGGACGATGCGCGAAAAGGCGTCGACGACGCGAAACCCGTCGCCGTTCGGGCGCGCGACCAGCAGGCGGCAATTGTTGGTGCCGAGATCCAGCGCCGCATAGGTGCGCCGTTCCTGGCTCATGCGCGAGCCCGCGACTGCGCCCGACGGCGCCGAACCGGCGCTTCGCCCAGGCGTCGCCAACAGCGAACTGCCAACCACGATCGGCGACGGATTCAGGGCTGTCGAAGAGCCCCGAGCGACCGATCCTGCTTCAGCAAACGCGCGAGCTCCTCCATCTTCGACCGGCGACACCGTCGGCACCCCTCTATCCACTTGGATGAGAGCTTACCAACGGGGGCCGTCCTGTCACAACAAAAACGAAGCCACCACCCGACCATCGCGGTGCGCGTGTGCGGCAAAGCGCCAAACGCGCCCCCTCAGCGGCGGCGCAGGAGCTCTTTCATGAGCGGCGCTTCGCCACGTCCGAGATCGATCCGACCGGATTTCACGATCGTTTCCACCCGGCCCCACAAGGCGCTGTGGGTCAGCGGTTTCGAGACCATGTCCCGGATTCCGACGTCCAGGGCGTTGTCGATGAGCTCGGGAGAGGGCTGGCCGGTCATCAGCAGGATCGGCGCCTGGAAATTCGGAACGCGCCGGAGCGCGCGCGCGACCTCGACGCCCGACACATGCAGGAGGTCGTCGGAGACGATCAGCAGGTCGGGGTTCGACCTGAGCGTCAGCTTGATCGCCGACGGGCCATCCGTCGCGTCGATGAAACGCTTCACCCCGGCGATGCGCAAGGTGTCGCGCACGATGCGCCGTGTAAACTCGCTGGACTCCGCGACCAATACCAGCATATCGGGAAGTTTCGGTGCGCCAATCATGTCGTCATCCCAGTTGTCTGACGACCATGCGCTCGCGTTTGTTTCCTTCAGTTGAACAGGATAGGTTAATTTAGGAAAATCTACACAACTCTAGCGGGCCCGCAATGCCATCGCTACTTACGATTGCAACTACTCGTCGCCTGAACCCGGAGAACGAAGTTTCTTTACGCCGGAGCGGCGCGATTTTGATTCGAGTCGCCTTTTCTTCGACGCCAGGGTCGGGCGCGTCGGGCGGCGCACCTTGGGGACGTGCGTCGCGCGGCGGATCAGTTCGACGAGCTTCTCCAGCGCGTCCTGCCGGTTCCGCTCCTGCGTCCGGAACCGCTGCGACGTGATGATCAGCACGCCGTCATTAGTGAGCCGGCTGCCGGCGAGAACCGACAGCCGCGCACGCACCTCGTCGGGCAGCGACGGGCTGTTCGCCACGTCGAACCGCAACTGCACGGCGGTCTCGACCTTGTTGACATTCTGCCCGCCAGGGCCCGACGCCCTGATGAAGCTCTCGTCGATTTCGCGCTCGTCGAGCGAGATGCGAGCCGTGATCCGGATCATGGCGCTCCGTTCCGCCTGCGACGGATCTTGCGGGAGACGGAACGCATGCGCAGAGTGCGAGCCGCGGCCGGCACATGAACGCACGGCCCTCGCCAGCGCAAGTCCCGGATGACGCCCAGCAAGCACCCCGTCACGACCGATGTCGTCCTCGTCGGCGCGGGCCACGCCCATGTGGCCGTGCTGCGCATGGCGGCGATGAAGCCTGTTCCGGGCGTGCGCTACACGCTTCTGACGCGCGAGGTGCACACGCCCTATTCGGGGATGCTGCCGGGGCTCGTGGCCGGGAACTACGGCTTCGACGACGCCCATATCGACACCGGGCCGCTGTGCCGCATGGCGGGCGCCCGCCTCTTCGGCGACGAGGCGGTCGGCATCGACCTCGCCGGGCGTCGGGTGATCTGCCGTGACAGGCCTCCCGTTCCGTTCGACCTCCTGTCGCTCGACATCGGATCGAGCCCCAACACGGGCGACATTCCGGGCGCCCGGGAGCACGCCATCGCGGTGAAGCCGATCGACCGCTTTCTCGCGGCGTTCGAAGCGTTGCGCGAACGGGTGCTGGCGGCCGGCGGCGCGCGCCGGATCGCCATGGTGGGCGGCGGCGCGGGCGGCGTGGAGTTGCTGCTCGCCGTGCAGGCTCGCCTGCGGCGGGACGTCGCCGCCGCCGGGCTCGACCCGGGCCGCCTCTCGTTTGCGCTGATGTCGCGCGGCGATGACATCCTGGAAGCGTTTCCGGAGGCATTCCGCCGCAA
Source organism: Alsobacter sp. P4_H11 (assembly GCF_056400925.1). NCBI lineage: Bacteria > Pseudomonadati > Pseudomonadota > Alphaproteobacteria > Hyphomicrobiales > Alsobacteraceae > Alsobacter > Alsobacter sp. P4_H11. Next base: position 173,623 of record NZ_JBFUKI010000005.1, read on the forward strand.
GGTCGCGGGCGTCCTCAAGGCGCGCGGCGTTTTGGTGCGGACCGGCGCGGCCGTTGTCGCGGTGGCGCCCGGCGCCGTGACGCTCGCGTCCGGCGAGACGCTGGCGGCCGACGACGTGCTGTGGACCACCCAGGCCGCCGCTCCAGCGTGGCTGCGCGATACCGGGCTGGCGGTGGACGAGCGCGGGTTCGTGCGGGTCGGGCCGACGCTGGAGAGCGTGTCGCATCGCGGGGTGTTCGCGGCCGGCGACATCGCGGCCTTCGAGGCGCGCTCGCTGCCAAAATCCGGCGTCTACGCGGTGCGGGCCGGGCCGGTGCTGGCCGGCAATCTGCGCCGCGCCGCCGCCGGAGAGGCCGGCGTGGCGTTCAGGCCGCAGCGGGAGGCCATGTATCTCCTCTCCACGGCCGACGGACGCGCGGTGGGCGCGCGCAACGGCTTCACCTTCGCGGGCCAATGGGTGTGGCGCTGGAAGGACCACATCGATCGCAAGTTCATGGATCGATTCAACAAACTGCCGCAAATGCCTGCGGGGGAATCCACAACCGACGGCGGTTTCGCCATGCGCTGCGGCGGCTGCGGGGCCAAGGTGGGCGCCACCGTGCTGGCCGGCGCCCTCGCGGACCTTCGCCCGCACAGCCGCCCGGAGGTCGTGCTCGGCCTCGACGCCCCCGACGACGCCGCCCTCCTCGACCGCGGCGGCCCGGAGCTGGACATTCAGACGGTGGATTTTTTCCGCGCGCCCGTGGACGACCCGTGGATGTTCGGGCGCGTGGCCGCGAACCATGCGCTGTCGGACGTGTACGCGATGGGGGGCGAGCCCGTGAGCGCGCTCGCGATCGTGACGCTGCCGCCGGCGTCCGAGCGGGCGCTTCGGGCGGACCTCGGCGCGCTGATGGCGGGCGCCAACGCGGCGCTCGCGGAGGCGGGCTGCGCGCTGGTGGGCGGGCACACGGGCGAAGGCGCGGAGCTCGCGCTCGGCTTCGCGGTCACGGGCTCCCTCGCGCGCGGGCGCGCGCTCGCCAAGGCGGGCGCCCGGCCGGGCGACGCGCTCGTGCTCACCAAGGCGCTCGGCACGGGCGCGCTCCTGGCCGCCGACATGCGCGGCCGCGCCAAGGCCCGCTGCGTGCAGGCCGCGCTGGCGCAGATGACGCGCTCCAACGCGGCGGCCGCCCGCATCCTGCGCGCCCACGCGCACGCCCTCACGGACATCACCGGCTTCGGCCTCGTCGGGCATTTGGGGGAGGTTTTGCGGGCTTCGGGGGTGGGGGCGGAGCTTTGGCCGGAGCGCGTGCCGGCTCTGGAGGGCGCCCGCGAGGCGCTGGCGCTGGGCGTGGCGTCGACGCTGCAGCCCGAGAACTTGCGGCAGCGCACGCTGCTGGCTGAGCCCGCGCTGGCGGAGCGGCATCCGTTGCTGTTCGACCCGCAGACCTCCGGCGGGCTGCTGGCGGCCATGCCGGCGGACGAGGCGCAGGGCTGCGTCCAGGCCTTGCGCGAGGCCGGCTACCCGGCGGCCGCGATCGTAGGGCGGATCGGCGAGCCGGGCGCGCCCCTGATCAGCCTTGCCGACGCCCCGCCGTCAGGGCTTGTCGGCGGCGCCGAGCTTGGGCGCGACGGGTGAGCCGCTCGCCACCGGCCGGGCGACCAGCGCCTCCCCGGCCCCCAGCGGCAGCAGCCGCCAGAAGATGAAGGCCGACATCATCGAGATGAGCCCGATCAACGCGAACACGTAAGGGAAATGGCTGCGATCCAGCACCTCGCCGCCCAGCACGTGGCTGGCCAGTTCCAGGCCGAGAGCCGCGATCGAGACGCCCACCGAGCCGGACAACTCCTGCAGCACGGTCGCGAAGGTGGTGGCCCGCGAGAGCTTCTCCACCGGCATGTCCGCATACGCGACGGCGTTGATCGACGTGAACTCGAGCGACCGCAGGAAGCCGCCCATCACCAGCAGCGCGGTCATCAGCACCATCGGGGTGTTGGGCCCGAACAGGCCCGGCGCGGCGACGAAGATCGACGAGATCACGGCGTTGATCACCAGCACCTTGCGAAAGCCGAAGCGCCGCAGAATAGGCGACGCCACGATCTTCATCACCAGCGCGCCGACGCCGGCCGCGAAGGTGGTGAGGCCTGAGTGGAAGGCGTCGAACCCCAGCCCGGCCTGCAGCAGCAGCGGCAGGAGGAACGGCGTCGCGCCGACGCCGACGCGAAACAGGAAGCCGCCGGTGACGCTGGCCCGAAAGGTCGGCAGGCGCAGCAGGCGCAGGTCGATCAGCGGGGCCTCGGCCTTCAGCGCATGGCGCACATAGATCGCCAGCAGCAGCAGCCCGCCGATGATCAACCCGGCCACCCCGTAGCCGGGCAAGAGCCCGAGCCCGGCCAGCGTGGCGCCGGTCAGTGAGGCGGCCAGGCCCGGCCCGACGAGCAGGAAGCCGATCGTGTCGAAGCGGGTGCGGACCTCCTCGCGGATGTCGGGAATGTGGATGGTGGCCAGCACGATCCCGACCGCCGCGACCGGGATGTTGATCCAGAAGATCCAGCGCCAGTTCAGATAGGTGGTGATGAAGCCGCCCACCGGCGGGCCCATGATGGGGCCGATCAGGGCCGGAATCGTGAGCCAGGCGAGCGCATCCACGATCTGGCTGCGGTCGATCGTGCGCAGCACCACGAGGCGGCCGACCGGCACCATCATGGCCCCGCCCATGCCTTGCAGCACGCGCGCGGCGACGAGGCTGGCGATGTCGGATGAAAAACCGCAGCCGATCGATCCGGCCGCGAAGATCCCCATGGCGAGGCGAAAGATCGTCCGGGCGCCGAAGCGGTCGGCGAGCCAGCCGGACGCGGGAATGAAGATCGCCAGCGCGAGCAGGTAGGATGTCAGCGCCAGCTTGAGGTGGATGGGGTTCTCGCCGAGGTCCTTCGCGATCGCGGGCAGCGATGTCGCCAGCACCGTCGAATCGAGGTTTTCCATGAACAGCGCCGTCGCGACGATCAGCGGCACCAGCCGTTCGGGCGGCAGGGCGACGCGGAATCTCGAGGGCGCGGGGGGCGGCATGGGCAATCGGCTCCCGGGGGCTGGCGGCCGGACGGCCCCCAATGCCACGATCGCTCCCGATGTTCCACCACGGGGGCGATCAATTTGCCGAAGGCATGCCTGCCTTGCGCGTGGGCGCCGTCTTGAGCAGCCGATCGCGTGGCGGAGCCTCACCGCGTGGTGGCAGACCTGCCCCGGGGCCTGGATTGCTTCGCTCCGCTCGCAATGACGAAGAGGGCCCTCGAGGGCGGGCCTTGAGGCCACTCTCCCCGAAAAGGCCTACACTTTTGCCRTCATCCCCGGCGGCGCGTAGCGCCGGAAAGGGGATCCAGAGGTGCGCGCCTTTCCCCTGGATCGCCTTCCCGACCCGCTGCGCGGGTCGCCGGGGATGACGGAGAGAGATGCGCCTTGCAGCACGGAGATGATGAAAGGGCATGCGCCCGCTGGACCGCGAGCCTTCAGGCTCGCATCTTTGCGGCGGCGGTGAGAAGGCGAGCCTGGAGGCTCGCGGTCCGGGTCACTGCCGCCGTTGCGCGGGGCAAGGCCGCTCAGCGGCGGCGGAACTGACCGCGCTGGGGCGGGCGGGCACCGGGGGGGCCGGCGCGCTCGTCCTTGTGGCGGAAGATGAGACGGCCCTTTTCGAGATCGTAGGGCGACATCTCCACCGTTACGCGATCGCCCGTGAGCGTCTTGATGCGGTGCTTCTTCATCTTGCCGGCCGTGTAGGCGACAATTTCGTGGCCGGTATCGAGCTGCACGCGAAAGCGCGCATCCGGCAGGATCTCGGTGACGAGACCCTCGAACTCCATCAATTCTTCCTTCGCCATTGCCAGTCCCGCGATGGTTCTTGCGGAACCGCCGTGTCGGCGCGCGGCGGTCCAAGGGTCGTTCCGGGCGCTATCAGCCGCACCCCGGCGTTCGTGCAGTCGGCCGGACGCCGGAGCGCCATCCGCAACGCGCATGGCTGCGGGATTCGGTCGCCATCCTCATATGAGATTTCGCCGCGACCCCGCAAGCCGCAAGCCTGCCCGGAGAGGCGGGATTTGGTTGAATAACCCAACATTCGCAACGCCGCCCGGCAAGGAACCTTCCTGCCTCGCTCGCGGTTAGCTCCGCAACTTCAACTCACGTCCCGGGCGCGGCCTGGCGGACGGCAACAGGAGCGACGCGATGCTGAAATGGGCCCTGATCTTCCTGGTGATCTCGATCATCGCGGGCGCGCTGGGATTCACGGGCGTCTCGGCGGCGGCCGGTCGGCTCTCCAAGATCCTGTTCGTGGTGGCGCTGCTGATCTTCGTCGTGCTGCTGGTGCTCGGCCTGATGGCCGGCGAAGCCATCTTCTAGGCGTAGATCCACTGCTCGGGGATGCGGATCTCGACCGTATCCCCGACGCGGATCACCCCTGCCCTTTCCACCCACGCCACGAGCCCGCGCTTGCGCGCGGCCTTGCGGACGAAGTCGAACGGCATGCCGGCGTCCCCGCCGACATTGCGGGCGATCATGCGGCCCGGGCCCTTGCAGGGCACGTTCTGCTCCTCGACGGCCAGCGACGCCGCGGTCGGAAAAAACAGTCGCGTGCCTCGCGGCAGCATGGACAGCGACGGCACGCCCTCGATCACCAGGTTTGCGCCCAGCCATTCGGGCCGAATCTCGGCGATCTCCATGCGGGCGGCGACTTCAGCCAGTTCCTGCGAACACACGATCGAAATCTGCCGCGCGTTGCGGATCGGCGTTCCGCGCGGATACCACGGAACCCGTGCATCCGCGGCCCGGGCGTGGCCGCGATGGCGCTCCCCAAGCAGGCCGTCGAGCGCGATGCCTTCAAGATCGACGCTGATCTGCGGAACGTCCCGCGTCTCGAACGTGTCGCCATCGGCGATCATCACCCGCCCGACGATGGCGGTGAGCTTGCGGGCAGGAACGATATCGCGCGTCATGAGGGCCTCCACGGCCATCCCTACGCGGTCGGGATTGGGCTGTCAGCCCCACAAGGAGAACCGCCTGGAGATTGAGGTCTGGATCGCCGGCTGAAAGCGCCGTCTGGAGTCCCTCGTCCTTCGAGACGCATCGCAAGGGGCGATGCTCCTCAGGATGAGGGGATCGTGGAGGCTGCTCCGCATTCAGCCCGGACCACCTGCACCCTCATCCTGAGGAGCAGGCCCGCTTGGGCCTGCGTCTCGAAGGACGAGGGCTCCAGAATGCATGATGCAGCTTACCCGCTGTATTCCTTGTCTCTTGAACTGCATCCCCGACGGCGTTGGAGCCGCTGACAGAAGTGAGGACCGCCTTACCGGATAGCCCCCGGCGGCATCCAGGGGCCGGCGGTGGCGGCTTCGTTGGCGGGGCCGGCCGACGCCATGTCCATCGCCGGGAGGCTTGCGCCGATGGCGGCGGGGGAGCTTCCGGGCCAGGGAGCGCGGTTGCGCAGCGAGGCGCCCAAGGACTGGATGCGCGATCCCACGGCGGTTTCGGCCGCCGTTTCGCGGACGTGCACGGCCACCACGCGGGCGACGACGCCGGCGGTGGACAGCGTGGCAGAGCCGGGAAGCGCCAGGCCGAAGCGCCGGCGCGCGACAACGCCGCAGCCGAGCGCGAGCGCGCCGAGCAGCGACAGGATCACGGGCATGTGCGAGCCCCCGACCGGCGCGGCGACGATCGACGCCGTGGTGACGGGATCGAGGTCGACCGCCTTGGCGGGAGCCGTCGCGGCGGAGATCGCTGCGGTGGTCGCAAGGCCGTTGTTCGCCGGAACGGTGATCGCCGGGATGGTCTTGGCCGGAACCTGGGCGGCCGCGATCAGGGCCGCGGACGCCGCCGGAGTCGCCGCGGTGGCCACCGTCGGCAGCGGCTCGGGCTTGCCGGCGGGCTTCGCGGCGGAGGCCGTCTGCGGCGGAAACGCCATCGGGGCGTTCGCCGCATAGGCGAGCGGCGCGTCCTTGGCGGCGCCCGCCACCATCACGGGGGCCGGGACGGCGTCGCCGATGGTGCGGTTCACCAGCTCGGCCATCTTGTCGTCGCGGCTTTTCTGGGTGGTTCCGCCCATCACCACCGCGATCACGCTGCGGTCGCCGCGTTTGACCGAAGCGAGCAGGTTGAAGCCGGACGCGTTTGTGAAGCCGGTCTTGATGCCGTCCATGCCTTCCAGGCGGTTCATCAGCCGGTTGTGGCTCGGCACCTTGGCGCCGGCATATTCAAAGCTCTTGGTGGCGAAATAGCCGAACAGGTCGGGGAAGCGCTCGCGCACCGCCTTGCCGAGCAGCGCGAGATCGCGGGCCGTGGTGATCTGCTGTTTGTTGGGCAGGCCCGACGCGTTCACGAACAGCGTGTTGCGCATGCCGAGTTCCTGCGCCTTCTCGGTCATCTTCTCGGCGAAGGCCTTTTCGGTGCCGGCCAGGTTCTCGGCGATCACCACCGCGACGTCATTGGCCGAACGGGTGACGATGGCCTTGATGGCGTCGTCGACCGAGATCGTCTCGCCCTTCTTCACGCCGAGGCGCGAGGGGGCCTGCGTGGTCGCGAAATACGATACCTGGAGCGGGGTATCGAGCTTCATCGCGCCCTTCTCGATTTGCTCGAACAGCAGATAGAGGGTCATCACCTTCGTGAGCGAGGCCGGGTGGCGCTGGCCGTCGACGTCCAGCCCGTAGAGCACCTTGCCGCTGACGGGGTCCAACACCATCGCGGACTGCGGCGGGGCCCAGCCGCCCGCCTTGGTGGAGCGACGCTTGGCCTCGGCCGGCGCCGAGAGGAGAAGAAGGGCCGCGCACAACAGCCACACACCCGTCGCGACGCCCGAACGAACGCGGGCCCCTATCGCGAACCGCTCCATGTCCTCACTCCAACTCAACGCGTAATGCAAGAAAGCCCCACGGACGACCAGAGCGCGAAAACGGTGAATCACGGGTTAAACGATCGAATTTTATCGGGATTTCTCAGCAGGGTTGCACACCGGGATGAGCTTGGGAGCGCTTGACAGCGGCGCCTGCGCCATGGACCGCTTGCGTTCGGATTACCGCCCCTGCGCTTCCGGAGCTGAACCATGGCCCACGCCCTCACGCCTTCCGCCACCCCGCCCCAGGCAGGGGACGGCGGCAACCAGCCGAGCCTCGACGGCGCGGCGGTGTGGGAGGCGAAGGTCGACCTCGCGGCGTGCTTTCGCATGGCGGCCCGCAACGGCTTCGAGGAGGGCATCTGCAACCACTTCTCGGCCCTGGTGCCGGGATATTACGACCTCTTCATCGTCAACCCATACGGCTACGCGTTTCGCGAGATCACGGCCAGCAAGCTGCTGATCTGCGACTTTCACGGCAACGTGGTGTCGGGCGAGGGCCAGCCCGAGGCGACCGCCTTCTTCATCCACGCCCGGGTGCACAAGAACCTGCCGCGCGCCCGCGTGGCCTTCCACACGCACATGCCCTACGCCACGGCGCTTTCCATGACGGACGGCGACCCGCTGATCTTCGCCGGCCAGACCGCGCTGAAGTTCTACGGCCGCACCGCCCTGGACGGGAACTACAACGGCCTGGCCTTGGACGAGCGCGAGGGCGACCGCATCGCGGCGGCGGCCGGGGACGCCGACATCGTGTTCATGAAGCACCACGGCGTGCTGGTGCTCGCCCCCACGATCGCGGAAGCCTGGGACGACCTTTATTACCTGGAGCGCGCCTGCGAGGTGCAATGCCTCGCTCTGGCTACGGGCCGCAGCGTGACGCCTGTGTCGACGGAAATAGCGGAGGCGGCCTCCCGCCAGATGCGCGAAGGCGACGCCGAGTCGGCCAGGTTGCACCTGCTCAGCCTGCGCCGGCAGCTCGACGCCGAGGAGCCGGCTTATCGGACGTGAGGGCACGGGCGAGGCTTCCAACCGCCTCGCAGCTTCCTTCGGCCCTAGATTGGTTCGACAGCCTCAATCCCCTCATCCTGAGGAGCATCGCCCCTTGGCGGTGCGTCTCGAAGGACGAGGGATTCCAGCTCACGCAAAATCACGAGCGCGCTGGACCCCTCGTCCTTCGAGACGCAGGCCCAAGCGGGCCTGCTCCTCAGAACGAGGGGATTTGAGCTGTGAGGGAGGGGTCCCCAGGAAGTAGCGGCTTTACTTCACCAGCTTCAACACATCGCGGAAGCGCGGGTGGCGGGCGTCGCCGAGCCACTCGAAGGCGACCATTTCGGCGGTGACGATGGCGGCGCCGGCGCCGCGCAGGCGGGCGATGGCGACGTCCTTGCTCTCCGGCCGGCGTGAACCGACGGCGTCCTGGACGAGCCAGACCCGGCGCCCGGCTTCGATCAGCCCCAGCGCGGTCTGCATGACGCAGACATGCGCCTCGCAGCCGACGACGACGATCTCGCGGCCGGCCGGCAGAAGCTCCAGGAAGCCGGGCTCGCGCACGGCGTCGAAATTCATCTTGCGGAAGAGCGTCGCGCCATCCGTAAGCAGCTCCGGCGCCGTGCCGCCGAGGCCTTCGGGGTTCTGCTCGGTGTAGATCACCGGAACGCTGAGTATCCCGGCCGCGTCGATCAGCCGGCGGGCGTTGGCCATCGCGGCCGCGCCGTCGTGGATGGACGGCATCAGCCGTCCCTGGAAGTCGATCACGAGCAGGACGGAGCGGTCCGCCGCCATCGTGAGCGCGGCGCTCATCCGCGCAGGCCCAGCCGGGTGAGGATGTCCTGCACCACCGCCTTGGGGCTCTGCTCCACGGAGACGTCGAGCACGTGCTCGTCGGGCGCGGGCCGCTCCAGCGCGGCGAACTGGCTGTCCAGCAGGCTCGTCGGCATGAAGTGGTGCTTGCGCGCCGCCATGCGGCCGGCGATCAGCGACTGGCTGGCCACGAGGTGGATCATCCGCACGCCGGGCCGGCCGCCGGCCAGCACGTCCCGATAGGCGCGCTTCAGGGCCGAGCAGGTCACGATGGCGCTGGTTCCGGCCGCGAGGTTCTGGTCGATCCACGCCGCGATGGCGGCGAGCCAGGGCGCGCGATCCACGTCGGTCAGCGCCTCGCCGCGCGTCATCTTGGCGATGTTGGCGGCGGGGTGGAATTCGTCGGCGTCCCGGTAGGGCCAGCCCAGCGCCTTGGAAAGGTTGCGCGCCGTGGTGGTCTTGCCCGACCCGGCGACGCCCATCACGACGAGAACGAGCGGCCCGCTCACGCCTTGGGGTCCTTCTGGAGGGCGGGCTTGGGCTCGACATGCCCGCCGAAGCCCTTGCGCATGGCCGACAGCACCTTCTCGGCGAAGGTGTGATCCTGCCGCGAGCGGAAGCGCGTGTAGAGCGCGGCCGTCAGCACCTCGGCCGGCACGGCCTCCTCGACGGCGGCCTGCACGGTCCAGCGGCCTTCGCCGGAATCGTCCACGTGGCCGGAATAGCCCGAGAGGTCCTCGTCGGCCGCAAGGGCCGTGGAGGTGAGGTCCAGCAGCCAGGACGTGATCACGCTGCCGCGCCGCCACACCTCGGCGATGTCGGCGACGTCGAGATCGAGCCGCAGCTCGGGCGCCAGCTGCGGGCTGTCGGCGTGGCGCAGGATGTCGAAGCCCTCCGCGATGGCCTGCATCATCCCGTATTCGATACCGTTGTGGATCATCTTGACGAAGTGCCCGGCGCCGTTGGGCCCGGCATGCAGGTAGCCGTGCTCCACGCGCGGGTCGCGGCCCTCGCGGCCGGGCGTCGGCGGGATGTCGCCCGCGCCGGGGGCCAGGGCGGCGAAGATCGGGTCCATCCGCTTCACCACGTCCTCCGGCCCGCCGATCATCAGGCAATAGCCGCGCTCGAGGCCCCAGACGCCGCCGCTGGTGCCGACGTCGAGATAGGCCAGGCCTTTTTGCGCGAGTTCGCCGGCGCGGCGGATGTCGTCCTTCCAGAAGGCGTTGCCGCCGTCGATCAGCACGTCGCCGGGCGAGAGCAGCGCGGCGAACTCCGCGATGGTGGCTTCCGTGATCGCGCCCGCGGGCAGCATCAGCCAGATGTGGCGTGGCGCCTGCAGGCTGGCCACCATGGCGGCGAGGTCCGCCACCGCGGTGGCGCCGTCCGCCGCGAGTTGCCGGCCGGGCTCGGGATTGCGGTCATAAACCACGCATTCGTGCCCGCTGCGCATGAGGCGGCGCACGATGTTCGCGCCCATCCGCCCCAACCCGACCATTCCGAGCTGCATCTGCCTCTCCGCTCAACCCTGCAACCGCCGCTGGCGCGACGCCGGACCGAACGGGAAATGACGAGCGCTGTCAATGGAGGGGCCGCAAGCGAGCAGCTCAAGCTGGCTCCGCAGGTTGGGAAAGTAGAACGACCGGCCATGTATGATGAAGTCTGAGAATCTTTATTCGCGCTGTGTCGCTGAAAGCACATCCAGCTTCATCGCGGCCATGTCGGGGCGTGCATCGGCGCAAATAGGCGCGAATCACTCCGCTCAAGCTTGTCGAATGTTCAGCAACGAGGCTGCAGCGCCGAAGATTTCATCCCCTCACGCCATCAGTACGATCACGCAGGCGTGAGCATGTGCCCCATTCCAGCCACATCCGGCCGTCAAGGACCCGTTAACCAACGACGAAGAGCCGCCCGCCAGCGGCAAAATGCTCGGAGCAAGTATGCGAGGGTCAATCGCCGAAATGCCGGCGTCCACCGACGCCGACCTTCCCGCGACCAACGCGGCAGATGCCGCCGTGTTCCCGAAAAAGACGGGTCCCGCCACCAAAGCGGTGCGCTGGTGCCTGGCCATCGTGGCCGGCACGGTTCTGTCGGGCATCGTCCCGGCGGTCGCGACCGCGCCGTCCGTGGCGTTCGTTCCCGCCAAGGAGTTCGACAGCGCCAAGCTGCCTTCCATCGCGATGGCGATCGCGCACAGCGTTCCGGGTTTCGCCGAGCGCAACGTCACCGGCCGCATCTTCGCGATGCCGAGCGACGCCTCGGCCGATGCGCCCGGCGAGGAGCTGCGCCTGCCCGAGGACAACCCGGTCGCGATCGGCCCGGATCCGGAAGAGAAGCTGCGCTTCGGCAGCCTCGGCGTGCCGCGCAAGATGGTGATGACGATGCTGCGCGCCGCCGAGCAGGCGGAGGTCGATCCGGTCTACCTCATGGCGCTCGCCGACAAGGAGTCGAGCTTCCGTCCGGAGGTCCGCGCCTCTACGTCCTCGGCCGAGGGACTGTTCCAGTTCATCGAGAGCACCTGGCTCGAAGTCGTGCACGATTACGGCTCGCGCCACGGCCTCGCCTTCGAGGCGTCGGCCATCGACACTGCCGGCGACAAGCCCGCCGTGAAGGATCCCGAGATGCGCACGCGCATCCTCGAGCTGCGCCGCGACCCCTATGTGGCGGCCGTGATGGCCAGCGAGCTCATGAAGCGCGACCGCGCCCAGGTGGCGTTCCGTATCGGCCGCGACCTCAAGCCCGCCGAACTCTACCTCACGCATTTCCTTGGCCCGTCGGACGCCGCGTCCCTGCTGGAGCTGCAGCGCAGCAAGCCTACCACGGCGGCTTCCAAGGAGTTCAAGGCGGCCGCAAAGGCCAACAAGAACATCTTCTTCGCCCGCAAGGGGCGCCGCCTGAAGCCGCTGAGCGTGGCCGAGGTCTACAACCTGATCGACTCGATGATCGGCCTGCGCCTCGCCCGCTACACCGGCGTCAGCGCCTTCGGCACGCCGACCGTCACGGCTTTGGCGGCCGATCCGAGCTGATCGACCGCTTTCGCCCGAACCTTGGCGTGGGCGCGGCGTTGAGACGCCATGCCCATGCTTCGCTCCAGCCTGGTTTTCATCTTCTTCTCGCTCGCGACGGCGCTGGCCGGCGCGCATGCCGCCTCGGCGGCGCCGCCCTCCGGCGAGAGCGCTGCGCCGCTTCCGCCGGAGCGCCCGCCCGAGTTGTCGTCTTCACCCCCGGCCGCGGCCGATGCCGTTCCGCTGCCGCCTGAGCGGCCGAGCGAACTCGCATCGCCCCAGCCCGCGCCCCAGAACGGCAAAGCGCCCGAGGCTTCACCCTCGCAGCAGGCCGCCGCGCCGCCGCCCGACGATGATCCCGAATGCCCCGAGCGCCTGGCGAAGCTCGGCGTCAAATCCAAGGCGCTGCCCGCCATCGCGGAGGGCGCCTGCGGGGCTACGACGCCGCTCGAAGTCGCCGGCCTGCCCGATGGCGTGGCGGTGTCGCCCCCGGTCACGCTCACCTGCCGCGCCGCCGAGGCGCTCGCGCTGTGGTCGCGTGACGTGGTCGGCGTGGCGGCCGACAAGGAGCTGTCCGCTCCGTTGTCGCGCATCGTGATCGGCACGTCCTATCAGTGCCGCTCCCAGAACCACCAGCAGGGCGCCAAGCTTAGCGAGCACGCCTTCGCCAATGGCGTCGACGTGGCGGGCTTCGAGTTCCACAAGCACGCTGCCGTCACGGTCGGCAAGGCCGATCCGGAAGGCCCGGAGGGGCGCTTCGCCGACGCGTCGCGGACGGGCGCCTGCCGCCTGTTCACCACCGTCCTTGGCCCCGGCACGAACGCCGAGCACGCCGACCACCTGCACCTCGACATGCGCGACCGGCGCAAGGGCTACCGCATCTGCCAGTAGGCGGGAACATGCGCCGCGCCACGGCATTGTCTCAGTTAGCAAGGTGCGGATTTGTAAGGGAGTTTTCGGATGCGTCGCGTGGCTTGGGTTCTCCTTCTCGGCGCCGTCGCGTGTCCTCTCGGCGCGCAGGCCAAATCAGGCGCGCCGAAGTTCGACCTGGAGGCCGTGAACGCCGCGGGCCTGCCGCCCGAAGCCGCGCCTCCGAAGGCCGGCAAGGCTGGCGCGAAGGCGCCGCCGGCGAAGTTCCAGCCGGGCTATCTCAAGGCCCAGGTCCTGCTCGACCGCCAGCATTTCTCGCCCGGCTCGATCGATGGCAAGGATGGAGAGAACTTCCACAAGGCGCTGTCGGCCTTCCAGCAGGCCCGACGGCTTCCGGTGAGCGGCAAGCTCGACCAGGCGACCTGGGACGCCCTGAACCAGGACGCCAAGCCGGCCCTCACCCGCTACGAGATCAAGGCGTCCGACATCAAGGGGCCGTTCACGAAGACGATTCCGGCCCAACTCGAAAAGCAGGCCAAGCTCGATCGCCTTGGCTACAAGAACCCGAAGGAGATGTTCTCCGAGCGCTTCCACCTCGAGGAGGCGCTGCTGGCGCAACTCAATCCCGGCAAAAGCTTCAAGAAGGCGGGCGACGAAATCGTCGTCCCGGACGTCGCGCGTGAAGGCGGCAAGATCAAGGTCTCGCGCGTCGAGATCGACAAGCAGGCCCGCCTGCTGCGCGCCTTCGGCGAGGACGGGGCGCTGGTGGCCGCCTATCCGGCCTCCATCGGCAGCGACGACAAGCCCGCCCCGAGCGGCTCGTTCAAGATCACGGGGGTGGCCCGCAACCCGGTCTACCACTACAACCCGAAATACGCGTTCAAGGGCGTGAAGACCACCGAGCCCTTCACGGTCGCGGCCGGCCCCAACAACCCCGTCGGCGCCGTCTGGATCGACCTGTCGGAGCCCAGCTACGGCATCCACGGCACGGCCGAACCCAGCCGCATCGGCCGCACCTACTCGCATGGCTGTGTCCGGCTCACGAACTGGGACGTTTCCGACCTGGCCGGCATGGTGAAGAAGGGCGTCGAGACCGTCTTCGAGGACACCTCGCCGCCCCAGATCGAAACCGGCGCGATCGTACAAAAATCCCCCGAGCCTCAGGCTGCGCCCGCCCCGGCAGCCCCGCCCGCAGTCGCGGACGCGAAAGCCATCCCCAGCTTCGTGGTGGCCCCGCCGTTGTCGGCCACCAAGGCGAAGTGAAGCGCACGGTGGCGCTTTCGCGGTTCGACGCCATATGGGGTTGAGCCAACTGGACTCCCTCGTCCTTCGAGACGCAGGCCCAAGCGGGCCTGCTCCTCAGGATGAGGGGCGTTGGTGCTGGACTTGGTGCAATGGCCTTCAGCCAAGAAGGATGTTGGGAAATCGTAGTGCGGCGCCGAAGTCGTAATGCGGCGCCGACCCAGAATCCCCTCATCCTGAGGAGCATCGCCCCTTGGCGATGCGTCTCGAAGGACGAGGGACTCCAGTGTGCGCCAACGGAGAGCTAAACGGCTTGCATACGAACGCGCCTGCTGGACAGCTGAGGCAAAAGCTCGAACTCTCCGCGGATGTAAGCTTCCTTTTTCTCCCTTCGCCACCCCTTCAACTGCCGCTCGGCCGCGATCGCGTCGAGCACGCGCTCGAAATGCACCGCATGGGCGAGCGTCACGGGTCGGCGCCGGGCCGTGTAGGCTTTACCCGACAGCGCCAGATTGTGTTCGCTCAAGCGCGTTTCGACGTCCTTGCGCGTAACGCCCACGTAGTAGCTGCCGTCGGCGCAAAGAAGGACGTAAAGCCAGCACCCCTGATCCATGCCGCCGTCCCCGGATCGTTGCAGCTGAGCTTGAGCTTAAGCGGCCTGTTCAAGCAAGCACGACAATGGTGCGCACTGGACTCCCTCGTCCTTCGAGACGCAGGCCCAAGCGGGCCTGCTCCTCAGGATGAGGGGCGTTGATGAAGCTGCAGCTAGTATTTTGCGCCACCCACCGTCCCCTCATCCTGAGAGCCTGGACGGGAAGTAGTTCGAAAACCCTCAATACCCTCATCCTGAGGAGCAGGCCGTCTTCGGCCTGCGTCTCGAAGGACGAGGGACTCCAGAATGCGAAGTGCTCAAGCCGCTGAGACGCAGGCTCAAGCTGGTCTGGCGTTAAGGTCTTGTGGCCGCCGGACCGCGAGGAGCTTGCAACCGCGAGCGGCGCCCCGTTCAATGCGGCATGACCGACGCTCGCATCCCCCTTCTTCGTGAACTCGAACGCCGCGTGTCCTGGCTCGCGGCGTGGACCATTCATAACGCCAATCACATTCGCCCGGCCGGCGAGGTGAAGGTGGGGGGCCATCAGGCCTCCTCGGCGTCGCTGGGCGCCATCATGACGGCGCTGTACTTCGCGGCGTTGCGGCCGCAGGACCGCGTCGCCGTGAAGCCGCATGCGTCGCCGATCTTCCATGCGATCCAGTATCTGGCGGGCAACCAGACCCGCGAGAAGCTGGAGAATTTCCGCAGCTACAAGGGGGCGCAGAGCTATCCGTCGCGCACCAAGGATGTGGACGACGTCGATTTCTCCACCGGCTCGGTGGGCCTCGGCGTGGCGCAGACGCTGTTTTCGTCGCTGGTGCAGGACTACGTGTCCGCGCATGGCTGGATGAAGAACCGCCCCGAAGGCCGGATGGTGAGCCTGATCGGCGATGCCGAGATGGACGAGGGCAACATCTACGAGGCCCTGATCGAGGGCTGGAAGCACGGGCTGCGCAACACCTGGTGGGTGGTGGACTACAACCGCCAGTCGCTCGATTCGGTGATCCGCGAAGGGCTGTGGAAGAAGTTCGAGCAGATCTTCGCCAATTTCGGCTGGGACGTCGTGATCCTGCGCCATGGCACGCTGCAGCAGGCCGCCTTCGCGGAGCCCGGCGGCGAGACGCTGCGCGATTGGATCGAGCGCTGCCCGAACCAGCTCTATTCGGCGCTGACGTTCCAGGGCGGCGCGGCTTGGCGCAAGCGGCTCTTAGACGAGATCGGTGACCAGGGGCCGGTGACCAAGCTGGTCGAGCGCCGCTCGGACGACGAGTTGCAGGCGCTGATGGTCAATCTCGGCGGGCACGACCTGCCGAGCCTCCTCGAGGCGTTCGAGCAGGCGTCCACGCACGACCGGCCTGTCTGCTTCATCTGCTACACGATCAAGGGCTACGGCCTGCCGCTGGCCGGCCACAAGGACAACCACGCCGGGCTGATGACGTCGACCCAGATGGAGAGCTTTCGCGCCCAGATGGGCGTGCGGCCGGGCCATGAGTGGGACAAGTGGGAGGCGGCCGGCGCCTCCGCGGCGGAGCTGGAAGCGTTCATCGCCAAGGCGCCGTTCTTTGGCGAAGGCCGTCGGCGGCTGAGCGCCGAGGCGGTGCCGGTGCCCGAGACGCTCGTGACGCCGGCGCCGGGCGGCAAGCCGGTGTCGACCCAGATGGGTTTCGGGCAGATCCTGAACGAGATCGCGCGCGAGCAAAGCCCGCTGGCGGAGCGCATCGTCACCACCGCGCCTGACGTGACGGTGTCGACCAATCTCGGCCCCTGGGTGAACCGGCGAGGGCTGTTCGCCCGCGAGAGCATGGCGGACACCTTCAAGGCCGAGCGCATTCCCTCGACCTATGCGTGGGAGTTCGGGCCCAAGGGGCAGCATTTCGAGCTCGGCATCGCCGAGTCCAACCTCATGATCATGCTATCGGCGCTGGGGCTGTCGCACTCCATCAACGGCGTGCGGCTCCTGCCGATCGGCACCGTCTACGACCCGTTCATCTACCGCTCGGCCGACCAGCTGAACTACGCCTGCTACCAGGACGCGCGGTTCCTGCTGGTGGCGACCCCGTCAGGCGTGACGCTGGCGCCGGAAGGCGGCGCGCACCAGTCGATCGGGACGCCGCTGATCGGCATGGCGCAGGATGGCCTCTGCGCCTTCGAGCCGGCCTTCGTGGACGAGCTCGCGGTGACGATGCGTTTCGCGTTCGACTACATGCAGCGCGACGGCGAAGGCGACCCGGACGAGACTACCTGGCTGCGCGACCAGACGGGCGGATCGGTGTATCTGCGCCTGTCGACGCGTCCGCTGGAGCAGCCGCACCGGGCGATGACGGCGGAGCTCAGCCGCGACATCGTCAACGGCGCCTATTGGATGAGGCCGCCCGGCCCCAACGCCAGCGTAGTCATCGCCTATCAGGGCGTGGTGGCCCCCGAGGCGATCGCCGCCACGGGGCTGCTGGCCGAGGATCGGCGGGATGTGGGGCTGCTCGCCATCACGTCGGCGGACCGGCTGAACGCCGGCTGGCAGGCGGCCGAGCGCGCCCGCCAGCGCGGCATGCACGACGCCACGAGCCACATCGAGCGGCTGCTCGCGCCGCTGTCGCGCGACTGCGGCATCGTCTCGGTGCTGGACGGCCACCCGGCGACGCTGGCCTGGCTGGGCGGCGTCTACGGCCACCGCCAGAAGGCGCTGGGCGTGGAGCATTTCGGCCAGACGGGCACGATCGAGGACCTCTATCGCCACCACGGTCTGGACGCCAACGCGATCGTGCACGCCGCGCAGGCGGTGAGCGCCGGGCGGACGGTGCGGTATTTGAAGGCGCTGCCTTGAACGTGCGCTCGTCAGAGGCGCGCCCCTTCTCCCCCCGGGAGAAGGTGGCCCGAAGGGCCGGATGAGGGACTAGCGGGTTGCATCGAGGCTCATCGCCGGGCTCCAGGCGTCAGACCCTCATCCGTCAGCTTCGCTGACACCTTCTCCCGGGGGGAGAAGGAGCGCGCGCAGCGGTCGCCGAGCAGGCGCCCTCCCCTTCGGGGGCGCCGCGCGCTATGTAGGGGTTTGTCTAGCCCTCGCGGCGGTCGCCCAGGATTTCCCGTGTCTCCCATCATTTCCGTCGAAGGCCTGTCGAAAACCTACGCGACGGGCTTTCAGGCCTTGAAAACCGTCGATTTGCAGATCGAGCGCGGCGAGATCTTCGCGCTGCTCGGGCCCAACGGGGCCGGCAAGACGACGCTGATCAGCATCATCTGCGGCATCGTGAACCCGAGCGGCGGGCATGTGCGCATCGACGGGCATGACGTGGTGGCGGATTACCGCGCAGCGCGCTCACTGATCGGGCTGGTGCCGCAGGAGCTCTCCACAGACATGTTCGAGACGGTGATCAACACCGTCACGTTCAGCCGGGGGCTGTTCGGCAAGCCGAAGAACCCGGCGCATATCGAGAAGGTGCTGCGCGACCTGTCGCTCTGGGAGAAGCGCGATTCCAAGATCATGGCGCTCTCGGGCGGCATGAAGCGGCGCGTGATGATCGCCAAGGCGCTGTCGCACGAGCCGCAGGTGCTGTTCCTCGACGAGCCCACCGCGGGAGTCGACGTGGAGCTGCGCCGCAGCATGTGGGAAATGGTGCGCGCCCTGCGGGCGACGGGCGTCACGGTGATCCTCACGACGCACTACATTGAGGAAGCCGAGGAGATGGCCGATCGCGTCGGCGTGATCCGGCAAGGCGAGATCGTGCTGGTGGAGGAAAAGGCCGCGCTGATGCGCAAGCTCGGGCGTCGGCAGCTGAAGCTGCATCTGCGCGAGCCGCTGGCGGCGCTGCCGCCGGGCCTCGTCGATCCGGCGCTGGAGCTCTCGGCCGACGGGACCGAGCTCACCTACACGTTCGACGCCACGGCCGACCAGGGCGGCGTCGCCGATCTGCTGCGGCGGCTCGCCCAGCACGAGGTGGATTTCAAGGACCTGCAAACCTCCGAGAGCTCGCTCGAGGACATTTTCGTCAGCCTGGTCCGGGGGCGGTCATGAACGTCTATGCGGTGAAAGCCATCTACCTGTTCGAGATGTCGCGCACCTGGCGGACGCTGATGCAGAGCATCCTGTCGCCGGTGCTGTCGACGTCGCTGTATTTCGTGGTGTTCGGCTCGGCCATCGGCTCGCGCATGGCCGACATCGACGGCGTGAGCTACGGGGCGTTCATCGTGCCCGGGCTGGTGATGCTGTCGATCCTGACCGAGAGCCTGTCGAACGCGTCGTTCGGCATCTACATGCCGCGCTTCTCGGGGACGATCTACGAGGTGTTGTCGGCGCCCGTGTCCGCCATGGAGATCGTGCTCGGCTATGTGGGGGCGGCGGCGACCAAGTCGGTGATCCTGGGGGTGATCATCCTCCTCACGGCGCGGCTGTTCGTGCCCTACGGGATCGCGCATCCGTTTGTGATGCTGCTGTTCCTGGTGCTGACCTCGGTGACGTTCAGCCTGTTCGGCTTCATCATCGGCGTGTGGGCCGACAGCTTCGAGAAGCTGCAGATCGTACCGATGATGATCATCACCCCCCTCACCTTCCTGGGCGGCAGCTTCTACTCCATCAACATGCTGCCGCCGGTGTGGCAGACCGTGACGCTGTTCAACCCGGTCGTGTACCTCGTCAGCGGCTTTCGCTGGAGCTTCTTCGGGGTGGCGGACGTGCATGTGGGCGTGAGCCTGGCGATGACGTTCGTGTTCATGGCCGCCTGCCTGCTGATCGTCTGGCGCATCTTCGCGACCGGGTACAAGCTGAAGAACTAGCCTGCCCCGTTCCAGCCTCAAACGAGGCGCAAAGCCCCGGGGTGACGGTCGACGTCCCGGGAGGGAAAAGAACACGGCCGAACCGGCAGGAAACTCAGTGCGGCGCGTCGCGTTCTCGCACACCAGGGACGAGGTCTCATGACCGACGCGCAGCTCCGGCTGGACCACCACCGCATCCTGGTGGTCGAAGATGAAGGCATGATCGCGCTGGACCTCGCGCAGGCGCTCGAGAACCTCGGCGCCGAGGTGGTCGGGCCGGCGGCGGACATCAAGTCGGCGCGGGCGCTGCTGGCCGATGCGCGCTCGCCGATCTCGATCGCGATCCTCGACATCAACCTGCGAGGCGAGCTGGTGTTTCCGCTCGCGGACGAGCTGCGGGCGCGGCAGACGCCGTTCATGTTCGCCAGCGCGTACGAGCACCCGATGCTGCCGCCCCACTTCGCCAGCGTGCCCATCTGGGGCAAGCCGCTGGACACGGCCGCCTTCGCGCGGGCGCTCGCCGGGTTGCTGGCGAACCGGCCCAAGCCGACGCATCGGCGCTGAGGCAGGGCCGACGGGCCGCAACGGCTTGCACAACGCGCGCTTGGGTTGCATTAACCAGTTCGAACGCCATTCTGCGTTTGAGGCTTGGCCATCCGTGGCCGGCGCCGCGAGGTGTGAATGCTCGATTTCCTGCGCCGAAGATCCCGCACCGTTCCGGAGGCGCCCCCGGCGCCGTCGTCGCGGCTGACGGAGGATCTGGACAGGATCCTGGCGGCCATGGATCCCGCCCACGAAGGCGACCGGTCACAGCGGGTAGAAGCGCTCACGACCGCCGTGGCGGCCCTGAATGCGCTGATGTGCAAGGGCGCGGATCACCGCTATTCGGGCATCGACTATGCCGAACTGCGGGGCGTCGTGGGCGACTACCTCGAGCGTTCCGCGTTCCCGGTTCTCGTCGGCCGGCTGGGCGACCTGCCCATCACGTTGAGCCTCGTGACGGCGGCCGCGAAAGACTGCCAAATGACCCAGACAGGGCAGGATGACGCCTTGCTGGCCGAAATTCGCAACCGAGCGGCGGCTATCATCAGCCAGCTAAACCGGTGCGTGCTGGCCTAGTCCAAGGGCCTAGTTCCCGAGAGCTATTCGGACCTCTCTCTTGCAGGGTTTTGATGAGGGATTTGTCAATTGACAAACTCGCGAGATTGCTATGGGTTCGCACTTCGGTGCGCGAAAGCGCCCGGGCCGGCGTGGGGGTCGGGGGGCCTCTGCGTGGCGGCGTGATGTCGAGGGGGCATCACGCCGCCCGGCTTTCCCAGGGCGACTTTTCGGCGTCGGTCTAGTTCCATCGGGATATGAATAAGGCGCGGATCGCTCCGCGCCTTCTCGATTCAAAGACCCATTTAGCCAGCTCTCAGTCGAGGCGGAACTTCTCAAACTCGCGATGCTCGGCCTGGATCTTGCGGACCGTGCCGGTGATCGACCGGTACACGATGGTCTCGGTCTCGATCACGTCCTTGCCGAAGCGAACGCCAGTGAGCAGCGCGCCGTCGGTGACGCCGGTCGCCGACACGATCACGTCGCCATTGGCGAGGTCGGTCATGCCGTACTTCTTCTTCGGGTCGGCGACGCCCATGCCGCGGGCGCGCTCCACCTTCTCGGGCGTATCCAGGATCAGGCGACCTTGCATCTGGCCGCCGACGCAGCGCAGCGCCGCCGCGGCCAGCACGCCCTCGGGCGCGCCGCCGATGCCAAGGTAAAGATCGATGCCCGTCTCGTGCTGCATGGCGGTGAAGATCACGCCGGCGACATCGCCGTCCGTGATCAGGCGGATCGACGCGCCGGTCTTGCGGACGGCGGCGATCAGGTCGGCGTGGCGGGGACGGTCCATGATGAGCACGGAAAGCTCATGCGGCTTGCAGCCCTTGGCCTTGGCGAGTGCGTGGACGTTGTCTGTCGGCGAAGCGTCGAGGTCGACCACGCCCTCGGGGTAACCCGGGCCGATCGCGATCTTGTCCATGTAGACGTCGGGCGCGTAGAGCAGTGAGCCGGCCTGGGCCATCGCCATCACGGCGATCGCGCCCGGCATGTCCTTGGCGCAAAGCGTGGTGCCTTCCAGCGGGTCCACGGCGATGTCGACCTTGGGGCCGCGGCCGTTGCCAACCTTCTCGCCGATGAACAGCATGGGGGCTTCGTCGCGCTCGCCCTCGCCGATCACGATGGTGCCCTCGATGGGCAGCTTGTTCAGCTCGCGGCGCATCGCGTCCACGGCGGCCTGGTCGGCGGCTTTCTCATTACCATGGCCGCGCAACCTGGCGGCGGAGACCGCCGCGCGCTCTGTCACGCGCACGAGTTCCATCGAGAGGATGCGCTCGATCACGTCCTTCGGTTGGACGTTGATGTCATGGGTAGTGTCGGTCACGGGCGATCCCCAGGCTGGTGGGTGGGCAGGAGACTCGATTCAGAGTCTGGGTTTATTGCGGCGAAGACGCACAGCTGCGCTAAAGGTTGCACCATTGCGCGATAACATTCCGGCTGGCGAATGGAACCCGCACGAAAGGTTTACGCGCGCTCGATCCGGATAACCTGCGGCGGCTCGGTGACGTACCCGTCGGCCAGCATGGCGTCGATGGCGCCCCGAATGGCCGTCTCGGTGGTGGCGTAAGTGATGAGCACCACCGGCACGGGCTCGCCCGAACGGCCGGTCATGTCGGCGGAGCGCGGACCGCTGCGCCGCTGCACGATGCTCTCCAGGGAAATCTGGCGCTCGGCCATGCGGGTCGCGATGGCGGCCGCCGCGCCGGGTCGGTCCGCGACGGAGAGGCGGACATAGTAACCGCCCTCGTGCCGCTGCATGGGCGCGCGCTCGGCCGTTTCGAGGCTGGCGACAGGCTGGCCGAAGGGATGGAGCGCGACGCCGCGCGCCACGTCGACCAGATCGGCCAGAACCGAGGACGCCGTTGCGTCACCGCCGGCCCCCGGGCCCACGAGCGTCAGTTCGCCGACCGGGTCGGCCATTACGTTCACGGCGTTTGTGACGCCCATCACCTGGGCGATCGGCCAGGTCTTCGGGGTCATGGTCGGATGGACGCGCTGCTCGATGCCGGTGGCGGTGCGCTCGGCGACGCCCAGCAGCTTGATGCGATAGCCGAGGTCGTCCGCCATCTTGAGGTCCAGCGGCGTGATGGCGCTGATGCCTTCCACATGGATCGCCTCGGCGTCGATTTGGGTGCCGAAGGCCAGGCTGGTCAGGATCGCCAGCTTATGGGCGGTGTCGAAGCCGCCGACGTCGAAGGTCGGGTCCGCCTCGGCGTAGCCGAGGCGCTGCGCATCGGCCAGGACCTCGTCGAAGCCGAGGCCTTCCAGCTCCATGCGGGACAGGATGTAGTTGCAGGTGCCGTTCAGGATGCCGGAGATCCGGTGCACGGCGTTGCCGGCCAGCGTCTCGCGCAGCGCCTTCACGATCGGGATGCCGCCCGCCACCGCGGCCTCGAAGCCGATGGTCGCGCCGTTGCGCTCGGCCAGCGCCGCCAGCGCCGCGCCATGGTGGGCGAGCAGCGCCTTGTTGGCGGTCACCACCGGCCGGCCGGCCGCCAGCGCGGCCTCGACGACCGCCTTGGCGGGCCCGTCCGATCCGCCCATCAACTCCACGACGCAGTCGACGCCCGGCGCACGCGCCAACGCCACGGGATCATCGAACCATTCGAAGCCCGAGAGATCGACGCCGCGGTCGCGGGTGCGATCGCGCGCCGAAACGGCCGCCACCACGAGAGACCGGCCGCAGCGCGCCTGCAAGGCGTCGGCGTTGCGCGCCAGGAGGCGCACGAGCGACGCCCCGACGGTGCCAAGGCCGGCGATGCCGATGCGGAGCGGCTCAGCCATTCTGGATGATTCCTGTACGATAGAGGCGCGGGACAACCCGCGCGCCGCCTGTGCGAAAGAGGCGTGGTATCAACCGCGCGCCGCCAATGGAACGACGTTGTGCAATGTTTTCTCGGCCGTTTCAAGAAAGCGGCGGACATTGCGGGCGGCCTGCCGGATGCGCTGCTCGTTCTCGACCAGGGCGATGCGGACATACTCGTCGCCGTGCTCGCCGAAGCCGATGCCGGGCGCGACCGCGACCGAAGCCTTCTCGACCAGGATCTTGGAGAATTCCAGGCTGCCCATCTCGCGGAACGGCTCGGGGATCTTCACCCAGGCGAACATGGAGGCGTTGGGCGCGTGGAAGTCCCAGCCGGCGCGCGAGAACGAATCGACCAGCGCGTCGCGGCGCTTGCGATAGACCTCGCGCATCTCGCGAATGCAGTCGTCCGGGCCGTTGAGGGCGGCGGCCGCCGCGACCTGCACGGGCGTGAACGCGCCGTAGTCCAGATAGCTCTTCACGCGCGCCAGGGCGGCGAGAAGCCGCTCGTTGCCGACCGCGAAGCCGACGCGCCAGCCGGCCATCGAGAAGGTCTTGGACAGCGACGTGAACTCCACGGCGACGTCCATCGCGCCGTTCACCTGCAGCATGGAGGGCGGCGGGTCGTTCTCGTCGAAATAGACCTCCGCATAGGCGAGGTCCGACAGGAGGATCAGCTCGTGCTTCTTCGCGAAGGCGACGAGGTCCTTGTAGAAATCGAGCGACGCCGTGAAGGCGGTCGGGTTAGCGGGGTAGCAGGTCACCACCGCGATGGGCTTGGGGATGGAGTGCACGACCGAGCGCTCCAGCGCGCGGATCATGTCCTCGTTCGGCTCGGCCGGCACGGAGCGGATGACGCCGCCCGCCATCAGGAAGCCGAAGGCGTGGATCGGGTAGCTCGGGTTGGGCACCAGAACGACGTCGCCGGGCGCCGTGATGGCCTGCGCCATGTTGGCGAAGCCTTCCTTGGAGCCGAGCGTCGCGATGACCTGCGTGTCGGGGTTCAGCTTCACGCCGAAGCGGCGGCCGTAGTAGTTCGCCTGGGCGCGGCGCAGGCCGCCGATGCCCTTGGAGGCGGAGTAGCGATCCGTGCGCGGTTTGCCGGCGGTTTCCACCAGCTTGTCGATGACGTGCTTTGGGGCGGCGAGGTCCGGGTTGCCCATGCCGAGGTCGATGATGTCGGCGCCAGCGTTGCGTGCGGCGGCCTTGATCCGATTCACCTGCTCGAAGACGTAGGGAGGCAGTCTCTTGATGCGGTGGAAATCGGTCGTCATGGCGCTTGGTCCCGTGAAAACAAATCCCCCTGCCCGGCCCGTCCGGTCGGGGGCGTTGCAATGAACCCGGCGCGTCACGCAACGACGGCCGGCGTCCGCCGCCGCGCATGCGAAGCAGCGCGCCTGCTTACCACCAAGCAGGCGCGCTCGCACGCATTCGTTGGTTGAGCAGCCTGGATCGCGGGCTAGAGCGGCGCCGCCGGCTTCGGCTTGGGCTTGTCGCCGGGCTTGGCCTTGGCGGCCGTGACCGGCGGCTTGCGGCCGCCGAGGCGATCGTGCCGGGCGCGCGTGCCTTCCATCTCGGCCTCGAGCGCCTTCACCTGATCGGGCTTTCGCGGAGCGGGGCCGCCGCGGGCCGGCGGCACGACGCCCACCGGCATGTACTCCAGCGACTGCGGCCGGCTCTTGGCCACGAAATCCGCCGGGGGCGGAACATTGGTGGTGATGTTGAGCTTGTCGGTGACGCCCTTGACGCCGGGGTTCTCCGAAAGCGGCTGCGCCGAGCAACCGCCGCCGCCGACGGCGAGAATTACGAGCAGAATTCCGGCGCCAAAGCGCTGGCCAAACTTGCCTGGGCGTCCGATTCTCACGAATGCTTCTCCGTCATTCGGCGTTGATACCAAACGCCTAGGAATGCCCGACGATTTTTTTGGCCTTAAACGGCGCGTCGCCCGTTATTATGTCGGCAACGAGCGCCCCGGCAAGGGACGCCGTGACGCGAAGGGGACTCAGGGACATGCAGGGCGGCGACCAGAACCACCAGACTCAGTTCCCTGTTGCGGATGCGGAAGCCCTTGCAACCAACTCCGCGCGCCTCATGGAGGAGCTCGGAAAGGCGACCGCCGCAGCGTTGAAGCCCGTCGAGGAAGGCCGCGTCAAGCCCGGCGTGAGCAGCGAAGTCAGCGACATGGTGAAGACGCTGGGCCAGGTGGCCGAGCACTGGGTGGCGGATCCGCAGCGCCTGATCATCGCGCAGACCAGCCTGACCAAGGGCTTTCTCGACCTGTGGACCGGCTCGATGAAGCGCATGCAGGGCGAGCACCCCATGCCGGTGGCCACGCCGGAGCCGAGCGACAAGCGCTTCAAGGACCCGGAATGGTCCGAGAATCCGGTGTTCGACTTCATCAAGCAGGCCTACCTGATCACCTCGCGCTGGGCCGAGGACCTGGTGAAGGAAGCCGATGGCATCGACCCGAAGACCAAGCACAAGGCCGAGTTCTATGTGCGCCAGATCGCCAGCGCGCTGGCGCCGACCAATTTCGTCGCCACCAACCCCGAGCTGATCCGCGAGACCCTGAAGGAGAACGGCGAGAACCTCGTGCGCGGCATGAAGATGCTGGCCGAAGACATCGAGGCCGGCCAGGGCACGCTGAAGCTGCGCCAGACCACGGCGGGCAATTTCGCCGTCGGCGTCAACATGGCGACCACGCCCGGCAAGGTGGTGTTCCGCAACGACCTCATGGAGCTGATCCAGTACGAGCCCGCGACCGAGCAGGTGTTCAAGCGCCCGCTGCTGATCGTGCCGCCGTGGATCAACAAGTTCTACATTCTCGACCTCAACCCCGAGAAGTCGTTCATTCGCTGGGCCGTGTCGCAGGGGCTCACGGTGTTCACCATCTCCTGGGTGAACCCGGACGAGCGGCAGGCGACCAAGAGCTTCGAGGACTACATGCGCGAGGGCGTTTTCGCGGCCCTCGACGCGATCGAGAAGGCGACCGGCGAGAAGAAGGCGACGGCCATCGGCTATTGCGTCGGCGGCACGCTGCTCTCGGTGGCGCTGGCCCACATGGCGGCGACGGGCGACGACCGGATCGACAGCGCGACGCTGTTCACCACGCAGGTCGACTTCACGCATGCGGGCGACCTTTCGGTGTTCGTGGACGAGGAGCAGGTGCGCCACACCGAGGACAAGATGTATGCGCGGGGCTATCTCGAAGGCTCCAGCATGGCGTCGGCCTTCAACATGCTGCGGCCGAACGACCTGATCTGGCCCTATGTGGTGAACGTGTACCTGAAGGGGCAATCGCCCTTCCCGTTCGACCTCTTGTACTGGAACTCCGATTCCACCCGAATGCCGGCCGCGAACCACTCGTTCTACCTGCGCAACTGCTACCTGGAGAACAAGCTCTCCAAGGGCGAGATGGAGGTGGGCGGGATCAAGCTCGACCTCTCCAAGGTGACCATCCCGATCTACAACCTGGCGGCGCGCGAGGACCACATCGCGCCGGCGAAGTCGGTGTTCCTAGGCTCGCAGAGCTTTGGCGGCGAGGTCACCTACGTGCTGGCGGGCTCGGGCCATATCGCGGGCGTCGTGAACCCGGCCGGCAAGCCGAAATATCAGTACTGGACCGGCGGCAAGCCGCAGGGGCTGCTGGAAGACTGGATCGACAACGCCAGCGAGCACCCGGGCTCCTGGTGGCCGCACTGGATCCAGTGGATCGCCGCGCAGGCGCCCGAGAAGGTGAAGGCGCGCAAGCCCGGCGGCAAGAAGCTGAAAGCGCTCTGCGACGCGCCCGGCGAATACGTGAAGGTGCGCGCCTGAGCGGTGTGGGCAGCATCACTGGCTGTTCTGGACATCCGACAATGCCCTCGTCCTGAGGAGCAGGCCCGCTCGGGCCTGCGTCTCGAAGGACGAGGGTTCCAGGAGGCTCAATCATCGTGCGCTCTGGAGTCCCTCGTCCTTCGAGACGCATCGCCAAGGGGCGATGCTCCTCAGGATGAAGGTTTTCCAAGAGCTCCTGCGGTTTCGCCCTAAAGCTACTAACGCTTGAACAACCCGCCAGACACTCAGAGAAATGCGCCAGTCTGCAGCCAGGCCTGCGCTCGTTAACTCCCGCTCAACCTTACTCATCGATAACTGAAATCGTTCGACCTTTCGGTCTTTACGGTCACGTCCGAGTAACGGTTCTCGCGCGTCGCGCGATATCGGGTGGGGTTGCGTTCGCATGGTTTCGAGTGTGCGTTGGGCGTGCGGAACGGTGGCTCCCTGGGCCCTGGCGGCCGGCGTTCTCGTTTCGATGGCGGCCGACGCCGGCGTCGACGCTTCGGGCGGATACCAGGTGGCCGCGATGTCGGCCGCGCCGGTCGGGATCGCCGGCATGCTGGTGCCGCCCTCCGGCGGCGGGGTCGCGCAGCTCGGCTTCGGCCCCACGGTTTCGCCAGGGCGCTACGGCCTGATCCACACCGCCCGCCTGCCCGCCGTGGAGCCTTCGGCCGACGCCTATGCGGGCGCGCCGCAGCCGCGGGCGGAGCTGAAGACGCAGACCAAGGGCTTCCCGGTGGTGGATCGCAGCCACAAGGGCGACCCCATCCTGGTGCTGCGCCCGAGCCTTTCCCGCTCGGCCCCGCTGCGCCGGGGCGACGGCATCGCGACGGGCATGAATGTCGACCTGCTGCCGCCCACCATCCTGCTGCCGCCGAGCTACGACGCGCCCGATTCGGTGACGAGCTTCGAACCCAGCGCGGACGCGACGTCCACCACGCCGGTCGGCACGGCCGATTCGTCGGGCTCGGGCCAGTCGCAACTCACATCCGCATCGCGCGCCTCCGGGGCGACCACCACGGGCGTGGGCTCCACGCCGACCGTGCCGCGCGCCGTGGCGCTGTCCTCGGCGACGCCCGCCCCGGCCGACGCCACCCCAATCGAGATCGCGGCCGCGCCGGTGTCGCTGGACGGGCTCAACGCCCTGAAGGCGCGCCTGCCCGCAGGCGGCGGCATGACGATCGTCGCCAAGCCGGACGAGAGCGGCCGGCCCAGCTACGCCAGCCTGATCGACCCGGAAAACCTCAACAAGGAAGAGCGCTGCCTCGCCGAGGCGGTGTATTTCGAGGCCCGCAGCGAGCCCGAGGAGGGCCGTGCGGCGGTCGCCCAGGTGGTGCTGAACCGCGTGAAGAGCGGGCTCTATCCCAGCACGGTCTGCGGCGTCGTCTACCAGAACCGGGCGCGGAAATTCGCCTGCCAGTTCTCGTTCGCATGCGAGGGCAAGGCGCTGAAGATCACCGAGGCCGAGAGCTGGAAATCGGCCGTGCGCATCGCCCGCGAGGTCACGTTCGGGCAGACCTACAACGCCGAGGTCGGCGGGGCCACGCACTACCATGCCAACTATGTGCGGCCGTTCTGGGCCAAGCGCCTGAAGAAGATGGACGTGATCGGCCGCCACATTTTCTACAAGCTGAAGCCGGGGCAGACCTGAAACGCCGAGCACGCGCGTAAAAAGGCAATCCACAACCGATATAAATTAACTTGATTTTCGTTATTACAAGCACTCCGGCTGTCTGCTTCGCACTGGTCCTCGGGCTTCCACCAGATCGACGCAACGCAGACAGCCCGGTCCTCGGAGCCCCACCGGGCGCTCAAGTCATCTCTGTTCGTCGAAGGCCAGCGCGCGGCGCCGTGCGCTGGCCCGGCGAAAGCATGATCTAACCCGAGATGGCGATATCCAGCCCGAGATCCAGCACCGGCGCGGAGTGCGTCAGGGCGCCGACCGAGATCATGTCCACGCCCGACTCGGCGATGGCCTGGACGCTGTCCAGATTGACCCCCCCGGACGCCTCGGTGCGCAGCCGGCCAGCGATGCGACCGACCGCGACCGCCATGTCGGCCGGGGCCATGTTGTCGAGCAGCACCACGTCCGCGCCCTCGGCCAGCACGGCGTCGAGCTGGTCCAGCCTGTCGATCTCGATCTCGATCTTGACCAGGTGCCCGACCGCCGCCTTGGCGGCCCGCAGCGCCTGCGTGACGCCGCCCGCCACCGCGATGTGATTGTCCTTGATCAGCACCGCGTCATCGAGCCCGAAGCGGTGATTGGCGCCGCCGCCGCATTTCACGGCGTATTTCTCGAACGCGCGCATCCCGGGCGTGGTCTTGCGGGTGCAGACGATGCGGGCCTTCGTGTGCTTCACCCGCTCCACGAAGGCGGCCGTCATGGTGGCGATGCCGGACAGGCGGCCCATGTAGTTCAGCGCCACGCGCTCGGCCGACAGCACCGACTGCGCCGGACCCGAAATCCTGGCCACGACGCCGCCGGGGACGACGCGGTCGCCGTCCTGCAGCGCGGGCTCAAAGCGCACGGCCGGATCGAAGATGCGGAACGCGGCCGCGGCGAGCGGGAGGCCCGAGATCACGCCCGCCTTGCGCGACGCGATCACGGCCTCGGCGGTCGCGCTCGGCGGGATGGTGGCGAGCGTCGTGATGTCGCCGGCGCGGCCGAGGTCCTCCTCCAGGGCGCGCCGGACGGCGTCGTCGATCAGCAGAGGATTGAGGAACAGCGTCGTCATGGAGGGATCCTGGTCAGGCCGCGCGCGTCTGGCTGGCGAGGAAACGCGCCTCGGACAGGTTCAGCCGCGAGCGGCGCGCGAAGAGCGGATTCGGCTCGGGATAATCCGAGCGGTAATGGCCGCCGCGGCTTTCGGTGCGGGCCAGCGCGGAGGCGGCGATCAGCGTCGCGGTGGTGAGCATGTTGCGAACAGTGGCGCCCTGCGCCTCGCCCGTCATGGCGGTGATCTCCCGGCAGGCCTCGGCAAGCCCGGCGCCGTCGCGGATCACGCCGACGCGCGCGCTCATGGTCTGCCGCAGGCGCGCCAGAATGGGCTCGTCCTCGGCCGCAAAGCCGCTCGCCGGCGCGTCCTCGGCGGTCCGGGGTTCGGCGTCCAGCATCGGCAGCGGGGTGGACCCGAGGTCCGCCGCGATGCGGGCCGCGAACACCACGGCCTCCAGCAGCGAGTTGGACGCCAGGCGGTTGGCCCCATGTACGCCCGTCGACGCGACCTCTCCGGCGGCCCAGAGGCCCGCCACCGTGGAGCGGCCGCGGACATCCGTCCAGACGCCGCCCATGTGGTAGTGCTCGGCGGGCGCGACCGGGATGGGCTGCGTGACGGGGTCGATCCCGGCCTGCATGCAGGCCGCGTAAACCGTCGGGAACCGCTCCGGGAACTCCGCGCCGACCGCCTGCCGACAATCGAGGAACGCGCCTCGACCGGCCGCAATCTCGGCGAAGACGCCCCGGGCCACGATATCGCGCGGCGCAAGCTCCCCGTCCGGATGGATCGCCTGCATGAAGCGGCGGCCCTCACGATCCACCAGCCAGGCGCCATCGCCGCGCAGCGCCTCGGTGGCGAGCGGCGCGGGATCGCGCCCGATGTCGATCGCGGTGGGGTGAAACTGCACGAACTCGGCGTCGGCGATCAGCGCGCCCGCCTGGGCGGCCAACGCCACGCCATGGCCGTTGGCCTGCGGCGGGTTGGTGGTGACCGCGAAGAGGTGGCCGACGCCGCCGGTGGCGAGCACGACGGCGGCCGCCGGCAGCACACGGGCGATCGCGGCGCGGCCGCCCTCGCCCCGGCTCACCACGCCATTGACGCGATCGCCATTGCGAACGAGGCGTTCGGCGACCTCGCCCTCCAGCACGGTGATGGACGGCGTCTTGCGCACGGCCGCGACCAGCGCCTCCATGATGGCCTTGCCGGCCATGTCGCCGCGCACGCGCACGATGCGGCGCTCCGAATGGGCGGCCTCTCGCGACTGCACGAGGTGGCCTTCCAGGTCCTTGTCGAACGGCACGCCGTAGGCCAGCAGGTCGTGGATGCGGTCACTCGCCTCGCGCGCCATGCCGAGCGCCACGGCCTCGTCGACCAGGCCGGCGCCGGCCACCACCGTGTCGGCGGTGTGCTTCTCGGGGCTGTCGCCCTCCGACATCGCGGCCGCGACGCCGCCCTGGGCCCAACTCGAGGAAGCGCCCTCCCCGATCGGCGCGGCGGCCAGCACGGTGACGGGGCGCGGGCTGAGCTTCAGCGCGCAAAACAGCCCCGCGAGGCCACCGCCGACGATGATGATGGGTGCGGCCATGAGGATGGCCCTTTCTTGAGAGCGGACGAGGGCGCGGGCCACGAGGTCCGCCGTCGAGGCGCAACGCCGTGTGGGCCGCAGGCTGCGGAACGGCGCGGAGGGATGCGGAAGCGGGACGGGCGCCCGCTTCCGCCGCAGCTCAGTTCTTCAGGTTGATCATCCGCTCGATCGGCAGGCGGGCCTTTTCGGCGATCGCCGGGTCGATCAGCACCTCCTCGCGCATGTTCACCAGGCTATCGAGGATCTTCGGCAGCGTGATGCGCTTCATGTGCGGGCAGAGGTTGCAGGGGCGGACGAACTCCACCTTGGGGGCTTCGGCCGCCACGTTGTCGGCCATGGAGCACTCCGTGACCATGACGACGCGGCGCGGCTGCTTGGTCTTCACCCAGTCGATCATGTGCGCGGTGGAGCCGGTGAAATCGGCTTCCGCGATCACGTCCGGCGGGCATTCCGGGTGAGCGATGATCCGGATGGTCGGGTCGGCGTCCCGGTAGGCGCGCAGCTCGGCCCCGGTGAAGCGCTCATGTACCTCGCAGTGGCCCTTCCAGAGGATGAGTTGCACCTTGGTCTGCGTCTGGACGTACTTCCCGAGATACTCGTCCGGCAGGAAGATCACCCGGTCGACGCCCAGGCTCTCCACCACGTGCACGGCGTTGGAAGACGTGCAGCAGATGTCGGTCTCGGCCTTCACGTCGGCGGACGAGTTCACATAGGTGACCACCGGCACGCCCGGATACTTCTGCTTCAGCAGCCGCACGTCCGCGCCCGTGATCGAGGCCGCCAGCGAGCAGCCGGCGCGGCTGTCGGGGATCAGGACCGTCTTCTCCGGGCTGAGCAGCTTGGAGGTCTCGGCCATGAAATGGACGCCGCACTGGACGATGATGTCCTCCTTCGCCTTCGCGGCGAGGCGGGCGAGCTGGAGGCTGTCGCCCACCACGTCGGCGACGCAGTGGAAGATCTCGGGCGTCTGGTAATTGTGCGCCAGGATCACGGCGCCGCGCTGGGCCTTGAGCTCGTTGATGGCCTTCACGTAGGGCGCAAAGAACGGCCACTCCACGGACGGGATGACGTCCTTCACCTTCTCGTAGAGGTGCGCGGTCGCAGCCTCGACTTCGGGCGTCCACGCGATGGTCGGCATGGGCAGCACGCCAAAGCGGCGCTGGGCCGGCGTCAGCTCGGACGCGGGCGCGACAGGCGGGAGGGGAGCGCGGGCTCCGGCGGCGGCGAATTGGGCTTCCATGGCGACCCCCTAATGCTCACATTGAGCATAAGAAGAACCGGACAAGACCGACCAGGCCTGGAAGCGAGATCGGTCCACTTATGCTCACTGTGAGCATAAGTATTATAGGCACGGCGCCCGGGCTTGGAAAGGGGTCGCGACGAATTTGTGACGCCCGCCCGGGCCGTGCTTCAGCGCGGCCGCATCCAGACCGGCAGCATCAGGCGCATCGTCGCGGTGCTCAGCGACAACCAGATCCGGAACGCCTGCTCGACCGCGACGACGGGCAGTATCGCGGCCTTGATGGAGTCGTCCTGCCGGTTCACGAAACGGGGCTGCCCATCCGAGAACGCGTCGATATCCGATTGTGTGATCATGACGTGTGCTCCGACCAGGCCAGAAGACCTGTTCTCGCTGCAACGCAGCATAGGGCAGGATCGATCCATCGGAAAGCATTCCACCACCCGGGTTGCGCGCCGGCGCTTGGCGAACCACCGATAGACGTGTATCTACACATCATGGTTCGCACACCCCTCCCTGTCGACCTGCCGCAGGATCTGCCGCTGTGCTTCGCGCGCTCCGCCAGCATGGCGGCGCGCGCGCTGGTGCGCGTCTATAACGCCCATATGCGCGAATCCGGGCTGCAGATGGCCCAGTTCTCCGTGCTGGCGGGCCTCAGGATCGATCGCTACGACAGCCTCTCCCACCTGGCGGACGGGCTGGCGCTGGAGCGCACGACACTTTTGCGCAACCTCGACCAGCTGCGCCGCGCCGGCATGGTGGCCCCCTGCGAATCGGAAGGGCGCGGCAAGCGCTACCGGCTCACACCGGCCGGCGAAGCCGCGTTGGCCAAGGCCATGCCGTTCTGGCGGAAGGCGCAGGACGCTTTCGCGGCCGAACTCGGGCCCGATGCGGCGCTCACCTACAAGCGCGAGCTTTCGACCCTGCGCCGCGCCGCCGAGACGCTGGCGGCCGATCTCGACGCGGACCCCGAAAGGAAGGCCGCGCCCGACGCGCCTTCCCGCTGACACGCACCGTTTGCAAGGAGCGCCCATGTCCCCCGATACCGTCGCGCTGAATCCCGCCGATGAACAGCCCGCCATCCGCTACGGCGTTCTCCCCCTCCACGAGGTCGCGGCCGTGTCGGGCCTCGACTTCCTGCGCGGCATGATCGCCGGGATCTATCCGGCGCCGCCGATCGCCGAGATCTCCGGCATGCGCCTCGGCCGCGCCGACGAGGGCGAGGTGGAGTTCGAGGGCGCGCCCACGCACGCCTTCATGAACCCGCTCGGCACCATCCATGGCGGCTGGACCTCCATCATGCTCGACACCGTGATGGCGTGCGCGGTTCACACCATGCTGAAGGCCGGCCAGGGCTACACCACCGCCGAGTTCAAGGTGCATTTCGTGCGGCCCGTGCTGCCGAGCTCCGCGCCCGTGCGGGCGGTCGGTTCCGTGATCCACGCCGGCGGCCGGCTGGCGACCTCCGAGGGCAAGCTTTACGACGCCCGCGGCCGCCTGCTGGCGCATGGCACCGAGACCTGTTTCGTGTTCGACGTCCCGAAGGCGGCCGCGGCGGCTTGATCGATCGCATTCGGCGATCGAAGCCATCACAAGCCCTGACTTTTAGAATCCAACCCGCGCGCCTAGCATCGCGCTCCTCGCTTCTCCCCCGGAGTTGTCCATGAGCACCGCAGCCGATCCATCCATGGCGCGCAAGGCTTCGCGTTATGCGCCGGAGTTGATCCTCGCCGCCGGCTGCCTGTGCGGGCTGATCACCTTCGGTCCGCGCGCCACGGCCGGGCTGTTCCAGATCCCGATGAGCCAGGAGTTCGGCTGGGGCCGCGAGGTGTTCTCCTTCGCGATCGCGATCCAGAACCTGCTGTGGGGCGTCGGCCAACCCTTCGCGGGCGCGCTGGCGGATCGCTTCGGCACTGTCCGGGTGCTGATCCTCGGGGCCGTGTTGTACGCCGCCGGCCTCGGGGTGATGTCGGTCGCGAGCACGCCCGGCATGATGACGGTGGGCGCGGGCGTGCTGATCGGGTTCGGGCTTTCTGGCTGCTCGTTCAACCTGGTGCTCGGCGCCTTCGGAAAGATCCTGCCTGAGAAGTGGCGCGGGCTGTCGTTCGGCCTCGGCACGGCGGCCGGCTCCTTCGGCCAGTTCCTGTTTCCGCCGATCGGCTCGATCCTGATCGACCGCATCGGCTGGCAGCAGACATCGGTGATCTTCGGCCTCACGGTGCTGCTCGTGATCCCGCTGTCCTTCATGCTGGCGACGCGCGGCAACGCCTCCGAGGCGGCCGCGAAGGGGCCCTCGCAGTCGATCACGCAAGCGCTCGGCGAAGCCTTCCGGCATCCGAGCTACGTTTTGCTGGTGCTGGGCTTCTTCACCTGCGGCTTCCAGCTCGCCTTCATCACCGCGCACATGCCCGCCTACCTCAAGGACCAGAACCTCCCGGCCTGGGTGGGCGCGTGGACGCTGGCGATCATCGGGCTCGCCAACGCGGTGGGCTCGCTGACGTCGGGCTGGCTCTCGGGGCGGATGTCCAAGCGCTGGCTGCTGTCGGGCATCTATCTCGCCCGGTCGGTGGCCGTGCTGGTGTTCATCATGATGCCGCCCTCCCCGGCCAACGCGCTGAGCTTCGGCGTCGCGATGGGGCTCCTGTGGCTCTCCACCGTGCCGCCGACCTCGAGCCTCGTGATCCTGATGTTCGGCACGCGCTACCTGTCGATGCTGTTTGGCTTCGCCTTCTTCTCGCATCAGGTCGGCGGCTTCCTGGGCGTGTGGCTCGGCGGCGTGCTTTACGAGAAGACCGGCTCCTATGACGTGGTGTGGTGGCTCTCGATCGCGCTCGGCGTGGCGTCGGCGATCATCAACATCCCGATCCGCGAGGCGCCGGTGGCGCGGCCCGCCCTGGCCTGAGATCGGGCTTCCGGTCTGCGCAGGCCCGCACCTCCGGCGGGCTTGCGGCCTCCCGGGCGCGGCGCCACAACTTCGCGCAAGAGAAGCGCTCAGGCGAGGAGATGGGTATGGCGACGTTCCGCGCGGTGGTGGTCGACAAGGGCGAGCAGGGCTACGGCTGCGGCTTTCGCGACTTCGACGAGGCCGACCTGATGGACGGCGACGTCACGGTGCGGGTCACGCATTCGACCGTGAACTACAAGGACGGCCTCGCGATCACCGGCAAGGCCCCGGTGGTGCGCCGCTTCCCGATGATCCCGGGCATCGATTTCGCCGGCGTGGTGGAGAGCTCCAGCCATCCGGACTGGAAGGCCGGCGACGAGGTCGTGCTCGACGGCTGGGGCACGGGCGAAACGCATCTGGGCGCCTATGCGCAAAAGGCGCGCGTGAAGGGCGACTGGCTGATTCCGCGACCGGCGGGCCTCAGCCCGGCCGAATGCATGGCGATCGGCACGGCCGGCTACACGGCGGCGCTCGCCGTGATCGCGCTGGAGAAGCATGGGCTGACCCCCGACAAGGGCCCGGCCGTGGTGACGGGCGCGGCCGGCGGCGTCGGCTCGGTCGCGATCGCGCTCCTGTCCAAGCTCGGCTGGCATGTGATCGCCTCCACGGGGCGGCCCGAGGAGGCCGACTACCTGAAGGGCCTCGGCGCGGCCGAGATCATCGACCGCAACGAGTTGTCCGCGCCCGGCAAGCCGCTCGGCAAGGAACGCTGGGCGGCGGGAGTCGATTCGGTCGGCTCCACCACGCTGGCCAATTTGCTGGCGCAGACGCGCTACAACGGCGCGATCGCGGCCTGCGGGCTGGCGGGCGGCATGGACCTGCCCTCCTCCGTCGCGCCCTTCATCCTGCGCGGCGTCGCGCTGCTCGGCGTCGACAGCGTGATGGCCGCCAAGGCGCGCCGGCTCGAGGCCTGGTCGCGGCTGAACCGCGACCTCGACCGCGCCAAACTGGCCTCGCTGACCACCACCGTGCCATTCGACAAGGTCATCGAGACCGGCAAGGCCATCCTCGACGGAACCGTGCGCGGCCGCGTGGTGGTGGAGATCGGCTGAGCGCCAGAAGCGCGTCGTTCACCGTCATCCCCGGCGACCTGCGAAGCAGGTCGGGAAGGGGATCCAGGAGACTGGGCTGGGTCTCGGCGCTCACGCCTGGATCCCCTTCCCGGCGCTGCGCGCCGCCGGGGATGACGGAGAGAGTTGCGCCCGAATGCCCCGATTGAAGATCGCGACCCAACCGCGCAAACAAAAACGCCGCCGGTTGCCCCCCGGCGGCGTCAACTCTCTGATCCGAGCCCGGATCAAGCTCTTGGCGCTTCTGGTCCCGGCTGTCCCGCCGGGATGGCCGGCCTCAGAACAGTCCGAGGACGACGGCGCCGACCAGCGCGAAAGCCGCGCACATGGCCATCATGTTGAGCCGCTGCACCAGGGCCATGAGGTCCTCCTCCTGCGGTTAACATTGCACTAACGCTAGCAGCCTCGCCGTGTTCCGCAAGCCCTTTTGTTGCTGCGGCGCAACGTAGGAAAGTTATTTCAAATGCTGCGCAGTCCGTTCATGCGCCCGTCATGTTTTTGCTTGTCAACGTCCCGCGAATCCAGACGCTCAACTCTTGCGACTTGGATCCGCGAAGTTTTGGAATGCATCCTACCGGGAAACCCTCGAAGAAGACGCTTTGATTTCTATTGCAGCGCCTTGATCGCCAACTCGAGGAAACGAGCGGCCGCGAGTGCGCGGGAATCGCGCGCGAAGGGCGTCACGATCTGGATTCCGATGGGCAATCCGTCGCTTGCGCGCAAACCCGGAACATTCACGCAAGGCGTGCCCAGCAACGTGAACAGCCTGTTGAAACGCGCCTCGCCGGTTGTGGCCCGCGCGGGCGCGGGTCCGGGCGCCGAAAGCGTCAGCAGGACGTCGACTTCCGCAAAGAGGTCCTTGGCGGCGTTGCGGGCCCGTCGGGCCGCGCCGCGCGCGCGGTCGTAGTCGTCGGTGGACACGGCCTCGCCTGCCGCGAGCGCCGCCGCGAGGCCGGGCGGGATCGCGGCGCGCTGGGTGCGCCACTCCCAGCCGAGCGAGGCGTGCAGCTCGTACTGGTAGATGGTGGGCTGCAGCCGGTCCGCCTCCACGAGCGCGTCGGGCAGCGTGACCGAGCGGACGGAGGCGCCCTGCCCGGCCAGGGCCGAGGCGGCCCGCTCCAGCGCGGCTTCCGATTCGGGGCTGCGCTCGCCCGCATGCGGCATGGTGGAGACGCCATAGCGCAGGCTCGCCGGATCGTCCGCGAACGCCATGTCGCGCCCGCTGATCGCCGCAAGCGCATAGGCAAGGTCGTCCGCGGTCGCCGCGAAGAGGCCGAGCGTGTCGAGCGTCCAGGCGGTGGTCTTGGCGCCAACCGTCGGCAGGAGCCGAAAGGATGGCTTGATGGCGGCGACGCCGCAGAAGGACGCCGGGCGGATCACCGACCCGGCCGTCTGCGTGCCGATCGCGAGCGGGATGAGCCCGGCCGCCACGGCGGCGGCAGACCCGGCCGAGGAACCGCCCGGCGTCCGCGTTGCGTCGTGCGGGTTCAGCGTGGGAGCGGGATCAAGATATGCGAAGGCGGTGGTCTCGGTCTTGCCGATGATCGAGCCGCCGAGCTCCCGCACCCTGTTGACGATGGCGGCGTCGGCCCGCGGACGCCATCCGCCATAGATGGCCGCGCAGCCCATCTCGGTCGGCAGGTCGGCGGTGTCGATGATGTCCTTGACGCCCACCGCGACGCCGGCCAGCGGCCCCGCGCCGGGCGCGGCGGCGCTATTCGAGGCGAAGCTCGCGAAGGCCTTCAGGTCGCCGTTGCGCGCCTTCGCGGCCGCCATCGCGGCCTCCACGGCGGCGGCAGGCGCAAGCTCGCCGGCCTCGATGCGGCGGTGCGTCTCGATGAGCGACAACATGGTTCGGCTGCTCCGTGCGAGCGACCAGGCCCCACGTCCTCGGCGTGGCCTGGCGCTCGGCTGAGATGGCGATCAGGACGCCTCGGCGTCCCCATCGTGCTGCGGCTTGATGGACTGCAGCAGCCGCTGGCACTCCACCAACTCCGACAAGGCGCCTTGCAGGCGCCGGATGGCGTCCGGCGACATCACGATGCCGCCGGCGGTGGACACGAGCGCGCCGCGCGTGGCGCCGGTCTCGGGCGGCGACAAGGGGTTGTCGTCCCCGTCGTCGCTCTCGCGCTCATCCGGCTCGAAATCGTCGTCGTCGCCTGCCCGCCCCTGGCTGGGCGGCGGCATGGGAGCCGTGATCTCGCCGCGACCGAGAGCCTGGACGGAGCGCAGGCCCTGTTCCTTCAGGATGCGCTGCACGCCCTTGATGGTGTAGCCCTGCCCGTAGAGCAGCTGGCGGATGCCGCGCAGCAGGTCCACGTCGTCCGGGCGGTAGTAGCGCCGGCCCCCGCCACGTTTCAGCGGCCGGATCTGGGCGAAACGCGTCTCCCAGAACCGCAGGACGTGCTGCGGCAAATCAAGGTCGTCAGCGACCTCGCTGATGGTGCGAAAGGCGTCAGGACTCTTGTCCACCGCTGGCCCCCGGGCAGACTGTCACGCAAGATTGGCCGCGCCGTTTACGGTTCGGCGGCCGGCGGCTTCGACCGCGATGGTGGGTCAATCCTCTTCGCTTCCGGCTTCGAGCCCGTTGATGCGGGCCTTCAGGATGTTGGATGGCTTGAAGATCATGACGCGGCGGGGCTCGATCGGCACCTCGACGCCGGTTTTCGGGTTCCGGCCGACGCGCTCGCCCTTGGAGCGCACCACGAAGGACCCGAAGGACGACAGCTTCACGGTCTCGCCCTCGGCGAGGCAGTCCGAGATTTCCTTCAGCACCAGCTCGACCAGCGCGGACGATTCCGTGCGAGACAACCCCACGCCCTTGTAGACCGCCTCGCTCAGCTCGGCTCTCGTGATGGTGCGTTCAGCCACGCTCGTCCCCCGACTGGTCATTCTTCGTTGAGAATCGCTGGGCCTTGCGACGAGAAAACGCCGGTAGCCCTCTGAAAACCGAAGGCTATTCGCGCGCGACGGGCTGGTCAACGCTGATGATCTGCCTCTGGTGGATTACAACTTCGACGCGAAACTACAGAGCGGATCACCAGCGGATCAGCGCCGAGCCCCAGGTGAAGCCGCCGCCCATGGCCTCGATCAGCACGAGCTGGCCCGGCTTGATGCGCCCGTCCGCGCAGGCGGCGCCCAAAGCGAGGGGAATCGACGCCGCGGAGGTGTTGCCGTGATCCTCCACGGTGATCACCACGCGCGACGAATCGATGCCCAGCTTGCGGGCCGTGGCGTCGATGATCCGGCGATTCGCCTGGTGCGGCACGAACCAGTCGATCTGGTCGGCGGTGACGCCGGTTTGCCGGAAGGTTTCCTCGATGGTCTCGGCCAGGTTGGTCACCGCGTGGCGGAAGACCTCCTTGCCCTCCATCCGCAAATGGCCCGTGGTGGCCGTGGAGGACGGGCCGCCGTCGACATAGAGCTTGTCGAGATGCCGGCCATCGGCGCGCAGATGCGTCGAGAGGACGCCCCGGTCGCTGAGTTCGCCGTCACCGCGCCGGGCTTCCAGCAGCACCGCGCCGGCGCCGTCGCCGAACAGCACGCAGGTGGTGCGGTCGGTCCAGTCGAGAATGCGCGAGAAGGTCTCGGCGCCGATCACCAGCGCGCGCTTGGCCGCACCCGTGATCAGGAACTTGTCGGCCGTCGCGAGCGCGTAGACGAAGCCCGAGCACACCGCCTGCATGTCGAAGGCCGCGCCGGTGCTGGACCCCAGGGCCGCCTGCACCTGCGTGGCTGTGGCCGGGAAGGTGAAGTCCGGCGTCGCGGTGGCGACGATGATGAGGTCGACGCTGGAGGCGTCCACGCCCGCCGCGTCCAGCGCCGCGCGCGCCGCCCGCGTGGCCAGAACGGAGGTGGTCTCCTCCTTGGCGGCGATGTGTCGGTGGCGAATGCCGGTGCGCTCGAGGATCCATTCGTCGGAGGTGTCCACCATGGTGGACAGCTCGGCGTTGGAGAGAACGCGCTCGGGCAGGCTATGGCCGCAACCGATGACAACAGAACGCAATGACATCACTCAGAAGTCTCCGGCGACGCGACGGCTTCGGCGGCCGCGTTCGGGAAGTTGACCTCGAGACTGTCGCGAATCTTCGACAGCAGATCGTGTTTGACCATGTCATAACCCAGATCGATGGCGGCTGCGAACCCCATTGCGTCCGTGCCGCCATGGCTCTTGATGACGATGCCGTCGAGGCCCAGGAAGACGCCGCCATTGGCCCGGCGCGGGTCCATCTTGGCGCGCAGCGCGTCGAACGCGCCCTTGGCGAAGAGGTAGCCGATCTTGGCCATGAGGGTGCGGCTCATGGCGCTGCGCAGGTAGGAGGCGATCTGCTTGGCGGTGCCTTCGGCGGTCTTCAGCGCGATATTGCCGGCGAAACCCTCGGTGACGATGACATCCACCGTGCCCTTGCCGATGTCGTCGCCCTCGACGAAGCCCGCATAGGTGAGATGGGGAAAGTTCGTGTCCTTCAGGATGCGCCCGGCGGACTTCACCTCCTCGACGCCCTTGATCTCCTCCACGCCGACATTCAGCAGGCCGACGCTGGGCCTGTCGATGTCGAACACGATCTGCGCCATGGCGGAGCCCATGATGGCGAGATCCACGAGGTGGCGCGCATCCGCCCCGATGGTCGCGCCGACGTCGAGCACGATGCTCTCGCCCTTCATGGTGGGCCAGATGGCCGCGATGGCGGGCCGGTCCACCTGCGCCATGGTGCGCAGGCAGAACTTGGACATGGCCATCAGCGCGCCGGTGTTGCCGGCCGACACGGCGGCGTCGGCCTCGCCCTTCTTCACCGAATCGAGCGCGCGCCACATGGACGACTTGTAGCGGCCCTGGCGCAGCGCCTGGCTCGGCTTGTCGTCCATCCGGATAGCGACGTCGGAATGCACGAAGGTGGTGACGGCCTTCAGCGCCGGGTGCTGGTCCAGCAGCGGCAGGCACTCCTCCGAGCGTCCGTGAAT
The DNA here is from genome assembly GCF_056400925.1 of Alsobacter sp. P4_H11. NCBI lineage: Bacteria > Pseudomonadati > Pseudomonadota > Alphaproteobacteria > Hyphomicrobiales > Alsobacteraceae > Alsobacter > Alsobacter sp. P4_H11. Next base: position 214,970 of record NZ_JBFUKI010000005.1, read on the forward strand.
CACGAAGGCGGTGTCGGGGCGGCGCACGAGCGACAGGGCGGCGCCGGGAATCACCACGGAGGGACCGTGGTCTCCCCCCATGGCGTCGAGCGCGATCCGCACTTTGGTGTTCATTCGAGAAGGCCTGCCCGGAAACGGAAGGATCACGCCATGCGGCGCGCGGGCTCGCGCGGCCGGCGGACAATAGCGAAGCGGCGGCGCGAGGCAACCTTGATCTCGGCTATGTCCGGCCCGCCGACTCCCGCGCGGCGGCTCAAGACGGGTCGTCCCGCTTGGCGGCCGCGAGCGCCGCGAAGGGCGAGTCGGCCGGCCCGACGTCCTCCTCGTGCGCGAAGGTCTCGACGCCGGGCTTGCGCGGATAGGGATCGAGCCCGAGCGCCAGGAACTCGGCCGTGAGCGCGCCGAGATCGATCTTGCCGTTGATGATGGGATCAGGCGCGTCGATCATCTCGGAGGAGCGCTCCTCGTCGCCCTCCTGGGCGCGCGGCTCGGGCACGTCCTCGGAGTATTTGAGGTCGACCTCCTCGGACACCGCCGAGGGGAACTCCTCCAGCGTGACGACGCAGGTCTGGCGGATGTCGCCCGTCACCATGCCTTTCACCGTCACGGTGCGGCCGCGGCCCGAGACCTTGAACCGGCCTTCCAGCCGGTCGACGCCGACGAGCTTGTACTCCTGCGCCAGCGCGGCCCGCTCGGCCTCGGTCGCGACCACGACGACGTCCGAGCCGCCGGCCTTGATGGTGTTGACGTCGAAGGGCCGCGACAGAAGCGGCGGCGGGCCCGGCGGCAGGGTCGTGGTTTGGGGCTGTCTCATGGCGCGCCTTTGAAAAACGGATCAGGCTGCGGGAACGGCAGCGTCGCGCTCGCGATGGTCTCGAAGCTGGCGGCGTCGAACGCCGCCACGGAAGCGCGCAGGTAAGCGGCGAGCGCGGCGGCCTGCGGGGCGCGCTCGGGAGCCTTGGCGTAGACGTTGCGCAGCAGGGCGTCCTCGAGCGGCTCGGCGCCGCCCAGCGCGTCCTCATAGGCCTTGGCGCGGCCATAGAACGCGCTCGCCAGGGTCTTCATGCGCTTGGGCACCACGACGTCGCCGACGCCGAGCTCGCGCAGCGCGTGGTCGAGATGCTTGAAGGTGGCGTCCACCAGGTCCTGCGCCAGGTCGGGGCCGGGCTCCGGCAGGGTCTTCAGCCGCCGCAGCACCACGAATGCATGGATCACCAGGAGATCGAAGCGGCCGTCCACGGTGTCGGGCACGGCGCCTTCGCGATACAGGGCCGGCGCGCGCGAAGCCTGCGCGACGGCGGCGTAGAGGCGATCGACGATGTCGGCGTTGGGATCGCGTCGCCTGAAAAGGCCCAAGATCATGTGCGCAGTTCCCGCGGCGGGAGAGGTCGCGTTGCTCCAGGGGCCCGCCGCGGCGCTCCTTGCAATTCGGTCGGACGCGGGTTACGGCATCCCGGCCGGTTCCGGCAAGAGAAATCGTCGGCGCGAGCCGATCCCCACCTCTCACCGGCCCGAACGGGCGGCTTCCTGGAGTGATTACATGGCGCTTCACAAGTTGTCGGAAAGGTCCCTCTTCGCCGCATGGACGCTGCGCGCCGCTTTCGGCGCCGCGCTCGCGGTCGGCCTTTCCGCCTGCAACACCGAGCCGCAGACACGCGGCTATGTTCTGGACGAAAAGCTCCTGAACGAGGTGCGTGTCGGCACGGACGCCCAGAAGGTGCTGTCCACCATGGGCTCGCCTTCAACGGTGTCCACGGTCGGCAACCAGACCTGGTACTACATCAGCCAGAAGACCTCGCGCCCGCTGCAGTTCATGAACCCGACCGTGATCGACCAGCGCGTGCTGGCCATCAACTTCAACAAGGGCATGCGGGTGGAGAAGATCGCCTCCTATGGCCTGCAGGACGGCGTCGTGTTCGACTTCATCAGCCGCACGACGCCCACAGGCGGCAACGAGCTCTCGGTCGTGCGCCAGCTCCTGCGCGCCACGGGCCAGGGCGTGATCTGAGGCCCCTGCCCGGCCGCACGGCCCGGCGAGCGCCTTCCTCCCGCCAGAAACGACGAAGCCCGCGGCGAACCGCGGGCTATTTTGTTGGCTATGCTTGTGGGGGCTCGCGTGAAGTCTCCGGCCGCTCACCCTCGATACCCTCATCCTGAGGAGCGTCGCCTCCCGGCGATGCGTCTCGAAGGACGAGGGACTCCAGTTCGCGACTGACTTCGAGGCTCCTGGATCCCCTCGTCCTTCGAGACGCAGGCCCGAGGGGGCCTGCTCCTCAGGATGAGGGGCGTTGAGGAACGCCATCCCACTCTGGAAGCGCTACGTTCAAAGCGCCACTATCGAAACGCCGTCCCGCGGAGCGGGACGGCGGTGCGGATCAGGCCGCGCCGATATGGGCGAGGATCGCCAGCAGCAGCAGGGCCACGATGTTGGTGATCTTGATGGCCGGGTTCACGGCCGGGCCGGCGGTGTCCTTGTAGGGGTCGCCGACTGTGTCGCCCGTGACCGAGGCCTTGTGCGCGTCGCTGCCCTTCAGGTGCTTCACGCCGTCCTTGTCGATGAAGCCGTCCTCGAAGGACTTCTTGGCGTTGTCCCAGGCGCCGCCGCCCGACGTCATCGAGATGGCGACGAAGAGGCCGTTCACGATCACGCCCAGCAGCGAGGCGCCGAGCGCCGCGAAGGCCGAGGCCTTGGAGCCCGACAGCGCCAGCACGCCGAAATAGGCGACCAGCGGGGCGAGCACGGGCAGCAGCGAAGGGATGATCATCTCCTTGATCGCCGCCTTTGTGAGCATGTCCACCGCGCGGGCGTAGTCCGGCTTCTCGGTGCCCTGCATGATGCCGGGCTTCTCCTTGAATTGCCGGCGCACCTCCTCGACGACCGATCCCGCGGCGCGGCCGACGGCCGTCATCGCGATGCCGCCGAAGAGGTAGGGGATGAGCCCGCCGAAGATCAGGCCCGCCACCACATAGGGGTTCGACAGGTCGAACGAGACCTGGCCGACGCCCTTGAAGTAGGGGAACAGGGTGGAGCCTGCCTTGTTCGCCTCGCCGATGAAGTATTGCAGGTCGTAGCTGTAGGCCGCGAACAGCACGAGCGCGCCGAGGCCGGCCGAGCCGATGGCGTAGCCCTTGGTGACCGCCTTGGTGGTGTTGCCCACGGCGTCCAGCGCGTCGGTGGAGTGACGCACTTCCTTGGGCAGGCCCGCCATCTCGGCGATGCCGCCGGCGTTGTCGGTGACGGGGCCGAAGGCGTCCAGCGCGACGATCATGCCGGCGAGGCCGAGCATGGTCGTGACCGCGATGGCGGTGCCGTAGAGGCCGGCGAGCTGGAAGGTCGAGATGATGCCGCCGACGATCACCATGGCGGGCAGCGCCGTCGACTCCAGCGAGACCGCGAGGCCCTGGATGACGTTGGTGCCGTGGCCGGTGACCGACGCCTGGGCGATCGACACCACCGGGCGCTTGCCGGTGCCGGTGTAGTACTCGGTGATCCAGACGATCAGGCCCGTGACGACGAGGCCGACGACGCCGCAGATCAGCAGGCGCGTGCCGTTGACCACGATGTCGCCGCCCATGGCCTTGACGGTGCCGATGTCGCCGAAACCCACCGTGCCCCAGGTCGCAATCGCGAGGCCGACGACGGAAAGCAGCGTGCTCGCCCACAGGCCCTTGTAGAGTGCGCCCATGATGGAGTTGTCGCTGCCGAGCTTCACCATAAAGGTGCCGACGATGGAGGTGACGATGCACACCGCGCAGATCGCGAGCGGGTACAGGATCGTGGCGCTGAGCACGGGCTGGCCGGCGAAGAAGATAGCGGCGAGCACCATGGTGGCGACCACCGTCACCGCGTAGGTCTCGAACAGGTCGGCCGCCATGCCGGCGCAGTCGCCGACATTGTCGCCGACATTGTCCGCGATGGTGGCGGGGTTGCGCGGGTCGTCTTCCGGAATGCCGGCCTCGACCTTGCCGACGAGGTCGGCGCCGACGTCAGCGCCCTTGGTGAAGATGCCGCCGCCGAGGCGGGCGAAGATGGAGATCAGCGAGGCGCCGAAGCCGAGCGCGACCAGCGAGTCGATGATGACGCGCAGTTGGGCCGGATCGTTGATCGACAGGCCCATGGGGCCGATCAGGATGGTGTAGTAGACGGCCACCCCGAGCAGCGCGAGGCCCGCCACCAGCATGCCGGTGACCGCGCCCGCCTTGAAGGCGACGTCGAGGCCGGCCGCGAGCGAGACCGAAGCCGCCTGGGCGGTGCGGACATTGGCGCGCACCGACACGTTCATGCCGATGAAGCCGGCCGCGCCCGACAGCACCGCGCCGATCAGGAAGCCGATGGCCACCTTGAGGCCGAGCAGCCACGCAATGATGACGAAGAGGACGACGCCCACCATGCCGATGGTGGTGTATTGCCGCTTCAGGTAGGCCTGTGCGCCTTCCCGGATGGCGGCCGCGATTTCCTGCATCCGCTGGGTGCCGGCGTCGCGACGATTTACGTCGGCGCTCGCCCACACCCCATAGACGACCGCCAATAGGCCGCCAATGATGATCAACGCTAAAGTCATTGTGCCGTCCTTGCAGTTCCCACGCGGTGCAGCCCTGTTCCACGGGTGGCGGACGGGCCGTCATCATTGCGCGCCCCATGCAGGACGCGGCGCAAGCGTTGCAAAAACGCGAGACGGACGCAAACGGACTTTCGCCTGAGTTCAGGGATTTCGGCCGGTTTCACCGCGTCGCACCATCGCGGCGCGCTCGCGGGGCCGCGGCCCTGCTGAACAAGGCCGCCAAAGCCGCGAGCAACGCCGGGGCCACAACCATGTTGACGATGCTCCACCCGCCCGACGCGAGCAGGCCGCCGGAAAACAGCGAGCCGGCCGCCATGGCGCCGAAGATGATGAAATCGTTCAGGGACTGCCCGCGGGTGCGCTCCTCGGGGGCGAGGCTTTCGACTACGAGCGTGGTCGCGCCCACAAAGGCGAAGTTCCAGCCGACGCCGAGCACCGCGAGGCCGAGCCAGAACCGCCAGAGTTCGATACCGCCCAGATTCACCACGATGGCGAAACCCAGCAAGGCGAGACCGGCCAGGATCATCCGGCGCGCGCCGAAGCGACTGACCATCGCGCCCGACACGAAGCTCGGCGCATACATGCCGAGCACATGCCACTGGATGCCGAGGTTCGCGTCCGCGTTGGAGTGGCCGCAGAGCGTCATTGCGAGCGGCGCTGCCGTCATCACCATGTTCATCACCGTGTAGGCCACCAAACCGCAGAACACCGCCAGGAGATACGGCGGCCGCCGCAGCAGCGCCGAGGCGGGCGTGGGCGGCGCGCCTGACGGCGTCGCAGCCAGAGGCGCCCGGAAGAACGCGACCGCCACGAGCGCGAGCAACGCCAGCGCGCCCTGCGCGAGATAGCTCGCCACATAGGGCGCGGGGCCAAGGTCGAAGCTGTGCTGGACGGCCTGGGGCCCGAGAATCGCGGACGCCACGCCGGCCACCAGCACATACGAGATGGCCTTCGGGCGGAACGCATCCGTCGCCCCGTCGGTGGCGGCGAACCGATACGTGAGCGACACGGCGGCGTGAAAGCCGTTCAGGAAGCAGGCCAGCAGAAACAGTTCGAACGACGCCGCCACGATGGCGTAGCTCGCCAGAGCGCCGGAGAGGACGCCAAGGGTCGTTCCGAGCAGCAGGGCCGGCCGGCGTCCCCACCGCCGCGAGATCGCCCCGACCGGCACCGTGCTGAGCGCCATGCCGACCACGAAGATCGAGATGGTCGCGGTGGCCCAGGCGGGCTCCGGCGCAAGAGTGGCCCCCACGATGGCGCCGGTCGCAAACAGCACCGTGATCGCCGCGCCCGAAAACGCCTGGGTGACCGACAACGCCAGGGCGTTTCGACGGGCGAGGCCGTCGCCTATGAGTTCACGCGGTGACACGCCGTCATGCTGGACCGGCGTGGCCCGCCTCTTCTGTGAAGCAAGTCACAGAAGAGGGGGCGATCCGCAAACTTTACTCGCGAAGATTGTATTTATTTGTGCGGCTCAATCGAATTTCATCGAGAATGAAAGTATTCTTGCTCGTCAATTGAGATTACGTGGCCATTCGCGGCCGCATTCCTCTCCAGGCCAACAGCCCCAGCCCGAGAAGCGCCGGCAGGAACACCACCTGGTTCACGGCGGCCCAGCCGGCGGTCGCCAGGATGTGGCCGGACGAGAACGAGCCGATCGCCATCGTGCCGAAGACCAGGAAGTCGTTGAAGGCCTGCACGCGCGTGCGCTCGGCGGGCTCGCAGCTTTCGGTGACCAGCGCCGAAGCGCCAATGAAGCCGAAGTTCCAGCCAAGCCCGAGCAGGATCAGGCCCGTCCAGAAATGCGCCACGGTGACGCCGGAGATGTCGACCAGCCCGGCGCCGCAGAGCAGCACCAGTCCGGTCGCGATGACACGCGGCGCGCCGAAGCGGGCGATCAGCGAGCCGGTGAAGAAGCTCGGCCCGTACATCGCGATGACGTGCCACTGGATGGCGAGGTTGGAGTCCGACAGCGGATGGCCGCACATGCGCATCGCGAGCGGCGCTGATGTCATCACGAGGTTCATCAGCGCGTAGCTGATGACGCCGCAGAGCGCCGCCACGATGAAGCGCGGCTGGCGCACTATCACGGCCAGCGGCCGGGCGCCCCCTCCCCCGTCCGGACCACGAGGCGGCAAGGGAATGCGGACCCGCGACAGCACCGCCATGGCCACCATGGCGACAACCGCCTGGGCGAGATAGCTCGCCGCGAACACGTAGGGCGGCCAGGAATCCATGGTGAACTGGATCAGCTGCGGGCCGAAGACGCCCGCCACGACGCCGCCCGCCATCACGTATGAAATCGCGCGCGGCCGGAAGCCCGGGCTTGCGGTGTCGGCCGCCGCGAAGCGGAAGGATTGCGCCACGGCGGCGTAGAAGCCGCCAAAGAATGTCGCGAGCGAAAACAGCGCGAAGGACCCCTGCAGGATCGCCAGGCAGGCGAGCAGGCCGGTCAGCGCACCAGCGCCTGCGCCGGTCATGAACGCCGCGCGGCGACCGTAGCGGCGCGCGATGGCGCCCACCGGCAGCGTGCCGGACGCCATGCCGAGCACGAAGATGGAGATCGGCACCGTCGCGTAGGCGGGATCGGGCGCGAGCTGCGCGCCGATGATCGCCCCGGTGGCGAAGATCACGGTCGCATTGGCGCCGGCCAGCGCTTGCGCGATGGCGAGGATCAGCGCGTTGCGCCGGGCGAGGCGGTCGTCGATGAGCGGGGCGTGCATGGGGGCTTTCAAAAGTGGCTGAACGAGCCCTGGGCGAGGCTCACAGGGGCGCCGTCGCGGCTGAGAAGAAGCTCCGCGGCCGGGGATGCGACGACTTCGCCGATCGGCGTCATCGGCACGCCGAGCGCGGCCGCGTGGGCGCGAAACGCGTCCACGTCCGTGTCCGCGACCGTGCACAGGATCTCGTAATCGTCGCCGCCCGTGACGGCGCGCTCCAGCAGCGCCGGCTCCCGCGCCACCGCCGCCGTGGCGGGCGGCGAGAGCGGCACGGCGTCGAGCGCGAGGCGGCCGCCGAGGCCGGAGGCCTTCAGCATCTTGCGGAGGTCGCCGACGAGCCCGTCCGAGACGTCCATGGCGGCGCGCGCATGGGCGAGCAGCGCCGGGGCCAGCGCCAGCCGCGGCTGCGGGCGCAGGTAGCGGTCCAGCAAATGGGCGCGGCCGGGGGTGTCGAGCGCGCTCGCCCAGGGAGCGTGCGGGTCGAGCCGCAGCGCCAAGCCGAGCGCGGCGTCGCCGATCGTGCCGGACACCAAAATGGCGTCGCCCGGCCGGGCGGCCATGCGCACCGGCATGCGGCCGGCCGGGACGGAGCCCAGCGCCGTCACCGAGATGGTGAGCGGGCCCGGCGTCTTCACGGTGTCGCCGCCCAGCAGCGGGCAGCCGGTCGCGTCGGCGCCGGCCTGCAGGCCGCGGCTGAAGGCGGCCAGCCAATCCTCCGTCCAGTCGGGCGGCAGCGCGAGCGCGAGGAGAAAGCCGCGCGGGGCGGCGCCCTTGGCGGCGAGGTCGGACAGGTTCACGGCCAGCGCTTTCCAGGCGATGTCGGCCGGTGGGTCGTCGGCGAAGAAGTGGACGCCCGCCACGATGGCGTCGACCTTGAGCACGAGGTCGCGCCCCATCTCGCCGGGCAGGCGCGCGGCGTCGTCCAGGAGGGCCATGCCGCCCTCCCCGGCCATGGGCCGAAAGTACTTCGCGATCAGTTCGTCTTCGGACGGCCGATGGGACGTGATGCCAACCTCCCGCCGTCGCTCTTGGCCGCTCAGGCCCGCTGCTTGGTCAGCTCGTCGCCGCGCACGTCGCGCGCGATGGTGTCGAGCACGCCATTGACCATGCCGGCCTCGTCGCCGTCGTAGAACGCGTTCGCGACGTCGACATATTCGGTGATGGCGACCCGCGCCGGCACATCCTGGCGGCGGATGAGCTCGTAGGCGCCAGCACGCAGGATGGCGCGCAGCACGGCCTCGATGCGCTTCAGCGGCCAGCCCTTGGCCAGCGCGGCGTCGACCTTCTGGTCCACGAGCCGCTGGTCTTCCACCACGCCGGACACGATCTCGCGGAAGAAGCCGGCGTCGGCGGGCTTGAACTCCATGTCCTCGATCTCGCGACCCATCCAGTAGGCCTCGAACTCGGCCACAGCGTCGAGCACGCCCTTGCCGGACAGCTCCATCTCGTAGAGCGTCTGCACGGCCGCGAGCCTGGCGGCGGAGCGCTTTTCGCGTTTGTCGCCGCGGTTATCGCCCCGGTTCTCGCCCTTGGCCATTCGGTCAGATCCTTCCCGCCGCGAGGCGGCGCTTGATACGGAGCACGGCGAGAGCCGCTTCGGCGGCGCCGCCGCCCTTGTTCATCTCGGCGACCCGGGCGCGCGCCCAGGCCTGCGCGTCGTTCTCCACCGTCAGGATGCCGTTGCCCAGCGGGATGCGGCGCTGCACGGAAAGGTCCATCAGGGCGCGGGAGCTCTCGCCCGCCACGATGTCGTAGTGGCCGGTCTCGCCGCGGATCACGCAGCCGAGCGCCACCACAGCGTCGAAGGGCTGGCCGGCCGCCTCGGCGGCGTCCAGCGCGATCGCGATCGTGGCGGGGATCTCCAGCGCGCCCGGCACGGTGAGCACCGTCACGTCCGCCTGCTCGGCCTCGGCCACGCCCTTGGCGCCGGCCAGGAGTTCGTCGGCGAGATCGTCGTAGAAGCGCGCCTCCACGATCAGGAGGCGGCCCTTGGTGGGCACGCCGTCATGCGTGGCGCGGGCTGGGCGGGGAGCGGCCATGGGCGGAACTCGGCAAATCTTCGCGGGATCGGTCGTCGCGGGAGCGGCTGTCAGTAGCCCTGCTCGCGCGCTTCTGCAAGCCGCGCGGCGTAGCGGGCCATCTGGTCGACCTCCAGGTTGATCTTGTCGCCCGCCTTCCAGCCGCCCAGCGTGGTCACCTCCAGCGTGTGCGGGATCAGGAACACGGTGAAGAGGTCGCGCTCCACGCTGTTCACCGTGAGCGACACGCCATCCAGCGCCACCGAGCCCTTCTCGGCGATGAACTTGGCGAGGCCCTTGGGCGCGCGCAGCGTAAAGCGGGCCGTCGGCCCCCAGGCGCCGCCCTCCTCCGAGGTCACGTCGTCGCGCGCCACGATCTCGGCGACGCCGTCGACGTGGCCGGAGACGAGATGCCCGCCGAGTTCGTCGCCGATCTTCAGCGAGCGCTCCAGGTTGAGCCGGCGGCCGACCTGCCATGCGCCCACGGTGGTGCGCGCCAGCGTTTCGGCGGCGGCGTCCACCGTGTACCAGCAGCCGCCCTCCGGCCGCGGGCCGAACCCCGTGACGGTGAGGCAGGGCCCGCCGGTCGCGATGGAGGCGCCCATCTCGATGGTGGCGGCGTCATAGGCGGAATGGACGCGCAGGCGCTTCAGCGAGCCCTGGTGATCCTCCACGGCGACGAGTTCGCCCACGTCCGTGACGATTCCGGTGAACATCAGCGTCTCCTTGCGAAGCTTTGCCAGAGATCCCGGCCGAGCGGGACCGGCGCGGTCCGCTCCACATGGGGATCATGATCGATGAAACGCGCCAGCGAGGGGCCGATCGCCGGCAGGCCCGGTCTGCCGAGCGGCTCGGGCCCGGTGAGCAGCTCCAGCGCGTCGACCTGCCCGACCGCCGCGAGGGCGTCGGCCAGCGTCGGCCCACCCTCGCACAGGACGCGCGTGACGCCCTGCGCGGCGATTGCCCCCAGCGCGGCGAGCAGATCAAGCCCCTGCCCTTTCGCAGCGCGGGGAACGCGCAGCACCGTCACGCCGGCTGCCGCCAGCGCGGCCTCGCGACCGGCCGGCGCGTCGGCGGCGGCGACCACCCAGGTCGGGACCTCGCGCGCGGTCCGGGCGAGCACGCTCGTCGGCGGCGTCCGCAGATCGGTGTCGAGCACCACCCGGACGGGCGAGCGCCCTTCCAGCCCCGGCAGCCGGCAGGTGAGCAGCGGATCATCCGCCAGCACGGTGCCGACGCCGACCAGAATGGCGTCGTGCTGCGCCCGCAGCATGTGGGCGCGCGCCTGCGCCTCCGGCCCGGTGATCATGAGCCGCGGCCCGTCCGCCGCGCCCGCGAAGCCATCGGTCGTCTGCGCGAGCTTCGCCGTCACCATGGGCCGGCCCTCGACCATGCGCTTGATGAAGCCGCGATTGCCCCAGCGCGCCTCGCGGCCGAGCACGCCGACCGCGACGTCAATGCCGTGCGCCCGCATCATGATGTGGCCGCGGCCGTTGACGCGCGGATCGGGATCCTCGATCGCCGACACCACGCGGGCGATCCCGGCCTCGATGATGGCGTGGCTGCACGGCCCGGTCTTGCCGAAATGGGAGCACGGCTCCAGCGTCACCGAGAGCGTCGCGCCGCGCGCCGCCTCGCCGGCCTGCGCCAGCGCGACGGGTTCCGCGTGCGGCCTGCCGCCCGGCTGCGTCCAGCCGCGCCCAAGGATGATGGGCCCTTGCGGGCCGGGCCTCCACACCACCGCGCCGACGGCGGGGTTCGGCCAGGTGTTTCCCAGCCCGCGCCGCGCCAGCGCCAGCGCGATCCGCATGGTGGCGACGTCGTCGGTGGCGGCTTTGTCGGCCGTCGCGAGGCTCATGACGGCTCGCGCGCGCTCGCCTTTGCGCGCGGCGGCGTCGCGGCCTCGTCCGGCCCGGAGAGTTCGCCCAGCAACTCCTCGAAGTCCCTGGCTTCGCGAAAATCCTTGTACACGGAGGCGAAGCGCACATACGCGACGTCGTCGAGCGCCTTCAGGCCCTCCATCACGAGCTCGCCGATGGTGGCGCTCGGGATCTCGCCGTCGCCGAGGCTTTCAAGCTGGCGCACGATGCCGTTGATCATGCGCTCTACCCTCTCGGGCTCCACCGGCCGCTTGCGCAGCGCGATCTCGAGCGAGCGCACCAGCTTGTCGCGATCAAACGGGATGCGCCGTCCCGAGCGCTTCACCACCATGAGCTCGCGCAACTGCACCCGCTCGAAGGTCGTGAACCGCCCGCCGCAATCCGGGCACACGCGCCGGCGCCGGATCGCGGAGCTGTCGTCCGTCGGGCGCGAGTCCTTCACCTGCGTGTCGAGGCTGGAGCAGTAGGGGCAGCGCACGGGCTTGGTGTCCTGACCTGTTTACTTCACGCCCCAGGATACCCTGATCCTGAGGAGACATTGTGCAGCGGCGCCGTCATCCCCGGCGGCGCGGAGCGCCGGGAAGGGGATCCAGGGCCGAGGCGCTCACTCCTGGATCCCCTTCCCGACCTGCTGCGCAGGTCGCCGGGGATGACGGGGAGAAATTCAGGCTTGAAGCCTCACGCGTAGATCGGGAACCGCCGCGTCAGCTCGGTGACCTTGGCCTTCAAGGCCTCCTCCACGCCGGCGTTGTTCTCCTCGCCGTTCTTGGCCAGCCCATCCAGCGTCTCGACCACCAGCTCGCCGACGCGCTTAAACTCGGCGATGCCGAAGCCGCGCGAGGTGGCGGCGGGCGTGCCGAGGCGGATGCCCGACGTGATGGTCGGCTTGGCGGTGTCGAACGGCACGCCGTTCTTGTTGCAGGTGATGTGGGCGCGGCCGAGCGAAGCTTCGGCGGCCTTGCCGGTGAGGCTCTTGGGCCGCAGGTCGACCAGCATCAGGTGGTTGTCGGTGCCGCCCGTGACGATGTCGTAGCCGGCGATCCTGATCGTGTCGGCCAGCACCTTGGCGTTGTCCACCACCGCGCGGGCGTAGAGCTTGAACTCGGGCGCCAGCGCCTCGTTGAACGCCACCGCCTTGGCGGCGATCACGTGCATCAGCGGGCCGCCCTGCAGGCCGGGGAACACGGCCGAGTTCATTTTCTTGGCGATGTCCTCGTCATCCGTGAGAATCAGGCCGCCGCGCGGGCCGCGCAGGGTTTTGTGCGTCGTGGAGGTGACGACGTGGGCGTGTGGAAACGGCGACGGATGCGCGCCGCCCGCCACGAGACCGGCGAAATGCGCGATGTCGACCATGAAATAGGCCCCGACCGCGTCGCAGATCTGGCGGAAGCGGGCGAAGTCCCAATGGCGGGCGTAGCCGGAGCCGCCCGCGATGATGATCTTGGGCTTGTGCTCCTGGGCGAGGCGCTCCACCGCGTCCATGTCGACCATCTGGTCTTCAGGCCGCACGCCGTAGCTCACCACGTTGAACCACTTGCCCGACATGTTGGGCGCGGCGCCGTGCGTGAGATGGCCGCCGGCCGCCAGATCCAGGCCCATGAAGGTGTCGCCCGGCTTCATGAGGCCAAGGAACACGGCCTGGTTGGCCTGCGAGCCGGAATTCGGCTGGACGTTGGCGAACTTGCAGCCGAACAGCCGCGTGGCGCGCTGGATGGCCAGCGTCTCGGCGATGTCGACGAACTGGCAGCCGCCATAATAGCGCCGGCCCGGATAACCCTCGGCGTATTTGTTGGTCATCACCGAGCCCTGCGCCTCCAGCACGGCGCGCGAGACGATGTTCTCGGAGGCGATCAGTTCGATCTCATCCCGTTGCCGACCGAGTTCCTTGCCGATGGCGTCCGCGATCTCGGGATCGCGATCCGCCAGGGAGGCGGCGAAGAAGCTGTTCGACATGTGGCTCTGGCGCGCTTGGCTGGACATCGGGTGGGTCTCCGGCCCCATGGGCGTTTGGACGGGTCGGTTATCGGCGGCTTGGCGTCGCGGCGCATCCCGGCGAGCGACATGGAGCGTCGCATCCGCAAGATGTGGGGGGTCTATACTCCACTGCGCCCCAGATTGGCCAGTGGGCAGGTTGGCGCTGCGCACAACCCCGGCACCCCTCCCCGTCATTGCGAGCGGAGCGAAGCAATCCAGGCGCCGGGCGTAGCGCCCGGCATCAGCTGGATTGCTTCGCTGGCGCTCGCAATGACGGAAGCGGTTCGCCGTTTTCTACGCCCCCGACGATGCTCACTCTCTCCGTCATCCCCGGCGGCGCAAAGCGCCGGGAAGGGGATCCAGGGGTGAGCGCGGCGGCTCTGGATCCCCTTCCCGACCTGCTGCGCAGGTCGCCGGGGATGACGAGGGAGAGCTCGCAAAGCAGGAGCTGCAGCGTGCTGTCTGGCGGTGACACCCTCCCCGTCATTGCGAGCGAAGCGAAGCAATCCAGGCGCCGGGCGTAGCGCCCGGCATCAGCTGGATTGCTTCGCTGGCGCTCGCAATGACGGCGGGGATTGCATTCACACGGCCGGGAGCGTGGCCTTCACCCTGGCGTGGCCGCCCAGGTAGGCGGCGCGAATGTCTTCGTTGCCCCAGAGGTCGGCGGGCTTGCCGCTGAGCACGAGGCGGCCGGTTTCCAGCACGTAGCCGCGGTCGGCCACCGAGAGGCCCATGCGGGCGTTCTGCTCCACGAGCAGCACCGTGGTGCCGAGCCGGCGGATCTCGGCGATGATCGAGAACACCTTCTGGACGATCACGGGCGCGAGGCCGAGCGAGGGCTCGTCCAGCAGAAGGAGCTTGGGCTTGGCCATCAGCCCGCGCGCCACCGCGACCATCTGCTGCTGGCCGCCCGAGAGCGTCCAGCCGAGCGCGTCCGCGAAGGGGCGGATGTCCGGGAAGAGGTCGAACATGCCGTCCGCCTCGGCGCGGATCTGCGCCTTGGTGAGGCCCTTCCGGTTGGAGGCGCCCAGCATGATGTTCTCGCGGGTGGAGAGGCCGGGAAACACCCGCCTCCCCTCCGGCACATGCGCGATGCCGCGCCGGACGATGTCCTCCGGCCCGGCGCCGAGGATCGACTGGCCCTCGAACAGGATGTCGCCCGACACGGGCTTCACCAGCCCGGAGATGCTGCGCAGCGTGGTGGACTTGCCGGCGCCGTTGCCGCCCAGCAGCGTCACCACCTCGCCGGCCTCCACGGCGATCGTCAGGCCGTGAAGGGCCTCGATCTCGCCGTAGCGGACCACCAGATCCTTGCACTCAATGAGGGGCATCTGGCTCGCTCCCGAGATAGGCGGTGACGACGTCGGGGTGGTTGAGCACCGACACGGGGTCGCCATCGGCGATGCGGCGGCCGAAATTCAGCACCGTGATGTGCTCGGCCACGTCGCTGACCAGCGTCATGTCGTGGTCGATGATCAGGATGGTGAGGCCCTTGGCGGCGATGCGCTTCAGGAGGCCGGTGAGCTCCACCTTCTCGGTGGAGTTCAGGCCGGCGGCCGGCTCGTCCAGCAGCAGCAGCGTCGGGTTGCCGGCCAGCGCCCGGGCGATCTCGATCAGGCGCTGGTGGCCATAGCTGAACGAGGTCACCATCTCGTCGGCCCGGTCGCCCAGCCCGACGAAGGCGAGCGCCGCGCGGGCCCGGGCGTCCAGCGCGTGATGCGCCTTGCCGACCGGGTTGCCGGGATGCTCGGCCCCGATGATCACGTTCTCGACCGCCGTCATGGAGCGGAACAGCCGAATGTTCTGGAAAGTGCGGCCGAGCCCCGCGATGGTGCGGCGGTGCGGCGGCAGGTTGGAGACGTCGGTTCCGTCCAGCACCATCTTGCCGGCGGTGGGCGTGTAGATGCCGGAGAGGACGTTCAGCGTCGTGGTCTTGCCCGAGCCGTTCGGCCCGATCAGCGCATGGACGCTGCCGCGCTTCACCGTGAAGCTGACGCCATCCACCGCCTTGAGGCCACCGAAATGCTTGGCCAGCCCCTCGACGCGCAGCACCTCGTTGTCGTGGCCCACCGAGCCGCGCAGCTCCAGGGCGGCGGCGGCGGCCGGAACGGCGGCGACGGCGGCTTTGCCGAAGCGACGCGTCCATTGCGAGAACCAGCCCCAGATGCCGTCCGGCATGAACAGCACGATCAGGATCACGGCGAGGCCGTAGATCGCCAGATAGAGGCCGGGGATCGCCTTCAGGAAGCGCAGCCATTCGGGGATCAGGATCAAGAGCCCGGTGCCCACCACCGCGCCGATGGGCGACGCGACGCCGCCGAGCAGCACCATGGTGAGGAACACGATGGACTCGGCGAAGGAGAACTGGTCCGGGCTCACGTAGGCGAAACCGCCGGCGAACAGCGCGCCGCCGAGCCCGCCCAGCAGGGCGCAGATCGCGAAGGCCGTGACCTTGGTGCGCTGGACGTCGATGCCCGCCACGCTGGCGGCGAGCTCGTTGTCGCGCACCGCCCGCATGGCGCGGCCGAGCGGCGATGCCGGCAGGCGCCAGACGATGTAGCCGACGACGGCCAGAACGGTGACGCAGAACGCGAGGTAGCCCTGCGCGGAGGTGAACAGGCCGGGGCGCGGGATGCGCGACACGCCGTCCGGCCCGTGCGTGACCGGGATCCAGTTCACCATTACGAGCGTGACGATCTGCTGGAAGCTGATCGTCACCATCGCCAGATAGTGCCCGCCGAGGCGCAGCGTCGAGGTGCCCAGGAAGGCGCCGGCCGCCAGCACGAGCACGAGGCCGATGCCGATGCAAAGCCAGAAGTTCAGGCCGTAGTCGACCGTGCCGAGCCCGACCGCATAGGCGCCAAGGCCGAAGAAGGCGGCCTGCGCGAGGTTGATCTGGCCGCAGAGGCCGAGCACCACCGTGAGCCCCATCACGGCGACCGAATAGGTCGCGGCCTGCATGAGGATGTTGGTGATGTAGCCGTCGAAGGGGTGCGTGGCCGCGTAGTAGACCACCACGGCGGCGAGCGCGATGTAGCCGAGGAGGCCGATGGGGGCGGTTCGGCGAACCGCCGGAGGAGCGTCCGTGATGCTGGTCATGCCTTTTCAGCCACCCGTTCGCCGAAGAGGCCCTGCGGCCTGAACACGAGGAAGAGCACCAGAACCAGGAAGGCAAAGCCATCCTTGTAGGGCACCGAGATGTAGGCGGCCCCGAAGGTCTCGATCACGCCGAGCGCCAGCCCGCCGATGATCGCGCCCGCAACGTCGCCGAAGCCGCCGATGATCGTGGCCGCGAAGGCCTTCAGCGCGATGGTGCCGCCCATCTGGATCGACACGAACAGGATGGGGGCGACCAGGATGCCGGCGAGGCCGCCGAGCACGGCGCTGTACACGAAGGTGATCATGATCATGGTGGCGACCGGGATGCCCAGCAGCGAGGCCATCTCCTTGTCCTGCGAGGTCGCCTGCAGCTTCTTGCCGAGCAGCGTGTGCTCGAAGAACCAGTACTGGAAGGCCACCAGCACCATCGTGACGACGATGATCAGCAGGTACTGGCTGTCGAGGTAGACCGGGCCGACATTGAAGCCGGGCGTCTCGAACACGGGCGACAGCACCTGCGGCTGCGGGCCGTAGAGCGCCAGCATGGTGTTGGCCACCAGGATGGAGGCGCCTATGGTGGAGATGATCACCGGCAGGTAGGTGCGGTGGCGCAGCGGGTAGTAGACGCCGAGGTTGAAGATCACCCCGTAGAGCGCCATTCCGGCCAGCGCCAGCAGGAAGGAGAGCCAGTAGGGCCACTCCAGGTCCACGGCGAAGATCACCATCAGGAAGGCCGCCACCATGGAGAACTCGCCCTGGGCGAAGTTCACCACGTTGGTGGCGCGGAAGATCAGCACGAAGCCCAGCGCCACGAGGGCGTAGACCGAGCCGATGCCGATGCCCGTGAAGAGCAGTTGCAGAACGAGATCCATGACGACCTTTCGAAGCTGCCTGGCAGGAGACCAGCAGGCAGCGCGCGTTTGAAAAGCGTTCGATCAAACGCGCCGTCATCCCCGGCCGGAGCGGCGCAGCCGCGGAGGGGAAGGGGATCCAGGCCTCTTCGGAGAGACTGCGCTGGATCCCCTTCCCGGCGCTGCGCGCCGCCGGGGATGACGGCGGAGGGAAACCTCAGTCGTTGAACTCGATATGCTTGGCGAAGGCGATCTTGCCGCTCTTGTTCTGCACGATGTTGTAGCCGTGCAGGCCGTCGCCGTTCTGGTCGAAGTTGTACTCGCCCTCGGCGCCCTTGTAGCCCTTGATGGACAGCATGGCCTCGCGCACGGCCTGCGGGTCGGTCTTGCCGGCCTTGTTGATGGCGGTCGCGAGCAGGCTCACGGCGTCGTAGCACCAGGAGGACTGGTTGTCGGGATCCACCTTCATGACGGCCCGGTACGCGTCGGCGTAAGCCTTGGCCTCGGGGCTGGAATCCTCGGCGTAGTCGGCGACGCCGTAGGTGTTGTAGAGCGCCGGGCCGGCGAGCTTCAGCGCCGTCACGTTGACGATGGAGGGCGAGCCCACCCACGGCGCGGTGACGCCGAGCTGGCGCAGCTGGCGGGCGAAGATGCCGAGGTCGTTCTCGAAGGTGAAGTAGGAGCCCAGCACGTCGATGCCGGCCTGCTTCAGGGCGAGCACGACGGGCGTGAAGTCCTGCGACTGGTTGCTGTAGCCCTGGATGATGGCGGGCTTCACGCCGGCCTTCTCGAGCGCCTCGGCCAGCGCCTTCGCGCCATTCGTGCCGAAGGCGTCGGTGGAGTGGACGATGCCCCACTTCTTGAGCTTCAGCTCATCGAGGCCAAAGGTCGCGATCACGCGGCCAGAATAGCCGTCGTTCGGCCGGCAGCGGAACAGCCAGGGATTGCCGAGCTTGGTGAGCGTCGGGTCGGTGCCGCCGAACATGGTCGGCTTGGCGTTCTTCAGGATGTCCGGCGCCATGGCGTGCATCTGCGTGGAGCGGATGGAGCCGATGAAGGCCGAGATGTCGGCGTTGGTGGCGAGCTTGGAGAAGGCCAGCACCGCGCCGGGGTTGGTGGTCTGGTCGTCCTCGGTGACGATCTCGAGCTGCTTGCCCAGCACGCCGCCGGCCTTGTTGACCTTCTCGAGCGCGAGCTTGGCGCCCGCCATGGCGTATTTGCCGGCTTCCGCCGCCGGGCCCGTGATCGGCACGACCTGGCCGATCTTGATCGTGCCGCCCTGGGCGCTTGCGCCCCGCAGCACCGCGGGAGCCGCGAGGCCAATCGCCAATCCGGACGTGAAGACGCGCCTGGTCACCTGCATGGACAGTTCCTCCGTGATGCGCCGTCTGCTCGCGGCGTCATTCAGCATTGAATCCATTAGAGGATAGCGGCAGGAACTTTGTCCACGCCGTTTCGCGCAAATAACGGTGATTGACTGCCGATTAGGCAGGATCTGCGCAGCCGGCGGTTGCGCTCAGCCCGAAACCAGCCAGGCGGCGAGCGGGAACGTCAGGGTCGCCAGGACGGTGGAGACCAGGATCGCACCCGCCACCGGCCGGTCGCCGGTGCCGTAGCGCTCGGCGATCACGAAGGCGTTGGCGGCCACCGGCACGGCCGCATAGAGCACGCCGGCCTTCACCCAGAACGGATCGAGCCCGAGCGCGCGCAACGCCAGGAATACCGCCAGCGGATGCAGCACGAGCTTGGCCAGCGCCAGCGGAACCACCCGCCACAGGTCCGGCCGCACCCATTGCGCCAGCGCGAGCCCGAGCGCGAAGACGCCGGCCGGCGCCGCCGCCCCGCCCAGAAAGGCGAGGAACCGATCGGCCGGCTCGGGCAGCGCGATCCCGGCCAGCGACAAACCCGCGCCCGCCATGATGGACATCATGAAGGGGTTCAGCACCGTGCCCTTGGCGAGCCGCCACGCGATCGCGCCGGGGGAACCGACGCCCCTCCCCGCCTCGATCAGCCCGATGCAGAGCGGCACCACCAGGGCCGTGTCGCAGATCAGCCCCATCGCGACCGGCGCGGCGGCGCGCTCGCCCAGAAACGCGATGGTGAGCGGAATGCCCAGGAACGCGAAATTGCCGCCCACCAGGCATTGCGCCCGCGACACCGATTCCGGAAACGGCAGCCGCGTGACCCGCCGCGCGGCCTGCAGGCCGACGCCGAGCAACGCGACGGCCACGATCGCGAGGCCGCCGATATAGGCCGGGTTCCACAACTCCGCGATGGGCTGGCGGGCCATCACGCGAACCACCATGGCGGGCGTCGCGATCATGAACGCGAAGGTGTTCAGCACCTTCACGGCCTCGGGCGCGAACAGCCCGCGCCGGGCTGCCCAGACGCCGACCGCGATCACGGCGAAAAAGGGCGAGCTCGTCGCCAGGAACTGCAGCATGGGGGAGCGCCGGCCGCCCGCACAGCCGGGCCAAGCCCGTTTAACCCATCGGGCGCGCCAGTCGAGCGCCGAAACGGCGCAGCAGCCGCGCGCCGGCGCTGAGCGTCCACTCTCCCCCCCAGGGAAGAGGGACAGGGTGAGGGCCGCTGGGCGGGGATCTCGGAGGTTCAACAAGGCGGCGGCGCCCTCACCCCAGCCCTCTCCCTGTTCCATGGAGAGGACGCGCGTTTGGGCGCTGAAGGATAAATGAACGGTCCATGGCGCCGCGCGTCCCCTCTCCCCCGCCAGGGGAGAGGTACAGGGTGAGGGCCGCTGGGCGAGGATCTCGGAGGTTCAACAAGGCGGCGCCGCCCTCACCCCAGCCCTCTCCCTGTTCCAGGGAGAGGGGGCGCGTTTGGGCGACGGAAAGAATTAGAGGCTCGCGACCACCACGAGGCGCTTGATTTCGCCGCGCATGAAGGCCTGGAGGAAGCGGTCGTAGTCGCGGATGGAGACGCAGCCGTTGGAGTCACCGCCTGGTCCGAGCATGAAGGTGTGCGCCAGCAGGCCGTCGCGGCCGTAGATGGCGGCCGTTCCGCCCACGGGCGTGAGGCGGATGGCCTGGACCCCGTGGAAAAGCGTCTCGCGCAGCGTCAGGTCGTAGGTGTGGGGCGGCGTCGGGCCCTTCATCCGCTCGCGGACGTAGCGGATGTCGTCCTTGCGGTCGCCCAGGCCCGAATGCGCCTCCAGCTTTTCGCCGCTGGGCAGGTGCACGGTGCGGGACGCGATGTCGTAGATGGCCGTGCCGGCCGTGGCCGTGCTGGGGGCCGGCGTCACGCGCTGTAGCGGGCCGCGCATCAGGAGTTCGTCCTGCGGGGCCGCATAGGCGAGCTGCGGGCCGTTGTTCTGCTTGGGCTGCGAGCCGAAGAGCTTCTCGAAGAAGTTGCGGTCGTCGGCCGGGGCGGCCTGCGCGACGGCCGGGACGCCGCGCCGACGCGGAGCCTCCATGGCGATGCGCGGCCCGCCTGGAACGGGCAGCCGGAACTCGGAGGGACGCGGCAGCGGCAGCGGCGCGGCCTTGGCGATCACGGTCTCGGCTTCCGGATCCTCCGGGTCGTCCTCGGCGTCCGCAACCGCGGGCGCGGGAACCGAAGCGAGAACGATGGCGGGAGCGCGCGACGGCTCCGCCGCGCCCCAAGCGAAGCTCGCGGGCATCGGGGCGCTCTGCGCCAGCGGCTTGGCCGGAACGCCGAGCGAAAAGCCGGGCTCCATCAGGGGCTGCATCTGCGCGTAGGCGACCTCGAACGCCTTGGCGGTGAAGGCCGCGGGCGTGGCCGAGCCGTTTTTCGGCTCCAGCGCGTAGGAATCCTCGAAGGTCTTGGCCGTGAAAGCCAGCGGCGAGGCCGGGCCGTTCACCCGAACCGGCGAGCGGTTGCTGGTGGTCAGCGGCGCTTCGGGAGCGGGCGCGGTCATGACCGCCCAGGCGGCCGCGCCCGCAGTCATGCAGGACAGAACCACCACCGCGGCCGAACTGAATCCGCGGCGTGAGCTGGACCGGGCAACAACGCCGTTTGAACGCGAAGAGAAGGACCGCATACGCTACGTTCTCTCAAGCACAGCCCGCTGTGGATTGGCACAAGCCCAGCTCTAGGCGGGTCACTCAACTGTGCTCAATAAGGCGCGCGCATGGTTAATCGGCCGTGAAGCGCAGAAGCATTGCCTCAAAAAAATGCGGACTGCAAGTTGCACTGGGATTCTACGGACGCGCTCAGCGGCGCGCGACGAGGCCCAGATCCTCCCGGCGCTGCTGTTCGGCCACCGAGGTGGACAGCCGAAACACGTCGCGCGAGCGGATCGCGCCGATCAGCCGATCGGGCTTTTGCGGGTCCACGACGGGCAGCACGCCGCGGTCGTCCTGGCCGAAGATCGCCACCACGTCGGCCAGTGTCGCGGTGGGCGAAACCCGCACCACCGGCGTGCCGATCAGGTCGGCGGCCGCCAGAGGCAGGTCGGGCTCGTTCTCGACGACCTCGACCAGCGCGGGATCCACGAGGCCAAGCAGGCGGCCCTTGTCGTCCTGCACGGCCACGGCCTTGTTGCCGGCGTGCGACACGGCCCGCGCCACCTGCTCCAGGCTGGCGCTGGCCGGGAGCACGAATTTCGCCGGCCGGATCAGCTCGGCGATGCTCACCGTGGTGAGCCGGCTGATGTCGTGGCCGCCCTCCAGCGCGAGGCCGCGCTGCTGGAAGCGCCACGTCGCGAAGCTGTAGCCAAACAGCCGGTCGGTGACGAGCGACGACAAGACGGCGCCGAGCGCCACCACGAGGGACGCCTCGTAGTTGCCGGTGCTCTCCAGCACCAGAAAGGCCATCGCGAGCGGGCTGCCGATGATGCAGGCGCCCAGCGCCGCCATGCCGACCAGCGCGCACAGGGTGGGGTTCGCGACCGGCACATAGGGAAGCAGCTGCGAGAGCCAGGCCACCCCCTGCCCCAGTAGCGCGCCGATAAACAGCGAGGCGCTGAACAGGCCGCCGCGAAAGCCCGCGCCCAGGCTCAGCGCGGACGCCAGCGCCTTGGCGCCGAGCAGCCCCACCGCGAGGCGTCCGACGATCTCGCCGTTCACGGCCTCGTCGATCGCCGCGTGGCCGCTGCCCAGGATGCCGGGCGCGAGAAAAGCCAGCGACGCCAGGCCGAGCGCGCCGAGGACCCGCCTGATCGTTTCGGATTTCGTCAGCCGCGCCAGGGCGCGCTCGACGCCGCCGACAAGCACCATGACGGCGATGCCGAGCAGCGCGGCCAGGATGCCGATCACGGCCGAGACGGGGTAGTCCGTCCACACGGCCGAGGCCGTTTGCCGGATCACGAACGGCCTCGGGCCGCCATCCAGCGCCGTCACGGCCATGAAGCCGCAGATCGCCGCCAGCGCGACGGGAGCCAGAGATCGCTTGTTGTAGGTGCCGAGCACGAGTTCGAAGGCGTAGAGCATGCCGGCGATGGGCGCCTGATAGGCGGCCGAAATGGCGGCCGCCGCCCCCGCTCCCACGAGCAGCCGCAGGTCCGAGCGCGGCAGCTTGAGCCGCCGGCCGAGCACCGAAGCCAGCACGGCGCCGGTCTGCGTCACCGCGGCCTCGACGCCCACGGACGCGCCGAAAGACACCGACAGGAGAATGGGCAACACCACCGCGACCCCGTCCTCCCAGGTCAGGTAGCCGCCATGCAGGGCGTTCGCCTCCACGGCGTCGGAAGGCGGCCTGTCGGACAGGCGCGAAGTGAGCCAGGTGGCGAGCGAGACCAGCAGGGCCCCAACCACCAGCGCCGCGCCGACGCGCCAGGGCGCGGTGTGGTCCGGCACCGCGACGCGGTTCTCGGCCGCGAAGCCCAGCGCCGCCCGCTGCGCCCAGATCACGAGATGATGAACCGCGAACACGCAGGCGCCGGCCGCCACCCCGACCAGGCAGGCGCTGGCCAAAAGCGCCAGCGGCGTTCCGGAGCGGTTTCGAAACAGCCGGCGCCAGCGCGAGGTCGCGACCGTTCCGGCCGCCGCGGGCGTCGGGGTACGACGGCCCACGCGCTTCCCCAGACGGTCCATGCCGTCCCGCCAGAGCGCGCCAAAACCGCTGTCCGCCATGCCGTCCGTCCCGATCGGCCGAGATTGATCGCCTAGCCGCGACCGCGAAGCCTCGCCGTTCGTACCACGAACGCGCCGCCCTGCCCGAACGCTTCAAACGGAACAGGGATGCGTGCGACGCCGTCGCGCTTTCGGGCCGAGGCGGCCCGCGGGTCCGGCCTCGGGCGCCAGCGCCGGCGGCAATTTCGCCCGAGCGTCTTCGCGACCTGCGGGATTGGCCGTACAACGGCCAACATTCGTGCCCTTGTTGAAAGCAGAACAGCCTGAAAGCTCCGCTTAAGCTCACCTGCCCTTCGTAGTGAGCCGGACTGGATCATTCCTGTTCAACGTGTTTCCTTTCCGGCCTGCATCGCCGGTTCAGCCGCAAGCGGGCCGGAAAGCGATTCATTTTCGTGTCATCTTCACCTGGACTTGCCGTGATCCGATTCATCTCAAGCCTGTCGAAGCGTCTGTCCCGTCGCGCCCTCTTTGCGCTCTGCCTGGTTCTCGCCGCCGCCGTCACGGCCGCGATCGCGATTCCGGTGGTGCGCATGCAGCCGGCCGACATGTCCTACACGGCCTTCGCCAAGGCGGCGGCGAGCGGTGAAATCGCCCGGGTGACGGTGGGCGAGGACGCGATCCTGGTTTACCGCCGCACCGGCGGCGACGCGGTCGTGAAACTTCCGGCCGGCTTGCTGGACGCGGCCTACCTGGATCGCCTCGCGGCGTCGGGCGTCGAAGTCGACCTCAGCGGACGCCATTGGGACCTGCTCGGCGTGCTCGGCGGCCTGGCGTCCTTTCTGCTGATGGGCGTCGCCGTGGTTGTGATGGGCCTGCAGCTCGACCTGCGCGGCAAGCTCTCCTGGCCGGCGACCGCCAAGGCGACGCCCTTTCGGTTCAGCGACGTCGCCGGGCTGGAGGAGCCAAAGGCCGAGGTGGCCGAGATCGTCAGCTTCCTGAAGAACCCAGAGTCGTTTGCGACCGTGGGCGCGCGCGCGCCTCGCGGCGTGCTGATGGTGGGACCTCCGGGCACCGGCAAGACGCTGCTGGCGCGGGCGCTGGCCGGCGAGGCCGAGGTGGCGTTCATGGCGGTCTCGGGCAGCGACTTCTCGGCCGCGCTGGTGGGCGTCTCCAAGAGCCGCGTCGCCCGGCTGTTTCGTGAGGCGCGCCGCAAGGCGCCCTGCATCCTGTTCATCGACGAGCTCGATTCGATCGGCAAGAAGCGCGCCGCCGGCGCCTCGGCGGCCGAGCGTGAATACGACACCACCCTCAACCAGCTCCTGGTGGAGATGGACGGCTTCCACGGCTCGGACGGCGTGATCGTGGTGGGGGCGACCAACCGGGTCGACGTGCTCGACCCCGCCCTGCTCCGGCCGGGCCGGTTCGACCGTCAGGTCCATGTCGGGCTGCCGGACATCGCCGGGCGCGCCGCCATCCTGGCCGTGCATTGCGCCAAGCGGCCGCTGGCCGAGGACGTCGAGCTGCGCGTGATCGCGCGCGGCACGCCGGGCTTCTCGGGCGCGGAACTGTCCAACCTCGTGAACGAGGCGGCCGTTCTGGCCGCCCGCGTCGGCGCGACCACTATCACGGCGGAGCATTTCGCCGGCGCGCACAAGAAGCTGCTGATGGGCCTCGAGCGGCGCAGCCTGGTGCTGGACGCCGGGGAATTGCAACTCGTCGCCGTGCACGAGGCCGGCCATGCGCTCTGCGCGACGCTGCTGCCGGCCGCCGACCGGGTGCATTCGGCCACCATCGTTCCGCATGGCGGCGCGCTCGGCATGGTGATGCGGCTGCCCGAGAAGGACCGGCTCTGCGTGCCGCTCGACAAGCTGCGCGCCGACCTCGTGGTCGCGATGGGCGGCCGGGCGGCCGAGGAAGCGGTTTTCGGCCCCGACAAGGTGACCACCGGCGCGGCCTCCGACATCGCGTTCGCGACCGACCTCGCCACCCGCATGGTCACCGAATGGGGCATGAGCGCCGCCACCGGCAAGATCAAGGTGACGCTGCGCGACGGCGACCTGCCGCAATCGGTGCGCGACGAGGTGCGGGCGCTGGTGGAGCAGGCCTACCGGGCGGCCCGGCTCATCGTGGACGACCGCCGCGACGCGCTGGACCGGCTGACGCAGGCCCTGCTCGACCGCGAGACGCTGAACGGCGCAGAAGTCGTTGCCGTGATCGAGGGCGCGGCCTCCGACGGCGCGGAGCCGCTGCGGGCCGCTTAAGGCCGGTTCCGACGGCCCCAAGATTCCGGTGTTTCTCTTGAAAGCCGGCCAGCGAAAGAGCGCTGGCCGGCTTTTTCGTGAGCAAAACCGCGAGGCAGGCAAAGCGATGGCATTAACCTGGAACGCTTAATGATTGGCTCGATTGGACTAGTCCAAAGGTTAATCGTCGAATGGTTTTCAAAGCATCAGAGCTCTCTCGAATAGGCTTTAAGGATGCTCTTTAACTAGGTTGAACAACCTAGGGTTGCTATTTGAATTGAATTGTAACTACTTGAGGCGACGTTACGGGAGCTTGTCGCCCAGGTGCTCATCCAGCTGACCCAGTCGGAGGCCGCCAGCCGCAAGGCTGGCCGCAAGGTTGCGATCGTCGGCGCGGGGCCGGCGGGGCTGACCTGCGCGGCGACGCTGCTGGACGCCGAAGCCGGCCTGGCCATCACGGTTTTCGAGGAGACGGCCGACATCGGCGGCATCTCGCGCACGGTGGTCTACAAGGACTGGCGCTGCGACATCGGCGGGCACCGGTTCTTCAGCAAGGTCGAGGTCGTGAACGCCTTCTGGCAGCGCATGCTGGGGCCCGACTTCATCGACGTCGACCGGCTGAGCCGCATCTACTACCGCGGGCGGTTCTTCCAGTACCCGATCAAGGTGCTGGACGTGCTGTGGAAGCTCGGGCTCTACGAGAGCGTGCGCGTCGGCCTCAGCTACCTGAAGTGGCAGGTCCGCCCCAGCCGCACCGAAGAGTCCATGGAGCAGTGGGTGATCAACCGCTTCGGCGGGCGGCTCTACAAGCACTTCTTCCGCAGCTACACCGAGAAGGTCTGGGGCCGCTCCGGCTCCACCATCCGGGCCGACTGGGCCGCGCAGCGCATCAAGTCGCTGACGCTCTGGGGCGCGCTGAAGAACGCCTTCACGGGGACCAGCAAGGAAACCTCGCTGATCGACCGCTTCCGCTACCCGCGGCTCGGCCCCGGCATGATGTGGGAGCGCGTGCGCGACTACTGCGTCGAGCGCGGCGCGACCGTGACGATGCGCAGCTCCGTCTCCCGCATCCGCCGCGACGGCGACCGGATCACGGGCGTCGAGACGATGTCGGAGGGCGGCGAGACCGCGTTCCACCCCTGCGACGCGCTGGTGTCGTCCATGCCGCTGCAGGACCTCGTGCTGCGCATGGATCCGCCGGCCCCGCCGGCCGTGCAGGACGCCGCGCGCCGGCTCGGCTATCGCGACTTCCTGATCGTGATGCTGATCCTGGACCATCCGGATCCGTTTCCGGACAACTGGGTCTATGTGCACGAGCCCGACGTTCAGGTCGGCCGCATCCAGAACTTCCGCGCCTGGTCGGCCGAGATGTGCCCGGACCCGACCAAGGCCTCCATCGGCATGGAGTATTTCTGCCAGGAGAACGACCAGCTCTGGGCCTCGTCGGACGCCGACCTCATCGCGCTCGGCGCGCGGGAGCTGCAATCGATCGGCTTCGCGCCCGCCACCTCGGTGGTGGACGGCACGGTGATCCGCCAGCCCAAGGCCTACCCGGTCTACGACGAGACCTACAAGGCCAATGTCGACGCCATCCGCGACTGGCTGAACACGCTCGAGAACGTCCAGGCGATCGGGCGCAACGGCATGCACCGCTACAACAACCAGGATCACTCGATGCTGACCGGCATGCTGGCGGCGCAGAACATACTGGGCGGCGACCACGACCTGTGGGAGGTCAACACCGAGCGCTCCTACCACGAGGATTTCGTGGTCCGCGAGCCGAAGGGCGAGCATGTTTGAGGCGCCCGCCACACCGGCCGGCGCGTCCCTCCAGCCCGGCCTCCTGCCCGGCCCCATCTCCGGCGCCTCGCCCCGCGCCCCCCTGCCCGGCAGCCTCGCGGTCGTGATCCCGGCGCGCAACGCGGCCGCGACCATCGGCGCGTGCCTTGCCGCGCTGGCGGCGTCCGAGCGCCCGGTCGGAACCGTGATCGTGGTCGACGACGCCTCCACGGACGACACCGGCGCCATCGCGCTCGCGGCCGGCGCGCAGCTCATCGTCAATCGGCAGGTCCGCGGCGCGGCGGAGTCGCGCAACATCGGCGCAAGCGTCAGCGGGGCCGACCTCCTCGTCTTCGTGGACGCCGACGTGGCGGTTGCGCCGGATGCAATCGGCCGCCTCGAACAGGCCTTCGCGTCCGAGCCCATGCTCGCAGCCGCTTTCGGCAGCTACGACGACGCCCCGCACGCGCGCAACGTCGCATCGCTCTACGGCAATCTGCGCCACCATTACGTTCATGCCCGCGAGCGCGAAGGCGCGGAGGCGACGACCTTCTGGACCGGGCTCGGCGCCGTCCGGGGCTGCGTGTTCGAGAAGCTCGGCGGCTTCGAGCCCGGCCGCATGGCGATAGAGGACATCGAATTCGGCATGCGGGCCAGCGCCGCAGGCCTCCTCATCCGCATCTTTCCATCCGCGCAGTGCAAGCACCTCAAGCGCTGGACGGTCGCGTCGCTCATGCGCACCGACATCTTCGTGCGCGCCATTCCGTGGGCCGAGTTGATCCTGAGCGGGAACGGGCCCGACACGGCCCTGAACCTGCGCCTCGGCGAACGCCTTTCCGCCGTCGCGGCCTGGATGGCGGTGGTTTTCGCCTTGGCGACCGGCTTCTTTCCGCCGCTTTGGGTCGTGGCGGCCTATGGCCTCGCCATGTGGCTTGCGATGCAGCTCGGCTTCCTGCGGCTGCTGATGTCGACCGCCGGCTGGAAGACCCTCCCGGTGCTGGGCCTCCATTTCCTCTACTATCTCTACGCCAGCGTCAGCTTCGCGTCGGTGTCCGCCCGCAACGCGATCGCGCCCCGCTCCTGGATGGAGCCCGAACCGTCGCCGGCGGCGGGCCGGCGCTTCGCGCTATGACGTCCCCCGCCATCAGACAGGCTCCGGGTCCGGCGTCCGGCTCGGCCCCCGGCGCAACGGCCGGGCTGCGCGCCGGGCCCTGGCTGGTCGGACTCGCTGCCGCGCTGCTGGTGGCGGCCGCCGTCGGGGCCGCCCTGCTGGCGACGTGGGATCCCGCCGCGATCGCACGGTTCGCCCAGGCCAACCGGGCGGTCAGCGCCAATGAGGGCCAGTTCCAGCTCGATATACCCGGAATGCAGACGCGCGCCGCCTGGGCGGCAGCCGTCTATGCGGTTCTCGCGCTCGGGGTGATCGCCGGCGCTCGCCCGCTCTCCGGCGCGTTCGACCGGGTGTTTGGCGAAACCGGCCGAATCGTCGGCCACTGGCCGGCGGCCCTGCAGGGCATGAGCTTCGACATCTGGTGGGTCGGTGTCCTCACCGGGTGCACGCTGGTGGGGCTGATCGTGGCGGGCGCGCTCGTGCCGATGCGGCTCGATGAGAGCACCACCTTCCTGAACTTCGCCAATCGCCCGGTCGCGATCGCGCTCGGCTACTACGCCACGCCCAACAACCACATCCTGCATACGCTGCTGATGAAGGTCTCGGTCGCGCTGTTTGGCGAAAGCCCGCTCGCCATCCGGGCGCCCGCGATCCTGTTCGGCGCCATGCTGCCGTCGCTCGCCTATGTGGCCGCCCGTCGGCTGTTCGATCCGACCATCGGGCGCGTGTTCTCGGTGCTGTTGCCCGGGAGCGCGTATTTCCTGGAGATCGCCGCCAATGCGCGCGGCTACTCGATCGTGCTCGCGGCCTTTCTGGCCGGGATGGCGTTGCTGCCCGGCGCCCTGCGCGGCCGACGCGCCGCCGCGGCCGGCCTTTGCCTCGTGGGCGTCGTCGGCGCCTATGCGGTGCCGATCATGGTCTACCCGTTCGCGATCCTGCTGCTGTGGCTCGTGATCGGCGGCATGGTGGGCCCGACCGCCACCGCGATCTCCGGCCTTCGCACCGCCGTGATGATCGGGGCCATCACGCTGGTCGTCACGCTGCTGCTGTACTCCAGCGTGCTCGTCGTCACGGGCGTGGCGGACGCCGGGCCGGTCCAGATCATCGCGTCGGGGCTCGACGCTGGCGCTCCCGCCGACGTGGCGGCTCCGGACGAGCGTTTTCTCACGCTCGCCCAGTTCCTGCGCGAAGCCGTGGGCCAGTGGCTCTTTCCCCTGACCGGCTGGGCTGCCCCGGCGGCGGCCGTCCTGGTCCTGGTCGGCGTCGTCGCCAGCATCGCGCATTCGTGGCGCGGGGCCAGCCTCGTGGCCGCCACCACGCTTGGCGTCGCGACCGTCTACCTGATGAGCGCCCGTGCGGCTCCGCCGCCGTGGTCGCTTTGCTTCCTGTACGTGCTGGCGATCCTGATGGCGTCGTGCGGCTGGGTCTCCTGCTGCCGGCTCGCTCTGCCTCGACGCATCGCCACGCCCACAGCGGAAGCCGGCTCCGTCGCATTGGCGCTCGGCCTCGTGGCGGCGACGCTCGCGTCGTCCTTTCCGCATGGCGTGCCGAAAGCCTTCCACTTCCCGGATGGCCCGGTCGTGGCCCGCGCGGTCGCGGACCTGCTCGGGGACGACGACATGATCCTGAGCCGCGAGGCCGAATATCCTCCGCTGCGCTACGCGCTGCGCCGCCTTGGCGCTCCGTGGCGCCAGCCCCGCATCGCCCCGAACGCCGAGCGCGAGATCCCGCCCGGCCGCGGCGTTCTCGTGGTGGACCGCCGCGACAGCGGCGAGCCGCCTCTCGAGGAAGGGCGGCTTCCGGCCTCGTTCCACCTCGTTCGATCGTTCGATTTCAAGGACGCGGTAGTCCGCTATTATCGCGCGGAAAGCCCACCGCCTTCTCCCCCGGCGCAATCGCCATGAGCCTCTTCATCGAGAGCCCCATCGCCGTCAGGGAGCGCCGCTCGTGACCGCAGTCGTGTTCGTTCTGCAGATTTTGGCCGTAACGGCCGCCTCGGTTCTGGCGGCGGCGCTGGGCGTCGCGATCCTGCGCCGCAACGCGCTGACCGCCCTTGCGGTATTTGCATATCGGCCGCCGCCCTCCATGCGCCGTCCGGACGCACGCTGCCCGAGGCTCTGGGTCGCGGTCGCGTGCCGCAACGAGGAAAAGCGCGTCTTCGAACTCGCCGATGCGCTCGGCCGGCTGGATTATCCGGCCGACCGCATCCGCTTTGTTCTGATCGACGACACGTCCTCCGATTCGAGCGCGCGCCTCATGGCCGAGATCGCCGCCGCCCGCGGAGCGGCCTGGACGAGCGTGGCTCTCTCCGGGGCGCAGCGTGGCAAGGCGCAGGCGCTGCACGAAGGCCTCGCCGCCGTCACGATGGAAGACGACGACCTCCTCCTCGTGCTCGACGCCGACCACCGGCCGGAGCCGGGCGCGGCGCGCAGGCTGGTGGACTGGTTCGACGATCCCACAGTCTCGGGCGTCGCCCTGCACCATCCGGTGATCGCCGCGAGCCGGAGTCTGGTGTCGGCCTTCTGCTTCCTCGAACAGGCGATCACCGAAGAGGTGACGTCGCGCGGCCAGGACGCCGCCGGGCTGGCGATCAAGTTCGCCGGGTGCTGGGCCTGTCGCGGCGCCATATTTCGCAGGCACTATCCGGACGGGGCGGCGCTCGACGGTTTCCAGATCATGGATGACAGCCTGTTCACGGCGTCCATCCAGGGCCAGAACGGCCGCATCCGCTACGCGTCGGACGTCCGCGTCTGGCAGGCCGTGCCCTCGACGGTGCGGGGCTATGTCGACCAGCACCTGCGCTGGTCGTCGAGCCTGACCACCACCGCTCCGGTCAGCATGCGCCAGGCCGGCCAGAACGGGAGCGCCCTCGCGCGGGCGGACGCCTATCTGGCGCATGCCGGCTATTTCGAGCGTCCGGCCCTCGCAGCCCTGCTCGCGCTGGCGGCCGTCAGCGGCCTCGCGGGCCTCAGCATCGTCCCCGCGGTGGCGCTGCTGATCGTGATCTGCGCTTATCTGGCGACGGTCGCCGCCCAGGTCGCGGCCGCGCTCGTGCTCGAAAAGGCCGATCCAAAACTTTGGGCGATGACGATCGCGTCGCTGGCGCTGTTGCCCCTCGACGCCGCGGTCGCGGTGCTCGGCTCCTGGCGAGGTCTGCGCCGGCAGCGGTTCGAGTGGACCGTGGAGCATCGGTCGTGACGCAGGTGGAGCACGCCGCCACCCGGGGCGGCAGACACAACGGGCAACTTCACGTCATCCAGGCCGCCTCCGGCTGGCCGACGCTCGACCTGCGTGCGCTGTGGGACGCGCGCGAGCTCCTGATGCTGCTGGTCTGGCGCGACATCAAGGTGCGCTACAAGCAGACCGCGCTCGGCGTCGCCTGGGCGGTGCTGCAGCCGCTGCTCGCCACCGCGATCTTCACGGCCGTGTTCGGTCGGCTGACCTCGACGCTGGCGGAGGGCGCGCCCTACCCGGTTTTCGTACTCGCCGGCATGACGCTCTGGACGCTGTTCTCGAGCGGCCTTTCGGGCGCGTCCGACGGTCTCCTGAAGAACGAGCAACTGGTGAAGCGGGTGTATTTCCCCCGCCTCGTGATCCCGCTCGCGGCGGTGCTGTCGCCCGTGTTCGACGCCGTGTTCGCCAGCGTGGTGCTGATCGTCTGCCTGCTCGTGTACGGGGTGGAGCCACGGGCGAGCTGGCTTTTCGCGCCCGTCTTCATGCTGTTGGCCGTCGCGGCGGCCTTCGGGATCGGGGCGATGCTTTCGGCCCTGAATGCGCGCTACCGCGATGTCCAGCACGCGGTGCCCTTTTTTATCCAGGTTGGCTTCATCGCATCGCCGATCGCCTATGCGTCCAGCAGCCTTCCGGAAGGCTACCGGACGCTGTTTGGCCTGAACCCCGTGGCGGGGCTGATCGAGGGCTTCCGCTCCTGCCTCTTCGGGACTGCGCTGCCGGTGGGCGAGCTATCGCTCTCCCTCGCGGTGATCGCCGTTCTGGCCGTGGTCGGCGCCCTGGCGTTCAGGCTCGGCGAGCGCACGCTCGTCGACGTTCTCTGAGGGGCCGCATGGACGCCATCAGGGCCGAGCGCCTCAGCAAGAAATATCTCGTCAGCGCTGCGCGCGACAGCCACCCGACGCTGCGCGACGCCCTTGCGGGGATCGGCCGGCGGCTGAAGGGCGCGGGCGACCCCGCCGACCGCCAGCCCTTCTGGGCGCTGCGGGACGCGAGCTTCACGGTGAAGCAGGGCGAGGTGCTGGGCCTCGTGGGCTCCAACGGCGCGGGCAAGAGCACGCTTCTCAAGATCCTGTCGCGCGTGATCGAGCCGACCGGCGGGCGCGCCGAGATCCGCGGCACGATGGGCTCTCTGCTGGAGGTCGGCACCGGCTTTCACCCCGAGCTGACGGGGCGCGAGAACATCCTCCTGAACGGCGTCATCATCGGCATGTCGCGCCGAGACGTGCTGGCGCAGTTCGACGCGATCGTGGCCTTTTCGGGCGTGGAGCGCTTCATCGACACGCCGGTGAAGCGCTATTCCAGCGGCATGTATCTGCGCCTCGCCTTCAGCGTCGCGGCGCACCTGCGCACCGACATCCTCCTGGTCGACGAGGTGCTGGCGGTCGGCGACGCCGAATTCCAGAAGAAATGCCTCGGCAAGATCGGCGAGATCGCGGGCGACGGCCGCACGGTGGTGTTCGTCAGCCACAATCTCACGGCCGTCCAGAACCTGTGCACGCGGGCGCTGCTGCTGCGCAACGGCGAGGTTGTGGCAGACGACGCGCCCCGCGCCGTGGTGGCGCGCTATCTCGACAGCGCGCCCGACGTGGCGGCGGAACGCCGCTGGAGTGCCGTTGACGCGCCCGCCAATGACCGTGTCCGCCTGCGCCGCGCCGCCGTTGCGCCGGAAGGCGGACGGCCTGGCGATCCCATCACGGTGCGCACGCCCATCGTCGTGGAGGTCGACTACGATCTGCTGGAGAACGGCCCCGAGGCGGCCGGCGCGCTGGTAGTGTTCAACGAAGCCGGGCTCGTGGTGTTCAGCGTCGGGCCCCTGCGTCCGCCAAGGTCCGTCGCGGCGGGCCGCTACCGGGACCGCTGCCTGATTCCGGGCGACCTCATGAACAACGGCCGATACCGCATCGAGATCAGCTACACGGTTGCGGGCGCGTCGCATGATCTTCAGGTTGCAGACGCGATTGTGTTCGCCGTAGAGGATGCGCCGGACTTCCGGCATGGCTGGCAGGGCGAATGGCCGGGCGCGGTTCGCCCCGCCCTGCCGTGGGACACGGTCCGCCTCGATGAACCGAAGGACGTTTCGGCTCGGCGCGGCGCGGGCGCACGGACGGAGGCTTGCTGATCATGAAAGTCAGCGTCCTGATCATGACCTACAATCACGAACGCTATGTCGGTCGCGCGTTGGACGGCGCGCTGATGCAG
Organism: Alsobacter sp. P4_H11; assembly: GCF_056400925.1. Lineage (NCBI taxonomy): Bacteria > Pseudomonadati > Pseudomonadota > Alphaproteobacteria > Hyphomicrobiales > Alsobacteraceae > Alsobacter > Alsobacter sp. P4_H11. The sequence continues at coordinate 248,627 of NZ_JBFUKI010000005.1, forward strand.
CAAACGTCGTTTCCGTTCGAGATCCTGGTCAGCGAAGACGCGTCCACGGACGCGACCCGGTCGATCGTGCAGGAGTACGCAGCGCGCCATCCCGACAAGATCCGGCTGATCCTGTCGGAACGAAATGTGCACACGAACGAGATCGTCACCCGGGGGTTGCGCGCCGCGCGCGGCGACTACGTGGCGCTGCTCGATGGCGACGACTTCTGGACCGCTCCCGACAAGCTTCAGGCGCAGGCCGACTTCCTGGACGCCAACCCGGATTGCGCCCTTTGCGTCGCCAATTCGTATGTGGTCGACGAAGCGGTCGATCCCGTGCTGGGGGAGCTCTGGACCAGCTCGGCCGAAGCGCCCGTCCGCGGCTTCGACGAAATGCTGCACGGCAATCCCTTCACGACCAACACGGCGGTGCTGCGGCGAAACGGGATCCCGCTGATCGGCGACTGGTACACGGCTTTGTTTCCGGCCACCGACTGGCCGCTCTACCTTCATCAGGCGCAATATGGCTCGGTGTGCTTCATCAACCGGCCACTCGGCGCCTACCGCCTCCATGCGGGCGGGCTGTACTCGCCGCTCAGCCGGGCGACCAAGCTGCGGGCCTGGGCGAACCTGTACGACAAGGTCGCGCTGGCGATGCCCGAGCGGGCCCGCGCGGTGCGCCGGGCCGGCTTCCGCTCCCTTCAGGACTTCGCCTGGGCCTATCTGCGCGAGGGCGACGCCGCCGGGGCCCGCCTGGCCGTTCGGCTCGCGCTGGGGCTGGGCTGGCCGTCGCTTCGGGCCGCGCCCGAACTCGTCCGCTTTGCGATCGAAGCCCTGCTGCGCCGCGCCGCGCCGCCCGCGCCGGGTCCGGCCCCATGAGCGCTCCCGTCATTCCGCCCGTCCCGCCCGGCGTCCACCGCCCGTTCTGGTCGGTGATGATCCCGGCCTATGACTGCGCCGCCACCCTGGGCGACACCCTCCGCTCCGTCCTCTCCCAAGCCCCCGACGCGGGGGTGATGGAGATTTCTGTTTTGGATGACGCGTCCCCGGGCGCGGGGGTGGGCGAGGTCGTGCGCGCGGTGGGGGGTGGGCGCGTCGGCTATGCGCGCAACCCCGCCAATTTGGGCGTGGGCGGGAACGCGAACGCGTGCCTCGCGCGGGCGCGCGGGCGGGTCGTGCACCTGCTGCACGCGGACGACAGCGTGGACGCGGGCTTCTACGCGGCCATGGGCGCGGCCTTCGCGCGCACGCCGGGCCTGGGCGCCGCCTTCGCGCGGGCGCGCTACGTCGACGCGCAGGGCCGCGAGCTCGGGCTCAGCCCGGAGGCGCCCGCCGGCGTGATCCCGGGCGCGGCCGCGTTCCTGGCGCGCGAGCAGCGCATCATGACGCCCGCGATCGTGGTCGCGCGCGAAGCCTACGAGCGCGTGGGCGGCTTCGACGCGCGCCTGCACGCCAGCGAGGACTGGGAGATGTGGGTGCGCGTGGCCGCGCGCTATCCCGTGTGGGGGGAGGCGCGGGTGCTGGCGTCGTACCGGGTGCACGAGGCGTCCAATACGGGGCGGCACGCGCGGGTCGGGCGCGACGCGTATTTCAACGCGCTGGCGATCGACATCATGAACGCGCATCTGCCGGCCGACGTCGCCGCCGAGGTGCGGCGGGCGGCGCGCGCCACCTATGCGCGTTCGGCCCTGGAGGCGGCGGCGGCGGCCTTCGTGGCGGGCGACATGGCGCGCGGCTTCGCGCAGATCCGCGGCGCCTTGCGGCTGAGCCTGTCCGGCGAGGTTCTGCTCGGAGCCGCCGCCGCGCCCCTGCGCGCCGCCTCGCGCCGCCTTCTGGGCGCGGCGCGCCCCCACCCTGCCGCGCCCCCGCAAAGGAACGCCCCTTGACCCCGTCCAGCGCGCCCCGGCCCTCCGCGCCGCCACAGAACGCCCAAACCATCACGGTGGTGGTGAACGTCTACGCCGAGGAGCCCGCCCACCTGCGCGAGGCCCTGCGGAGCGTTTTCGACCAGACGCGGCGCCCCGAAGAGGTGGTCGTCGTGGAGGACGGCGCGAAGCAGGATTACGGCGCGGTCTACGCCGAGTTCCCGGGCGTCCGGGTGATCGCGCAGCCCAATGCCGGGCTCGCGGCGGCCCGCAACGCTGGCTGGCGCGCCGCGACGGGCGCCTTGGTGTGCTTTCTGGACGGCGACGACCGGCTCGCGCCCGCCGCGCTGGAGACCAACGTCGCCAGCCTGGCGGCCCACCCGGATGCAGCCTTCGCGTTCGGCGGATACCGCTTCGTGGACCGCAACGGCCGGCCGACGCTGGACGCCATTCAGCCGCAGGTCGGCGACAACGCCTGGCGCGCGTTTCTTCGGCAGAACGTCGTCGGCATGCACGCGACGGTGCTCTACCGGCGCAGCGCCATCGAGGCGGCGGGCGGCTTCGCCGAGGACCTGCGGGCCTGCGAGGACTACGACCTCTACCTGCGCCTCGCGCGACGCCATCCGGTGGCGCAGAGCCGCGAGATCCTGGCCGACTACCGACGCCACGACGAGAACATGTCCAACGACCTGCCGATGATGATGCGCACGGCTCTCGCCGTGCTGGAGCGTCATCGCGCCGAGGCCGAACGCGACCCGCAGGACCGGACCGCCCATCAGGCCGGCATCCGTTTCGTGAAGACCTTCTACAGCGGCCAGCAACTCCTGCAGGCGCGCGACCGCCTCGTCGCCCAGGGTCCGGGCGGCGTGCCGGTTCGCAATCTCCTGGCGGTGTGGCGCGAGGCGCCGGTCGATCTTCCGCGCATCGCGGCCCGCGAGATCGTGTCCCGGGCCCGCACGGCGCTGAGCCGCGGCCGGATCGACATGGGCAGCCTCGACCGCGCGACCCCGGTGAGCCGGCACTTCGGCTATGACCGCGGCACGCCGGTGGATCGCCGCTACATCGAGCAGTTCCTCGAGGCGCATCGCGCCGACATCCAGGGCCGCGTCCTCGAAGTCGGCGACAACGCCTATACGCGGCAGTTCGGCGGCGAGCGGGTCACGCTCAGCGAGGTGGTGCACATCAGCCCGGACGTGCCGGGGGTGACCTATGTGGCGGACCTCGCCGACGGCGTCGGGCTACCCTCCGACACGTTCGACTGCGTGATCTGCACCCAGACGATCCACCTGATCTTCGACATCCAGGACGCGGTGCGAACGCTGCACCGCATCCTGAAGCCCGGCGGCGTGCTGCTGATCACCGTTCCGGGCGTCTCCAGCGTCGATGGCGGCGAATGGGGCGGCAACTGGCTGTGGTCGCTAACCCAGGCGGCCCTGGACCGGCTCCTCGGCCTCGCCTTCCGCAAGGACGACTGCGAATTCACGACCTATGGCAACGTCTACGCGGCGGTAGCCTTCCTGCATGGCCTCGCGCAGGAGGAAGTGGACCTCGCCAAGGTCGACGCCCGGGATGGCCAGTATCCGATGATCGTAGCGGCGCGCGCCGCCAAGCGGGCCGACGCCGTCCATGGCGCCTGACTGGCGCAGGGCCCTGCTGCGGCTTCGCCACGGCCCCGAGCGGCCCGGCGATCCCGTGATCCTGATGTATCATCGCGTCGCCACGCCGGCGCATGATCCCTGGGAGCTCGCCGTCAGCCCGACCCGTTTCGCCGCGCAGGTCGAGGCGCTGACGCAGCGCCGTCGCGTCGTTCCGCTGGATTGGCTGGCCAGAGAGCTCGCCGAGGGTCGGACGCCGCAGGGCGTCGCCGCGATCACGTTCGACGACGCCTATCTGGACGTGCTGGACAACGGCGCGCCCGTGCTGGAGCGCTTCGGCGCGCCCGCCACCCTCTACGTTCCGACCGGCTTGCTCGGGCGCCCGGGCGAGTTCTGGTGGGACGCGTTGGCGCGGCTGATCCTGGGCGCGCCAACCCTGCCGCCGCGGTTGATCGTGGACCCCAAGGCGCCGCCGATCGACGCCGGAGGCGACCGACGGGCCGTGATGCTGGCCGTGTGGAAAGCCCTGCGGGTCTATTCGGACCGGGACATCCAGAATCATCTTACGTCGTTAAGTCAGCAATTTGCGGGCGTTCCTTCGCCTGATGCGCAAAGTCGTCCCATGACGGCCGAACAGGTTTCGCGGCTGGCGGCCGGCGGGCTCGTCCAGATGGGCGCGCATACGCGCACTCACGCGTCGCTGCCGCGGCTCGACGCCGCCGCGGCCGAGCGCGAGATCGTCGACAGCGTGGCGGCCCTGCGGGAGATCACCGGCAAGTCGCCATCGGGTTTCGCCTACCCGTTCGGGGATCACGACGCCGCAAGCGTCGCGGCGGTGCGCAGGGCCGGGCTCGCCCACGCCACCACGACGCGACACGGCCGGGCGCGCGCCGGCTCCCACCCGTTGAGGCTGCCGCGCGTCGCCGTCGGCGACTGGGATGCGCCGACCTTCGTGCGCCGCGCCCTCGGGGACGCGGCATGACGGCCACGGCTCCGATCGTCTCTGTGATCATCATCTTTCTCAATGCGGAGCGGTTTCTGGCGGAGGCGATCGCCAGCGTGCGCGCGCAAACCCTCGACGCGTGGGAGTTGATCCTGGTCGACGACGGGTCCACGGACGCCAGCCGCGAGATCGCCGAGGCGGCCGCGCAAGCCGATCCCGCGCGGGTGCGATACCTCCACCATCCCGGCCGCGCCAATCTCGGCATGAGCGCATCCCGCAACGCCGGGGTGCGGGCCGCGCGCGGGACCTATGTGGCGTTCATCGATTCCGACGACGTGTTCAAGCCCGCCAAGCTGGAGCAGCAGGTCGAAGTCTTCCGCCGGAACCCCGACGTGGAATTCGTGTACGGCCGCAGCCTCATGTGGTTCAGCTGGGCCGGGGCCGAGGCCCCACAGGAGGATTTCTGCTACGATCTCGGCGTTCCGGCCAACTGCCGCTACGCCCCGCCCCGCCTGTTTCGCGTCCTGATCCACAATCGCGCCCAGACGCCGACGCCGTGCAACGCGATCATGACCAAGGCTCTCATCGAGCGTGTGGGCGGGTTCGACGAGAGCTTTCGCGGGCTGTTCGAGGACCAGTTCTTCTTTGCCAAGGCTCTTTTAGCGGCCCCCGCCTGGGTCGATGACCGGATCTGGGCGCTGTATCGCCAGCACCCGGCGAGCTACATGGCGCAGTTGCGGCCGGGCAAAGAACTGGACGGCCGGCGTCGCCGGTTTCTCGACGCCGTATCGGCCCATTTGGCGCAGCAGGCGCGCGCGCCGCTGGGCGCCCGGCTGGCGCTCTGGCGCGCGCGGCTCGACATCCTCCTCCGGGCGCTGCGCCGCGTCGCGCGGGCCGGGCATTTCGGCGGGGAGCCTGCATGACGCCCCGCGTGTCGGTGATCATGCCGTTCATCCGCGAAGCCGCCTTCATCGGCGAAGCGATCGCGAGCGTCCGGAACCAGTCCTCCGGCGCCTGGGAGCTGATCCTGGTGGACGACGGGGCACAGGACGGGAGCCGACCGATCGCGGACGCGGCGGCGGCCGCCGACCCCGCACGCATCCGCGTGCTCCCGCCCGACCCGGCCTCGAAAGGGGCCGCGGCGGCGCGCAACCGCGGGATCGCGGAGGCCCGGGGCGAGTTCGTGTGCTTTCTGGACGCCGACGATCTGTTCCTGCCGGGCAAGATCGCCAGCGAGCTCGCGATCCTGGAGGCGCATCCGCGGGTCGGCATGCTGTATGGCCGGACGCAATGGTGGTGGGAGGACGGCGCCCGTCGCCCGCGCACCGATCGGCTGGGGCTTCGCCCCGACCGCGTCTACGAGCCCCCTCGCCTGCTCGACCGGATCCTGATCCGCCGGCGGGGCGACAGCCCGTGCACCTGCGCGGTGATGATCCGTCGCGCGCTCGTGCTGGAGGCCGGCGGCTTCGACGAGCGCTTCCGGCTCTACGAGGACCAGTCGCTGTGGGTGAAGCTCTTCTTGAGAACACCCGTTTTCGTATCCTCGCTGGTGAACTGCCGCTACCGGCAGCATGCCGGCTCCACGTCCGCGATCGCCACGCAGGACGGCGAATACACGCCCACCGGCCCGCACGCCGCCCATGCGGCCTTTATCGCCTGGATCGAGGACGAAATCGGACGCGCCGCGCCCGACCCCGCGCTAACCAGGGCGCTGGCCTGGCAACGCTCGCTCTACGGCTTGCGAACGGACACGCCCCTGCGACGCCTGTGGACGCGGCTGCGCTGGCGTTTCGGGGTGTGACGCCGTGAGCGGCGTGCTGAGTGACATGCGGATCCGCAGGGCGGCGCGAAGGACGAGATGTCCAGCGCGCACGACTGTTGAGCTTGCTGGAGCCCTCCTGCTCCGAGACGCCTCGCCAAGCGGCGATGCTCCTCGGAGCCTGGCCGAAACGTCGTTAGCACACCCTCGATACCCTCATCCTGAGGAGCAGGCCGTCTTCGGCCTGCGTCTCGAAGGACGAGGGAGACCAGCTTGGGCGACAAATTCAGCCTTCTGGAACCCCTCGTCCTTCGAGACGCCATGCGAAGTCGCATGGCTCCTCAGGATGAGGGGCGTTGAGCGATCTCAGGGTGAGGGGATTGTTGCGTTTTCGGCTAGGTTTTCGAGATGACAGAATCGGCGGATCATCGGCCGGGCGCTCAGGTCGGGACACGGACCCTCACAAGCCGCTTGGCGGATCGCATCCGGCACAGGTTGCTGGATTGGCTGGATGCGGTCGGGGGCACGCGGCCGGACGCGCCCGCGGCGGCTACGGCTGGCGAGCCTACCGGGATCGCGTTCGTGGGCTGCGGCTTCGTAGCCGATTTCTACGCGGCCAACCTCCCCCTGCACCCGGACTTGCGGCTCCGGGGCGTGTTCGACCACGACGCCGGGCGTTGCGCGGCGTTTGCGGCGCGCAATGGGTGCCGCGCCTATGGATCGCTGGAGGCGCTGCTGGCGGACGACGCGGTCTCGATTGTCGTGAACCTCACCAACCCGGCCAGCCACCATGGGGTGAGCCGGCGGGCGCTGGAGGCCGGGCGGCACCTTTATTCCGAGAAACCGCTCGCGATGACGCTGGAACATTGCGTCGACCTGGTCGATCTCGCGGCCGAGCGCAAGCTGCGGCTGGCGGCGGCGCCCTGCATCATCCTGGGCGAAACCGCGCAGACGTTGCGCGCCCTGCTGGCCCGCAACGAGATCGGCGCGGTGAGGCTGGTTTATGCCGAGCTCGACGATGGCAAGGTCCACCAACTCGAGCCCGATGAGTGGCGCAGCCCGGCCGGCACGCCCTGGCCCTGGCGCGACGAATTCACCGTCGGGTGCACGCTGGAGCATGCGGGGTACCATCTCGCCTGGCTGGTGGACCTTTTCGGGCCGGCCGCCACCGTGACGGCGTTCGCCACGACGGCGGCGCCGGGGAAGCATGCCGCCCTGCCGGCGCGCGAGGTGGGGCCCGACTTTTCGGTGGCGTGCATCCAGTTCGAGAGCGGCGCGGCGGCGCGGCTGACCTGCAGCATCGTCGCGCCACATGATCACACGCTGCGGATCATCGGCGATGCCGGCGAGATCACGGTGGACGAGTGCTGGCATTTCGGCGCGCCCGTGCGGGTGCGCCGCGATGGCGGCGTGGCGCAACGGGCCGATTCGCACCCATGGGTGCGACGCCACCCCGTTCTGCGGCGGCTGTTCGGCCTTATGGGGCGCGTCTCCGAGCTGAGCCCCAAAGCGGGCTGGCGGCGCGCCCTGCGGCGCCACGAGATGGACTACGCGCTCGGGATCGCCGAACTGGCCGCCGCCATCCGGGAGAAGCGCCCGTGCCGGATCACGCCGGAATTCGTGCTGCACGTGAACGAAATCGCGCTCGCGATCAGCAGCGCGGTTGGCGGCGCGGGACCGGTTCGGCTCTCGACGGGCGCGCGGCTGCGGGCGGTTCTGCCGGAAGCCGGGGCCGCCGATGTGGGATGACGACGCCGACGCGGTGGACTGGGCGCCGGCGCGTGACATCGCCGTGCTCGGCGCGGGCTTCATCGGGACGCGCTGCGTCGAGATGCTGTCGGGCGATCCGGGCTGGCGCGTGCGGCTGGTGACGCGCCATGCGGCGGCCCCCGCTCGGCTGGCCGGCCTGGCCGAGCACAGGCAGGCGGACGCGCTGGACGCGGCCGCGTTGGCGCGCGCCCTGGAGGGCTGCGCCGTGGTGGCGAACTGCGCCGGCGGCGACTGCGATTTCATCCTCGACGCCGTGCGCCCGCTCGTGGATGCGGCCGCGAAAGCCGGCTGCGGGCGCATCGTGCATCTGAGCACCGCGGTGGTGCACGGGCAGGCGCCGCCGCCCGGCTGCGACGAGACGACGGCGCTGCCGGCCGGGCAGCACCTGCCCTACAATCTGGCGAAACGGCGGGCCGAAGCGGAGCTGTTTCGGCGTGGGCGCGCGGCGGGCGTCGATGTCGTGGCGCTGCGGCCCGGCATCGTCTACGGGCCCGGCTCGCGCTGGCTGGCCGAGCTTGCGGCGGCCGCACGCAGCGGATCGCTGGCGCTGGTGGGCGGAGGCCAGGGCCTGTGCAACGCCATCCATGTGGACAATGTCGTCACCGCGATCGCGCTGGCCGCGACCGTGGAGGCCGCGGCCGGCGAGGCGTTTCTCCTCGGCGAAGGCGACGGAACGCTGACTTGGCGCGCGCTGGCCGAGGCCGTGGCGTCGGCCGTGGGGGTGGCCGGCTTGCGGGTGGCGGACCGGCTCCCGGTCCGGCTGATGTCGCCCATGGAGGATAGGCTGGAGGACCTGCGCTGGACGACGCCGGTGCGGTCGGCGGCGCGCCATGCGCCGGGGCGGCTCGCCTGGGCGACGGAGGCTGTGGTTCGGCGCGCGCTGGGAACGCCGGCCGCGGAAGATCTCGAGGCGACGCTGCTGCACACGGCCTCGGCGCGGCCGGGCTGGAGCAAGGCCGCGGCGGCGCTCGGCTACCGCCCGCTGACGCGGCGGGAGGACGCCTGGCCGGAGATCGCGCGGTGGTTAAGGGAGACGCCGGCGGGGTGACGTGAGAGCCGGAAATCTAACCAGGGGTTGCATTGCCGATGCGCGCCGTGGAACATCCCCGGCATGGCTCAGACTTACAAGCTCAATCCCGCCCGCGGTGAGACGCTCGCCAACCAGATGGGCCGCCTCAACGGCGCGATGGCGCCCGGCGACGTGATCCAGCTCGCGGCCGGATTTCACGGCGACCCGGTCATCACGAAGGCCAATGCGGGCGCAGTGACGGTGATCGGCGAGCCCGGCGCAGTTGTCGGCCACACTGTGCTGGCGGGCGCCAAGCAGTGGTCGTTTCGCGGGATCAGCTTCCGCGGCGTGGACCCGGCCGCCAACGAGCGCGCCCTGAACCGGCTGGTGGACGTTTCGCCGACCAGCGCCGACATCGTCTTCCAGGAGTGCACCTTCGCGACCGTGGACGACAGCGCCGCCTGGACGGCGGACGACTGGGTCGTGAAACCCTATAACATCGCGCTGATGATGCGCGGCGACGCATGCTCGGTGGTGAAGTGCCGCTTCTTCAATGTTCGCAACGCGCTCTCGCTGTCGGGGCGGGGCAATCGCGCCACCGATAACGTCATCGAGCATTTCGGCAACGACGCGATCCAGTTCGGCGCCGACGGAATCGTGATCGCCCGCAACGTAATCCGGCTCGGCCGCCACACGCCGCGCGAACAACTGCACGCCGACGGCATGCAGGGTTATCCGCGCCCGCAGGAGGGCGTCTATTCGGACGTGCTGATCGAGGACAACAGCATCGACATGACCGGCGCGCCCGGAGACTCGCTGCAGGGCATTTCGGCGTTCGACGGGCGCTGGCGCAACGTGCGGGTGCTGCGCAACCGCGTCACCATCCGTGCCTGGCACGCCATCACGTGGTACGGCGTGGATGGGATCGAAATCGCCGGCAACGCCGTCGCGCTGGCGCCGGGATCGGATCCGAAGCTGACGCCGTGGATCAGCGTCGACAAGGCCAAGGACGGCCGCCCATCAAGCGCGATCAACGTGCACGACAACGACTGCCGGACATATCGGCTGCCACCGGGGGTGAGACGCTAGGCCCGGCTGAAGACGGGGGAGGTTCCGCTCATGATGAAATCCTACCTGAAAGGCAAGGTGCGCCGGCTGCAAAGGCAGGGACGGATGCCGCTGTTGACCCGAACGGCCGCAATGCTGTGGCAGCAGCACAAGCTCCTCAAGGATTACATGAACTTCCCGGCCGTGAACGCAGCCCTGGATCGCGGCGCCTTCGACGGCGACCTCGCGGCGAGCGCCGACCTGGTGCTCGGCGGCTTCAACGGCGCAATCCGGCCGATCCAGAACCGGGACGAGCTGGTTGAGTTCCTGCACACGGTGCAGGCCCTCAAGCCGCGCACCGTGATGGAAATCGGAACCGCTAAGGGCGGCACGCTCCTGCTTTTGTGCAAGGCGGCGAGCCCGGACGCCACGGTGATCAGTCTCGACCTGCAATATGGCCGCAATGGCGGCGGCTACCCACGCTGGAAGGAACGCACTTTTCGCAAGTTCGTGAGCCCGGGGCAGACGCTGCATCTCATCCGCGGCGACAGCCACCAGCCGTCGTCGCTAGCGCAGGTCGAGCGGTTGCTCGACGGACGGAAGCTCGATCTGCTCCTGATCGATGGCGACCATTCCTATGAGGGCGTGCGCAAGGACTTCCAGATGTACAGCCCGCTGATGTCGGAGACGGGCGTGATCGCCCTGCACGACATCGTCGAGAACGCGTATGACGAGTCGATCGACGTGCATCGCTTCTGGAACGAGCTCGAGGGCTCGCGTCGAACGGTCAGGATTACGCGCGCGGTTCATCGCAACATGGGGATCGGGCTCGTTTTGCCGGACGAGACGTCGCAGCCGGCCGAGGCGACCACCCCGCATCGCGTGGCGCCGCTGCCCTAGACCCGGCGGCGATCGCGCCTTAAGGATCGAGCCCGGAACGGTCCCGGCGTGACCGACGTCAAGGCATCTCCTGTTTAGCCGGCGACGTTAACAGCCGTTTCAACGTGGCGTCCGGGACCTCCCGTTCGCGCGAGCGGCTTTATCGCTCGTTCGGCCCAAGGCGTGCCTCCCGCATGGACACGCCTCCCTCACCCGGAGTTTTCTGGATGCTGATCGCCCGACACCGCCCGTCCGCGAAAGCCGATTTCGACAGCATCCAGTATCTGCGCTTCGTCGCGGCCAGCATGGTCGTGATGGTTCACGCCTTCCAGCAGGTCGCCCGTTACCTGAACACGCCTGGCGAACGCCAATTCGAATTCGGGGCGGCCGGCGTCGACATCTTTTTCGTGATCAGCGGGTTCCTGATGGTGTTCATCACCCAATCGCGGGAGAAGAGCGCCGGCCAGTTCCTGGCGCATCGCTTCCTGCGCGTCGGCCCGATCTACTGGATCATCACGCTGGCGACATGCCTGATCGCTCTTGTCGCGCCCCAGGTGTTCTACACGACCGTGCTGGACCTGCCGCACATCATTGCGTCGATGCTGTTTATCGCGTGGCCGCATCCCATCATGAAAGACGCGTGGCCGGTTTTCACGATCGGATGGACCCTGAACTACGAGTTCGCCTTCTACGTGATTTTCTCGGTCGCGCTGGTCATCAATCATAGGCGTCGGCTCGCCATCACGTCGGCCATTCTTGCCCTGCTGGTGCTCGGTGGAGCCATCCTCCAGCCCGAAAACGCCATTCTGGCCTTCTACACGAACCCGATTCTTCTGGAGTTCATCTTCGGCATGCTGGCGGCCGAATGCGTGATCAAGGGCTACCATCTCAGGCTCGGCGCTTCGATCATCCTCCTCGTCGCCTTCGCGATCGTGGTCACGGTCGAGCAGATGGCGTCGATCAATTTTTCACGCGTGTCGTCCGGGCGGGTTCTGTACTGGGGCATCCCGGCCACCATGCTGTTTGTCGCCGCCGTTTCGCTCGACATCCAGGGCTATATCGGCCGGAGCCGGGTTCTCCGCCTGCTCGGCGACGCCTCATACTCGATCTATCTGACCCACATGTTCTGCGTGGGTTTTCTGGGCATCGTCTGGAAGAAGCTCCCGGTCAGCGGCGCAGTGGGGGGAGCCACGCTGGCGGTCGCCTGCCTGCTGCTCTCCTGGGCCGCCGGAACGGTGTTTCACCTTCTGGTCGAAAAACCGGCCGTCAACGCCGCGAAGCGCATGGTGCTCACGCGCGCATCCAGACCCCGATCAGACGCCATCGCGGACAAGCCGATCTAGGCCGGCCCGAAGGCGGCCGGCAGCCGCGCCGGCTTTTCCGCTCTCACCAGAGCCCGTCCGGCGATGGGTGGTTCCGCGTCGCGTTTCCCGTGCGGCGCGACAGCAGCCGGCTGGCCTGCTTCGTCGCGAGAGTCGGCATGCGCGTTAAGCGAAAATAGCTTTGCGTCAAGCGAAAATATCTTGCCAACAGTCGATTAGTTTTTTCTGCACAAAGCTCCAAGCAGCACAGATTTTCACGTGCTTGGCATCCAGGCTGATTTACAGAGTTTACTCTATGCAACTCTTTGGACAACGTCGAAACTATTGAGTAATATGCCGTTTCAATTCTTTTGTAAGTGGTTTCACGTATGCGATAAATCTGTTTGAAGCTGAAACGGTAGCGTTAATGATGCCTTAATCTGCCCGTAGCCAAATCGGATCCGGTCAACGAATCGGGACATCCAAGGATCATCTAAGGCGGGCCGGCGAGCTCGCCAGCGGGGCAGAGATCACATGATAGCTACGACGGAACTGCGCTCCATCGCGTCTCAGAACGCATTGTCCACTTTGCCGGCTGCGCAAGGGACTGTCGGCGCCACGACCGCTACGACTTCAATGCAATCGTTCAAGAGCCTGGACGCGTCCGACGGCGTCTTCTACGCGCGCTCCATCAACACGCTGGCCGTCACCAAGGCCGGCGCCGTGTTTGAAGGCGTCGACTTCTCCGGTGTGCAGGTCAACGTTCAGGCTGACAACGTTCAGTTCCGAAACTGCCATTTCGACGCACGCGTCGGCGCCTATGGGGTCAACGCGTTCGCGGGAACATCCAATCTCACCATCGACCACTGCACATTCGACGGCCTCAAGCTCGACCGTCCCTATGCGGACTTCGTCACGTCGCGCGGCGCCAATACGGTGATCACCAACAGCGCGTTCATCAACGCGCCCGAGGATGCGCTCGCGATCGTGAGCGGAAAGATTTCCGGCAACTACATCAGCGGCGGCGGCTTCCGCACCGCGGCGCACAGCGACGCCATCTATATCGGCAAGACGATCGGTCCGGTGACGATCGACGGCAATATCGTCGACTGGCGCACCTCCGCGGGGGCGCGGGCCGAAACCAACAACGCCGTGCGGGTCACCGGCGAGGCCGGCAACGTCGCCAACGTGCTGGTGACCAAGAACATTCTTCTGGGCGGCTCCAACACGGTGCTGGTGACCGACGGCGCCACGATCACGCATACGGCGGGCCAGATCGGCTCCGTCACCGGCGTGCGGGTTGTCGACAACGTTGTCGACTTCGGCAAATACGGAAACCTTTACCTGCAGGACCGGCCGGCCGATCTCGTCTACACGGGCAACCACTACGCGACCGGACCCCTGGCGCATGCGGGCTCCGCCTCCGTCGCCCCGGCGATCAACCTGTCGCTCCTGCACGCCGTCGTGGCCACCACGGCGACCGCCACTCTGAACGGCACGGCGGCCGCCGACAAGCTCATCGGGGGCGCAGGCACCAACCTCGTGATGGCCGGCTCAGGCGACGACTACATCCAGGGCAATGGTGGACGCGACTTCCTGAGCGGCGGGCTTGGCCGGGACGTCTTCGCCATCAAGACGCTCACGGACGGACGCGACTTTGTCTCGGACTTCATCCAGGGCCAGGACAAGATCGACCTTTCGGCGCTCGCGCCCGGAATGAACGTCACGAATTGGACATGGGCAGGAGCGAAGGCCTTCACCGGTGCGCCGTGGCAGCTGCACTACATCATCGCCAACGGCAAAACGGTGGTGGAGCTCGACAAAAACGGCGACATGCAGGCGGACTTCGCGATCGACCTCCAGGGCTCCCACGCGATGACGCTGGCAGACTTCGTGCTCAGCCATTCCGGCGTGAGTTTGCAACCCGTGGTGACCGCCCCGTCGACCCCCATCCTGCAGCCGACGACGCCCACCGAGCCCGCCCCATCCGACACCGGCAACAGCAAGCCGGTGACGACAGCCGGGGCCGCGCTGGCCGCCGTGTCTGATCCCGTATCCGCGTTTGCGCCGGCAAAAGTCGCAAAGGTCGGGAGTTTCGCCTTCACGGACGCCGATATCGGCGACGGGCACCATGTGTCGGTTTCGACACTCGGAGCGGGGTATATCGGCTCTGTCACCGCCACGGTCGCCAAGGAGGCGTCCGGACAGCAGGTCGGGGCCGTGACGTGGAAGTACGAGGCTGCAACCAAGGCGCTCGACGCGTTGTCGGCCGGCGAGGTCGCGCACCAGCGCTACGTGATCCGTGTCGACGACGGCGAGGGCGGCGTCGCCAACAAGGTGGTCGCCGTGACGCTCACCGGCACGGAGGACAAGCCCAAGATCGCCGGCTCGACGCAAGCCGCCGCCTATGAGGGGCAGTCCGCCACGATCTCGAAGCATGGCGTCCTCAACGTTTCCGACATCGATCGCCGCGACACTCTGACGACGTCCGTTGTCAGCAAGGAGGTTCACCTCACGGGCGCGGCCGGGCAGGACCTGACGCACGAGTTGACGACGGCGCAACTCGATCAGTTCAAGCGCGCGATGGATTTCGACACCGGCGCGGTGGGCGGCAACAAGGGAACGGCGGACTGGTCCTTCACCCTGAGCGACCAAGCCATCCGCTTCCTGGACGCGCATGAAACGTTGAGCGTGGAAACCACCGTTGCGGTGGCCGACCAACATGGCGGACGGGCGACGACCGACGTCGTGATCACGCTCAAGGGCGTGGACGACCACGCCTCGGCGCTGTCGGCCGCGATCCACTCGGATTACCTGCTGGTCTGAAGCTGAAGGACCCGACACGAATCAGAACGCGCGGGACAGGGTCCCGCGCGTTTTGCGTTTTGGAGCTGAGCTTCTGGCGGCCTCAGGCGACGCCGCTGGACGCCAGCCGTTTGCGGTTGGCGCGCCAGAGCAGGAGCCCGAAAGCGATCGCGACGACCCCCGAAAACCCTGCGCCTGCGGTCGGCCCCGGCACGGTGACGACCGGCGGCTTGACGGCCGTCGTGGTGGTTCCGACCAGGCTCGCGAAGGCGGCCCGGGCGGAGCGCCCTGCCCCGCCGCCGCCGAAGCCGGAGCTGGGGATGCCGCCGCCGGCCTGGGAGACGCCTCCGGAGCCGGCCTCGCCGACGCCGCCGCCGATGAGGGACGCGTTGGTGCCGCCCAGCGGGCTTGCGGCGGGCGCCGGGGACGACGCCGCGCCGATGCCGACGGCCGCCGTGGAGACGTCGCCGGTGGCCTGGCGGAAGGCCGTCATGATTTCAGGATTGGAGACCGTCAGCACGGCCGCCTGGATCTGCTGCGCCACGTCGGGCGAGGTCTTGGAGCAGGCCTGCGTGACTTGGCCGAGCGCGGCGCCGATGGAGGAGCGCTGCTCGGCGTTGGCGTTGGCCGCGAGAGCAAGGACGGACTGCGTCAGGTCGGTGTTGGCGAGAAGCAGCTCGCGGACCTGCTTCACCATGAGGCCGCCGCCCTCGGGGCTGGCCGTCATCAGCGAGGTTGGCTGCGCGATGAAGCTGTCCATGTCGGCCGCGCTGGCGCGGCCAAAAGCGGAGCGGCACTCGGCCGCCTGCACGACATTGATGGTTGCAGCCACCGCAAACAACGCGACGGCGCCGGCAAAAGCCCGCATCTCATTCCCCGACGAATCAAAGCCCGGTTGGGCGATCGTGACGATAACTCCAGCAAATTGAATGCCATAGTTTCATTCTCATTTAGCTCAATTCGCGGTGCATTTAGCGCCAGCGATGTTGCCGGGCAGCAACGTTTATGAAACGCGACGCGACTGTTCGTTTCAAAATGGAGCGTAAGCTAAGCAAGCTTATCGCAGTTGCGAGGAGAGAATTTCAGAGGCCGGGAGCCTCCTGTTTCCAAACGGCTTTCCAGCTTGAGCGCATCTGCTGGCGAACGGCGCAGGACGTCGGGATTCGCCTCCGTAGTTTGACGCACCGCACAATAGGGGGTAATCACAAGGGAGATTGTTCGGGCAACGTGTGAACGCGACAGAGAGGTTAATCTTCCATGCAGGTGACGACCCTGGACCTTGTCGGCCCACTTCTGGTGAAACCACAGGTTTTCGGCGACGCGCGTGGCTGGTTTTCCGAGACCTTTCGTAAAAATGTACTCGAACAGGCTGGCGTTGACTGTGACTGGGTTCAGGACAACCAGTCTTTCTCGGTGAATGCTGGCACGGTGCGCGGCCTTCACTTTCAGCTGGCGCCGCACGCGCAGGCGAAACTGGTGCGCGTCCTGGCGGGCAGCATTCTCGACGTCGCGGTGGATCTGCGCCGGTCGTCGCCCACTTATCTGAAGCACGTGGCCGTGAAGTTGGACGCCGAGCATGGCGAGCAGCTCTATGTTCCGGCAGGCTTCGCGCACGGCTTCTGCACGCTCGAGCCCAACACCATGGTGGCCTACAAGGTGAGCGCCTACTACAGCCGCGAGCACGACCGGAACCTGGCCTGGAACGATCCCGAACTCGGGATCGCATGGCCGGTCACGGCCGCCGACGCCGTGCTGTCCGACAAGGACCTCGCCGCGCCATCAATTGGCCAACTCGGCCACGCATTCGATTGAGCCTACGCGGCGCTGATTTGTTTTCGGAGATTCCACCCATGCGCATTCTGGTCACCGGCGGTTGCGGCTTCATCGGCTCGGCGCTCGTTCTGCAGCTCGTGCAGGACCTCGGCCACGAGGTTCTCGACGTCGACGCCATGACGTATGCGGCGAACCCGCTGTCGCTGGCTCCCCTGGCCGGCAACCCGCGCCACAAGCTGGTGGAGGCCGACATCTGCGACGCGTCGCGGATGCGGGTGCTGGTGTCCGACTTCAAGCCGCAGGCGATCATGCATCTGGCCGCCGAGAGCCATGTCGACCGCTCGATCACGAGCCCGGGCGCCTTCGTGCGCACCAACGTGGCCGGCACGCAAAGCATGCTGGACGCGGCGCGCGCCTATTGGGACGGGCTGCCGCCGGCCGAGAAGGAGGCGTTCCGCTTCCTTCACGTGTCGACGGACGAGGTCTACGGCTCCCTGGGACAGGACGGCTTCTTCACCGAGGACAGCCGCTACGACCCGCGCTCGCCCTACTCGGCCTCCAAGGCGGCGTCCGACCATCTGGCCCGCGCCTGGGGCGAGACCTACGGCCTGCCGGTGCTGATCTCCAACTGCTCCAACAACTACGGCCCGCGGCAGTTTCCCGAGAAGCTGATCCCGCTGATGATCCTGAACGCGCTCGCGGGCAAGTCCCTGCCCGTCTACGGCGACGGGCTGAACGTGCGCGACTGGATCCATGTGGACGACCACGCGCGGGCGCTGATCGCCATCCTGGAGCGCGGACGGGTCGGGCACACCTATCTGGTCGGTTCGCGCTCCGAGCGCACCAACATGCAGGTCGTGAACGCGTTGTGCGCCGCCTTCGACCGACTGCGCCCGCAGGCCGGGCCGCACGAGAAGCTGATCACCTTCGTTACCGACCGCCCGGGTCATGACCGGCGCTACGCCATCGACCCGACCAAGGTGGAGCGCGAGACCGGCTGGAAGCCGCAAAAGAGCTTCGAAGAGGCGCTGCAGGAGACCGTGGCCTGGTATCTGGCGAACGAGGATTGGTGGCGGCCGATCCAGCAGGGCGTATACCAGGGCCAGCGGCTCGGCCTCGCGGCGGCGCGGGCGTGACGATGCGGGTTCTCGTTCTCGGCGGCGCCGGGCAGGTCGGCCTCGAGCTGCAGCGCTTGCGCTGGCCTGAGGGCGTGAGCGTGGTCGCGCCGGGGCGCGACGCGCTGGACCTCGCCGACGAAGGCGCCATCGAGCGCGCGATCGCGGATGGCGGCTTCGGGGCGGTGATCAACACGGCCGCCTACACGGCCGTGGACAAGGCCGAGCAGGACGTGGCCGCCGCATGGCGCGCCAACGCGATGGCGCCGGCCATCCTGGCCGCCGCTACCGCGCGGGCGGGCGTGCCGATCGTGCATGTCTCCACCGACTATGTTTTCGACGGCCGCAAGGGCGAGCCATACGAGGTCGGCGACGCGGTGGCGCCGCTCGGCGTCTACGGGGCCAGCAAGGAAGGCGGCGAGCAGGCGGTTCGCACCGCCAACCCGCGCCACGCCATCGTCCGCACGGCCTGGGTGGTGAGCCCGCACCGGGCGAATTTCGTGAAGACCATGCTGCGGCTGGCGGGCGAGCGCCCGGCGCTGCGGGTGGTGGACGACCAGTGGGGCAACCCCACGATCGCGGCGGACCTCGCGGCCGCGCTGGCGCAGATCGCGCTGCGATTGGCGCAGGATGCGACCGCGCCGGCCGGGACCTACCATTTCGCCAACCGCGGCGACGTGTCGTGGCGAGGCTTTGCGGCCGAGATCATGGCGCAATCGCAGGCGCGGGGCGGTTCTTGCGTGCCCGTGGAGGCGATCACGACGGCGGATTTCCCCACCCCGGCCCGGCGGCCGGCCAATTCGCGGCTATCCACGCGCGCCGTCACGGCGGCGTTCGGGATCGAGCCCAGGCCGTGGCGTGACGCGCTCGGCGACATTCTCGACACTCTGCTTGGTCCCGGACGGACGGGCTGATGCGCATTCAGGAGACCAGCAGATGAAGGGTATCGTCCTGGCCGGCGGCTCCGGCACGCGGCTGCACCCCGCCACGCTGGCGGTGAATAAGCAGTTGTTGCCCGTCTACGACAAGCCGATGATCTACTATCCCGTGTCCGTGCTGATGATGGCCGGCATCCGCGAGATCCTGATCATCTCGTCGCCCGAATATCTCGACAACTACAAGCGCCTGTTCGGGACCGGCGAGCAGTTCGGCGTCACTTTCAGCTATGCGGTGCAGCCTCGCCCGGAGGGGCTGGCGCAGGCCTTCGTGATCGGCCGCGATTTCGTGGGCGACGACCAGGTCGCGCTGGTGCTGGGCGACAACATCTTCCACGGCGCGGGCCTGATCGAGCTTTTGCGCCGGGCGCGCAGCCGGGCTACCGGCGCGACCGTGTTCGCCTATCATGTCGAGGACCCCGAGCGGTACGGCGTGGTGAGCCTCGACAAGGCCGGCAAGGCCGTGAAGATCGTCGAGAAGCCGACCAAGCCGGAATCCAACTGGGCGGTCACGGGGCTTTATTTCTACGACAACGCCGTGCTCGACATCGCGGCCGCCGTGAAGCCCTCGCCGCGTGGCGAGCTGGAGATCACGGACGTCAACGCCGCCTATATGGAGCGCGGGTCGCTGCATGTGGAGCTGATGTCGCGCGGCTATGCGTGGCTCGACACGGGCACGCATGACAGCCTGCTGGAGGCGAGCGAGTTCGTGCGCACCATCCAGCATCGCCAGGGCATGCAGATCGCCGCGCTGGAGGAGATCGCCTTCCTGAACGGCTTCATCGACAAGGCGCAGCTGCTGGAACGCGCGACGCTGTTCGAGAAAACCGCCTATGGGCGGGCGCTGCGCAAGCTCGCGGACGATCCGCGGCCGCTGGTTTAAACGCTCGGCGAGGCCGCGCGTTGTCGTTCTTTGCTGCCGAAGCGGAGACGGAACATGAGATTGATAGCCATGCTGCTGGGCGCGCTTGCGCCCGCGGCCCCCATTGCGCTCGCCGCACAGGTTCGGCCGCCCTGCCCGCCCGGCGAAACCGTGGATCGGCGCTGCCCGAGCAGCCCGGTCTACAACCGGCGCGGAGTCGACATTCAGCCGGACCGGCCGAGCGGCAGTCCGTTCCAGAGCCCTTTCGGCAACCAGGGTTCGTCGAACGGTCTCACCGACCAGCAACGCCGGATCCAGCAGCGTAACCAGGGCAACTGAACACCGTTGCCGAAGCCGCCTTCACGCGGCTTCATCGCACCTTATCGCGACGCCGCCTTACACGGCTTCGCCGCATTGCATGAAAGGGCACTCGTCTTGGACGCAGCCGCCAACACAACGTCGCTCGCCGCCTCCCACACGGGCCCTGCCCGCTCCTGCGTGATCGTGGTCGAGAACCTGCCCGTGCCGTTCGACCGCCGCGTCTGGCAGGAAGCGCGCGCCCTGCGCGCCGCCGGGTGGAAGGTGACGGTGATCTGCCCGCTTACCGACAAGTACCCGCTCAAGCGCGAGACGATCGACGATATCGAGATCTATCGCCACCCGCTGCCTTTCGAGGCGCGCGGCGCGGCCGGGTTTCTGATCGAATATGCGGCGGCGCTGTTTCACGAGGCGCGGCTGCTGATCACGGTGGCGCGCAACGAGGGCTTCGACGTCATCCAGGTCTGCAATCCGCCGGACCTGCTGTTTCTGGTGGCGGCGCCGTTCAAGCTTTTCGGCAAGAAGCTCGTCTTCGATCATCACGACGTGTCGCCGGAGCTCTTTGCGGCAAAGTTCAACAAAAAGGGCTTCCTCCATACGGCGCTGCTGGCGGTCGAGAAGATGACCTTCAAGGCCGCCGACCTCGTGATCTCGGCCAACGACACGTTTCGCGACATCGCGATCGCGCGTGGCGGCAAGAAGCCGGAGGACGTCGTCGCGGTCTACAGCGTGCCGGACCGGTCGCGCCTGCGCCGGGTGGAGCCCGACGCTGCCGTGCGCCAGGGCGCCCGGCTGCTGCTCGGCTATGTGGGGATCATCGGCGACCAGGACGGCGTCGACCACCTCGTCCGGGCGACGCACATCCTGAAGACGCGCCACGGCGTTCCGGACATCCGCACCGTGATCGTGGGCGACGGACCCGCCCTCGCGAGCGTGCGCGAGCTGGCGACGAGCCTCGGCGTCGCCGACATGGTGACGTTCACGGGCTACCTCTCGGGCGAGGCGCTGCTCGCGCATCTGAGTGCGTTCGATCTCGGCGTGATCCCGGATCCGGTGAACGAGTACAACGACAAGATTTCGATGAACAAGGTCTTCGAATACAGCGCGCTCGGCATTCCGATCGTCTCGTATGACCTCACGGAAACGCGCCGTCTTCTCGGAGAGGCCGGCAACTACGCCAAGACGCCCGATCCCGAGGGCCTGGCCTCGACGATCCTGGAGATCCTGTCCGATCCGGAGCTGCGGGCCAGAAAAGCGGCCCTGGCCAAGAGCCTCGCGGACGCGGCGTTCAGCTGGGACCGCGAGGCCGCCAAATACGTCTCGGCGTTCAATCGCCTGGCGCCCGTAACGGCTTGAACGCGTTATCGTCACGTTCACGCCGCGATGATGTCATGCAATCGCGTCATGCGCTGCCCGAAATATTTTGGTTTCAGGTATCGTCAGCGCGAAGGCGCGTTTAGTCGACGCCGATCACAAGCGAGATGACGCCGTCCATGCTCGACGCGCCCCAGCGAGCCCCCTTGAAACGCATCAGCGCCGCGGACCTAGGTCCGTCGGATGCGGGAGAAATTGCGTTCTTCATGGGCGTCCTGCGCAAGCGCAGGCGGTTGATCGGCGGCATCACGGCGCTGGGCGCCATCCTCGGCGTGCTCGTGCTGTTCACCGCGACGCCGACCTACAAGGCCCGCTCGGTGGTGCTGATCGACTTCAAGCGTCTCGCCGCGCTGGACGAGGACTTCTCGACCTCGAGCGGGCGCATCGACAGCTCGGCCGTGCTCAGCCAGATCGAGATCCTGAAGTCGGAAAGCGTCGTGAACCGGATGGTGATCGACGAGAAGCTCGACGAGGACCCCGAATTCGTCGGCAAGCTGCCGCTGCCTTTGCGGCTGCTGGGCGTCGTCGGCATTCTGCCGAACCCGATGGACGCGCCCCAGGCCGAGCGCCGGCGCCTCGCCGCCGAAGCCGTCGTGAAATCCATGGCGGTCGACCGGATCGACCTCTCCTACGCGATCTCGATCGACTTCGTCGCCCGGACCGCCGAAAAGGCCGCCCGCTTGGCGAATTCCGTCGCGGCCATGTACATCCAGGACCAGCTGGAAGCGAAGCGGGACGCCTCCGAGAAGGCGAGCTCCTGGTTCAGCGGTCGCATCGCCGAGCTGCAGGCGGACGTGGACGCGGCCGACCGCAAGGCGGTGGAATACCGGCTGCGTAACGGCATCATGAGCTCGGACGGCAAGTTCATCGACGAGCAGCAGCTCGCCGACGTGAGCCAGAAGCTCCTGCAGGCGCGGCTGACGCGGTTCAGCGCCGAAGCCAAGATCGCCCAGATCGGCCAGATCATCGCGACCGGCGCCGTGCAGGGCGCGCTCGTCGACGAGCTCTCCAACGAGGTGATCGTGCCGCTGCGCAACGCCTACCTCGAGGCCAAGCGACAGGCGGCGGAGATCTCGCTCCGCTATGGCGCGAAGCACGAGTCGGTGACGCGCATCCGCCAAAGCATGGTGGAAATCGAGAATTCCATCGCGGACGAGTTCAAGCGAATCCAGCAAGGCGCGAAGAGCGACGTCGAGATCGCCAAGAGCCGCGAACAGACGCTGCAGAACGAGCTGAACGAATTGGCGCGCCTGTCCGCCGCCGCCCAGGGCGCCCGCGTGGAGTTGAGCCAGCTCGAGAGCACGGCCTCGGCCGTGAAGAGCATCCGCGACACCTTCATGCAGCGCTATGTGGAGGGCATCCAGAAGCAGGGCTTCCCGATCACCGAGGCCAGGGTGATCACCAAGGCGCCGACGCCCGTGAACCCGAGCTTCCCGACGCCGAGCAAGGCGATCGGCGGCGCGACCTTGCTGAGCTTCGGCTTCGCGTTCTGCCTTGCCATAGCCCTGGAGGCGTTTTCGCGCCGTATCCGCACGCGTCGGCAGGCCGAGGAGGCCACTCTGGCGCCCTGCATGGGCTTTCTGCCGATCATCGGGCAACAGCCGCAACTTGCGACGCCGGCCGGCGCGGAGGACGACCGCCACCGCACGCGCCGCAATGCCCGCCTGCAGTTCGCTACGCGTGCGCCGTTCAGTCTCTATGCCGAAACGCTGCGCGCCCTGAAGGTTTCGGTCGACATCCAGCGTCCCGGCGAGTCCGTGGTGATCGGCGTCACGTCCTGCGCCAGCGACGACGGTGGAACGACCGTCGCCGGAAACCTGGCCGAGCTCTGTGCGCGCGGCGGGGAGCCGACACTGCTGATCGACGGCAACATGCGCCGCCCCTCCCTCTCCAATCTGCTCGCCCCGCACGCCACCGCGGGCTTGCAGGAGGTGTTGCGCAGCGAACGCCAGTTGGCCGACGCGCTGTTTCGGGCGGAGAACCCCGCCCTCACCTTCATCCCCGCGGTCGGCTACGGCCAGAACGCCGCCGAAGCGGGCGGCCGAGTGATCGAGCTCACGGCTTTCGGGCGCCTGGTGAGCGTTTTGCGCGAGCACTACCGCTACATCATCATCGACCTGCCGCCGATCGGCGCCGTCGCGGATGCGCGGCTGTTGTCGGACCTGATCGATTCATTCGTCCTGGTGCTGAAGTGGGATCGCACCGAGGCGCATGTGGTGCGCGAGTGCCTGCGGGCCAACCGCGAGGTGGCCCAGAAGCTGATCGGCACGGTGCTGAACCACGCCGACATGCAGGGGCTGGTGCAATCGCGCGAAGCCTATGCGGTGCAGTCCGCGTATCTCAGCCATCCGTCGTGAGTTCCTGCATGACCATGGCCCACCGCAATGCATTCTCAGGAGCACGATGAATGGTTTCTGCTGACCTGAACGGCTCGACGCCTCCGGGCGCGAACCCGACGGCGGCGCCGCGCATCGCGGTCGTCATTCCCCACTACCAGGATCTCGAAAACCTCGGACGTTGCCTCGACTGCCTGTCGCGGCAGACGCTTCCGGCAACGGACTTCGAGGTCATCATCGCGGACAACAATTCGGCCTGTGGCCTTGCGGCCGTGGAGGCCGTGGCGCAGGGGCGTGCGCGCGTCATTCTGGCCAGGGAGCAAGGGGCGGGTTCAGCACGGAACGCGGGCGTTGCGGCCTCGGCATCGGAATTCATCGCATTCACGGACAGCGATTGCCGCCCGGAACCCGGCTTTCTGGAAGCAGGCGTCGCGGCGCTCGCGAGGGACGACATCGTGGGCGGCTGCGTGAGGGTCGACACCGACGATCCCGCATCGCTGACGCCGAGCGAGGCCTACGAGAAGATCTTCGCCTTCAAAAATGAGCGGTACATCCGCGAAAAAAGCTTCTCGGTGACGGCCGCGCTGTTCGTGAGCCGGCGCGTGTTCGACGCCGTGGGCCCGTTCCGCAACGGCGTTTCGGAAGACTATGAGTGGTGCGTGCGCGCGGTCGGCCTCGGCTACCGGCTGGGCTACGCGCCGGATGCGCTGGTGGGGCATCCGGCGCGGCGAAACTGGGCGGAGCTGCGAAAGAAGTGGCGCCGGCTGACGCAGGAGTCCTACGGGGTCGCGCTGGAGCGCCCGCTGGGGCGTTATCTCTGGCTCGGTCGGAGCTGGGCCGTGCTGGCGTCAATCTTGCCTCACACGGTTCAGATCGCGATGTCGCGCGACGGCGTGCACGGCAGGAACAAGCTCGAGGCCGCAGCCGTGCTGGTGCGCCTGCGACTGATGCGCTTCATCTGGGCGCATCAGGTGGCGTTGAGCTCGCCTCCCCGCTCGCAGGCTTCGGGGCAACCCGGGCATCCGCCCGGAGCGCCTGCGGACGGAAAGGACCAGCGGCCGCCCTTATAGGGCTGTCGCGCTTCGAAAGGCTTGGCGAGCGTAAACAAAGGAGAAGACTTAATCGGCGAATAACCTTAACACACGCAATACAACCTCTCAGTTGTATCAATTTAACGTACTGTGGATCAACGTGGATGCAGTGTGCCTGTCTGGCCACACGCACTGTGGAATCTAAGTCCGCCTAGCCTCGATGACTCGCGATAATGCTCAATGGCCTTTATGGCTTCCTGTTGGACGCATGTGCCGCAGCGTTTAGGATCCGTGCTTATGATTAAACCGATGCCCAACACGCGCGTCGCCCTTGTCGTCGCGATGGCGTTCTTGTCGGGCTGCGACACGCTTCCGACCTCGGGCCCCGGCCTGATGACCAACCCGCCGGTGGTCGACCCCCAGGAAATCCTCCCGCATTTGATGATCCAGGCGACCCCGAGCGTCGCCGCGATGGTTTCGCAGGCCGTGGAGACCGGCAGCCTGGGTTCCTTCGCGTCGCGTGGCGGAGCCGCCGACATCCGGCTCGGCGTCGGCGACGTCGTGAGCGTCACGATCTTCGAAGCCTCGGCCGGCGGCCTCTTCATCCCGAGCGAGGCCGGCTCGCGCGCCGGCAATTTCGTCACCATTCCGGACCAGCAGGTCGACCGGAACGGCACCATCTCGGTTCCGTATGCGGGCCTCGTGCGCGTGCTGGGGCGCCGCATCCCGGAGGTTCAGGCCGACATCGAGCAGCGCCTGCGCAACCGCGCCATCGAACCCCAGGTGATCGTGGCGCTGCGCGACCAGAAGGCCACGCAGGTGAGCGTGCTCGGCGAGGTCAACCAGCCCGCCCGCTTCGCCGTGAACCCGGCCGGCGAGAAGATCCTCGACGTGATCGCGCGCGCCGGCGGCCCCAAGGGCCAGGGCTATGAGAGCTTCGTGACGTTGCAGCGCGGCACACAGAAGCGCTCGGTGTATTTCAACCGCATCGTCAACGACCCGAGCAACAACATCTATGTGCGGCCCGGCGACACCGTTTACGTGTATCGCGAGAACCGCTCCTTCGTGATCCTGGGCGCGGCCGGACTGAACGGGAAGTACAACTTCGAGTCCGAGCAGCTCACCGCGGCCGAAGGCGTCGGCAAGGCGGGCGGCCTCCTGGACGAGCGCGCCAATCCGTCGGCGGTGTTCATCTACCGCACCGAGCCCCGGAGCGTGGCGGCGCGGCTGGGCCTCGACCTGACCAACTGGCCGGCCGGCGACGTGCCGATCATCTACAACTTCAACCTGCGCAGCCAGGAAGGGTTCTTCACCCTCAAGCAGTTCCAGCTGCGCGACAAGGACGTCGTTTACGTCGGCAACGCCGCCGCGGTGGAGCTCGCCAAGGCGCTGAACATCATCCGCATCGGCGTTGCGACCGTGAACGAAGGCAACGACCTGCGCTACCTGCGCCGGTAATCGCCCAAGGGCGCCGCGCATACGGCGGCGCCCGGAGCCGCAATCCTGACCATTCAGCGCCGGCGCGCCTCTCGCGCCGGCGCAAACGATTCCGACAAGGCGCTGATGACAAACTCCGTATCGATCGTCTCGTGCTCGAATTCGGACGAGATCCTTCGCCAAAACCTTCTTCGGTCCCCGGACGTGGCTTCCGGCGCAATGTCCGTCCGGGCGCTCCAGGGCAAGCGGTCCGCAGCGGCGGCCTATGCCGAAGCGCTGCTGGATCCTCCCTCCCCCATCGTGGTGTTCGCCCACCAGGACATCTATTTTCCGGCCGGCTGGCTCGAGAAGCTGCACAAGGCGATCGCCGACATCGAGGCCGTTGACCGCAACTGGGCGGTGATCGGGATCTATGGAGCCAAGCAGGACGGTTCGCAGGCCGGCTACCTCTACGACACGTCGACGCGCCGGCTCCTGGGCTCGCCGCTGGTGCGGCCCGAGAAGGTCGCGATCCTGGACGAGATCGTGCTGGTGGTTCGCGCCGCGAGCGGCGTCACCTTCGATCCCGACCTGCCGGGCTTCCATATGTACGGCACCGACATCGCGCTGTCGGCCGCGAAGGCGGGCCAGAGCGTCTGGGTTGCGGACATCCCGGTCGTGCACAATTCGGCGTCGATCCCGACGCTGGACGCCAGCTTTGGGGAGGCCTGGCGGTTCGTGAGCCGCAAATGGCGGTCCGTGTTGCCGGTGCCGAACCTGATGTGCAAGTTTTTGGACGGCGGCGACTGGCCGCTCTGGAAGTGGCGCATCAGGAATCGGATCTACGTGATGCTCGGCAAGCGGAAGCTTTACCGACGCCTGGACGATCCCACCCCTTACGCGCGTTCGTCCGGCTTCGAGTGAAGCCGGACGATTGTTGCTCGATCGGTTGGCGTGGAGCGCTGCTACACCAGCAGCATGTGGCTGAGCTGGGTGGTGAGCTGGGCGTTGAGGGCGGCCGGGTCCATGTCGTGGTGCAGGGTGACTGAGATGTCCTGCTTGGCCGCGCCGCCGTGGCCGTCGTTGATCATCAGCGTGTAGGTCTGGACCTTGTCCACCGTGAGCTTGGACAAGGCGGCGTCGTCGACCTGGAACGTCCAGTTCACGGCGTCATGGCCGTTCGGCGCGTCGAAGACGGAGGCCTTCAGCGTTCCGAGATAGCCGGTCTGGGCTGCCCGCACGGTGACGGTGTGCTTGTCCGAGAGATCCGCGTCAAAGAACGAGACGGCCCCGGTCTCCTGGTGGAGGCTGGTTTGTCCGGGGACGAGATCCGTGGTGGAGCCGCGATAGACGTCACCCGCGACATTGGCGGCGGTCTGCACATCGAACAGCGGGTTGTCGTTGATCCCCTTCATGGTGATCACGACGTCCTTGGTGGTCTGGCCGCCATTGTGGTCGTCGACCAGCACCTTGCTGGTCAGCGTGACGCTGTCGTTCTGGCCGAGGAAATCCAGCGTCTTGTCAGTCGCAAAGTAGCTCCAGGCCGCCGTACCCTTGTTGGAGCCGATGTCCCCGGTCTGGATCGAGAAACCCTGCTTGATGGTGTCGATCTGCGCCTGGCTCAGGAGGCCGCTGAGGTTCACGCCCGCAGCCGACTTCAGGACGACGTCCTGGCCGACGAGTGAGGTCGTCAGCTGGTCAGTGAGGTCGGCGTCCGCAAAGGTCAGCACGCCCGTCTTCAGGTAGGTCGAGGCCCCGCCCTCGTACCAGGCGGCGCTGGAGGAGCCCGTCACGGTGGGAGCGTCGTTCGCGCCGACGAGCACGATCGAGATGTCCTGCTTGATCAGGCCGCCCTTTCCGTCGTTGAGGGCGACGGTGTAGAGCTGCGTCTGCTGCTGGCCTGCTGCGAGCAGGTCGAGCGCGCGATCGGGGGCGCTGAACGTCCAGACCACTTCGCCGATCTTTGCGCCGGTGGAGTCCTGGGCCACGCTCGCGTTGAGCGCTCCGATGTAGCCCCGGCCGACGGCCGCGACGGAAACGACATGCCGGTCGCTGACGTCGGCGTCCGTGAACTGGAAGCCGCCCTGGACGCTGCGAACCAGATTGCTGGCGGTCAGGCCGGCCGTCTCGGCGAGCGTCGCGGATGCGATGGCGCCGGGATTGATGACCGGCCCGTCATTCTGGCCGGCGATCGTGATGACGATGTCCTTGGTGGCGAGCCCACCATGGAGGTCGTCGGCGATGACCTTTGTGGTCAGGGTCAGGGTCTCGTTCGAGCCGAGGCTCGCCAGGGTGGCGGCCGACGCGCTGTACGTCCATACGGTGGAGCCACCGTCCCCGGTGGTCGTGCTGGACAGGCTGAACCCCGCCTTGAGCGCGTCGAGCTGAGCGGCCGTCAGGTAGCAGGTGTTGTCGACGCCCATGCCGTTCTTGAGGACCGCGCTTTGCGCGCCGACTTTGAATGCAACGGCGTCGTGGTCGGCATCCGTGGCGATCAGAACGCCGGATCCAATCAAGCCTGCATTCTTCTGCTGCACAAAGGCCGCTGACGCCGCGCCGCTCAGGGTGGGAGCCTGGTTGAGCGGAGCGAAGTCCTTGCTATCGAGCAGGATCAGGTCCGACAGCGAGATGGGCTGCGTCCCGTTCAGCTGGACGCTGAAGTCCGCATTCATGTCGCCGTTGATATCCAGCTGCAGCAAGGTCGTGCCGGCCTGGAAGGTGTATCTGAGCTGCCAGGCCGCTCCTGTGAACTGCTCGGAGCCGGTCCACGACCAGCCGGACAGTTCCTTTGGAGCTCCGGTGAAGTGGGCGAGATAGATCTTGTCCTCGCCCTTGGTGAAGTCGGAAATCCAGTCCATCCCATCGGCGACTGAATTGAAGACGAAGATGTCCTTGCCGGCGCCGCCGCTGGTGTAGTCGCGACCGCCGCCGCCGATGATGACGTCGTTGCCCGCGCCTCCCTCGATCAGGTTGGTGCCGGCGCTGCCGACGAGATAGTCCGCCCCCGCGGTCCCGGCGACCCGGTCGGTCAGGCCGATCGCCGTGATGGTCTTCATCCCGGCCATGTCGGGCAACGTGCCGATCACGCTCGCGTCCGGGTGCATCGGCGTCCCGCTGGCGTTGTGGTTGCCCGAGTAAAGCAGGTCGGCCGGCTTGTTGAGCTGGTAGAGATTGCCGAACTGGCCGTAGTCGACGACGTTGTTGACCACATCCACATTCGTGACGGTGCCGACCTGCGAGGCCGTATGCGTCATGGTCGCCCCATCGGTGACCAGAACGCTGTAGGAGCCGCCCAGGATGATGTTGCCCTTCACGGTGACGTCAGAGACGTCGCCCGCCTCGCCGGTGATGCGGACCGCGTTGTTGGTGCCCGTCGCGGCGTCCGGAGAGGAGCGCCAGTCGATCACGTTGTCGGAGATCATGACCGGGCCGATCGTCTTGCCGATCCAGACGCCGTCCGCATGCGCGCCGGTGACATAGCCGCCACCGCCGATGTAGTTGCCCGAGATCGTGCCGCTCTGGATGCTGATCGCATCGGAGGGGGCGTTCACGAACACGCTGTTCGTCACGACCGTGTTGAGGCCGCGCGACGTGATGAAGTCGTTGTAGAACTTGTCGAGCTTCAGGCCGTCGAAGTTGCAATGATCGATCGTCAGGTTGCTCGTGCCGGGCAGACCATTGATCGCGTAAGTCCCGGCTGAAGCATCGAAGTTGCAGTTCTTGAACGTGACGTCGTTTACCTGAACGTTGATCGAAACGCCGCTGAAATCGATGTCGGAGAAGTTCACGCCGCTCTTGGTGATCACGAGCGTGTTCAGAGCCTTCGCGTAGTAGACGCCGTCCGCGGGGGTCAGCGTCGTGAAACTCCGCATCGCGGAAACTTGCGTCGTGGCGCCCACGTCACCCGTGATCGCCGCTAGTCCAGACATACCGTTGTTGCCAGCAATCTGCTGAAGATCAGCCGCCATAATCACGAGAGTGCCCCCAGGGTTTTTACTGATAAGCGCGTCTAAACGCTTCCTGGAGACAGTTCTGGCAGAGCTCTTTTGATTGGCTGTTTAACGTATCGGTCTAATTTTACGGGCTTCTACTTTATCTTTTCATTAGCCTTTTTGCGGCCGCAATCGCGGTGTCCCGCAGCGCTCGCATGGGTTGAAAGATGGCGGTCTCGGCCGCTTGTTCGGCGGGCGAGATCTCGTGAAGCGGCACCCCATCGCTCAAGGCGAACTGCCGGCGGATCGCGCCGGGAGAGATGCGGCGGCCCCGGACGCGGTTTGAAACGTTCTGGCCGTGGATCACCTGCATCCAGCCCGGGTCCCCGGCCACCTGCTTGATCGGCGCGACCCGGCTCAGCTCCATGTGCGGCGCGATAAAGATTGTCGAGCAATCTGCGAGCGACTCCGACAGCGACGCGAAGGCGTTGGACAGATGCTCATGCCGGTAGACGCGGCCGCCGCTCCAGATCACGCCCTGTGTGACATTGAGCACCTGCATGACGCCCGGCGTGGCGGCATTGCGAACGCGTTCGACGAAATCCCTGGCGAGAGCGTCGTCATTGTCGAGCCGCGTCGTGATAACCCAGTCGTCGCCAGGCGCGGCCGAGCGGACCACATCCTCCTGGATGCGCGCCAGGCTGAAATCGTCCAGGTCGCCGAACCGCACCCGAAGCTGCGGCATGGTGTCCGCATAAGCGGCGGCTCGTTCCTTGTAGGGCGACGGCGTCTCGGCGTCGAAATAGACGTACCAGGTAAAGTCGCCGTTGGTTTGCGCCTTCACACTGGGAAGGCAGAATGTCTCGAAGAGTTCGAACCTGTTCTTCAGCCAGTCGGCGCTCGCCCTGATCGTCCCTTCGCGCCCCAGCGTGGGGATGTTGAAGCGCGTGAGTATGACGTGGGTGACCATGGGATGCTCGCTCCTCGTTAAGAGACGGCCCGCTCGCGACCGTTGATCGGCGGCCCGAACATGGCCGCCGGAACCGGAGGCATAGCCGCCCTACCGATTATGCGCAAAGCCCTGAAGCGTTAAACCGGGGGGATGGACGCCTGCAACGGCCGTTCTCGGGGCCTGACAGCCCAAGCACCCGTCTGCCAGAAAGGCGAGCCGTAGCTTCCGGCGGTCCGCCCTTTGTTAGGCGGCCTTTACCGTGCCGCCCTTGCACGAACAGCTACGGCAGGCCGCGGCCCACGGTCATGGACGTTTTCACGCAAGTGAAATCAAGCGGGCCTCGCCCGCCATGCGGGGCCAGACAAGAACGCCACGCGAGTGGC
The DNA here is from genome assembly GCF_056400925.1 of Alsobacter sp. P4_H11. NCBI lineage: Bacteria > Pseudomonadati > Pseudomonadota > Alphaproteobacteria > Hyphomicrobiales > Alsobacteraceae > Alsobacter > Alsobacter sp. P4_H11. Next base: position 280,006 of record NZ_JBFUKI010000005.1, read on the forward strand.
GCCTTGCCTGATTTGCCGTCCGCCAGCTCCGACGAAGATTTCAGACGACCAGGAAGTCTCCCGCGTGGAGATCCTTGACGAAGCCGAAGTGGGCGAGCGTCGTTACGTGATGCTGCCCGGAAGCATCGACCGTGCTCCAAAACAGGTTGTTTGCGCTCGTGTCGAGCACGAAGGTCTTGTCGCCAGCTGTAGCCGCCGCGCCGGTGACGAACTGCGCCGAGGCGATTTGCCCGGTCGGCAACCCGAATGTCCCACCGCTTACGGCGATCGAGTCCCATCCGCCAACAAACGAGTCGATGGCCTTGGGGACACTCGGCAAAGCCGAGAAGTTGAACTGATCGGCCGCCTCATGGGTCAGCGCGATCGAGACGTCCTGCTTGACGCTTCCACCACGCCCATCGCTGATGGTCAGAGAGTAGGTTTGAACGCGGTCGCCGATGAGCTTTTGCATCGTGGCGTCGTCGACGTCGAAGCTCCAGCCTACTACGCCGCCACCCGGGCCATCGGACATCGTCGCCTTGAACACCCCGACATAGCCGGTCTGAGCCGCCCGGATGGACACGCCGTGAGCATCCGTAAGGTCGGCGTCGGCGAAGCCGACCGCTCCGGTCTCGTGATGAACGAGAGCCCCGTTCACGAGGGCCAGATCGTAGGTGTCGCCCTGAACGACCTTTCCGGCCAAGCCGGCGTCGTTGGAAGCACCCGGCACAATGGTCGGGGCGTCGTTGACGCCCTTCATGGTGATGACGACGTCACGCGAAACGAGCCCGCCGTTCTTGTCATCGACCTGGACCGTGGTCGTGAGCGTCACGGCGTCGTTCTGCCCTAAGAAATCCAGACCCTTGTCCGAAATGTTGTACGTCCAGGTCGCCGAGCCTTTGTTGGACCCGAGTTCGCCGACCGGCATCGCGAAGCCGTTCTTGATCAAAGCGATCTGGTCCGCGGACAGCAACGCAGTGACATCCACGCCGGCCGCGCTCTTGAGCACGACAGACTGCCCGGCGATTGAAACGGCCAGCTTGTCGGTCAGGTCAGCATCCAAGAAGCTCAGAACACCTGATTTCGTGTAGCTCGTGGCTGTCCCCTCATACCAGGCCGCCGAGGACGTGCCTGTAATGGTCGGCGCGTCATCGGTTCCGATCAGATTGATCGTGACGTCCTGCTTGGTTGAACCGCCCTTCCCGTCCGCGATCGTGACGGTGTAGACCTGCGTGAGTTGCTGGCCCGCGGCCAGGAAATCGATACCGCGGTCCGGGGTTGAATAAACCCAGTTGATCGACCCTGCACTGCCGCCTGTGGTGTCGGTCGCCACACTGGCGGTCAATGAACCGACATAGCCGCCCTGCTTCGGCGTGACGCCCACCACGTGGCGGTCTGAAACGTCCGCATCCTTGAAGGCGAACCCACCCTGCACCGCCCGCACGGTGGAGGACGCAGTCATGCCGGCCGTTTCGAGCACGCTCGCATTGGTGATGGCCGCGTCCGGCACAATGACCGGTCCATCATTGGCGCCCACGAGAGTCAGGACGATGTCCTGGCTGGCGACGCCGCCGCGGTGATCATCGACCTGCACGCTGGTGGTCAGCGTGGCGAATTCGTTTGAACCGAGCGCATCAAGAATTGCGTCCGAGCCGCTGAAGAACCAGGACGCCTGTCCGGAATTCGACCCGATGGCGCCGCCGTTGATCCCGAACGCGCCCTTGATGGCGCCGAGCCGATCGGCGGAAAACAGGGCTGTGGTGTCGACGCCCATGCCGGTCTTGATCGACAGGGTTTGCGCGGACGCCGCAACCGTCAGCACATCCGTCGCATCCGGGTCTGAGACCGTCAGGAGGCCGCCCGGGGCGTAGCTCGCCAGAACGCTCTCCGTCACGGTGGCTTTCGCAGCGCCGGTAATGGTGGGCGCGCGCTCGGGTCCACCAAGATGGATCACGAGGTCGCCGGACGCGGATCCACCCTGCCCGTCACTCACCGTCACGGTGAACTGATCGGCGAGATCGAGCCCAACATAAGCGGGGGCCGCCTGATAGCTGTAGGATCCGTCTCCGTTGACGATCAACGATCCATAAGCGCCCTGAATCGATTGGCCGGTCGCAACAGTCCCATTCGCGGTCGCGACCGAGGCGACGGAAAGAATGTCGCCGTCTGCGTCGACACCCTTTGACAGAACGCCTGCCGCCGCTCCGACCGATACCGCGCCGTTCAGCCCCGCGATGGCCCCGACTGCCGTAAGGGCGGGAGCGCGGTTGAGGGCGATGTCGAGCGTGCCCGTGTTGTTGCCGCCCGTTCCGTCCGAAACGAGATAGGTGAAGTGGTCGACGAGATGGGAGCCGGTCGGCCCGGCAGCGTTCGCCACCGTGTAGCGAAAGCCGCCGTCGAAACCCATCTGCAGCTGCCCATAGGAGCCTTGCAGGGTCTGCCCAGCCAGCAGCCCGACATGTGACACCGCCCCGACCGTCAGCGCATCGGCGTTCGCATCGGTATCGTTGGCGAGGACGCCGGCGGCCGCCGCCACCGTGAGGGTCGCGCCGGTTGCGCCGGCGACCTGGTAGGAATCGGCGTTGGCGACCGGCGCGGCGCCGCTCCAGCCGGAGCCGACCGAGAACGCCACGCGGCCTTCGTTGGCCCCAACCTGAAGGAACTGCAACAACGGGTTCGTGTTCGCCTGCGCGACATCCGGGTTGGCGGCGAGGTAGCTCGCCACGTCGAATGCGGGACTCGGGTTCAAGCCCAGCGTCCAGCCCACGCTCATGTAATGCGCGAGGGGATCGCCCCCCGAGGCCGCGACGTTGGGATTTTGGGCCAAATAGTAGCCGACGTCGAAATAGGCGTTCGGGTTGTACCCGGCCTTCCAGCCGACCGAGAGATAATGCGCGTAGGGGTCCGACCCCGCGACCTCGGGGTGCGAGAGCAGGTAGTATTCGGCGTCGAAACCGGTCGCGCCGACATTGCCCACCACTGCGTAGGCGTCACGGCCGGAGGCCGCGCCGGTCGAGAGATAATGCTTCAGCGGATCCACGCCCGCCGCCGCGACGTCGCGGTTATGGAGAAGATAGAGGCTCACGTCGAAACGCGCGGACGGGTCTTGCCCTTGCTGCCAGCCGGATGTGGCGTAAGCGGTCAGGGGATCGACGCCCGGCGCGATGCTCGCGCCGAAGACGGCGCTGAATCCCTTGGTGGAGAAATACGCGTTGGGGTCCAGTCCCGCGGCCGCGCCCGCTCCGTAGAAGTCTGCTTCCGCGTCGTGGCTGGCAGTCCAGCGCGCTGGATTTGCGGCGAAGTAGTAGAGATCGTCGACCAGCGTATCGGCGTCGTTGCGGGCGATCACGCCGTCCGCGAACGTGTAGGTGTTGAGGCCCGAAATGGGCGCGAGCGCGCCATCGGCGTCCTTGAGGAACACCGCCCCGCCCACTGTCGCGAAGGTCATCGCGCCGAAGCTGGCGTTCACCGTGAGACTGCGGTCGGTCAGATTGAGCCCCTGCCCGGCCCAGATCGCGCCAAGTCCGGCCGCGCTCTCCGTCGTATGCTCGAGGATCAGGTTGTCCTGCGTGAACGCGATCTTGCCATCGAAATCCACCCGGTAGTCCGTGAGCGCATCGCCGTTGAAGTCGAACTGCAGACTGGCGTTGTTGGCGTTCTGGACGAACCGGATCTGGTGGGCGCTGCCGCTGAACACCGCGGAACCAAGCCAGTTCCACGAGGAAGCCGTCAGGTGCTGAGCCTGAAACTCCTGGATGTCGGCGACATCGATGCGATCCTTGGTGGGATCGAAGTTGTAGATCAGGTCATTCAGGTCGCGGGACGCCTTGTAGACGAAAAGGTCCGCGCCCGCGCCGGCGTAGATGTAGTCGCGGCCCGCGCCGCCCTGCACGACGGATCCGCCCGAACCGACATGGATGATGTCCTGTCCTTCGCCGCCGACGAGGTATTGCGGGCCAGGGCTGCCAAACAGCACGTCGTTGGCGACCGTGCCGCCGACGACCGCGAGGCCAGCCAGGTCAGCATGGGCCGCCACGGAGCCCGAGCCGAAGCCGACGAACCCTTTCAGGTTCAGATTGCCATCGATGTAGATGTCGGTCGGCCGGTTCTGCCAGTCGATGGGGCCGGTCTGGGACAGGTCGATGATGTTGTCGACGATCTTGACGTTGGTGACCGTGCCCACCTGATCCGCCGTATGCGTCCAGGTCGCGCCGTCCGTCACCGTAATGGTGTAGTTGCCGCCCAGCAGGACGTTGTTGCGGATGGTCACGTCCGAAACGTCGCCGTTCTCGGATGAGATCCGGATCGCGTTGTTGGTTGAAACGCCGGCGTCTGCAGACGGCCGCCAATCGAAGATGTTGTTCTCGATCAACAGCGGGCTGGAGGTCTTGCCGACCCAGATCGCGTCAGCGTGGGCGCCCGGGTAGTAGCCGCCGCCCGAGAACAGGTTGCCGGCCACGACGCCGCTCTCGATGTAGACTCCGTCCACGGGCGCGTTCAGAAACACGTTGTTGGTGAGAACCGTGTTCATGGCCTTGGAGGACACGAAATCCGGATAGCCGATCGCCCGCTTCAGGCCATCGAACGTGCAGTGGTCGACCGTGACGTCGTGGTATTCGGGCCCAATATTCAGCCCCACAGAACCCTGCGAGCCGGAGGTGTCGAACAAGCAGTTCACGAAGGTGACGTTGCTGGCCTTGACCACCACCTGCGAGCCGCGGAAGTCGACGCCGTCGAAGGTGGCGCCGTCCTGAACCACCTGGACGGTGATGGGCCGGTAGAACTGCGTGCCATCCTTCGCGCCGAGATCGAGGTAGGAGCGCAGCGCGGCGGCCGGCAGTTGGCAGCCGAGGTCGTGATCCAGCGCCGGACTGGTCAGCACCGTGCGGTCGAGGATCTCGGCGACGTGCTGCTTGGCCTGCCAATCTGTGTTTTGCCCGACCAGCGTTACGGTGATCGGCTTGATCACCGCAGTTCCGACCGGGTTGTTGGCTGCGTCGTAGTCCTGGACGCTGACGTCGACCTTGATCTTGACCGTCTCGCCTTCCGACAGGAAGGCCAGCTTCGAGGCCTCGGACTGGAAGTTCCAGGCGATCGAACCCTGCGCGCCGGCGACGTTGGAGGTGACGACGAGCTTCGACGCAAGGCTCTGGGCCGCCGCGATGGCGCTGGCCTGCGCTGTCGTGAGCTGGGCGCCTGGCAGATCCGTGATGATGGCGCCGGAGGCGTCCCGATACTCGATCGAAGCGGAGGAGAGCGCGACGCCGAGATGATCGGTCTGGTCCGCATCCGCAAGCTGGATCGAGCCGCTGCGGTAAACCGTTGTGGCCGCAGCCGACGCCAGGGGCTCGTAGATCGTCGAGCCGAGCGAGCCGGTGAACGTCGGCAGATCCTCGGTCCCGGTCAAAACCACGCTGACGTTCTGCTTCGTCGCGCCGCCTTTGCCGTCGCTGAGCGTGACGACGTAGGTCTGCGTGAGCTGCTGGCCCGCGCCAAGGAAATCCAGCGCCTTGTCGGCGACCGAGAACGACCAGCCCACGGTTCCGGGCGACGCGCCCGCGCCATCCTGGGTCAGGGCCGCCGAGAATGTTCCGAGGTAGCCCGCCTGGGCGGCGACCGCCGCAACCGTGTGAACGTCGCGCTGGTCGAGATCGGTGAAGTTGAATCCGCCCTTGGCGGTGAGCGCCGCGCCGGTGGACGGCGCCTGGGAGTCAGCCACGGTCGCCGACACAACCGCGGTGTCCTGCGCAATGACCGGAGCATCGTTCGCGCCGCGCAACGTGATAGCGACGCTGGTCGCGGCGGTTCCACCCTGATGATCGTCGACGAGCAGATTGGTCGTGAGGACGGCCGAGTCGCCGGAGCCGAGGGCGTCGAGCACCGAATCCTGGACGTTGTAGGTCCAGTTGACCTGGCCCTTGTTGGAGCCGATGTCCCCGACCGGAATGGCGAACGCCTGCGTCATCGCGGCCAGTTGGGCGGCCGTGAAGCCGGCCGTGACATCCGCGCCGGTCGACGACTTTATGACGAGAGACTGCCCAGTGGTCGACAGCGTGAGCTTGTCGGTGGCATCCACGTCGGACAGCGTCAGCGAGCCTGAGCGCGCATAGCTCGCGGCGGTCCCCTCCTGCACCGACGCCGCCGTGGTGCCCGTGATGGTGGGCTGGTCGTTGGAGCCGACGAGCGTGACGACGACGTCCTGCTTGAGCGAGCCGCCTTTCCCGTCGTTGACCGCGACCGTGTAGACCTGCTGCACCTGCTGGCCGGCCGCCAGCACGTCGAGCGCCTTGTCGGAAACCGCGTAGGTCCAGTTCACCGTGCCGGTCAGGCCGCCGGTCGAATCGGTCGCCACAACGGGCGTCAGCGCGCCGAGGTAGCCCGCCTGCTTCGGCAAGACCGTGACGGTGTGGGTGTCGGTGACGTCCAGATCGGCGAACTGGAAGGATCCCTGGACGGACTTCGTCGCCGTCGATCCCGTCGCATTGCTGGCTTCGGCCACGGTCGCGGCTTGCAGCGCTCCCGTGACGAGAGCCGGAGCGTCGTTCGCGCCGCGGATCGTGATCACGACGTTTGCGGTGGATACGCCGCCCTGATTGTCGGCGACCTGCACGGTGGTGGTGACCGTCGCGGTCTCGTTCTGGCCCAGGAAGTCGAGGGCCGTATCGGCGAGCGCATAGCTCCAGGTCTGCGAGCCCTTGTTGGCGCCAAGCGCGCCGACCGGCATCGTGAACGCCTGCTGGAGCGCCGCGATGTTCTGTGCGCTGAGGCTCGACGTGATGTCCACCCCGGCCGCGCTCTTCAGCGAGGTCGTTTGCGCTGCGATGGACGTGACAAGAAGGTCGGACGTATCGGGATCCGAGAACGACAGGATACCGGACCGCGCATAGGTTGCACCGGTCCCCTCGGAGATTCCGCCCGTCAGGCTTCCGGTGATCACCGGCCGATCTTCGGCGCCCGTGATGGTGACGGCCACGTCCTGCTTCACGATCCCGCCTGCCCCATCGGACAGTGAGATCGTGTAGATCTGCGTGACCTGCTGGCCGGCCGCCAGGCCATCCATGGCCTTGTCGGCGACCGTGAAGGACCAGCCGATCGTGCCCAGCGAACCGCTCGCGCTCTCCGACACGAGCGTCGCCGTCAGCGCGCCCAGATAGCCGGCCGCCTTCGGGGCGATCGTGACGGTGTGGACGTTGGCGGGGTCGAGATCCCTGAACCCGAATGCGCCCTGCTTCGTCACCACCGTGGCGGCGTCGCCGGTCACGTTCAGCGCCTCCTGGACGCCGGCTGAAATCTCCGCCCCGGCAGGGGGCGCTCCCAATGTGGCGAGGCTGGTCAGGGTGGGCGCGCTGTTCGTCGTCGGCACTCGGGAGACCTCGCGGGGGGAACTGTCGCCAGGCCGCCAGAACGGCGACCTCGTTTATTTAACGAAGGATTATCTCACTCGATCCATTTATCGCAACGAATGTCAGCGATTTAAGGCGAAAAGACAGGACTCAGTAAACGACCGTTGCGCGGGCAGCACAATTCGCCGCAAGGCCACGTGAATGTGTCCTCGATTAGGCGAAAGACCGTGCCGGCGAATTTTTAAGCTGCGACCGCCAGCCAATTGGCGAGTACGGATCCGCAGGATGGATGATTGACTATGCCGTAAACGGCCCGTTCCGACGCACTGAGCCCAACTGCGACACGAAGTCTCGACCAGTAATGCTGCACCGTGGCGGTGATCCTCGGCGGCGCTTCGCCCAGCGAACCGCCATACCCGAAGCGGACCGTTTCGCCCGGTTGAGCGAGTTGGCGGATGGCGTCAAGGTTCCAGCCTTGCGGCCGGGCCGCCACGACGATGAGGTGGCAAGCGCCCCGGGTCGCCTCCACGAAAGGGGCCGCCGCGTAGCCGCCGGTTTCGACCACGAAGCCCTGCCGCTCCAGATCGGCTGCGAGTATGCGCAACGAAGCTGCGGCGCCGGAAGCGGCCGGGCTCGCCGACATCGCGATTTTCAGACCGATCGAGCCTGCGAGGAGCACGCCGAGGATAAGCTTAAGCAAGGGCGGGCCTGCCGCGTACGCCCCAGGCGCTAGCGCCGACGACGGCGAGCAAGGTCAGCCACTCGGTCACGGTCGACCCCACGGCGCCGTGGATCACTTCGAAATGTTCGGGCATGAGGCCGATCAACGCGAGCCGGACGACATTGATCAGGACCACCAGGAGAACAATCGCAAGCGCAACAGCGACGTTCTCGGTCCATGGGGCTGGCCTGTGGCAGTTCACGGCCGTCACCCAGCAAACAAGGCCGACCGAGACATTGCCGAGCGAAGAGCAGGCCGGATACACCTGGAAGGAACCGGCGCCGTTCGCAAACTGCACGATGTTGCCGGTGCGCTCGACGCCAAGCATGGTCGCCGCCAGCATGGCGTCCATCGACAGGATGGTCGGCGCACACATCGCAAACAGAAGCTTGGTCCAGAAAAAGGAACCAGCAACGGACAGAAGGATCCAGCCGGCCCGGCGCATCGGATCCTGGCGCTCACCGGCCCGGATAGCCTGCAGCGCAAGCGCGGTAAGCGCCAGCCAGCTCAGCGGCGCGAAAGGAACGAGCGCCAGCAGCGCCGCCGCCCCCGCAACCCCGTAGTCGAGTGGACCGGCGCTGACGAACGGCTTCGCACGCCAAAGCAGGCGCAACCCGATCACGCCAGCGGCAAGAACCACGAGGCTGATCTGGAAAGTCGCATAGGCGGCGTCAGCGAAGCCGACCTGCGCGACGGAAGAGAGCACCTTTCCGGCCAGGCCGTTGGCGAGGGCCAGGCAAACGGCGGCGCCAAGCACCTCGCCTTGCGCGAAAAACGCAGCGGGGCGGAGCTGGCCAGCGGCGCAGCTATCGGGCGCGGCCATGGGGGATCCGCGAAGAAGCTGTATCTTCCATCTGGCGCCTAGGCATGGGGTCGAATGAACCAGTGGATCAAGATACGCAATAAGCGTTAAGGCGTATCATTGAACAATTGATGGCGCGTGTTCTTCCGATCTAAATGGCTTTATTGCGGCGAGCAGTCGGGACGGCCGGAGACCACGGTGGCGGGGGCATGGAAAAGGGTGTTGCTGCAGGTTGCCCCACAACGGCTCCTGCGGGCGTTGCGCGCTGCCCGCGCGGCCGCGAACGAGCCGATGCTCGCCATCGCGGTTCGCGCCGCGGCTGGCCGTGTCGCGGTCGACATCGGCGCCAATGATGGACTTTACGCCGCAGCGCTCCTGAAAGTCGCCACCCGGGTCGTGGCGTTCGAACCGTTGCCGGATCTCGCCGCAGCGCTTCAGGCCCGTCTACCACAGCTCCGTGTCGAAGCCTGTGCGCTGAGCGACGCCACCGGCGAGATGACGATCTTCGTGCCTCACATGGAAGGACGCGCGGTGCAGACCCGCGCGTCTCTGGATCGAGACGCCAATCCTGGTTTCGCATTGCGCGAACTGCAGGTTCCCGTGCGCCGCCTCGACGATTTCGGCCTCGACGATGTCGGTCTCATCAAGATCGACGTCGAAGGGCATGAGGAAAAAGCATTACACGGAGCAAGGGAAACGATCGCGAGATGCCGGCCAACATTGATCGTCGAGATCGAGGAGCGACATCACCCGGGCCGCTCAGAGCTGATCGTGGCTGACCTTATTGCGATGGGGTACCGGCTGTTCCACCACCAGCACGGACGCCTCGTCGAAGCCGGCCCGCTGGATTTCCGGGCGCTGCAGCCGCCTGACCGGGTGAAAACCGTGCACGGCGCTGCCGATCGAGACTACATCAACAACTTCCTCTTTGTTCCCATCGAGATGAGCAGCCAGGCGCACTGATGCAATTGTATGTCGCCTGGACGCGCTATCAACGCCGCGCGGAGTCCATGAAGGACTTCTTCAATTACTCGGTCGCCTACATGCCGGGGCCGAAGACACGCAAATCGCCCCTCCGCCTCCTGGTGAGCTATTTCGGGCGCGCCTGGAGGCTGCTCAAGGCGACAGTGACCCTGCAGCCCGAGGTGTTGTGGATCCAGGCGCCGCCCAACTTCGTGATCCATCTCGCGTGGTTGTCGCGCCTGCTTTCGGGTGGGCGCATGAAACTCGTCGCAGACCTGCACAATGCAGCGCTGGCGCGGCCCTGGATCCAGGTGCCCCTGACCAGGCGGCTCCTGAATACGTTCGACGTGATCCTCGTGCACAACGAGCATGTGCGTCTCGCGGCTCTGAAAGCAGGGTTGAACCCGAAAGTACTGGCCGTGCTCGAGGACCGCGTGCCTCGCTTTGAAGTCCGCCCTCCCTCAACCGAGACAGGCCGGCCCACGGTGGTCATGCCTTGCTCGTTCCACGCCGACGAGCCGATCGAGGCCGTGTTGGCCACCGCAAAGGCGCTGCCGCAGGTCGATTTTCTGATCACGGGCGATCGCGCCAAAGCCGAGCGGCTCGGTTATCTCAAATCCGCGCCCGAGAACGCCATCTTCACGGGGTTTGTCGCCACGCCGGCGTTCAACACGCTGATCCTGGATTCATTCGCGGTGCTGTGCCTCACCACCCGCGACGGCATTCAGCTCAGCGCGGCGAGCGAGGCGTTGGGGGCGGGCAAGCCGATGATATTGAGCGATACGCCGCTGCTGCGCTCATTGTTCGGCCCGGCCGCCCTGTTCACCGACAATTCGGTCGAATCGCTGCGCCTGTGCTGCCTGCAGGCGATCGTCGATTACAAGGAGCACGCGGCGGCCACGATGGCGCTTCGGTCCTCGCCGGAACGCAACGGCCGCTGGCTGGCGCAGGCCGAAAATGTGAGGCACGCCCTGGGAGTTTGAGCCTGCGGCGAAGCCTGCGCTTTAACCATTCGGCGTTCGCTGATACAAGCCGTTGTGCAGCGCAACATCAAAGGCGTTTGCAACTCCCGACGGCTGAACGCAACCTAAACTTTCGACAAGCTCGGCCAAATCACGTCATAATGACGTCAAGGTGTTCTCGCTGGGGTAACCTGACCCGCCGTTTACGTTTTCCCGTAAGCTCGCCTTAACGCAGCAGGTCCACTGATCATCAGGATGACCTGTCAGGGGCGGCGCCTGCCGGAACACGAGTTGGCGGGGGCAACCGAGGTCGCCGGGGCAAAGTCGCCTGGCCGGGATGCTCGGGTCAGGTCGCTTGGAAATGGACGACAGCATGTTCGCGGGACGAAATACCCCCTCCGAGTTGGCCCAGCCGCTGCAGAAGTGCGTCCGCGCTTTCGTGGGCGCAGGCGTCATGAGCTGCATGATCAACATCCTGTATCTCACGGGATCGTTCTTCATGCTGGAGGTCTATGACCGCGTGGTGCCCAGCCGCAGCGTGCCGACGCTGGTGGGCCTGTGCGTGCTCGCGGCGTTTCTCTACAGCTTCCAGGGCCTGCTCGAGGTGTTGCGGTCGCGCGTGCTGGTGCGGGTCGGCACCTTCATCGACCAGAGCCTCAGCCGCCGGGTCTACGACATCATCGTGGCCGCGCCCCTGGGCCGCAACGGCGCCGAGGCCGCGCAAGGCGCCCGCGACCTGGAGCAGGTGCGCACCTTTCTGGTGGGGCCTGGGCCGAGCGCGTTCTTTGACCTGCCGTGGCTGCCCTTCTATCTGGGCATCTGCTTTCTGTTCCATCCGCTGATCGGCCTCACCGCCATCGTGGGCGCGCTGATCATGGTCGGCGTCACCATCGCGACGGACGTCTACAGCCGCCGCCCCATGCAGGCGCTGAATGCGGACGCGACCGAGCGGCGCAACATCCTGGAGGCTTCGCGCCGCAACGCCGAGGTGGTGCAGGCCATGGGCATGGGCGGGCGCCTCGGCGACCTCTGGGACCAATCGAACGAGAAGTACCTCACCAGCCAGCGCAGCCTGGCGGATGTTTCGGGCGGCCTGGGCTCGGTGTCCAAGGTGCTGCGCATGATGCTGCAGTCCGCCGTGCTGGCCGTCGGCGCCTATCTGGTGGTGCAGCAGATGGCGAGCGGCGGCGTGATCATCGCGGCCTCGATCCTGACCGCGCGGGCGCTGGCCCCGGTGGATTTGGTGATCGCCAACTGGAAGGGGTTCCTGAATGCGCGGCAGAGCTGGGCGCGCCTGAACACCTTGTTCGGCCAGAACCCCGCCCGCCCCCGGCCGCTGAAGCTGCCCGCCCCCGTGAAAGAGGTCGAGATCGCCAACGTCACGGTGGTGCCGCCGAACGGACGCCGGCCGGTGGTGGCCTCCGCCACCTTCAAGCTGGTCGCCGGACAGGGCCTGGGCGTCATCGGCCCCAGCGCCTCCGGCAAGTCCTCGCTGGCGCGCGCCATCGTGGGCGTGTGGCCGGCGGTTACGGGCAGCATCCGCCTTGATGGGGCGGAGCTCGACCAGTTCTCCCCCGAGCAGCGCGGTTCGCATATCGGCTACGTGCCGCAGGACGTGGAGCTGTTCTCGGGAACGATCGCGCAGAACATCGCGCGCTTCGATCCCAACGCGACCTCCGACGCGATCATCGCGGCGGCCCGGACGGCCGGCGTGCACGATCTCGTGCTGCGGCTGCCGGAGGGCTACTCCACGCAGATCGGCGAAGGCGGGGCGTCGCTCTCGGGCGGCCAGCGCCAACGCATCGCGCTGGCGCGGGCGCTCTATGGCGACCCCTTCCTGGTGGTGCTCGACGAGCCGAACTCCAACCTCGACGCGGATGGCGAGCGGGCGCTGACCGGCGCGATCGCGTCCGTTCGGGCTCGTGGCGGCGTGGTCATCGTGGTGGCGCACCGGCCCAGCGCGCTGGCGGCCGTTGACCAGGTTCTCGTGCTGCGCGACGGCATGATCCAGGTGATCGGCCCGCGCGACGCCGTGCTGCGCGAACTCGCCGCGCCCCAGCCAGCCGTGGAAGCCGCACAGCCGGCCGCGCAGGCGCCAGCTCCCGCGGCCGCGGCGGCCAGCGTGGCGGGCGCACCCCAACCGGTTTTCAGAGTCGTCGGTGAACGGCAGGCGGTTCAGGCATGACCATTACAGCAGACGCAACCCTCGGCTCCATCAAGCGGCACATGCAGGCGGGCCTCGCCTCGGTGGCGTTCCTGGCGATCGGCGTCGGCGGCTGGGCCGCCACGACGGAATTCGCCGGCGCGGTGATCTCGCCCGGCAGCCTCGTGGTCGATTCGAGCCTCAAGAAAGTCCAGCACCCCACCGGCGGCGTGATCGGGCAGATCAACGTGCAGGATGGGCAGAAGGTCGAGGCCGGGCAGTTGCTGGTGCGGCTCGACGAAACCGTCGCGCGGGTGAACCTGTCCATCGTCACCAAGTCGCTGGACGAGCTTTACGCCCGCCAGGCGCGGCTCGAGGCCGAGCGCGACTCCACCGCCCTGGCGTTTCCCGAGGTGCTGACCTCGCGCACGTCCGACCCGGCGGTGGCGCGGATCATCCAGGGCGAAACCAATCTGTTCGACCTGCGCCGCACCGCGCGGGCGGGCCAGAAGGCGCAGCTGAGCGAGCGCAAGGCGCAGCTCACCGAAGAGATCCGCGGCCTCACCGACCAGATCCAGGCCAAGCGCAACGAATCGAAGTTCATCGCGCGTGAGCTCGAGGGCGTCCGCGACCTGCTGCGCAAGAACCTGATCCAGCTGCCGCGCCTCACCGCGCTGGAGCGCGACTCAGCGCGCATCGACGGCGAGGCCGGCTCCCTCACGGCCGCGGTTGCGCAGTCCAAGGTCAAGATCAGCGAGACCGAGCTGCAGATCATCCAGATCGACCAGGATCTGCGCAGCGAGGTCGCCAAGGAGCTGCGTGAGATCCAGGCGAAGATCGCCGAGCTCGTCGAGCGCAAGGTCTCGGCCGAGGACCAGATGTCTCGCATCGAGCTGCGCGCGCCCCTGGCGGGCGTCGTGCACCAACTCGCCGTCCATACGGTGGGGGGCGTCGTCGGGCCGGCTGAAGTGCTGATGATGATCGTTCCGGAGAAGCAGGAGCTCGTGGTGGAGGTCAAGCTGCCGCCCAACGAGATCGACCAGATCCATGTGAACCAGGACGCCTTTCTGCGCCTCAGCGCGTTCAACCAGCGCACCACGCCCGAGCTCACCGGCAAGGTCTCGCTGATCGCGCCTGACCTCACGACGGACCAGCGGACCGGCAACAGCTACTATGCGGTGCGAATCTCGATCCCCGCATCCGAGATCGCGCGGCTGGAAGGGCTGCGCCTCGTGCCCGGCATGCCGGCCGAAGCGTTCATCAAGACGCAGAACAGGACGGTGCTGTCGTTCCTGGTCAAGCCGCTCTCCGACCAGCTGATGAAAGCCTGGCGCGAGAAATAAACAACGCCGCCGTCGGTGGGCCGTGAGCGGTGGATGCGCTCCAGACCGCCGCACGGCTCGACGACGAGGATTCACATGGCCCTGTTCTCGGCCTATCGCGAGAAGCTGATGCTGCGGCTGATGCGCCGCAAGGAATACGAAAGCGCGTTTCTGCGCCGCTACTTCAAGGACCGGTACGGCACCGCGATCGGCCTCTACAGCTATGGCTGTTTCGATCGCTGGCGCATTCCAACCGGCAGCACGATCGGGCGCTACTGCTCGTTCGCCAATTCGGCGCGAATCCTGGACGCGAACCATCCGATCGACGCGCTATCGACTCACCCCTATTTCTACGATCCGAGCTTCGGCGTGGTCGCGACCGAGAAGGTGGTGAAGACCAGGATCGTGGTGGAAGACGACGTGTGGGTGAGCCACAACGCCACCATCACGCCCGGCTGCGCCCATATCGGGCGCGGCGCCATCATCGGGGCCGGATCCGTGGTCACCAGGGACGTTCCCGCCTATGCGATCGTGGCCGGAGCGCCGGCCAAGGTGCTGCGGCGGCGGTTCGACGCGGACACGATCGCGGCGATCGAGGCGAGCCGGTGGTGGGAGCTCGACCGCAACGAACTCAAGGCGTTGGTCGCCCGCGACCCCGCCTTCGCATTTGCGCCATCAAGCTCCGCCACACGGGTGGCATGAGGCATGCCTAGAGATACACGCGCGGGTGGCGCCGCGGGCCGAAGCGGCCCCCACAACAAGGACAGATCCTGAATGGCGAACTGCGAAATCATCATCGTCGGATTCCGGTGCGAGGACGACATCGTCCAGTGCCTCCAATCCGTGGCGGCGCTCGATGGTGGCCAGTTCTCGATCCGGATCTGCGAGAATGGCGGGCCGACGAGCTTCCGGGCCCTGACGGCGGCGCTGGGCCAGGCGTTCGGCCCGGGCCAGCCCGACGGCTACCGGAGCGACCGGGTGGACGACGCGCAGCGTTTCGCGCTGGCCGGCGGCATCCCGGTGTACGCTTACCGGGCCAGCGGCAATCTGGGCTATGCGGGCGGCGTGAACGCGGTGCTGGACTGCATCGCGCCGGATCCGGCCTGGGACTCGATCTGGATCCTCAACCCCGACACGCAGCCGATGCCGGACGCGCTCGAGGCCCTGCGCCGCCGCGCCGCCGAGGGCGGCTACGGTGTGGTCGGCAGCCGCATGATCTTGACGCGCTCCAACACGATCCAGATGTATGCGGGACGTTGGCGGCGCACCATGGCGCGCGGCTATAATATAGGCCTCGGCGCCGCCGCGGACGCGCTGCCCAACGTCAGCAAGATCGAAGCGGAGATGGACTACGTCTGCGGCGCATCCATGTACGTCACCCGGGATTTCATCGCCACGGTCGGGCAGATGGATGAGCGATACTTTCTTTACGCCGAGGAAGTGGACTGGTGCTTCCGCCGCGGCGCATTCAAACTTGGCTATGCGCATGACTCGGTGGTTCACCACGCGCATGGAGCGACGATCGGCTCCAGCCATGACCGGCGTTCCAGGTCCAGTCTCTCGGTCTATCTGGACGAGCGGAGCAAGATCCTTTTCACGCAGCGGTTTTTTCCCAAGCTTTATCCGCTTGTGATAGTCTCGACTTTCCTGCTCGCCGCCCAATACTTGAAGGCCGGAGCGTTCAAGAACTACGGCGTCGCGCTGGCGGGCTGGTGGGCCGGGTTGAGGGGCGAGCATGGTTTCCCGCAAGCGTTTGCGCCGAAGCCGGCCGAGCGGATCCGCTTCGCCGGGACGGGTCCGACGGCGAGCGCGGGAGAAGTTGCGCCCGAGGCCCCCAAATCGCCTCGGTCCAATGTTGGATGAGTGGTCGCGCCCCGAGGGCCTCGAACGAGGCCGCGGCGCAAACGGCACATGATGGTGAGTGAATGATCGGCGCGAACGTTGAATATGATGTCGACTCGTTTCGGGAACGCCCGACGCTGCGCAATGAGCTGCGCGCCGTCATCGACATCTTGCGCCGCCATGTCCGCCTGATCCTGCTCAGCTCCACCGCCGGCGTGGTGCTGCTGACCGCCTACAGCTACACGATCACCCCCACCTACATCGCCACCGCGCAGCTCTCCCTCGACCCCCGCCGCGTCGCCATCGCGGCGCCGGTGGGCGCTGGCCAGAGACGCGACGAGCCGATGATCGATTCCGGCCGCGCCGACACGGAGGCGGAGACGATCCGCTCCGAGAGCGTGGTGCGCTCCGTGGTGACGTCCCTCGAACTCCAGAATGCGCCCGAGTTCAACGAACCCCCATCCGGCGTGAGGGGCCTGATCTCCCAGGTCATCGGGATGTTCCGCGCGCCTGGCGAACCCTCCACCGAGGAAGATCGCATTCTCGACACCATGGCGGTCGTCTCGAGCGCGCTGAAGGTCGAGCGCGTCGACAAGAGCTACGTCATCACGATCAACTACGAGGCGAAAAGCCCGGTGCTCGCCGCCAACGTGGCCAACGCCTTCGCGGACGCCTACATCAAGAACCAGCTCGACGCGAATTACGACGCGACCAAGCAGGCGATCACCTGGCTCAAAACCCGCCTGAACCAGCTCGCCGAGCAGACCTCCAAGGCCGACGCCGCCGTCAACGAGTACAAGCGCAGCAATGGCATCGCCAAAGCCGACGGCAAGCTGATCGACGAACAGCAGCTGTCGGCGATCAGCCAGCAACTGTCCGACGCTGCGGCCGCGCGAAACGAAGCGAAGGCCAAGCTCGATCGCATCATGCAGATGCAGAACGGCACGCCGGACCTGTCGCTCACGGAAGCGATGCAGAACGCGGTCGTGACGAAGCTGCGGCAGCAATATGTCGACATGAACAGCAAGGCGTCCAGCCTTGCGGCCCGGTATGGCGAGCAGCATGCCGCCGTCATCAAGATGCGGGCGGATGCGAAATCCCTTCTGGATTCCATCCGCAACGAAATGCTCCGCTACCAGGACACCTATCGAAGCGACTACGAAATCGCGAGCCAGCGCGAGCGGGCGCTCAAGGCGAGCCTTGAGGACCAGTTCAAGAAAACCGTCGTCGTCGGCGAAGCGCAGGTGAAGCTCAACAGCCTGGAGAGCGACGCGCGCACGCTGCGGTCCGCTTACGAGGCCTTTCTCCAGCGCTACACGGAAGCGCTGCAGCGGCAAAGCTTCCCGGTCAGCGAGGGGCGGCTGATCTCCACCGCCCTGGCGCCGACCGAGAAAGCCAAGCCGAAGCGCTCGGTTTTCGCAATGGCGGGCGGAGCGCTGGGGCTGTTCGGGTCGCTCGCCTTCTCGTTCTGGATGGAGCTCGGCCAGCGGCGCATACGGACGCGCAACGAGGCCGAGGCCGCCTCCGGCGTCGAATGCCTCGGTTTCGTCCCGCTGATCACGCGTGGCCAGGTGAAGCCCGGCGACGTGACGCCGCCAGATCGGGCGCTGCCGTTGGATTATGTGACCCGACACCCCTTCTCGGTCGCGGCCGAAACCTTGCGCACGGTGGCCACGTCCCTGAACATCCACTCGGCGTCCGAAGGGTGCCCGGTGCTGGGCTTGATCTCCTGCCTGCCGGACGAGGGAAAGAGCTCGATTTCGGCGAATATGGCCTTTCTTCTCGCCAGTCAGGGCAAGCGGGTGCTGCTCGTCGACGCGGATCTACGCAACCCGAGTCTCACGCATTCGCTCAAGGCCGCACGAGGCCATTCTGTCGAGGACATATTGTTAGGTCGCGGCACGCTCGCGTCCACCATCCAGCGCGGCCAATACCCGTTCGACTTCGCGCCGTCCGTCACGCGCGACCGCCCGGCGCTCGCGATGGACGGGTCGGTGACGGACGGAACGGGTTTCGAGCAGTTCGTGCCGCTTGGCTCGGAGCCGTTCGGGCTGTTCCTGCGTGAAGCGCGCCGGTACTATGATTACGTGCTGATCGATCTTCCACCCGTCTTGCCGCTGTCGGACGTTCGCTCGGTGGAACGCTTCCTCACCAGCCTTCTCCTCGTGCTCGCATGGGGCAAGAGCGAGGAGCGGACGGTCGGCGAGGCGCTCGATTCAATTCCGAACGTCCACGAGAAGCTGGTCGGTTGCATTCTCAACATGGCCGACGTGAAGCAGCTCGCCCGCTACGGCGAACAGGTCGCGACCTACTACAACTCGAAATATTTCACGCAGCACTGAACCTGCGGCCGGATGCGGATTGGGCGACGGGCTTCGCTGACCCGGTGCCGTCTGTCAGCCGCGAGCATTCTGGTGTCGGGGCTTGACCCGCGCCCGCGGGAGTTTCGGCATGAGCCGCTTCACGGTCCGTGAGAGCATGGACTTGTTCACCGCCTCGTCCATAGCGTCATCCGCGCGTGCAAACGGCGTCAAATAGAACGACTCGGTAAAGCCTGCGCGCATGCCCAGGATCGCCCCGAGAAACATCCAGTTCGTGCCCCAGAAGTGCACCGTGAACGCGTTGAAGCTGTAGACCAGGATCGCAATGCCAAGCCCCGTTTGAGCTTCGGTGGCGAAGGGATGATGGTCGACGCCTTTCTGCGCGCGGAGCGGCAGAGCGAAGCCCGTGGTCAGGATCGCCCCGGCCAGCATGGCCAGAGCCGGAATCCCAAACCGAACGGACTGGATGAGCCACAACGAGTCGATGCTGGCCGGCATGAAGTCGGGCCGCTGCCAATCGTCGAAGCCGATACCGATCCAGGGCGAGTTGCGGATGTTCATGCCCACCCACTGCCAGATCTGCAGGCGGAACAGCCCCGTTTGGGGATCCAGGGTGAGGTTCTTGATCAGGGTCTCAAGCGGGTGATCGACGACGAGAACGAGTGTCAGGAGCGCAATGACGGCCGCCATCGCCAGAGCTTTCCATTTCCAGGCGTGGCCCCGGAACACGAAGCCGAAGCCCGCCGCGACAACGAACAAGATCAGCGAAAGAAAGGCGGCGGATGAGAGAGCGAGGAGCGCCATGAAAGTGGACAGGGCGCACCAGATACCCTTCTGAATCTGGCTCAGTCGCGAATGGTAGAAAATAATGGTCGCCACAGTGCCGAACACGCCTAGCAGGATCGGATGTTCGAGCGAGCCCTGCGCGCGAACCAGCCCGAACCGGTAAGCCGTGCTCGAATCCGTTGACGCCGCCCTGCTGAGCGCCGCGCCCGTGATCGAGACGATGTGCTTGCCGGTCGCGGTATCCATCAGGGCGGAGATCAGGATGGCGGCGACCACCACCTTCATGACGCGCACGAACTGCGCGTAGCCGGCCGGCGTCCCGAAAAATGTTCGCCCGATCAGATAAGCGAACCAGAATTCATAAGCCGAAACCGCGCCGTAGCCAGCAAGGCCCGCCGTGCCCTGATGCAGGAGAACGGTTGCGATCATCCAGATGCTCATGGCCGGAACAAGCAGGTCCGACATGATCAGCACGAAGCCGCCCTGCGCGAGCTTACGGGCCAGCTCGCGGAAAGCCGCGAACGCGCCCAGGAAGACGCCCAGGCGCAACATCGTGAGCGCGCCCGCCAGCGGCAGGCCGAAGCTGGAGGGAAACACTGCAAAGCCGGGAAACAGGCAGGCGACCACATAGCAGGTGTTCGGATCGAGCCGATAGCTCGTCTGGTAGAGCCGGCGAAGCACCCGCTTGCGGGCGGAGGAGGACAAGCGGGGCGATCGCGCCCAACCTGTTCTTGGATCCTGCAGTGAGTTTTCTGTCATCGGGTCATCGTGCGGCAGAAGGCGACGCCGACCTTTGCGAGGTCGATGGCGCGGAATCGAGCGATCGCGGACAGCATAGCCCTCACGGCGCAACCACGGTTTTTTTACCGGCCCCATACGCAGCCGCGTAGAGAGGGACGAGCCCGATGCGACAGCTGATCGCCAGAACCGCGAGCGCGACAACGCCAGCCGCCAATCGCACAAGCAGATCGTTCGACGCCCCAATCACTGTCACGGCCATGGACGTCGCCAAGGGAACCAGGGCCATCAGCGCGACCCAGGTGACTGAATCCGCCCAGGCCTTACCGAGATGGGCCCTTGCCGTCGTGAGCATGAGAACCAGCGTGATGATCTCTCCGCAGACGAGGCCGCCCAGCACCGACACGAGGCTCGGATGCAGGCGGGCGAACAGAATGGCGAGCGCCAGCCCCGCCATGGGAGCTTGGCTGACCAGAGCCAGCTTGCGGGTCTCGTGCTTGATCAGGAGCAGCGATGTCGCGGGCTCCGTCTTCGCGATCCGAAACATCACCAGCATGCCCAAAAGCGCGACCGCCTCGTTGGAGATTACGAACCGTGCCCCGAAGAGTAGAGGCATGACGGCTTTGACGAGGACGATCAGCCCCAATGCGTAGAAGGCCGCCAGAATGGGCACGCCGCGCGCGAACAGGCGCAAGCGCGCTTCGAAGTTCTCCGGCCCGGTTGCGTTATGAAGGCCGGCGAACTGCAGTGGGCCGATGATGCGAAACAGGCCGCTGATCGGGACGACCGCGACCAGGATCGTCACCGCGTAAAGGCCGAGTTCTTCCAGCCCGAGCGTGGCCCCGACGAACAGGCGGTCGCCCTGGGACATGATCGCCTGCCCCATACCGTTTGCGACAAGCGGTAGCGAGTAGCGCAGGGCGTCTCGAATGAGAGGCGAACGGGGCGCCACGCGATAGGGCGTTCGCGACAGGAGATGCGTCGCGGCGACATAGACGACGCCTTGCACGACCAGATAGCCGATGAAGGCGTAGTGGGTTCCCCACTCGAAGCCGACCGCCACCAGCACGATCAGGCCGCAGCCGTGGGAAGCCAGCGATGCGATGAGTTGCGGCGCGTATCGATATTCCCGTTCCCCGACGCGAACCTCGAAATGTTCGAAGCTCTTGATGAACGCGACCGGAACCAGCCAGGCGAAACTGGGCCAGGCCTCGCAACTCACCATGCCGCACGCCAGGGGGTAGGAAACCGCGATCAGAATGGCGCAGACCAGCGCACCCCGGATCAGCGCGATGGCGTGAGCGGCGGCGAGCGCGTCCTTGTAACGTTCGCGCGGCGATGCGAGCACGAACCGGAAGATCGCCGTATCGGTCATCTGCTCGATCGCCGCATAGGTCGCGGCGAGAGTTGATGCGAACCCGAGTTCGAACGGTCCGAGGATGCGCGCCAGAATCATCATTCTGACGAAAGCGACGAGCATTTCAGTCAAACTGAGTGCGGCGAGCGGCGCTCCTTTTCGAAATGCCGCAGCTTTCATCCGTTCAACCTGTTCAATTCGAGCTCCCGTAGGCGCAGCCGTTCGACTCCTCCCGGCTCGCCCGGGCGGAACGGGTGCGTTGTTGCACTGCAACCGCGTCGAAAGTACGGACGGATCGCTTACCCGCAGGCACGCCGGCCAGCTTAGGCGGCCGTGGCCGATCCTGCCCCGATCAGGCTCTCCTGCGCGAGGCTGACCAGCGCCAATTCCTGCATGGGCGCAGCTTCATAGATGGCCCGGACCTGCGCGTCGATCACGCTGCAGCATTCCGCATCGGAGCCCTTTGCCTGCAAGCGCCAGCCGGTTTCCTGGATCCGCTCCACAGCGGACAGTATCGCGAGCAACGCCGCCCTTCCCTGCTGAACCACAGGTCCGGCCTCGACGACCGGCCACGATCCCTGCGAGGGGTCATCGGAGCGCTGCGCCGTGGGGATCGCGTCGGATCCACTGCTTGTCTGCCGGCCGGTGATTTCTCGCAGCGCGTTCAGGATCAGGATCGTGTCCGCGGCGCGGTTTCGTCGGGCGAACTCCTCGAGGAACGACCGCCCCCGCGTGGTTTCCATGACGGCGGCGTGGATCGACTCATAATCGCTCGGCAGAAGAACGCGCTGGCTCGATTCGCTGTTCATGGCGCCCTCCGGGCTCAGCTGCCGGTTCATACGCTGGACATGGCCTTGTGCAGCGCGAGGTCCCGCTTCAAGGCCTCGATCTCCCGCACGAGCGCGACGGTCCGCTGGTCTATTTCGGGTTTGTAGATCTTGGCGCAACGCTCTGGAAAGTAGACGCTGAGCTCGCCGATGAGCCGCCACCGCACGCGCGCGGCAAGGATACGGTCCTCGTCCAACTTGACGATGAACTGATCGGGAAGCCTGGTCGCGCCGAGAACGTTCAGTCGCGCGCCGGTTTGACTCAGAGCGACGACCGCGACGGTGGCCAGCAACTCGCCACGCTCAGCGTAGATTTCGGCCGACAGGCCCTCTGGCGTGTTTTCCATGGCTCGCATACGGCACCTACCGTGGCCATTATCGAGCAGCGTGGTTATGGCTCAGTTAACGCTCAGTTGAACGAATTCGGGCTTAAAGCCTCACCGTAGCGAAAAGTTTCCCGTTCAATAGGCTCGCTTCGAACCCTTCAACTCGCGCAGCGTCATCACGAGAATCTTGACGTCAAGCCACAGGCTCCAGTTGTCGATGTACCAGAGGTCGTGGGAGACGCGCTCGGCCATGCTCTCGATGGTCGGGGTTTCGCCGCGGCAGCCGTTGACCTGGGCCCAGCCGGTGAGACCGGGCTTGACGTGGCGGCGCAGGGCGTAGTCGGCGATCACGCCGTCATAGTAGTTGTCGTGCGCAACCGCGTGCGGGCGCGGGCCCACAAGCGACATGTTGCCGAGCAGCACGTTCAGCAATTGAGGCAACTCGTCGAGGCTGGTCTTGCGGATGAAGCGGCCGACCTTGGTGACGCGGCGGTCGTTCTTCTGCGCCTGGCGCACCGTCGCGCCGTCTTCCTGAACGCGCATGCTGCGGAACTTCAGGATGCGGAACGTGCGGCCGTTGAAGCCCTGGCGCTGCTGGCGGAACAGCACCGGGCCGGAGCTCTCGACCTTGATGGCGAGCGCCAGCAGCAGGAAAATCGGGCTGAGCAGCGCGATGGCGACGCTCGCGACCGCGATGTCGAGGCCACGCTTGGCGCCCTGCTCGAGGAGGCCGAGAGGCGCGCGCTGCATCTCGACGGCTACCACCGAATCCATGTGGCGCACCGGGCGGGACATGAAATCCGCGAAGTCGCCATCCGCGACAAGTCGCACCGGCAGCGGCAGGGCGCGGAAGATTTCCAGCGACGAGACGACCTGGGCGGCTTCGGCCCAGCCGCAGGCGACGTAGATCTCCTCGGCGTCCGAGCCGCGCAGGTCGTTGCAGAAATTGTGCAGCGCGACCTGCCAGCTGTCGCCGGCGGGGCCGGAGGTCAGCGCAAGGCGCTGGACGGGGTGCACGCCATGGCGGGACATGTGCTTGAGCACGTTGCGGCCGTTGGCGGCGCCGAAGCTGATCAGGGCCACACGGCGGGCCTTGAAGCTGCCTGAGGCGAGCGCATTGCGAATCAGCCGGCGCCAGATGGCCCGAGCGATGATGAGGGACAAGCCGCCGGCGAGCGCGAAGCTCAGAACGGCGCCGCGGGAGAAGACGTCGCCGATCTTCAGCACGAAGGCGACGACGGTGAGGAACAGCCAGACCGACGTCCAGATCGCCGCGACCTTGGCTCCGTCGCGCCGCTCCTTGATGATCGAGAGGGGCTCGTAGAGCGAGCGCAGATGGGCCGCGCCGCCATAGATGGTGCAGACCACGAGGGCGACGCCGACATAGCGGGAGAGGTCGGCCACCACCCCGTAGGTGGCTTCCTGATAGGCGGCGCTGCATGCGATGCCGACCAGTGCGATCAGCAGCATGTCGACCGCGAAGACCACGATCCCGACATTGTTGAACGAGACCGGAGCGACCCACCGATTGGCCATGGGCGTTAAGTCCGGGCCGGCGATCGGCTTCGCATCCATGCTTAGACCCCTTTGGCGAACCCAGCTTTCTTAACTGGCTTTAACGCTGGATTCAACATGCAAGGTGCGGTGCACCATGTTGAGGTTAACCGTGGCCGCAGAGCATGAGGCTTAACGAGTCGTTTGGCGCATGTGTTCGCCCGAAACCTCAAGCATTTGTCGAGATGTTAAGGCAATTTTTACCGGCGCGGTTTTGGCGTCACCCTGCCCCGAACGCATAGATTGGAGCGATGTTCCATACGCGAACCCATGATCTATTCGGCAAGCTCCAACTGAGCTGGTGCGAGTGCTGCCTAATTCTTGACTCCGTCCTGCATGATTTGACTCCATTTTGGAGCCCCAAGCACAAGTGCGGCGCCTCGCGCGGCGGCGTCCTGCTGCATCGGCGGGCTCAATGTTAAGCCGTCGCCATCCGGGCGCCGTCCGGCCTAAATCGTGGCGCTTAACGGCTGTGTGAAGCGGCCGGCGATTCGGCGTCACAGAGCCGTTTCAACGCGCCCCTAAGGTGCTGGTCCTGACCTAACGTGGAGACTTTCATGGATCACGCCGATCAGCGTCGCGCCGCACCGATCAGCGTCGCCGCCCGGCCGGATCACGCGTCCGACCGACTGGTGGCCGCCGCGATGGCGGGGAGCTGCGTCCTGCTAATGACGGGATGGCTCGGGTTCCTGGGCTGGGGCGCCGGCCGCCTGTTCGCGATCTGGTGAACGGCTGCGAGCGGGGTCACGGCGCCCCGCTCTCGTCCTCGACATCCTCCAACCGGTCCAGCACGGCCTCGGGCGCCACGTCGCGCTTGAGCTCGGACAGTTCGGGGCGGTGCGCCTCCGTCACCCCCACCTTGGCGGCGATCGCGGCGGTGAGCTGAAGCAGGCGGGTCACTTCGTGCTCGGCCAACAGATTGATCTGCAGGTCGAGATCGGCGCGCCGGTCCGCCGCCGCGGACGCCCTGTTCTGGCTGATCAGCACGAAGGTCGAAAGAAAGATCGCCTCCACGGACGCCTCGGTCGCGAGGATCACGAAAGAGGGATCGAACGGCTTCAGGCCCGGGATCAGCCCGGCATTCCAGCTCACCCACACGGCCAGCGCGGCGAGGTGGATGTAGACGAACGCCATGCTGCCGGTGAACCGCGTCACCAGCCCGGCGATGCGCTCCTCGAGCGTGGCGGCCTTGGCTTCGCGCTCCCGGCGTTCGCGCAAGGCGTCGATGTTGCGGTGCAGGACGGAGCTCAGGCCGGTCTGGTCAGGATCGGTGGACAGCGGGTTCTGCGCGTTCATCGGCGCTGGTCCGCCCCGGCCGCCGCCCCCGGGGGCTTTGCGGCTGGGCCCTTCTTCACCGGCCGCTTTGCCACCGGGCGCTTGGCGGCCGACTGATCGCCGGCGAGAGCCTTGTTTCTCTTGCTCTTTTGGGTCGAAGACCGGGCGGCCGCCGGAGCCTTGGCAACCCTCCTCCCGGAAGCCTTGGCGTGAGAAGCAGCCTCCGCGCCCGAAGCCTCGCCGTCGACGGCTTTCGCCGGCCGTTTGCCGGCCGCGCGCCTGACCTTCGGCTTCGCCTCAGCCGGCTCGTCCTGGCCCCAAACGGCGTCCGCCCGTGCGGGTGGGCTCGCCTGGTCCACGAAAGCTTTCGGCGCCTTCCCCTCCCCGGCCGCGATCGCGTCGAGCGTTCGCCCGGATGCGACCGACCGGTCCTGCGCCAGCACGGCGTCGCCCTTCTCATCCACGGCGAACTCGTCGCGGTGCTTGATCAGCAGCCAGTTGGTGCGCTTGTCGCCGGGGCGGTTGCGTTTCATGCGCACCAGCACCCAGCTGCCGTGCAGCTTCTCGCCCTCCAGGCGGAACTTGAAGTCGCCCTTGGCCAGCGCGTCCTCGGGGCCGAGCGGGCCTTCCGGCTCCCAGTAGCCCCGGTCCCACACCATCACGGTCCCGCCGCCATATTCGCCGGCCGGGATCGTGCCCTCGAAGTCCCCATAGGCGAGCGGGTGGTCCTCCACCTCCACGGCGAGGCGCTTGTCGTGCGGGTCGAGCGACGGGCCCTTGGTCACCGCCCAGGATTTGAACACGCCGTCGATTTCGATCCGCAGATCATAATGCAGGCGCGTTGCCGCATGTTTCTGGATCACGAAGCGGCGGCGTTCGCCGGCCGCGGTCCGCTCGTCGCCGCTCGGTTCGGCCGTTTTCCCGAAGTCGCGCTTGGCGCGGTAGGCCGACAGCTTTTCGTTTTGCACGTTTGATCCACTCCGACGCGAGGGCTTCAGCGAAACCCCCAGCGCGGTTCCGGGTTCCTGTGCGCCGGGCCGGCGCACGCGTTCGCCGCTCCCGGGCGCATTTGGCATTGCGCCCACCCCTCCATCGCACGACATAGTTCGTGCATTCGTGGCTCCCGGCCCCCATCGAGGGCGTCATTTTCGTAGGTCCCTGTCCATGATCAAAACCGTCGCGACCACGCCCTTCGAAGGCCAGAAGCCCGGAACGTCCGGCCTGCGAAAGAAGGTCTCGGTCTTCCAGCAGCCGCGCTACCTCGACAATTTCGTGCAGGCGATCATGGACAGCCTGGAGGGAACGGCGGGCCAGACGCTCGTTCTGGGCGGCGACGGGCGGTTCTTCAATCGCGAGGCCATCCAGATCGTGATCCGCATGGCGGCCGCGAAGGGCTTCGGGCGTATCGTGGTCGGGCGGGGCGGCATCCTGTCCACCCCGGCGGCCTCGAACCTGATCCGCAAGCTCGGGGCCTATGGGGGCGTGATCCTGTCGGCCAGCCACAATCCGGGCGGGCCGGATGGCGATTTCGGCATCAAGTACAATATCGGCAATGGCGGGCCCGCGCCCGAGAAGATCACTGACGCCATCCATGCGCGCACGCTCACGGTGGACCAGCTCCACTACGTGGACGGCCCGGACGTCGATCTCGACGCGCTGGGCGATGTCACGGTCGGCGACGCCACCGTGTCGGTGATCGATCCCGTGGCGGACTACCAGGTCCTCATGGAATCGCTGTTCGACTTCGACCGCATCCGGGCCCTGTTCGCGTCCGGTTTCCGCATGCGCTTCGACGCCATGTCGGCCGTCACCGGCCCCTACGCGACCGCGATCCTCGAAGGAGCGCTCGGCGCAGCGCCCGGCACGGTGATCAACGGCACGCCCCTCCCGGATTTCGGCGGCCATCATCCCGACCCCAACCTCGTCCACGCCAAGGAACTTTACGATCTCGCCATGTCGCCCGATGGGCCGGACCTGTGCGCGGCCTCGGACGGCGATGGCGATCGCAACCTCATCATCGGCAAGGGGCAGTTCGTCACCCCCTCGGACAGCGTCGCCATCCTGGCCGCGAACGCTCATCTGGCGAAGGGCTATGCGGGCGGCATCGCGGGCGTGGCCCGTTCCATGCCGACCAGCGCGGCGGCCGACCGGGTCGCGAAAGCCAAGGGCATCGCGATCTACGAAACGCCCACCGGCTGGAAGTTCTTCGGCAATCTGCTGGACGCCGGCTTGGTGACGATCTGCGGCGAGGAGAGCGCCGGAACGGGCTCCGACCATGTCCGCGAGAAGGACGGGCTCTGGGCGGTCCTGCTCTGGCTCGACATCCTGGCGGCGCGTCGCCAGAGCGTGGCCGAGATCGTGCGGGAGCATTGGGCGACCTACGGCCGCAACTATTATTCGCGCCACGACTACGAGGAGGTCGAGGCCGCGGGCGCCAACGCCATGGTGGAGGAGCTGCGGGCCAAGCTGCCCGGCCTCAAGGGGCAGCGATTCGGCGCGCTCGAAATCGCCGGCGCCGATGATTTCGCCTACCACGACCCGGTGGACGGATCGGATTCGCGCAACCAGGGCATCCGCATCCTGTTTACCGAAGGCTCGCGCCTGATCTTTCGCCTGTCGGGCACCGGCACCGCCGGCGCAACGCTGCGCGTCTATGTGGATCGCTACGTAGCCGACCCCGCCCAGCATGGCCTGGACACGCAGGAGGCGCTTTCGGATCTGATCGCGCTCTCGCACGAGATCGGCGGAATCGAGCGGCACACCGGCCGCAAGATTCCGAGCGTCATCACCTAGGCGCCTGTTGGCGTTTCCGGCGTCGTCGGGCCAGCCCAGGACGGCGCGCCGCGGCCTGCTGCGTGAGTGGCCGGGCGAGCCCGGCGACGACGAAAGGGACGCCGCCACACTGACGACAAAGGTTGCTGGTCTTTGCTGGACCAGCTCCAGCTGCGTTGCAGCTTCAACTCGGGGGGCTCGGCGGCAGGGTCCTTGCATCCATGCCGTGCAGTCGACATACAGCCCCCCTCATGCACGAAACGAAGACGAGAGGTTCTCGCCATGCGCATCACGATGATCGGTTCAGGCTATGTGGGCCTCGTCTCCGGGGCCTGCTTTGCTGACTTCGGTCATACGGTGACCTGTGTCGACAAGGACGCCGGCAAAATCGAAGCGCTCCGGAACGGCGTCATGCCGATCTTCGAGCCGGGTCTCGACGACCTCGTCGAGAGCAACGTCGCCGAGCACCGCCTCTCCTTCACGACCGACCTCAGCGAGGCCATCCAGGACGCCGAGGCGGTCTTCATCGCGGTCGGCACGCCGTCGCGCCGCGGCGACGGCCATGCGGACCTGTCCTACGTCTATGCGGCCGCCAAGGAGATCGCCGAGCTCAGCGCCGGGCCGCTGGTGGTCGTCACCAAGTCGACCGTGCCGGTCGGCACCGGCGACGAGGTCGAGCGCATCCTGCGCGAGACGCGTCCGGACGGGACCTACTACGTGGTCTCGAACCCCGAGTTCCTGCGCGAAGGCGCCGCCATCGGCGACTTCAAGCGCCCGGACCGGATCGTGATCGGCACCGACGACGCCCATGCCCGGGAGGTGATGAGCGAGCTCTATCGCCCGCTGTCGCTGAACACGCCGCCGCTGATGTTCACCGGCCGCCGCACCTCGGAGCTGATCAAATACGCCGCCAACGCGTTTCTGGCGGTCAAGATCACCTTCATCAACGAGATCGCGGATCTCTGCGAGGCGGTCGGCGCCGACGTCCAGGAGGTCGCGCGCGGCATCGGCTCGGACAACCGCATCGGCTCCAAGTTCCTGAACGCGGGCCCCGGCTATGGCGGCTCGTGCTTCCCCAAGGACACCACCGCGCTGGTGAAGACGGGCCAGGACGCGGCCGTGCCGTTGCGCATCGTCGAGACCGTGGTGGCGGTGAACGACCAGCGCAAGCGCGGCATGGCCCGCAAGGTGGTGACCGCTTGCGGCGGCTCCGTTCGCGGCAAGACCATCGCGGTGCTGGGCCTTACTTTCAAGCCGAACACCGACGACATGCGCGACGCGCCCTCGCTGGCGCTGATCACCGCCCTGCAGGACCAGGGCGCCGCCGTGCGCGCCTATGATCCCGAGGGCGTCGAGCAGGCCAAGACCATGCTGCGCGATGTCGAATACGCGCCCAACGCATATGACTGCGTGGAAGGCGCCGACGCGCTCGTGATCGTCACCGAATGGGACGCCTTCCGGGCGCTCGACCTCAGCCGCGTCAAGCGCCTGCTCAAGGAGCCCGTGGTTGTCGACCTGCGCAACATCTACCGCGCCGACGACATGAAGCGCCGCGGCTTCAACTATGTGGGCATCGGCCGCCCCTGAGGGCGCGCCTGCGGGCGAAGCAACCCAGCCTAGAGGCCAGGCATCAGCTGGATTGCTTCGCTGTCGCTCGCAATGACGGCGCGGGGAACCGCCATCCTCGTGCGCCTCGCCGTCATTGCGAGCCGGAGGCGAAGCAATCCAGCCTATTGCCTGGCGTTAGGCTGGATTGCTTCGCTGTCGCTCGAAATGACGGCGCGAGGGACCGCCATCCTCGTGCGCCTCGCCGTCATTGCGAGCCGGAGGCGAAACAATCCAGCGTAGAGGCCAGGCGTTAGGCTGGATCGCTTCGCTGTCGCTCGCAATGACGGCGCGGGAATTGCCGTCCTCGTGCGCCTCGCCGTCATTGCGAGCCGGAGGCGAAGCAATCCAGTCTAGAGCCCAGGCGTTAGGCTGGATTGCTTCGCTGCCGCTCGAAATGACGGCACGGCAATCTAAAACGATGACCGAACCTCGACGGTTAAGGCCAAGCATAGACTGAGCCATACCACCTGATCATCGCCGCAATTCCTGATCTATCCCGGCAGCAACGCTCGCGTTTGCGCCCGTATGACTACGTAACGGCGCAAAAACATCCGTCTCGCCACGATCTAGACCAAACCGCCTAATAGATCTTGCTGGCTGATCCGTGCTTGATCCCCCGATCAACAGGAGATCTGACGCAAGCTGGAGGGGCGATCCTTTGAAGGCTGAACGGAAGGGCGGGCGCAGGACCGCCTCTGCGGGCCGTTGGCTGCGCATCACCGCGGGCGTTCTCGCCGTGTCGACCCTCGTGGCCACCAGGGACGGACCCCCTGCCCTCGCGTTCGGGGATGAACGCTCCCTGACGCTGTTCCACACCCATCGCAACGAGACCGCGACGATCACTTATCGCCGCAACGGCGTGTTCGACGCGGATGGGTTGGAGAAGCTCAACAATTTTCTGCGCGACTGGCGCAACGACCAGCAGACGCGCATGGATCCGCGGCTGTTTGACGTCGTGTGGGAGGCCTACCGCGAAAGCGGCAGCAAGGCTCCGATCCAGATCATCTCGGCCTATCGGTCTCCGGTGACCAACGCGATGCTGCATCGTCGCTCGCGGGCGGTGGCCGAGCAAAGCCAGCACATGCTCGGCAAGGCCATGGACATCCGGCTCGCCGACGTGGACACGGCCCGGCTGCGCGCCACCGCGATGCGGCTCCAGCATGGCGGCGTCGGCTATTACAGCTCCGAGAAGTTCGTTCATGTGGATACGGGCAGCATCCGCGCCTGGCCTCGCATGGGGCAGGACCAGCTCGCCAAGCTGTTCCCGGACGGGAAGACCGTTCACCTGCCGGCCAACGGCAAGCCGCTGGCGGGATACCAGGAGGCCAAAGCCGCCCTGCTGGCGCGCGGCGAGACCGTGGAAGGCGTGACCACCACGATGGTCGCCGAAGCGCCGATCGGGGCCCGAAAGAGCTTCTTCGCGGCGTTGTTCGGCGCGCGAGACACGGACGCAGCGCCAGCATCGGGCGCTCCGGAGCAGGTGGCGAGCGCGTTGCCTGCGTCGGCCTCGTCCTATGTGGAGGCCGACCCGCAGCCGGCGAGCGGGCCCCCGCTTCCGCTGCGGCGGCCCTTCGACCTCCCCGGCGCCGTCATGACCGCCGCCGCGCCGTCCGGAACCGGCGAGGTCGCGATGGCGTCGATGATGGCCGGGCTTCTCAGCCGCGAGGCCGGTTGGTCGACCGCCGACGCGCAGGACGCCGCCGTGCAGGCGCTATTCTCGGTGCAGCCCAAGCCCGCCAGCCGCGGCCCGGTTCGGATCGCGCAAGCCACGGTCAAGCTTGCGTCCGCGCCCGGCTCCGAAGCCCTCGCGCCGCCGGAGGCCGTGATGCTGGACATTCGCTTCACGCTCGGGCCGGCGACCGACCTTGGCCTGTCGCGGTTCAGCGGTCCCGCGGTGCGAAATCTGCGCACCGCCTCGCTGTCCGATTCGCCTTGATCCTTGAAATCTTTACAAACACTTCGTTGGCGCGCCAACTCTGGTAAGAATCCTGCATCAATGTTTCGGGAGGTAGACCTTTTGCGCTGTTGAGACAGCCCAAAGCGGGAGCCGTTAAAGACTATTACAAGTTCCCAACCCTACAAGATGCCGTCAAACTAAGGGCCTCGCCTAGGATTCATTCATGCGCCCACCTTCCGCCGCCACGCCGAGTACGCTGTTCAGCGTTCTTGGGGGCAAGACGGATCCTTTGCCTGCCGCTGGAAGCTGGAATGCGCTTCAGCTCGTTGGCCGTCCCTGCGATGTCGGCAGGGCTGAATGGGACGCGTTTGCCCAGAGGTCGGGCGCATCGTTTCGTGGCGCGTATCGGGCGGCGGCGGGCTGGCGCTACGATCACCACACCTGGTCCTCCATACGCCGCGGCGAGGTGCTCGAGCTTCAGCCCTCCGGGCCGGTGCGCGTGGCGCAGTTCGCGCTCAGCATGCGTCGGGGCGAAGGCGCGTTTCTGGATACGTTGCAGGTTGCTCCGGAGCATCAGCACCGCTGGCCGGCCATTCTGGGCGCGGCCCTGAAATCGCTGGGGCCAGGGCTTTACCACTATGGCTCCGATTGGGATCCGGGGCCGGCGCGCGACGCCGTCGTCGCCACGCTTCGCAACGTCGAGCTGCGGGAGGTTTCGCCGACCTCGCTGGACCTCATCGAGTTCGAGCGCTGGGCGAGCTGGGCCGACTATCTGGCTTCGGTCAGCACCAACGTGATCCGGAACGAGCGCAAAGCCTCGCGGATCCATGGCGACCTTGAAATCGAGTTGCGCACGGGACCATTCGCGCTGCTCAACAGCCCGGCGCTGAGCACGATGCGGATCCGGATGTACCGCGACAAGGACGTGCCGAAGTCGCCCGTCGGCATGGCGCTGCGCTCGATCGCCCGCACCTGGTGCATGCGCGACCACGCCGCCGCGGCCACCATATCGGCCGGGTCCACCACCCTCAGCGCCTATGCGGGCATCGATTTCGGGGAGGCGACGTATTACCTCGAGGGCGCGTCGGCGCGGGACAACGGGGGCGCGGGCTGGCGCCTGCTCCTGGCCATGATCAGGCGCGCGTATGAGCGCACGGGCGGGCGCGGCGTGTTCGTGATGGGCCCGACCGTGGCCGCGGAGGGCGTGAGCGCGGGCCTCGCGCGCTCACGCGCGCAGGTGCGTGCGACGCCGCGCCCGGGCGCCCGCTTCACCTTCGCGTATCGCGGCTAGGCGCCCGCGCGGAAACCGCCGCAATTACCCTATAATGAGGCCCGGCCCTGGCGCGATTCGGGGGCTCGGGGGTTTCGATGGCGTTCAAGTGTGACATACCGGCCGTGCCGACGCAGCAGGTCGATGACGCGGTGGCGCGGATCACGCGCTGGGATTTCGAGCCCGGCGCGGTGACGGGTTGGCATACGCATGGCTACCCGTATTTCGTCGTGATGCTGACGCCCGGCGTGCTGCGGGTGCAGACCGCGGCGGGTGAGACGGAGGTCCCGCTCGACGCCGGGCAGTCCTACCGGCGCCCGGCCGGGATCGAGCACGACGTCATGAACGGCTCGCCCCACCCGATCGCGTTTATCGAGATCGAGGTGAAGGATCCCACCCAGCTCGAGATGCTCGCCCTCGCGCAGGGCGCGCAACAATGACCACGCCGTCCGTCGTCGAAGCGCCGCGCGCGCCGTCCGAAGAGGCGGCTGCCGCGTTGTCCAGGGAGGTCAGTCTGCTCGGATCCGCCGCTATGGAGAATACCCGGACCTGGCGCGCGACGCTGCGCAACGGCGTCGAGCGCGCGCGCTCACGCGCCTTTGACGTCGCGATGGCCGGCTGGACGGCTCTGTTCGCGCCCGTGATCCTGTGCCTGTGGGCCTGCGGATCGCCCCCGCGCGCGGTGCGCCGTGCGACGCGCGTGTGGAGCCGGGGCGTGCTGGCGCTGCTGAAATTCGTCGTCGGGCTCGGCTACCGGGAGGTCGGGCGAGAGAACGTCCCCGCCGAGCCGTGCCTGATCATCGCCAACCACCAATCCGCCTGGGAGACGCTCGCTTCGCTGGCGCTGTTCCCCGAGGTCGCGATCGTGGCCAAGCGCGAGCTCCTGCGCATCCCGGTGTTCGGCTGGTTCCTGAGCCGGTCGCCGATGATCGTGATCGATCGCGAAAGCGGCTCGTCGGCGGTGCGCAAGATGGTGGCCGAGAGCCGGGCGGCGCTGGAACAGGGTCGCTCGATCCTGATCTTCCCCGAAGGCACGCGCGCCAATGTGGGCGACCGGGTCGCCTTCAAGCGTGGCGTCGAGCTTCTCTACGCCACGCTGGGGCGGCCCGTGGTCCCGATGGCGCTGAACTCCGGTCGGTTCTGGGGCCTCGGCCTGCCCTACAAGCGCCCTGGGACGATCGTGGTGAACTACCTCCCGGCGATCCCGGCCGGCCTGCGGCCTTCCGCATTCGTGCAGCAGGCGGAAGAGATGCTGGAGTTAGCGAAGGGTTGACGCGATCGCGGGGTTTCCGGGCCTTTCCGGAACCCCTCCTCAACCAGGTTTTTTCACGCAGTTTGAAGAGGTTGCGGGCAGATTTGAGCGGTCACACGGGAACCGCGTCATGCCGCAGATTTGGGCGACCTACGACGAACTCGCGGAGCATTTCGGCAGGACGCCGGCTGAAACGCGCGACGCCGTGATTGCGGCCGCCTGGCCGCGGCGCCAATGCAGCGACGGACAAACCCGCGTCAAGCTCTCGCCGACCCTGGGCGTCGAACTCACCCGCGCCTATATCCGGACCGTCGATGGCGGCGGCTCGCGGCCGGGTAATTCCATCATTTCGGACGCCGCCACGACAGCGCCTGCCACGCCGCCCTCACCCTCGCCAGATCTCGCTCGCCTGCAGGCCGAACTCGACCAGATCCGCTCGGTCTTGAGTTCCGCGCTGCTGGACCTCGCGGCCGAGCGCGATCGCACCGCGACGCTCAGCTCGGAGTTGCTTCGCGTGACAGTTCAGCAGGCCGAGCGACAGACCGAACCCGCGCTTCGCGTGGCCTGAGCGGCTCAACGAGCGACGGAGCTGGATGGCGAAGTGCGCGGCTGCCGCGCCTTGCTCAGCAGAGGCCGAGCGTCAGCGTAGAGCCCTGCCCGCTCGGTCAACGCATAGGCGATGACCCCGCGGGGGCCGGTTCGCAGCCTGGTCGGCTTCAACAGGTCGTTCACGAGCAGGATCTGCACATCAGCGGGCAGAGCGCCCTGCGGACGATCCAGCCCGATATGGAGCTCGCCACTCGAATCACAGAACTGCGCAACGCGCTTTACCGCACGACCAAGCATTCCCGTCCCTGTCTACTGTTTTTAGTTAGCCGAATTTCCGACGCCCAATCGGGCCGAGTATTCATGCGTTTACGATCCAGATTACACCGGTCCGCACCGCCGTCCATGTCCTAAATCAATGTGACGCGAGGCGATCTCTGATCGTCCGGAAACGCCCATTCGCCGATATGCGCATGCGCGATTACAGATGAATTTTCACGATCACTTTGGTTTCGCTTTCAGACTTGGGGCGACCGGACCGCGCCGCCGAACGAAAGCGCGAGCCCTCTGAACAGGGCAACGTCGACAGCACGGGGACGGCCGATCGCCATTGCTGCGCAGGTTCAGTGTGGGACACCCCTCCCTCTGCCCGCTTGACGACGACCCGGGCGGCCAGGGCTGCCAATCATTATTTCAATTGATATATGGTAGGTTTTCGCTGTAGTTGCTTCGTGTATGAATTGGCTATGGCATATACGATGTTTGCCTGGCGCCGACGTCTACCTGCCTTGTTAAGGTTAACGAATTGTATTGATGGCGCGGTTTTTAACTTCTTCTTAAGGATGACTTCAGCGTCCGTGGCGGAGCGCTTGGAGTATAGCGATGATGTCGGCTCGATCCGAGGCCTATGGCGTTTCACACCTGACGCCGGTGCTGACCAACCCTCAACGGCAGCATAGTCCTTCACCCGAGCTGCCGATCTCCATGGCGACGAGCCACTTCGACGAAATCGATCTGGACTGGAGCCCGCGCGAGCGGATCATCTGGAGTTTCATGAAGCCCCGGGCGACCCCGGCCTTCACGCCTACCCTGCTGCGCGAATTGATCGGGCTGCGCCGCATGGTGGAAGAGAACCTTCAGGAGCCGGTTGAAGCCGAGCGCGGGCGCTACTTCGTGTTCGGCTCGCGGGTGCCGCGCATCTTCAACTTCGGCGGCGACCTTCGGCTGTTTTCCGAGAAGATCCGCAATGGCGACCGCGAAGGCCTGCGCCAATACGCCTACCAGTGCGTGGAGGCGGTGCACAGCAACCTCGGCGAGGGCCTGCCGATCGTCTCCATCGCGCTGGTGCAAGGCGACGCCCTGGGCGGCGGCTTCGAGGCGGCTCTGTCGTTCGACATCATCATCGCCGAGCGCAGCGCCAAGTTCGCCTTGCCGGAGATCCTGTTCAACCTGTTCCCGGGCATGGGCGCCTACACCCTGCTGACGCGGCGCCTCGACGCCATGCGGGCGGAAAAGATGATCCTCAGCGGCCAGACCTATTCGGCCCAGGACCTGCACGAGATGGGCCTGGTGGACGTCGTCGCCGAGGATGGCGAAGGCGTGCAGGCCGTGGAGCGCTACATCGCGGCGACATCCCGCACCTACGAGGCCCGCCGCGCGCTGTTCGCGGTCCGCAAGCGCGTCGCGGGGCCGGCGCTGCGTGAACTGCAGGACGTCACGGACATCTGGGTCGACACCGCCATGCGCCTGCGGGAGGAAGACCTCCGCCGCATGGCCCACCTGATGGCCGCCCAGAAACGCCGACTTAGGAACCAAGCCGCTGCGTGAGCGCAGGCAGGGATGTCGTCCCCTCGGCGTGCCGATCGCCCTCCCCGTCATTGCGAGCCGGAGGCGAAGCAATCCAGCCTAACGCCCGGGTTGTAGGCTGGATTGCTTCGCTGGCGCTCGCAATGACGGGAGGGTGGGCCGTCGTCAGAGGGAATGCCCAGTCGTTGGGCCGTCATCCCCGGCGACCTGCGCAGCAGGTCGGGAAGGGGATCCAGAGCAAAGGCGCTCACTCCTGGATCCCCTTCCCGGCGCTCCGCGCCGCCGGGGATGACGGCCGAGACGGCTCGCGCTGGTGGTTTTGACGCGAGCTAGTTGCACAACCCTCCCCGTCATTGCGAGCGACATCGAAGCAATCCAGCTAAGGCTGGGCCAGAAGGCGCGGAGCCCTCCGCCCGGCGTCTGGATCGCTTCGTCGCTGCGCTCCTCGCAATGACGGGAGGGTGTGACTGAGGCCGCGCCCTGTTTGATTGATCGCCGCCGCCTCTCTCCGTCATGGCCCGGCTTGTCCCGGCCATCCACGCGGGAGCCCAGCGCGTGGATCCCCGGGTCACGCCCGGGGATGAGGGTGAAGGGGCGAAGTCCAGTGGCTGTTTGACCCGGAAGAACTACAGCCAGCGCTTCCAGCGAAAGAAGACGTAGGGCAGCAGCCCGGCCATCACCATGAGGCCGAGGGCCATGGGGTAGCCGAGGGTCCAGTCGAGTTCCGGGATGAGCTTGAAGTTCATGCCGTAGATCGAGGCGATCAGGGTGGGCGGCATGAAGATGACGGCCATCACCGAGAACAGCTTGATGATGTTGTTCTGCTCCAGGTTCACCAGCCCCAGCGTGGCGTCGAGCAGGAACTGGATTTTCTGCGACTGGAACGTCGCGTGCTCCTCGAGAGACTGGAGATCGCGCAGCGTGGTTCGGACTTCCTCGCGCAGCTCCATGGGGACGCGCGCGGCGCGGTAGCTGACCGAGAGGAAGAGCAGCAGGCGCTCCACCGAGACGAGGCTTTCGCGGATCTTCGAGATCAGGTCGCCATAGCGCCCCAGCGCGCGCAGGGTGTCCTGGTGCTCGGCCTGGCGGCTGCCGGGCTGGGGCCGCGCCTCGAACACCATCTTGGACAGCGCGTCGATGTTGGCGCCGGTCTCCTGCAGCACGTCGGCGGCGCGGTCGATGATGGTCTCGACCAAGCCGGCCAGCACGGCCTCGGCGTTGCCGGCGCAGCCTTCCGGCCGGGCGATGCGGTTGTTGAACATCTGGAACGCCTTGGGCTCGGCGTAGCGGACGGTGACGAGCGTCTGGTCCTTCAGGATGAAGGTCAGGCCCGTGATCTCGGGGTCCTGCTCCACCCGGTAGACAACCCGGGCCGTCATGTAGCGCGCGCCGTTCTCGGTGTAGAGCAGCTCCGAGGGCTCGATGTCGCTCATTTCCTCGCGGGTCGGGATGCTGACGCCCAGATAGGCCTCGACCTGCCGGTCTTCATCGCGGGTCGGCTCGATGAGGTCGATCCAGACCACGCCGCGCGGGATCTCCTGCCCACCCTGCAGCACGCGCTTGTCGAAGCCGGCCGCCGGAGCGACGGCGGCGTTGTAGACGATGATCATTCAGGCTCCGGTGAGCGGGGGTGGCGCAAAGCCCTGCGTGTCAGGTTTACCTGAGCGCACGGCGCCGTCACGCGCAAGTTGAGGATCGCTCAGCTTTCCAGCGGATCGAGGCTCGCCGGCGCAGGGCTGTCCTCGGGCACGAAGAAGTCCACGAAGAGGCGTTGGGTCGGGTCGGGTCGGTACTGGTCGAAGTCCGTCACGCCCTCCCCGGCCAGGAACGTGTCGTCCAGCAGGAACTGACCGGTGAAGTCTCGCGAGGGCTTGCCAAAGATACGGTAGGCCGCCTCGGCGACGATCTCGGGCGTCCGGCTAGCCCGCATCAGGGCGTCGCCGCCGAGCAGGTTCTTCACGGCCGCGGTCGCGATGGTAGTGCGGGGCCAGAGCGCGTTCACGGCGATGCCTTGCTGGCGCAGCTCGCCCGCGAGGCCGAGCACGCACAGGCTCATGCCGAACTTCGCCATCGTGTAGGCGAGATGCGGGGCGAACCATTTCTCTTTCATGTCGAGCGGCGGCGACAGCATGAGGATGTGCGGGTTCGCGGCGCGCGCCAGATGCGGGATCGCGTATTTGGAGACCATGAACGTGCCGCGCGTGTTGATCTGGTGCATCAGATCGAAGCGCTTCATGTCGGTCTGGCTCGTCGGCGTGAGCTGAATCGCCGAGGCGTTGTTGACCAGGATGTCGATGCCGCCAAAGGTCTCGACCGTCTTGGCGATCGCCTCGGCGACGGACGCTTCCTCGCGCACGTCCACCACGAGGGGCAACGCCTTGCCGCCGGCCTGCTCGATGGCGTCCGCGGCCGTGTAGATGGTGCCTTCGAGCTTGGGATGCGGCTCGGTGGTCTTGGCCGCGACCGCGATGTTGGCGCCGTCCGCCGCCGCCTTGAGGGCGATCGCAAGGCCGATGCCGCGCGAGGCTCCGGTGATGAACAAGGTCTTTCCGGCCAATGACATGAACGCCTCCCCTGAGAAACAGAATCCGCCTGGATCAGCCCGGAACGAAGCGCCCGGGCTGGGTTCCATCCGCGTCCGTGAAGCCGTAGCGCCGCGCCAGATCGGCGACGAAGAGCGAGGCGCCGCCGTGATCCCGGACGGCGGGATCGGCCGCAAGCGCCGCGACCGCGCGGCCGGCATAGAGCGGCGTTTCGGTCGACTGAGCGGCGAGGCCCGCATCCTCCACCCGCTCGGTGCGGACGAAGCCGGGCGACAGGTGCGCGACCGTGACGCCGTGCGGCGCGAGATCGGCCGCCATGAGCTGCGAGGCGCGCAGGGCCGCCGCCTTGCCGAGATCGTAGAAGATGTCGCCAAGCGGGCGGCCTTCGCCATCGAACCCGACCACCACGACGAGGCCGGCGCCGACCGGCGTCATCAGCGGCGCGAAGGCGCGGGCGGTGGCGAGCGCCGCATAGGCGCCGGATTCGAGCGCGGGCTCGAAGGGCGCCAGCGAACGCTCGTGGAAGGGCGCGCCGAACGGCGTGCCGTCGGCATGGCGGGCGCCGTCGAAGCCCTCCGCGCCGGCCCAGACCGAGCAAACGACGACGGACGGCGGGCCGAAGCGGCGCATCACATAGGCCGAGAAAGCGTAGAGCGCCTTGGTGTCGGTGTGGTCGCAGACATAGGGGTATCCGCGGCCGCCGGCGGCTTCCACGGCCTCGGCGGCGGCCTCCACGGTCTCGCGGCGGCCTTCGGTGCGGTGGCCGAAACGGGTGGAGCGGCCGCTGCAGATGACCGTGGCGCCCGCCTCGCCGAGCCCCAGCGCGATGCCGCGCCCGACGCCGCGGGACGCTCCCGCGACGATGCAGACCTTGCCGGCCAGCGGGCGCGGCTCGGCGCTCACGCCACCAGAACCAGGGCGCCGTCCTCGACTGCGCCGGCGCCGTCCACGATGGCGCGCTCCAGCGCGGGCGCCTCGGTGGCGACCTGCTCGGCGAAGAAGCGCGCGCTGGCGACGCGCGCGGCCTGGCCGGCGTCATCGCCCGTCGCAAGGCCCTTGGCGGCAAGCGATGCGCCGCCCAGCGCCAGGGCGAAGAGCTTGAGGTAGTCGGTCGCGCCCGCGAGCGCGTCGTTGGGGCGCGCTCCCAGCGCCTCCATCATGAAGGCGGTGGCGCGCTCCAGGCTGTCGACGGCGTCGCGCAGGCGCTCGGCCGTTTTGCCGAATCCCGGCGCGTTGGCGCCCGCGACCCGGGCGACGGTCTCACGCATCTCGGCGATGACGCCCCGCACGGTGTCGCCGCCGGACAGCGGCAACTTGCGCTGCACGAGGTCGATGGCCTGGATGCCGTTGGTGCCCTCGTAGATGGTGGCGATGCGGGCGTCGCGCAGGTGCTGGGCGGCGCCGGTCTCCTCCACGAAGCCCATGCCGCCATGCACCTGCACGCCCATGGAGGCGACTTCCACGCCGATGTCGGTGGAATAGGCCTTGGCGATGGGGGTGAGCAGCGCGGCGCGCTCGTTGGCGGCCTTGCGGGCGGCGGGGTCGGTCTCGCGGTGCGCGCGGTCCAGCGCCTCGGCGACGCGGTAGCACAGGGCGCGGGCGGCCTGCGTCTGCGCGCGCATGCGCAGCAGCATGCGGCGGACGTCCGGATGCTCGGCGATGGGGCTCATGCCCTCGCCCTTGTAGCCGGGGGCCCGGCCCTGCCGGCGCTCCTGCGCATAATGAAGCGCCTGCTGAAAGGCGCGCTCCGCAATGGCGACGCCCTGCAGGCCGACATTAAGGCGGGCGTTGTTCATCATCGTGAACATGCACGCCAGGCCGCGGTTCTCTTCGCCGATCAGCCAGCCGACGGCGCCTCCCTCGTCGCCATACACCATCGTGCAGGTGGGCGAGGCATGGATGCCGAGCTTGTGCTCGATGGAGTGGCAGCGCACGTCGTTGCGGGCGCCGAGCGAGCCGTCGGCGTTCACCAGGAACTTGGGCACCAGGAACAGCGAGATGCCGCGCGTGCCGGCGGGCGCGTCCGGCAGGCGGGCGAGCACCAGGTGGACGATGTTGTCGGTGAGGTCGTGCTCGCCATAGGTGATGTAGATCTTCTGGCCGAAGATCCGGTACGTGCCGTCAGGGGCCCGCTCCGCCTTGGCGCGCAGGGCGTTGAGGTCCGAGCCGGCCTGCGGCTCGGTAAGGTTCATGGTGCCCATCCACTCGCCGGAGACGAGCTTGGCGAGGTAGGTCTGCTGGAGATGCTCCGAGCCGTGCGCCTTCACGGCCTCGATGGCTCCGGCCGTGAGCAGCGGGCCGAGCGCGAAGGCGAAGGACGCCGAGTTCCACATCTCCACGCAGGCCGCCTGCACGAGCTGCGGCAGGCCCTGGCCGCCGAAATCCGGGTCGGCCGTGAGGCCGTTCCAGCCGGCGTCGGTCCAGCTCTTGTAGGCCTCGCGCCAGCCGGGCGGCGTGGTGACGACGCCGTCGCGCAGCTGGGAGCCGACCTTGTCGCCGATGCGGTTGAGCGGCGCGATGATGTCGCCCGCGAAGCGCGCCGCCTCCTCCAGGATGGCGGGCGCCATGTTGCCCTCGAGCTCCGGCGCGAGGCCGTCCGCAGTCAGCCGATCCAGGCCCGCGACATGGCGCAGCGTAAACAGCATGTCCTCGACAGGGGCGCGGTAGGTCATCGGCGTGTTTCTCCCGGAGCGCAGCGTTGCGTCGGCCGCTCACGCGACCGTTGGCGCGCATCATAGTCGCCGTGCTAAGCGAAGCGACTGCGAAATAGGGCGCATACGGGTGCGCCGGATCGATAGTTTAGAGATGAACGATACAGCGTCAACACGCCGGACCGCCCGCCTCCAGCCAGACGAGGCAGGCCTCGCCCGGGCGGCCGTCATGCTGCGCGGCGGCGGGCTCGTGGCGTTTCCGACCGAGACGGTCTACGGCCTCGGCGCGGACGCGACGGATGGGCGCGCGGTGGCGGGGATCTACGCCGCCAAGGAGCGGCCGAGCTTCAATCCGCTGATCGCGCATCTGCCGGACCTCGCGGCCGCACAGCGTGAAGGCGTGTTCGGCGCGGACGCGCTGGCGCTCGCGCGGGCGTTCTGGCCCGGGCCGCTGACGCTGGTCGTCCCCAAGGCGGCGACCTGTTCGGTGGCGGATCTCGCCACGGCGGGGCTGGACAGCGTGGCGCTGCGGGTTCCCGCTCACCCGATCGCAACCGCGCTTCTGCGCCTCGTCGGACGCCCGGTGGCGGCGCCCTCCGCCAACCGCTCGGGCCGCGTCAGCCCCACCACGGCGGAGCACGTGCTGGGGGATCTCGACGGGCGGATCGACGCGGTGGTGAACGGCGGGCCGACGAAGGTCGGCGTCGAATCCAC
This sequence comes from Alsobacter sp. P4_H11, assembly GCF_056400925.1. Lineage (NCBI taxonomy): Bacteria > Pseudomonadati > Pseudomonadota > Alphaproteobacteria > Hyphomicrobiales > Alsobacteraceae > Alsobacter > Alsobacter sp. P4_H11. Next base: position 322,326 of record NZ_JBFUKI010000005.1, read on the forward strand.
GATCGTGTCCTGCCTGCATGGCAAGGTCACGCTGTTGCGGCCCGGCGGCGTGGCGCGCGACGCGATCGAGGCGGCGCTGGGTCGGCGGCTGGACGAAACGGTCGCCCCGGATGCGAGCCATGCGCCCGTGGCGCCCGGCATGCTGGCGTCGCACTACGCCCCGAAGGCCGCCGTGCGGCTCGACGCGCGAACGATTCGCCCAGGCGAAGCCGCGCTGCTGTTTGGCGCCACGCGGCCGGACGGAGCCACCGGAGCGGTGGCGACGGCCAATCTCAGCCCCTCCGGCGATCTGGCGGAAGCGGCCGCGAATCTCTTCGCCATGATGCGGCGGCTCGACGATTCGGGCGCGGCCACGATCGCGGCGGCTCCCATTCCGGACCGGGGTCTCGGAGAGGCGATCAATGATCGCCTGCGCAGGGCCGCGGCGCCGCGCGGCTGAGCCGGATCACAGACCCGCGGCGCTGATGCGCTTGCCGGTTTCGGAGCACCGGCCGGTGACCAGCGCGACCACGCGCTGGCTCAGGCTGTGGCCCGTGCAGCCCGTTTGCGGACGCGCGGACACGCCAGGTTTGGAGGCATGTTTCGGAGTGGACGAATAAGAGTTCGACGCGGTCAAAACCTGGCCGTTTGGCTCGTTCATGTCTTGCAATATCCGTTCAACGCGAAAGCCGCCCCGGGAGAGCCGGAGCGGCTTGGATAGGGTGGTAGATAGATCAGGCGGTCTGCGTGGCAAGCCGCTCGTGGGCCGGAAGCGCCGTCGGGCGCAGCGCCAGGGCGCCGTCGCCGCCGAGCACCACCGTCAGGCCGGCGATCACCAGAAACGCCGGGTATTCCCAGCCGCCGTTCGGGGCCGTGAACAGCCAGCCATTGCCGACATGCACCGAGAGCGCGCCGAGCAGCACGGGGGTGAGCACGAGCGCCACCGCGCGGGCATAAACGCCGAAGATGAGGGCGAGGCCGCCGAACGCCTCAAGCAAGATCACGGGCAGCGCCATGAAGGACGGCATGCCGACCTGGGCGAGGAAGCCGGCGAAGCCGGGCACGGTGAAGACAAAGACCTTCAGGGCGGCGTGGGCGATGAACATGACGCCGAGCGTCACGCGCAGCAGCAACAAGGCGTAGGGGGCGGTGCGGGGGTCGACCATGGCGATGTTCTCCGGGGAAGTTCTAGCCGCCCGGCCCGTGCCGGCGGCTTCCATGGGCGGAACATTGGACTTCTCTCTTTCGCAAATCCATGGCACATAGCGAAAGGACTTTCTTGCAGAGACGCAAATGAACCCTCTTCCGTGGGACGACTTTCGTCTCGTCAAAGCCATCGCGGACACACGGTCGCTCACGGGTGCGGCCGAGACGCTCGGGGTCAACCATTCCACGGTGTTCCGGCGGCTCGCCGACATCGAAAAGCGTGTCGGCCTGTCGCTGTTCGAGCGCCATCGCACCGGCTACGGCCTCACGCCGGCCGGCGAGGAGATGGCCGCGCTTGCCGAGCGCATGGACCGGGACGTGGCGGCGTTTTCGCGCAAGCTCGCCGGGCAGGCGCTGACCCCCTCCGGCGAGGTGCGGGTCACCACCAACGATACGCTGCTGGTGCATCTCCTGATGCCGGTGCTCGCCAATTTCCGGCAGAACTACCCGGACATCCGCGTCGACATGGTTCTGTCCAACCAGGCGCTGAACCTCTCCAAGCGCGACGCCGACATCGCCGTGCGGGCGACCGACAGCCCGCCCGAGACGCTGGTGGGACGCCGCGTCGCCAGCATCGTCTGGGCCGTTTATGGCCGGCGCACGGATTTCCCGGACATCGCGGCCGGCGAGACCATCGAGGAGCGCGATCTTTATGACCGCTTCTGGGTGTCGCTCGGCGACCAATTCGGCCACCTCAAGGCGGCGCGCTATGTGCGCGACCATGTCCCGGCCGAGAAGGTCGCGATCAAGATCAACACGGTGCTCGGCCTCGCCGAAGCCGTCGCGGAGGGCATCGGCGTCGGGCCCCTGCCCTGCTTCATCGCCGACCGGCGGCCGGACCTCGTGCGCCTCACGACGCTGAACCCTGATTTTTCGGCGGGGCTCTGGCTGCTCACTCACCCGGACCTGCGGGCTTCTCCGCGGATCCGCGCCTTTCTGGATACGGCCGGCGCCGAGATCGTCAGGATGCGCGCATTGATGGAGGGGGACCGACCCTGGGTTGGTTGATGTAACTAAAGCGACGCTTAAGCTGAACCCTCCTATTGAGAGGTTCACTGATGCGCTTGCCGTTTTTTCTGCTCGTTACCGTTGCTCTCTCTGGTTGCAACACGACTGGCGGAACGCCGACGAGCGTCGTGTCCGTGCCGCAGGGCGTGGCCCGGAAGATCGATCGCTATTCTTCCGTCAACCCAGACTGCACACCCATTCCGGGCATCGTTGGGCGGATCATCGTTCCGCCCAAGAACGGCCAGGCATCATTTCGTGACGGGGTCGACTACCCCACCTTTGCCGCGACGAACGATAGGCACGTGTGCAATACGAAGCGTATCCGTTCCCTTCAGCTCTGGTACACGCCAAACCCTGGTTTCACGGGCATCGACTCTTTAGTTGCGGAGGCGCTCTACCCGTCCGGATCATCGACGCGTCGCGCTTTCGGGATCAGCGTCCGCTGATCCTCACCCCTCCAGCGGCTCGGTCCTGACCAGCTCAATCCCGAACCCCGCGAGCCCCACATAGGAGCGCGGGGTGGAGGACAGGTTGACGATGGACCGCACGTCGAGGTCGCGCAGGATCTGGGCGCCCAAGCCCACCTCGCGCCACTGGCGCTGGCGGGCGGCCTCGGAGGGCGAAAGCTCCGTTTCGAGCTCCTGCAGCGGCACGCCAGCCGTTCCGTCGCGAAGGTAGACGAGCACGCCGCGCCCGGCGTCCTTGAAGCGCTGCAGCGCGCCGTTCACGGACTTTCCGCCGCCCAGCACGTCCGCGACCACGTTGGCGCGGTGCAGCCGCGTCGTCATGTTGCGGCCGTCACCGATCGGCCCGTACACGAAGGCGAAGTGGTGCACCGAGTCGTAGGGCGTCACATACGCATAGCCGGTGAGTTCGCCGATCTCGGTCTTTACCGGGAAGGTAGCGACGCGCTCGACGAGCTTTTCGCGCGCCTGCCGGTGGGCGATCAGGTCCGCGACCGAGATGCGCTTCAGCGCATGCTGCTCGGCGAAGGCGACGATCTGCGGGCCGCGCATCACGGTGCCGTCGTCGTTGGCAAGTTCGCAGATCACGCCGACCGGCGGCAGGCCGGCGAGCTTGCACAAATCCACGGCCGCCTCGGTGTGGCCGGAGCGCATGAGCACGCCGCCATCCTTGGCGATCAGCGGGAAGACGTGGCCGGGCCGCACGAAATCGCCCGCGCCCATGTTGCCGTTGGCGAGCGCCCGCACGGTGTTGGAGCGCTGCTCGGCCGAGATGCCGGTGGTGAGGCCGTGGCGCACGTCCACGGTCACGGTGAACGCCGTGCCGAGCGGGGCGTCGTTGCTGGCCACCATCGGGTTCAAGTGCAGCCGCTTGGCCTCGCCGCTGGTGAGCGGCGCGCAGACGATGCCGCAGGTGTTTCGGATGATGAAGGCCATCTTCTCCGGCGTGCAGAGCGAGGCGGCGCAGATGAGGTCGCCCTCGTTCTCGCGATCGTCGTCGTCCGTGACGATCACGATTTCCCCCCTTGCGAGCGCCTCGATGGCTTCGGTGACCGAATGGGACATGGAACGCTCCTCGGAAGCGGTCGGGAGAACCGTTGGAAGGTCGATGAAATCGTTCGGCGTGACGGCGCCGGCCGTCGCCCTGGATATTAGCTCGGCGGTCTCGCGCGACATCCAGGCCGTGTCATTGTTGCAGAGCTGGGTCACGGCCGCGGGCGACACGCCGATGCGCTGGGCGAACACGTTTCGCGCCATGCCCTTTGTCCGGAGCCAGTCCGCCAATCTCATGGCCGCGAGGCTAAACCCGTCTGTAATTCAGCGCTACTGAATTTTCACGCAATTAAGCCATGCTAAATCAGCATGGTTGGCCAGGCGCTGGACGCGCCGACCTGGCCCCGATGGCGCAGGAACTGGTCAGCGATGACGCAGGCCACCATGGCCTCGCCCACCGGCACGGCCCGGATGCCGACGCAGGGGTCATGACGCCCTTTGGTGAAGACGTCGGTCTCGCCGCCCCGGCGATCCACCGTCAGCCGAGGCGTGAGGATGGACGAGGTCGGCTTCACGGCGAAGCGCACCACCACGGGCTGGCTCGTCGAGATGCCGCCAAGGACGCCGCCGGCGTTGTTGGACAGGAACAGCGGCTTGCCGTCATTGCCGTAGCGCATTTCGTCGGCGTTCTCTTCGCCGGTGAGCTCGGCGGCGCCGAAGCCGGCGCCGATCTCCACGCCCTTCACGGCGTTGATGCTCATGAGCGCGCTGGCGAGTTCGGAATCGAGCTTGCCGTAGATGGGCGCCCCGAGCCCTGCCGGAACGCCTTCGGCGACAATCTCTAACACGGCGCCGATCGACGAGCCGGACTTGCGGACGCCATCGAGATAGTCCGCGAAGAACGCAGCCGCCTTCGCGTCCGGGCAGAAGAAGGGGTTGCGGGCGACCTCCTCCCAGTCCCAGTTCGCGCGGTCGACCTTGTGCGGGCCGATCTGCACCAGCGCGCCGCGCACCGTGAGGCCGGCCACGACCTTGCGGGCGACGGCCCCGGCGGCGACGCGCGCGGCGGTTTCGCGGGCGGAGGAGCGGCCGCCGCCGCGATAGTCGCGGATGCCGTATTTCACGTCATAGGTGAAATCGGCGTGGCCGGGCCGGTACTTGTCCTTGATCTCTCCGTAGTCCTTGGAGCGCTGGTCGACATTCTCGATCAGGAGCGCGATCGGGGTTCCGGTTGTGACCTGCACGCCGGCTTCGTCCGTGAACACGCCGGAGAGGATCTTCACCTGGTCCGGCTCCTGCCGCTGCGTGGTGAAGCGCGACTGCCCGGGACGGCGCTTGTCGAGGTCGGCCTGGATGTCCTCGGCCGTCAGCGGAATCCGGGGCGGACAGCCATCGACGACGCAGCCCAGCGCCGGCCCATGGCTCTCGCCAAAGGTCGTGACGCGGAAAAGATGGCCGAAGGTGTTGTGCGACATGGCGGCGGACCCGGAGAATGGCTCCGCGTCTTAGAGCATTTTGGGGGATGGGGGAACGGCGCCCCTCAACGCAAACGGCCCGCCGAAGCGGGCCGTTATCGCTAGACTGTCCCGAGCCTTCAGGCCGCGACCTTCACGGGCTCGGCCGCGACCACGGTGGCGGCGGTCGCCACCGGCATGGCGGGGGCGCCGGCCCAGCTCGTGTGCGCCGGGATGTTTTCGCCCTTCATCACGATCGTGAGCTGGCCCAGGCGGGCGTACTCGCCGACGGTGCTGTCGTAGAGCACGGTGGTGCCCCAGCCGACATGGACGCCGCGCTTCACCTCGATGCGGCCGACCTTCATGATCCGGTCCTCATAGAGGTGGGTCTGCAGGCAGGAGCCCATGTTGAGGGTGGCGAAGTCGCCGATCTTCACGCAGTCGAACTCGGTGATGTCGGTGAGGTCCATCCAGACGCCCTTGCCGATCTTGGTGCCGTAGAGCCGCAAAACCATCGGCAGAAAGGGCGTGCCGCGCAGGAATTCCACCGACGCCTTGCCGACGAGGCCGCCATAGAGCACGGCCACCGCCTCGGTGCGCATGGCCCAGAAGGACCACATGGGCTTCATGGTGGGCTTGTAGACGCCCATCAGCAGCCACTTGGCGACAACGGACACGGCGATCAGCGCGAGCGCGATGACGATGCCGGCGGCCAGGAAGATCGCGGTCGCCTTGAACCACTCGCCATTGGTGATCGGGCTCTCCATCAGGTCCGCGGTGATGTAGCCGCAGGTGATGAAGGTCGCGGTCGGCAGCGAGGTATGGAGGGTCTCGAAGATCGTCCGGCCGAACACCCACCACTTGGAGGGCCGATAGGTGCTGGTCGCGTCGGCGTTCACCTTCTGGCGCGCCGGGATCAGCATGGCCGGGCTGCCGAAGGAGATTTCGCCGCTCTTGACGTGGAGGCTCGCCGGAATTGTGGACTTCACGCCGATCAGGCAGTCGCTCTCCAGCACGGAGCCGGGCGGGATCACCGAGTCGTTGCCCATGAAGACGCGGTCGCCGGTCTTGACGGGCTCCAGGATCATCCAGCCGTTGCGGATCTCCTCGTCGCCCAGCACGGCCTCGTCGCCGACAAAGTTGTCCTCGCCGAGCTCGACCAGGTCATAGCGACCCGCGAGGTTGGTGGAGACCTCGGTGCCGCGGCCGATCTTGGCGCCCAGCATGCGGTACCAGTGGCGCATGAACACGGTGGCGTAGAGCGACGACACGGTCTCGAGCGTCACCTCGGTGGCGAGGCCGACCATCCACTTGCGGACATAGAACCAGCTGTGGATCGAGTAGTGGCCCGACTTCACCCGCGTCGGCATGATGGTCCAGCGCAGCACCACGATGATGGCGACCGCCACCACGATCAGCGCCATGGCGGTGGGCCAGGCGAGGAAGGGAAGCGCCGCCCAGCTGACGCTGTAGTCGACCTGGCCGTCGATGAGGCCGTCGAGGTTGTAGAGAATGTAGAAGGCCGGGAAGATCGGCACGAGGCCGAGCATCAGCATGACGATGTAGGAGCCCGCATAGGTGGCGTTCTGCAGCGCGCGGGTGACCGGGGTCACGCTCGGGAACTCGGGCATGGAGGCGCGGTCGACTTCGCCGGTCTTGCGGGCGGGCGAGCCGGTCCAGGTCTCCCAGGACGGGATGGTCATGCCGGGGGCCACGGAGGTGAGGTCGCCGAGCTGGGCGCCCTCCTGCACCACCGTGTCGTGGCCGAACGAGCAGGACGAGCCCGTATAGGCGTCGTTGCCGATGGTGATCGGGCCGATCACGAACTCGTTGCCGATCGCGACTGCGTTGGCGAACTTGGTCTTGATGCCCAGCGTGGCGCGGTCGCCGATGCTGATAAGGTCGATGGCGCCGGCCTCGAAGTCCGAGATCATCGCGTCCTTGCCGACCTTGGCGCCCAGCATGCGCAGGTAGACGCGCATCAGGGGCGAGTTCTGCAGGAACTTCAGCGAGGTGACCTGGATCATGCGCTGCACGAACCAGACGCGGAAATAGTAGACGCCCCAGAGCGGGTACCGGCCCGGCTTGGTGCGGCCCAGCACGGTCCATTTCAGCGCCACGATCAGCGCCTTGGTGCCGAGGTTCAGCGCCACGTAGACGCCCAGCAGCACCGGCACTTCGGCCAGGAGGCTCGGGTCGTCCTGCAGCAGGAACACGGAGGCGAGGAACAGGCCGAGCCACTGGATGGTGACGAGGCCGAGGATGAACGGCATCGCGACGCCCTGCGCCAGGCCGCACAGGAAGCGGCGGCGGAACGAAGGCGCCTCGAAGGAGAGGTCGGCGTCGACCGAAACGGCGCGGCCATCGATGGCGGCGCCGATGGCGCGCAGGGTGCGCTGGCCGTAGACGTCCTGCAAGGTGACGCTTTCAAGCCCGCGGTTCTGGCGCACGGCCGAGATGAAGCGTGCGGCGATCAGCGAGTGGCCGCCGAGCTCGTTGAAGAAGTCGGCGTCGAACGGCAGGCTCTGGCCGGGGAACACCGACTGGGCGGCCTCCAGCAGCTTGGCCTCGGTGGCGGTGCGGGCCGGCTCCTGCTCGTCGGCCGGGCCGGTGGCGCTGGCGAGCGGCATGGCGCGCAGGGTCTTGCGGTCGACCTTGCCGGAGATGAGGCGCGGCAGCGTCGCGGCGAGCTCGAAGCGCGACGGGACCATGTAGGACGGCAAGCGCTCGGCGAGCGCCATGCGAACCTGCATGCGGTCGAGCTTGCCCTCGCCTTCCGGCACCACGAAGGCGACCAGCCGGTCGATGCCGTCATCCTGGCGCAGCACCACGGCGCACTGGGCGACCCCCGGCAGCTCGTCGAGCTTCACCTCGATCTCGCCGAGCTCGACGCGGAAGCCGCGGATCTTGACCTGGTCGTCGATGCGGCCGTGGAACAGGATGGCGCCATTCGGGTCGATGCTCACGGCGTCGCCGGAGCGGTAGAGGATGGGGTCGGAGCCGTCGGACGAGAACGGGTTGGCGATGAACTTCTCGGCCGTCAGCTCGGGCCGTTTCAGGTAACCCTGCGCCACGCCGGGGCCGCCGATCAGCAGCTCGCCCTGCACGCCGGGCGGCAGCAAGGTGAGGTCATCGGACGCCACGTAGCAGCTGTAGTTCGCGACCGGCCGGCCGATGGACACGGCCTCGCCGGCGACTGCTTCCCAGGCGGTCGCCACCACGGTCGCCTCGGTCGGCCCGTAGGTGTTGAAGATGCGGCGGCCGGGCTTGGCCCATTTCTGCACGATGGAGGCCGGCAGCGCCTCGCCGCCCAGGATGATGACGCGCAGGCTGGGGATGTCGCGGCTGAACAGGCCGAGCAGAGTCGGCACGGTGTCGATGGCGGTGACGCCGGCTTCGGCGATCACGTCGGCGAGCTTGTCGGTCTCGGCCATGACCTCGGGCGTCGCCACCCAGAGGGTCGCGCCGGCGAGATAGGGGACCCAGATCTCCTCCATGGAGAGGTCGAACGCCACGGAGGCGCTCTGGAACATGACGTCCTGGTCGGTCAGGCCGAACAGCGCGTTGGCGGCGCGCAGGTAGTGCGTGATGTTGCGCTGGCTGACGACGATGCCCTTGGGCATGCCCGTCGAGCCGGACGTGTAGATCATGTAGGCGGGATGGTCCGGCGTCAGGCCGAGCCGGCGGGGATCGAGCGAATCGCCGCTCTGCCCAGCGGCGAGCCGGGCGGACAAGAGCACCGGGACGCCCGCCTCGGCGGCGCGGTCCGCGAAAGCCTCGCAGGTGAGCAGGCCCTTGGCCTCGGCGTCCGCGAGGCAGACCGCGATGCGCTCCACCGGCGCGTCGGCGTCGAAGGGCAGCCAGGCGGCGCCGGACTTGGCGACGGCGATCTGCGCGATCAGGAGTTCGGAGCCGCGCGGCGCCCAGAGGCCGACCACGTCGCCCAAGCCGATGCCGTCGGCGTTGAGGCCGCGCGCGATGGCGTTGGCCTGCGCCTCGATCTGCGCGTAGGTGAGCGCCTGGCCGCGGCAGATCATGGCCGGCTTGTCGGGGAATGCGGCGGCGGTCGCGCCGAAGATCTCGGCCAGGACCTCGTCACGCAGCAGATCGGGTCGCTGGTCGCCCCGCAGGATGGCCGGGGCCTGCGCGACGGCGCTGGCCCGGGTTGCGGAGTTCGAAGCCACCAGATCGATCGGTGCGCGGTTCATCGCTGCTCTCCCGGCGCTACGGTTCATCGCCAGGCCAAGCGTCCTCGTTCGGAGACAAGCTCCGCCGCATGCGCTCGACTGGTGACGATGCCCCCGCAACGCCCTCGTTGGTTGACCCGCCAGCCGTCGAGGGAGGCAGGGCCTTCGAACGGCAACCCTGCCATCCGACGGTGCACTCTTATGCAATCGCCGAACTGAACCCACGATGAACGATTCTGAACGGGGCCGTTCAGATTGCTCGGAATGGGGACCAAAAGGTTGATTTTACAACCGGAGAGGCCGCGTGGCTGTGATGGGGCGCCGCAGATGCAGCCAGTTAGGCCGCAACTCTGCAACCCGCTGACCGAGTCTCAGGTCCAGCTGTAGCGGCCGTTCTCGAACAGCAGCACCCTGCCCTGCCAGATTTCGGCGCTGGCGACTCGTTCTGCCGGCACGCCGCACAGGAGGTAGAGCAGCGCCCGGGCCACGCCCCCATGCGCGACCGCGACGCTGTCGCCCACGAGGCTGTCGGCGAAGGGCCGGACGCGCTCGGCCAGCATCGCATAGCTCTCGCCCGCCGGCGGCTGGTAGGCCCATTTGTCGGCGATGCGGTTGGCGGCCGCCTCGGGCAACGCCTTGCGGATTTCCTTCCATGTGCGCCCTTCCCAGTCGCCGAAGGAGATCTCCTTCAGGATCGGATCGAGCTCATACGCGAAGGGATCGAGGCCCAGGGCGCGGCGCGCGCGTTCGGCGGTGTCGCGGGTGCGCCCGAGCGGGCTCACACGCCAGGGAAGATCGCCCGCATGGGGCGCGATCAGGCCGAGCTTTCGCCCGGCCTCGGCCGCCTGGAAGCGGCCGCGCTCGTTGATGGGAATGTCCTGCTGGCCCTGCAGCCGGCCCTCGGCGTTCCAGTCCGTCTCGCCGTGGCGGATGAAAAAGAGCCGGTACGGATCGGGCATGCCCGATCAGGCCTTCTCGAGCGTGATGTCCGGCGCTTCGGGGTTCTTCATGCCGACGACGTGGTAGCCGGCGTCGACATGCAGGATCTCGCCAGTCATGCCGCGCGACATGTCGGACACCAGATAGGCGGCGGTCTCGCCGACTTCCTCGGTGGTGACGGTGCGGCGCAGGGGGGCGTTGTACTCGTTCCAGCGCAGGATGTAGCGGAAGTCGCCGATGCCGGAAGCGGCCAGCGTCTTGATCGGGCCGGCCGAGATGGCGTTGACGCGGATGTTCTTGGGGCCGAGATCGGCCGCCATGTAGCGCACGGACGCCTCGAGGGCCGCCTTGGCGACGCCCATGACGTTGTAGTGGGGCATCCACTTCTCGGCGCCGTAATAGGTCAGCGTCAGCATCGAGCCGCCATTGTGCATCAGCTTCTCGGCCCGCTGCGCGACGGCGGTGAACGAGTAGCAGGAGATCAGCAGCGACTTGGTGAAGTTGGCCTCGCTGGTGTCGAGGTAGCGGCCGGTGAGCTCGTCCTTGTCCGAGAACGCGATGCAGTGGACGATGAAGTCGAGGCCGCCCCAGAGCTTGTCGACCTCGGCGAACACGCCGTCGATGCTCGCAGGGTCGGTGACGTCGCAATGGCCGACCACGGCCGCGCCGAGCTCCGCGGCAAGCGGACGCACCCGCTTCTCCAGCGCCTCGCCCTGGTAGGTGAAGGCCAGTTCGGCGCCGTGCTGGTGGACCGCGCGGGCGATGCCCCAGGCGATCGAACGGTTGTTGGCCACGCCCATCACGAGCCCGCGCTTGCCGGCGAGCAGGTTGGAAGCCCGGGTAATCTGTTCTGTCATGTCGACCATTCGAAATTCGGTGGGCGCTAAGCTGTAGAGGGCATCATTAGCCGAAGCCCCGAGTCAACGAAAGCGCTCCAACGCTTAAGGATGTGGGTCACCTGTGAAACACGCTTCGGTTGCGGACCCAGATGGTTCTTGCCAGCGGGGCCGTAACCATTTTGTCTGGGCCGTGGCGGGATGGTGGCATCTGCCAGCGTCGGTGCTATAAGCGCCGCCGCCGGGAACCGGCTAGGTTAAGCAGCACTGCCGCCGATCAACCCGATCGGGCATTGCTCCAGAGGCGAGGTCATCCGTGGGCGAGAGCGCGGCAGCGCAAGTTGCGGGGCACGGAAAAAGTCACGGACAGGGCAGCCTCGTCGGGCTGACGGTCGGCAGCATCGGAGTGGTGTACGGGGACATCGGCACGAGCCCCCTCTACGCCTTCCGGGAAGCGCTGCTGGCCGCCGTCGGCGCGCACAACCAGGCCGGAGCCCATCCGCTTGTTCCGCGCGACACGGTTCTGGGCGTGCTTTCGCTCATCGTCTGGGCGTTGCTCCTGGTCGTGACGGCGAAATACGTGCTGATCCTGCTGCGCGCCGACAACAACGGCGAAGGCGGGACGCTGTCGCTGATGGCGCTGGCGCAGCGCACGCTCACCAAGGGCCGCAGCTACATGCTGGCGCTCGGCGTGGTCGGCGCCTCCATGTTCTACGGCGACTCGGTGATCACGCCGGCGATCTCGGTGCTGTCCGCGGTCGAGGGCATGAAGCTCATCACGCCGGCGCTCGAGCACTATGTGGTTCCGATCACGATCGGCATCCTGGTGCTGCTGTTCGCCGTGCAGAGCCGCGGCACCGCCAAGGTGGCGGCCGCGTTCGGGCCGATCATGATCGCCTGGTTCGGCGTGCTGGCGCTCGGCGGCATCACGCATATCAGCGACGATCCCGGGGTCGTGCTGGCGCTGAACCCCGCCTGGGGCATGCAGTTTCTGGTGCAGCACAAGCTGATCGGCCTCGTCACGCTCGGCGCGGTGTTTCTGGCCGTCACGGGCGGAGAGGCGCTTTACGCCGATCTCGGCCATTTCGGCCGCCGTCCGATCCAGATCGCGTGGCTCGGGCTGGTGCTGCCGGCGCTGGTGATCAACTATTTCGGCCAGGGCGCGCTGGTGCTGTCCAACCCTCAGGCCATCGATAATCCGCTGTTCATGCTCTACCCGGACTGGGCGCTGATCCCGGTCGTCGGGTTGGCCACGGCCGCCACCATCATCGCCAGCCAGGCGGTGATCACCGGCGCCTTCTCGCTCACCCGGCAGGCGGTGCAGCTCGGACTGCTGCCGCGCATCGACATCCGCTACACGTCCGAGACGCATTCCGGCCAGATCTACATCCCCCGCATCAACACGCTGCTGCTGATGGGCGTGATCATCCTGGTGCTGCTGTTCCGCTCCTCCAGTTCGCTCGCGTCGGCCTATGGCATCGCGGTGACGACCACGATGGTGGTGGACGCGACGCTGGCCTTCATCGTCATCTGGCGGATGTGGCACTGGAAGCCCTGGGCGGCCGCCCTGCTGGTGGCGCCCTTCCTCTTGATCGACACCACCTTCCTGGCCGCGAACCTGCTGAAGCTGCTCGACGGCGCCTGGGCGCCGCTGGTGTTCGCGTCCTGCCTGATCCTGCTGATGGCGACGTGGCGCAAGGGCACGCGCATCCTGGCCGACAAGACTCGCCGGTCGGAAGTGCCGCTCGAGATGCTGGTGCGAAACCTGGAGAAGAAGCCGCCGCACCGCGTGCAGGGCACGGCCGTGTTCCTGACGAGCGACCCGGACTACGCGCCGACCGCCCTCCTCCACAATCTCAAGCACAACAAGATCCTGCACGACAAGAACGTGATCCTGACCGTATCCACGGCCGACACGCCGCGGGTGCGCGAGGAGGATCGGATCACGATCTCGCCCGTGAGCGAGCATTTCTCGCGGGTGAAGATGACGTTCGGCTACATGGAAAGCCCGAACGTGCCGCGCGGCCTCGCCATCGCGCGCAAGCTCGGCTGGACCTTCGACATCATGTCGACGTCCTTCTTCGTGTCGCGCCGGTCCATCAAGCCGGCGGCGCAGTCGGGCATGCCGCTGTGGCAGGACAAGCTGTTCATCGCGCTCGCCCGCAACGCCAGCGACGCCACGGACTTCTTCCAGATCCCGACCGGGCGCGTGGTGGAAGTCGGCACGCAGGTGACGGTCTAAATACAACCTGACGCGACGGATCACGCGAGAATCGCGCCTCCTTAACGATCGATTCACCCCGTTCGGCCAGTTTCGGTGGTGACGGACCGCGGCGGCATCCCCGCCCCGGTTCCACCACAAGCCCGCCACGGCGCGGCTGAAATGGGCTGCGACAAAGCGTCCATCCGCATCGCGAGCGGATGGGAACGGCAACGAGGAGATCATGCAGAACGCCACGCAACCGGCCGCCGCTGCGGCGCCGAAGACCCAGACCCCTCCCCCGGGGTCGGACGTGCAGTTCTATTCGCCCATCGGCATCCAGGCCGTCGCGGCCGCGGCGGCGCAGATGCGGCGCTCTTCGCCGGAGGCGTCGCGTGACGCCGCGAACCATCGCCGGGACATCCCGGCCGTGCTCCGGGACGACGACTTCGACGCCTGAGCCCGCGGCCGCCAAGCGCGGCCGTCGCCAGAAACACGAAAGCCGGCGGGTGAAACCGCCGGCTTTTTCGTTTTATTTCAGAAGAGCCGGTCTGAAGGCCGCCCCAATCCCCTCATCCTGAGGAACATCGCCTTTTGGCGATGTGTCTCGAAGGACGAGGGTGTCCAGTTCGCGCGCAGGTAAGAGCCCGCTGGATCCTTCGTCCTTCGAGACGCCAGGCTTGCGCCTGGCTCCTCAGGATGAGGGTGTTTGAGCAAAGGACCGAAGAGACGCAGCCGAGGCAGGCTTACTTCACCACCACCCGCGCGCCGACGGGGACGCGGTTGTAGAGGTCGACGACGTCGATGTTGCGCATGCGGATGCAGCCTGACGACACGGCCTTGCCGATCGTTTCCGGCTCGTTGGTGCCGTGGATGCGGTAGAGCGTGTCCTTGTTGCCCTCGAACAGGTAGAGGGCGCGCGCGCCGAGCGGGTTGTCCGGACCGCCCTTTGTGTGGTGGACATGCGGCCAGCGCTTGATCATCTCGGCCGGGGGGTTCCAGTCCGGCCACTCAGCCTTGCGCTGGATGGTGGCGACGCCGCTCCAGCCGAAGGCCTCGTTGCCGACCGCCACGCCATAGCGCAGCGCCTTGCCGTTCGGCTCGACGAGGTAGAGGAAGCGCGACTTGGTGTCGACCACGACGGTGCCGGGCGTCTCGCCGGTGGGATCGTCGATGCGGTAGCGCTCGAACGGCCGGTAGAGCTCGACGCTCGGCACCATGGCCATCCATTCGGCGTCCTTCGAGCTCACCTTCGGCTCCGGGATCGGCTCGTACCGGCATCCCGCCAGCACCAACGCGATTCCCATCGCCAGCAAAGACGTCCGCAGTCGCATCTCGATCCAATCCGATTCACGGCGCCGCCTGCGCCTTGTTGTTCGGGCGTACCAGATCAGAGCCGTTCTGGCTGTGGTCTCGTGGCCTCACCGCACGCGTTTGTGATCTCAGCAAGGCACGTTTCGGCGCTTTCGCCATGATCTGGCGCAACGGCAGGCCCCCATCATCGCAGGATGGACGGCGGCGGCGCGAGGGCCGAAGATGCCCGCAACCAGAACGCTCCGGGAGGCGCCGTGTCCACTCTGTTGATTTCCCATCCGTGTTACGTCCAGCACCAGACCCCGATGGGGCATCCCGAACGGCCAGACCGGATCAGGGCCGTGGAGCGCATCCTCGAGCACGAGCGCTTCCAGCCGCTGCTGCGCGAATCCGCGCCGGAGGCCACGGTCGAGCAGCTCTGCCTTGCGCATCCGGAGGAGTATGTCCGCGCCTTGGAGGAAGCCGCCCCCAAGGACGGCATGCTGCAGCTCGACGCGGACACCACCATGTCGCCGGGCACGTGGGAGGCCGCGATCCGCGGCGTCGGCGGCGCGATCATGGCGGTCGACGAGGTGATGACCGGCAAGGTCCGCAACGCTTTTTCGGCGTCCCGGCCGCCCGGCCACCATGCCGAGAAAACCCGCGCGATGGGGTTCTGCTTCTTCAACAACGCCGCCGTGGCGGCCCGCTACGCCCGGTCGGCGCACGGGGCGGAGCGCGTCGCCGTGGTGGATTGGGACGTGCACCACGGCAACGGCACGCAGGACATCTTCTGGGACGATCCCAGCGTGATGTACTGCTCCACGCACGAGATGCCGCTCTACCCTGGCACGGGCGCGACCAACGAGCGGGGCGAGCACGACACCATCGTCAACGCGCCGTTGCGGGCCGGCGACGGCGGCTCGGAGTTCCGGGAGGCGATGGAGGTCGCGATCCTGCCGCGGCTGGAGGCGTTCCGGCCGGACCTGATCATCATCTCGGCCGGGTTCGACGCGCATGTGCGCGATCCGCTGGCCAACCTGAACCTCGTAGAGGCGGACTATGGCTGGGCCACCGCGCAGCTGATGGACCAGGCTGACCGCTATGCGGGCGGGCGCGTGGTGTCGCTGCTGGAGGGCGGCTACGACCTGGAAGGGCTCGCCCGCTCCACGGCCGCTCACGTGATGACGCTGATGCGGGGCGGCTGACCCTGCACACGCACGAAAAAGCCGCCCGGGCTGACCCGGGCGGCTCCATCGAGGCGAAAGCGCCTTACTGGTTGGTCTGGTTGCCGCCCTTGGGCTGGAGCCGGCCGTTGCCCTGGAGCTTGATGTCGCCGCTGCTGGGCGACGTTCCAATCGAGCCCGTCGTGTCGGTGGAGTTGGCGCCGACGCCGCCAGAGCCCGCCGGGGCGCCCGAGTTCGAGGCCGCCGAGCCGCCCGCGCCGCCGCCGACGCCCGTGCCTACGCCCGCAGCGCCGTTGCCGGTGACGCCGCCGGTCGAGCCGACGCCGCCCGTCCCCACGCCGCCCGCATTGGAGCCGTTCACCCCGCCGCCGCCGCCGGCCGATCCGCCGCCGCCGCCCGCCGAACCGGCGTTGCCGCCGCCCGCGCCGTCATTCGCGGCCGCATAGGCCAGCGGAGCTGCGGTCATGGCGCCAAGGGCCAGGGCGAAAGCCGTAATGGTCAAGTTAGTCTTGCGCATGTGGTTCTCCTGTCTCGTGGCAACCCAACGCGGCCTGACAGCGGATGTTCCGATTTGGCGCGTTCTTTTCCAGTGTAGTTGGACACCGTCACTCGCCGTTCACTGAAATATGAAGCGGCTTAACTTTGGTTGTGCGTATTCCACAGCCTGACCTTGGCAAGTAGACTGAAGTATGCTTCCTTTCGCCGCATCCGGGGATGGGACGATGCAGTCGACGACAGCCAAGCAGATCGAGCGGGCCGAGAAGAGCCTGCAGCGAATGATCGAGTGGATCGGGAGGCACGACTCGCGCAGTTCGGCCGTGCTGGGCATCGCGATCGCGATGACGGGCGCGCTGTCGGCGTCGATCCCGGCGCTCTCGCAATGGAACTGGCGCTACGCCCTCGTGCTCGCGGCGGCGGCGATCGCCCTGCTGGCGGCGCTGGCGGAGTTGCTGCGCGGCCAGTTTCCGCGCATGCGGGCCACGCCCTCGTGGTTCTTCTTCGGGACCATCGCGAACCACCCCTTCGAGGAGTACCACCTCAAGGTGCGCGAGCTCAGCGACGAGGACTATCTGGAAGACGTCCTGCGCCAGTGTCACACCAACGCGCGCATCCTGAGGTCGAAGTTTCGGTCGCTGAAGCGCTCGATCCTGGCGCTGCTGTGCGCGGCGCTGCCGTGGGCGGCCGCCCTTGGAATGGGCAAGGGGTTCTGATCCCTGCCCGTCGCGCAGGCGCCGCCGATCAGGCAGCCGGAGCCGACTTCGCGCGCTTGCCGTTGCGGATGGGCGTGGGGGCGACGGCCGGAGCCTTGGGCGGCGCGATCTTGTCGGTGTGCTTGCGCGCATAGCGCACCAGTTTCTTGAGCGCCTTGCGCTCGTCGCCGAGCGCCTCGAGCTGAGCCTTGAACCGCTCCAGCCCCTCGTCGGTCGCCAGCACGGTGGCGACCTCGTCGACGGCTCCGCCACGCGCCAGAACGGCAGAGTATTCGCGGGTGGTCCGCGCCTTCTCGTAGGCTTCCTGCAGCTCCGAGAATCGCTTGCGCGCTTTTTCGCTCATGGCGGGTGAACTCCGTCCAGCCTCTGAATTGGGCAGAACGGTACTGAGGCGGATTGTCACAATCCAGTCGCAAACCGGCTGAATGCGATCCGCAGTTGCGCCGCTGGGTGCGAAATCCCGCTTGATCGCGGGGGCTTAGCGTCTAGTCTGGCACAACAAATGCCAGTGCGGGGTTCCCGCCCAACGAGTGCATGTGGATGTCGCCAGCCCCCGGGTCGCCCCAGCCCGCCGAGCCGTCTGCCGTTCTCTCCGTCAAAGGCCTGAGCATCGCGGTCCACGGCCGTGAGCGCTCCACGACGCTGGTGGAAGACGTTTCCTTCTCGCTCGCGGCGGGCCGCACGCTTTGCCTCGTGGGTGAAAGCGGCTGCGGCAAGAGCCTGACCTCGCTCGCCATCATGGGCCTCCTGGCCTCCCCGCCGCTCACGATCACGCAGGGCGAGATCCTGTTCGAGGGCCGCGACCTGCGCGGGCTCGACACCCGCGAGCGGGCGGACCTGCGCGGCGACCGCATGACGATGATCTTCCAGGAGCCGATGACGTCGCTGAACCCGGCCTTCACGATCGGCGACCAGATCGCCGAGGTGGTGACGCGGCACCGCGACGTCACGCCCGAGCAGGCCAGCGGGGTCGCGCTGGAAATGCTCAGGAAAGTGCGCATTCCCGCGCCCGAGAAGCGGCTCGGCGAGTTCCCGCACCAGCTCTCGGGCGGCATGCGCCAGCGCATCATGATCGCGATGGCGCTGGCCAATGCGCCGCGCCTGCTGATCGCGGACGAGCCCACCACGGCGCTGGACGTCACCATCCAGGCGCAGATCCTGTCGCTGGTGCGCCAGCTCCAGCGGGAGACCGGCTCGGCCATGCTGCTGATCACGCATGATCTCGGCGTGGTCGCCGAAGTCGCGGACGACGTGGCGGTGATGTATGCGGGCCGGGTGGTGGAGCGCGCGCCGGTCGACAAGATCTTCGACGATCCGCAGCACCCCTACACGATCGGGCTGATGGGCTCCCTGCCCTCGCTCACCGGCCGCGACGAGCGGCTGGCCACCATCCCGGGCAGCGTGCCCGCGCCCGAGCGCATGCCGAAAGGCTGCCGCTTCGCGCCGCGCTGCCCCTTCCGCATCGAGGCCTGCGACGCCGCCCAGCCTCCCCTGATCGAGGTGGCGGCGGGCCACGAGGCCGCCTGCATTCGCGCGCCGCTCGAACTGCACGTCACGGAGGCCGCGTGAGCGCCATCCTGCAGGCCGAGGGCCTGAAGAAATACTTCAAGACCGGCGGAGGGCTGTTCAGCCAGGCCACCGTGGTGCGGGCCGTCGATGACGTGTCGTTCTCGGTCGAGAAAGGCGAGACCCTCGCGATCGTGGGCGAGTCCGGCTGCGGCAAGTCCACGGTCGGGCGCATGCTGATGCGGCTGATCGAACCGACCGCCGGAACGGTCCGGTTCGAAGGCCAGGACCTCGGCGGCCTGGGCGAAACCGGCCTGCGCAAGCTGCGCGGCGACATGCAGATGGTGTTCCAGGACCCATTCTCTTCGCTGAACCCGCGCATGACGGTGGCCGACATCGTCGGCGAGCCGCTCTGGCTCCATGGCCAGGGCTCCACCCGCGAGCGGCGCGAGAAGACGCTGGAGCTGCTGCGCACCGTCGGGCTGCGGCCGGACCTCGCCGATCGCTTCCCGCACGAGTTCTCGGGCGGCCAGCGCCAGCGCATCGGCATCGCGCGCGCCTTGGCGAGTTCGCCGCGGCTGGTGATCGGCGACGAGCCCGTGTCCGCGCTTGACGTATCGATTCAGGCTCAGGTCATCAACCTGCTGGAAGACCTCAAGGAACGCTTCGCGCTGACGCTGATCATCATCGCGCACGACCTCGCGGTGATCCGGCACATGAGCGACCGCGTGATCGTGATGTATCTCGGCTCCATCGTGGAGGTCGCCCCCACGGCGGCGCTCTACGCCGAGCCGCTGCACCCCTACACGCGGGCGCTGTTGAGCGCGATCCCGCTCCCCATCCCGGGCCACCGCGCCGAGCGCAAGCTGCTGGAAGGCGACATCCCGAGCCCGGCCAATCCGCCATCCGGCTGCCGCTTCCACACCCGCTGCCCCTATGCGCAGAAGCGCTGCACGGACGAGATTCCGTTGCTCCGCGACGCGGGCGGGCGCACCGTGGCGTGCCATTTCTACGAAGACCTGCCGCCCGAAACGGCGGGCCGGGCCCTTGGCCCCGCCGATAGCCCCGCCAAGGCGAAGCGGCTGGCGCTCTACAAAGATCACCGCCGGCGCCAGGACGCCGTCGTGACGGAGAAAGCTTCCGCAAGCATGACGGAAGCGGGAAACAGGGGAAGATGATGAGCAAGACCGCCTATCGCCAGAGGCTCACGGGCCTCGTCTCCGCCACGGCCCTCGCGGCCGGGCTCGTCGCCTTCGCGGGCGCCGCGCAGGCGCAGCAGTCGCTGCGCATCGGCCTCGCCGAGGATGCGGACGTGATGGACCCGCACCAGGCCCGCACCTTCGTGGGCCGCATCGTCTTCACGTCGCTCTGCGACAAGCTCGTGGACGTGACGCCGGACCTGAAATTCGTGCCGCGCCTCGCCACCTCGTGGGAGTGGGCGCCGGACAACAAGTCCCTCACCTTCAAGCTGCGCAGCGGCGTGAAATTCCACGACGGCGAGCCCTTCGACGCCGAAGCGGTGAAGTTCAACATCGAGCGCGCCCAGACGCTGCCGGAGTCGCGCCGCAAGAGCGAGATCTCGTCGGTGTCCTCCGTCGAGGTCATCGACCCGATGACCGTGAAGCTCGTGATGAAGCAGCCGGACGTGACCGTGCTGGCGCAGCTCTCCGACCGCGCCGGCATGATGGTGTCGCCGAAGGCCGCCAAGGAGCTCGGCGCGAACCTCGGCACGAAGCCGGTCTGCTCGGGCCCTTACAAGTTCGTTGAGCGCGTCCAGAACGACCGCATCGTGCTGGAGCGCTTCGCCGACTACTGGAACAAGCAGGCCTTCTCGTTCGACAAGATCACGTTCCTGCCGATCCCCGACTCCACCGTGCGGCTCGCGAACCTGCGCTCCGGCGACCTCGACATGATCGAGCGGCTGGAGCCCACCGACGTGAAGACCGCCAAGGCGGACGCGAACCTGACCACGACCTCGGCGGTCGGCCTCGGCTATCAGGCCATAAACATCAACGTCGCCAACGGCGACCGGGCCAAGACGCCCATCGGCCAGGACGCTCGCGTGCGCCAGGCCTTCGAGCTGACGCTGGATCGCGACGCGATCAACCAGGTGGTGTTCGAGGGCCAGTTCAGCCCCGGGAACCAGTATTTCTCGCCCAAGAACTTCTACTACACGGCCGGCGTGCCGATCCCGGCGCGCAACGTCGACAAAGCCAAGGCGCTGCTGAAGGAAGCCGGCGTGACCCCGCCGGTGAAGTTCGAGGTCACCATGTCCAACAGCCCGCGCTCGCAGGCCGTGATGCAGGTGGTGCAGTCCATGGCGGCGGAGGCCGGCTTCGACATTTCGCTGCGGGCCACCGAGTTCGCCACGATGCTGAACGAGGGCACCAAGGGCAACTTCGCCGCGAATCAGTATGGCTGGTCCGGCCGGCCCGATCCGGACGGCAACATCCACGCCTTCGTGACCTGCAAGGGCAATTTGAACGACTGGAAGTACTGTAATCCGGAGATCGACAAGGTCTTGGACGAGGCCCGCACGCTCTCGGACGTGAACGAGCGCAAGAAGCGCTACGACGCGGCCGAGACGATCCTCGCCAAGGACCTGCCGATCATCGTGATCTATCACGAGAGCTGGATCTGGGGCGTGAAGAAGAGCGTCACCGGCTTCCAGCCCCACCCGGACGGCATGATCCGCCTCGAGAACGTGAAGAAATCGTGAGCCTGACGGTTCTTTGCACTGTCTTCGCGCGCCCCTTCTCCCCCCGGGAGAAGGCAGCCGCGGAGCGGCCGGATGAGGGACTGACGGCCAGTGTCCCTCCCCATCATTGCGAGCGCAGCGAAGCAATCCAGGCGGTCGGCGTCGGGCTCGATGACCTGCCTCTGGATTGCTTCGTCGCTCCGCTCCTCGCAATGACGAGTGTACGGGACCAACACGCATGCTGAGCTTCATCGGGCGGCGCATCCTGATCGCGATCCCGACCATCATCCTGGTCTCGATCTTCGTGTTCACGCTGCAGAAACTGCTGCCTGGCGATCCCATTCTGGTGCTGGCCGGCGAGGAGCGCGATCCGGCCGTGATCGAGCTCCTGCGCGAGAAGTACCGGCTCAACGATCCGCTGCCGGTGCAGTACATCGCCTGGGCCGGGCAGGCCCTGCAGGGCAATCTCGGCATGTCGCTGCGCACGGGCGTGCCGGTGTTGCAGCTCATCAAGGACAAGCTGCCCGTGACCCTGCAACTCGCCGCCATGGCGATGAGCTTCGCGCTGCTGATCGGCATTCCGGCCGGCGTGATGGCGGCGGTGCGCAAGGGAAGCGCCTGGGACTATGGGGCCACCGCGCTGGCGCTGTGGGGACTATCGATCCCAAACTTCTTTCTCGGCATCCTGCTGATCTTCCTGATCTCGGTGCAGCTGAACTGGCTGCCGGCCTCCGGCTACGTGCCGCCCAGCGAGAGCCTGTCGCAGAACCTGAAGACCATGATCATGCCGGCCTTCGTGCTCGGCAACGCGCTGGCGGCCTCCATGATGCGCCACACCCGCAGCGCCATGCTGGGCGTGCTGAAGCAGGACTATGTCCGCACCGCGCGGGCCAAGGGTCTGCTGGAGCCGCGCGTGATCCTGAAGCATGCGCTGCGCAACGCGCTGATCCCGGTGGTGACCATCGGCACGCTGCTGTTTGGCGAGTTGCTGGCCGGCGCCGTGCTGACCGAGCAGATCTTCACCATCCCGGGCTTCGGCAAGCTGATCGTGGACGCCGTGTTCAACCGGGACTACGCGGTGGTGCAGGGCGTCGTTCTGTGCACCGCCATCGGATATATCGGCCTGAACCTGCTGGCGGACGTGCTCTATGTCGTCCTCAACCCCCGCCTGAGGGCCCGCTGATGACGCTCGCGCTCGACACGGCCGAACAGGCCGCCGTTCCGGCCCCGCGCAGCCGCGTCTGGGGCAAGCTCTTGCGCAACCGCTCGGCGCTGATCGGCGGAACCGTCGTGGTCGCCTTCGCGCTGATCGCATTCCTGGGGCCGCTCGTGATGGCGGCCGACCCGATCAAGACGTCGTGGTCGCTGGTGCGCAAGGCGCCCTCCTGGCTGAACTGGTTCGGCACGGACGACCTCGGCCGGGACGTGTTCGCCCGCGTGGTTTACGGCGCGCGCGCCTCGCTGCTCGCCGGCATCGTGTCGGTGACCATCG
Source organism: Alsobacter sp. P4_H11 (assembly GCF_056400925.1). Lineage (NCBI taxonomy): Bacteria > Pseudomonadati > Pseudomonadota > Alphaproteobacteria > Hyphomicrobiales > Alsobacteraceae > Alsobacter > Alsobacter sp. P4_H11. The sequence continues at coordinate 344,979 of NZ_JBFUKI010000005.1, forward strand.
CGGTATCGATCGGCGGGCCGCTGGGGCTGATCGCCGGCTATTTCGGCGGCTGGATCGACGCCATCATATCGCGCTGCACGGAGGCGATGCTCGCCTGCCCGTTCCTGATCCTCGCCATCGCGCTCGGCAGCGTGCTGGGGGCCAGCCTCACCAACGCGATGATCGCGATCGGCATCGCGGCCGCGCCGATCTTCACCCGCCTGACGCGGGCGCAGACGCTGGCGGTGAAAACCGAGGACTATGTGGAAGGCGCCCGCGCGATCGGGCTGCCGGACCGCTGGATCCTGGCGAAATATATCGTTCCCAACATCTTCGCGCCCATTCTCGTCCAGGCGACGCTGATCATCGCGCAGGCGATCATCGCGGAGGCGAGCCTGTCGTTTCTCGGGCTCGGCCAGCAACCGCCCGCGCCGAGCTGGGGGTCGATGCTGAACACGGGCAAGAACTTCCTGCAGCAGGGGCAGTGGTGGATGTCGATGTTCCCGGGCGTCGGGATCTTTTTGACCGTGCTCGGCTTCAATCTGCTCGGCGACGGGTTGCGCGACGCCCTCGATCCGCGCGAAACATGATTTTTAGCCCCCCGAAAACTTAGGCGTACCTCCTCATGTTCACCACCCGCCCCGAGATTTTGGGGACATTCGGCGTCGTCACCTCCACGCACTGGATCGCCTCGGCGGTCGGCATGGCGGTTCTGGAAAAGGGCGGCAACGCCTTCGACGCCTGCGCGGCGAGCGCCTTCGTGCTGCAGATCGTGGAGCCGCATCTGTGCGGGCCGGCCGGCGAGGCGCCGGCGATCTTCTATTCCAAGCGCACCGGCAAGGTGGAGGTGCTGTGCAGCCAGGGCGTGACGCCGGCCGCCGCCACCATCGAGGAATACAAGCGCCGCGGGCTCGACATGATCCCGGGCTCCGGCCTCCTCGCCACCGTGGTGCCGGGCGCCTTCGACGGCTGGATGCTGCTCCTGCGCGAGCACGGCTCGCTGCCGCTGCGCGACATCCTCGCGCCGGCGATCGGCTACGCCCGCGACGGCCACCCGATGCTGCCGCGCGTCGCGGACGCGATCGCCGCGCAGGCGGAGTTCTTCACCAAGGAATGGCCGACCTCGGCCGCGACCTGGCTGCCGGGGGGCTCGCCCCCCAAGGCGCGGGCGCTGTTTCGCAATCCCATGCTGGCCATCACGTATGACCGCATCCTGACGGAGGCCGAGAGCGCCGGGGGCGACCGCGTGGCGCAGATCGAGGCGGCGCGCCACTCGTTCATGAAGGGGTTCGTGGCCGAGGCGATCGACCGCTTTTGCCGCACCACCGAGGTGATGGACGCCAGCGGCCAGCGCAATGGCGCGGTGCTGACCGGCCAGGACATGGCCGAGTGGCAAGCGAGCTTCGACGAGCCGCAGACCTATGACTACCACGGCTGGACGGTGTGCAAGCAGCGGCCCTGGGGTCAGGGTCCTGCCCTGCTGCAGTCGCTGTCGCTGCTGAAGGGCTTCGACATCGGCAAGATGTACCCGACTGGGCCGGACTACATCCACACCGTCGTGGAGGCCATGAAGCTCGCCTATGCGGACCGCGAGGCCTATTACGGCGACCCCGATTTCCACGACGTGCCGATCGACCGGCTGCTTTCGGACGCACACGCCGATGAGCGCCGCAACCTGATCGGCGACACGGCCTCGATGGAGCTGCGCCCCTCCGTGCTGCCCGGCTTCGAGGAGCAGGTGCGGCGCACGCTGGAGAACCTGGCGCGCACACGCGGCCACGGCACCGGCGTCGGCGCGGGCGAGCCCACGATGGCGCACCTCAAGACCGCCAAGCGCGGCGACACGGTGCATATCGACGTGATCGACCGGTGGGGCAACATGATCTCGGCCACGCCCTCGGGCGGCTGGCTGCAATCCTCGCCCGTGATCCCGGAGCTCGGTTTCCCGCTGAACTCGCGCGCCCAGATGTTCTGGCTCGAGCCCGGCCTGCCGACGAGCCTGGAGCCGCGCAAGCGCCCACGCACCACGCTGACGCCCTCGCTGGCGCTGGAGGACGGCCGCCCCGCGCTGGTGTTCGGCACGCCGGGCGGCGACCAGCAGGACCAGTGGCAGCTCTCGCTGTTCCTGCGCCGGGTGCATCACGGCTTGAACCTGCAGGAGGCGATCGACCTGCCGCTGTTCCACACCGGGCATTTCCCGTCGTCGTTCTACCCGCGCGAGGCGCGGCCCGGCCATCTTATGGTGGAATCCACGGTCGGCGAGGCCACCATCGCGGAGCTGCGCCGGCGCGGCCACGCGCTGGAAGTCGCCGAGCCCTGGACGGTGGGCCGGCTTACGGCCGCCGAGAAGGACGACGCCGGCCTCCTCCACGCCGCCGCGACCCCGCGCCTGATGCAGGCCTACGCGATCGGCCGCTGAGCGCCTCGCCGTCATTGCGAGCCGGAGGCGAAGCAATCCAGTCTAGAGGCTGGGCCTTAAGCCCTACGCCCGGCCTCTGGATTGCTTCGCTGCGCTCGCAATGACGGCAGGGTGGCGCAACGGTCGCGCCCCTCGCCGTCATCCCCGGCGACCTGCGCAGCAGGTTGGGAAGGGGATCCAGGGGTGAGCGCCTTTGCCCCTGGATCCGCTTCCCGGCGCTTCGCGCCGCCGGGGTCGACGGAGAGAACGAGCCCTAGAGCTTCAGATCCACCCAGATCGGTACGTGGTCGGAGGGCTTCTCCCAGGCGCGGACGTGCTTGTCGACAACGCAGGTCTGCAGCTTGTCGGCGGCCTGCGGCGACAGGAGCAGGTGGTCGATGCGGATGCCGTTGTTCCGCTGCCAGGCGCCCGCCTGGTAGTCCCAGAACGTGTACTGGCCGTCGCGGTCGTCGCAGGCCCGGAAGGCATCCGTGAAGCCGAGCGCCAGCAGCTCGCGGAACTTGGCGCGCGTGCGGGGCAAAAACAGCGCGTCGGTCTCCCAGGCGGCCGGGTTGTGCACGTCGCGCGCGGTCGGGATGACGTTGTAGTCGCCGGCCAGCACCAGGGGCTCCTCCAGCGCCAGCAACCCCTGCGCGTGGGCGGTGAGCCGATCCATCCAGGCGAGCTTGTAGTCGTATTTCTCGGTCTGGGGCGGATTGCCGTTGGGCAGGTAGATCGACGCCACCCGCACCGCGCCCGATTCGGTCGGGATCTCGGCCTCGATGTAGCGGGACTGCACATCCTCGTCGCCGCCCGGCAGGCCGCGCATCACCTCGAACGGGCGCTTCGACAGGATGGCGACGCCATTATAGGTCTTCTGCCCATGCGTGGCGACGTTGTAGCCCAGCGCCTCGATCTCGGCCGCCGGAAACGCCTCGTCGACACATTTGATCTCCTGCAGGCAGACCACGTCCGGATCGCACTGCTTCAGCCAGTCGACGAGATGGCCGATCCTGGCCTTGACCGAATTGACGTTCCAGGTGGCGATGCGCATGCAGGGCTCCGTCGATGCTGGGTGCAGGTTTCGCATCGCGGCGGCATGGAGGCAATCCGGGCTTTGCGGGCCGGAGCACGGGAGAGACGCGGAGCATGCCCACCTGGTTCGTCACCGGCCACGCAATCGTCTCGGATGACGATTGCATCGCGGACGCGCAGGGCCGCATGCCGGCCGCCCTGCGCAACGAGGCCGACTGGGCGCTGTTCCAGGCCGAGCTCGACCGCTCGGACCTGACCGTGCTCGGGCGGCTCGGCCACGAGGCGCACGGCAATCCCAAGCGCCGGCCACGCATGGTCGTCTCGGCCGCCGCCGCCGGGCTGGAGCGCCGCGCCGATGCGTGGTGGTGGAACCCCGCCGAGGTGGATTGGCCGGAAGCGGCGTCCCGCGTCCTCCCGGCCGGCGGGCGGATCGCGGTGCCGGGCGGCCAGGGCGTGTTCGACCTTTTCCTGCGGCTCGGCTACGACGCCTTTCACCTCACGCGGGCGATCGGGGTGCGCGTGCCGGGTGGACGCCGGCTGTTCGGGACGGCGGCCCCAAGCGAAACAGCCGAATCCGTGCTGGCGCGCCATGGCCTCGCGGCCGGCCCCGCGCAGGTGATCGACCCGGCCGGTCCGGTGATCCTGACGGATTGGCGGCGAGGCTGATGCGCCGCATGTATGCTCCCTGCCGAGCCATCCGAATCGAACCATGCGCCCTGCCCTGCTAAATCCGCTTTTCGCGCCCGTCGCGACACTCCCCGGCGTCGGGCCGAAGATGGCGCTGCTGTTCGACATACTGCTCGGCGAGCCGGGCCGCGGCGCGCGCGTGCTCGACCTCCTGTTCCACCTGCCGCACGGCGTCATCGACCGCAGCGCCAAGCCGCGCATCGTCGAGGCGCCGCTCGACACGATCGTGACGCTGGAGGTCACCGTCGAGGAGCATCGCCCGCCGCCGCCGAACAGGCGCAACGGGCCCTACCGGGTCATCGCATCGGACGGCACCGGCGACGTCGCGCTGGTGTTCTTTCACGCCAGCCAGCGGCGCATGGAGCAGCTGCTGCCGCTGGGTGAAAAGCGCTGGATCTCCGGCAAGCTGGAGCAGTGGGACGGGCGGCTGCAAATGGTGCATCCCGACCGCGTCGTGGACGCCGCCGGGCTCGCCGCCATGCCGGCCTTCGAGCCCGTCTACGGCCTAACGGCTGGCCTTGGCCCTCGCGTGGTCGCCAAGGCGGCCGCGGCGGCGCTGGAAAACCTGCCCGAGCTGCCAGAATGGCAGGACGAGGCCTGGATGCGGGCGCGCCGCCTGCCCACCTTCGGTCACGCGCTCGGTGACCTCCACCGGCCGATCTCGGCCGCCGCGCTGGCGGCGGACGTCAAGGCCAGGCAGCGGCTCGCCTATGACGAGTTGCTGGCGAGCCAGCTCGCGCTGCTGCTGGCCCGCCAGCACATGAAGAAGGCCGCCGGCCGCTCGCAGGTCGGCGACGGCCGCATTGCGGGCCGCATCCTGGCCGCCCTGCCCTTCTCGCTCACGGGCGCGCAGACGGCCGCGCTGGAGGACATCCGCCGCGATCTCGCGACGCCCGAACGCATGCTGCGGCTGCTGCAGGGCGACGTCGGATCGGGCAAGACCGTAGTGGCGCTGCTCGCCATGGCGAGCGTGGTGGAGGCCGGGCGGCAGGCGGCCCTGATGGCCCCCACCGAGATCCTGTCACGCCAGCACTACGAGAAGCTGAAGCCGCTGGCCGAAGCCGCCGGGCTGCGCACCGCGCTGCTGACGGGCCGCGACAAGGGCACGAGCCGACGCACCACCCTGGAGGCGCTGGCGGCCGGGGACATCGACATCCTGTTCGGCACGCATGCGCTGTTTCAGGAGGAGGTCGCCTTTGCGGATCTCGGCATGGCGGTGGTGGACGAGCAGCATCGCTTCGGCGTGCACCAGCGCCTCGCTTTGTCGCGCAAGGGCGAGGCCGTGGACGTGCTGGTGATGACCGCCACTCCCATTCCGCGCACGCTGGTGCTGTCCTATTTCGGCGACATGGACGTCTCGGTGCTGCGCGAGAAGCCGGCCGGCCGCCAGCCCATCGACACCCGCATCGTGCCGCTCGACCGGCTGGACGAGGTGGTGGCCGGCGTCGGCCGGGCGATCGAAACAGGCGCGCAGGCCTATTGGGTGTGCCCGCTCGTGGAGGAGAACGAGGAGCTCGACCTCGCCGCCGCCCAGGAGCGCTTCGAGACGCTGACCCGCATTTTCGGGCCGCGCGTCGGGCTCGTGCACGGCCAGATGAAGGGCAAGGAGAAGGACGCCGCCATGGCGGCCTTCGCGGCGGGCGAAACCTCCGTGCTGGTCGCCACCACGGTGATCGAGGTCGGCGTGGACGTGCCGAACGCCACCATCATGGTGATCGAGCACGCCGAGCAGTTCGGCCTGGCGCAGTTGCACCAGCTGCGTGGCCGCGTCGGCCGGGGCTCCGGCAAATCGAGCTGCCTGCTGCTGTATCGCGGCCCGCTCGGCGAAGTCGCCAAGGCGCGGCTGGAAACCATGCGCCGCACCGAGGACGGCTTCGAGATCGCCGAGGAAGACCTGAAGCTGCGCGGCGAAGGCGACGTGCTGGGCACGCGCCAGTCCGGCATGCCCGGTTTTCGCCTCGCCATCCCGGAGCTGCACGGCGAGCTGCTGCAGGCCGCTCGCGACGACGCCAAGCTGGCGCTCGCGACGGACCCGGACCTCGCCGGCGACCGCGGCCAGGCCCTCCGCGTGCTGCTCTATCTGTTCGAACGCGACGCCGCGATCCGGCTGCTCCGGGCGGGGTAAGGCGCGCGGCCTTCGTCAACTCAGTATTTTAAGGCTCGACTCTCTCCGTCATCCCCGGCGGCGCGAAGCGCCGGGAAGGGGATCCAGCGGTGAGCGCCTTTGCCCCTGGATCCCCTTCCCGACCTGCTCCGCAGGTCGCCGGGGATGACGGCCCATCCAGTCGGACGCTTGCTTTCAACGTTGAGGCCACCCTCCCGTTATTGCGAGCGAAGCGAAGCAATCCAGAGGTGCGGCGTCGAGCTTCATGCCCGGCGCCTGGATTGCCGCGTCGCTGCGCTCCTCGCAATGACGGGGAGGATTCCGGGCTCATCCCGACCTGCTCCGCAGGTCGCCGGATGAAGGCCCATCCAGTCGGACGCTTGCTTTCAACGTTGAGGCCACCCTCCCGGCATTGCGAGCGCAGCGAAGCAATCCAGGGGCCCGGCGTCGAGCTCCATGCCCGGCGCCTGGATTGCCGCGTCGCTGCGCTCCTCGCAATGACGGGGAGGATTTCAGGCCGAGCGGCCGTACACGTCCGTGATGCGGACGATGTCGTCCTCGCCCGTGTAGCTGCCGACCTGGACCTCGATCAGCTCCAGCGGGATCTTGCCCGGGTTGGTGAGGCGGTGGACGCAGCCGAGCGGCAGGTAGACGGACTCGTTTTCCTGCAGCAGCAGGACCTCAGCGTCGCGCGTGACCTCGGCGGTGCCGCGCACCACGACCCAGTGCTCGGCCCGGTGGAAGTGCTTCTGCAGCGACAGCTGGGCGCCGGGGCGCACCATGATGCGCTTCACCTGGAAACGCGTTCCGATGTCGACGCGCTGGTACCAGCCCCAGGGGCGGTGCATGCGCAGGTGCTCGGTCGCCTCGGCGTGGCCGGAAGCCTTCAGGCTCTCGACGAGATCCTTGACCTGCGGCGAGGCGGCACGACTCGTCACCAGCACGGCGTCCTGGGTGGTGACCACCACCACGTCGTCCAGTCCGAGAACCGCCGTCAGCATGCCTTCGCTGTGCACAAGGCTGTTGTTGGCGTTGCGCACATGGACGTTGCCGGAGAGCGAGTTGCCGTTGGCGTCGCGCTCGGAATTGGCCAGCACGGCGTCCCATTCGCCGAGGTCCGACCAGCGGAACGACACAGGGAGAACGGCGGCCTTGCGGGTGTGCTCCAGAACCGCGTAGTCGATCGACTTCTTGGGCGCGGCCGCAAAGGCCTCGGGGGCGAGGCGCAGGAAATCGAGGTCGCGGGTGGCTTGGGCGACAGCCGCCTCGGCGGCGCGGCGCATGTCGGGCGCGAACTGGCTCAACTCGTCCAGCATCACGTCGGCGCGGAACAGGAAGTTGCCGCTGTTCCAGAGATAACCCTGCTCGACATAGGTCTTGGCCGTGGCGAGATCGGGCTTCTCGACGAAAGCCTCCACGGCAAGCGCGCCGCCCGAACCGGTGGCCCGCGACGGGCGGATATAGCCATAGCCGGTGGCCGGGCCGGTGGGCGCGACGCCCAGCGTCATGATGAACCCGTCCTGCGCGCCCTTGGCGGCTTCCATGCAGGCGGCCGTGAATTCTGCGGCGTCCGGGATGAGATGGTCGGACGGCAGGATCAGGACGAGACCGCGCTTGTGGCGGGCGCCCGCCAGAACGGCCGCGACCGCGACGGCGGGGCCCGAGTCACGGGGCGACGGCTCCAGCACGATCTCGGCCTGCGTGTCGATCTCGCGCAGCTGCTCGGCGACCACGAAGCGGAACTCGTCGCTGGTGACCATGATGGGGGCCGCGAAGCAGTTCGCATCGGACACGCGCTTGACCGTGTCCTGGAACATCGAGAGCGGGCCGGTGAGCGGAATGAACTGCTTTGGCATGCATTTGCGCGACGCAGGCCACAGACGGGTGCCAGACCCTCCACACAGAATGACGGGTGTGATCAACGCGTCGGAAACGGCCTGCGGCATGACGATCTCTCTTGCAATGGTCGCGGTCGAACGCCGCTTTCGGCCGGACGATAGGCTCGAATTCTCTGGAATTCGTTTCGGCTTATTGGACAAGATGCACCTAAAGCCTACGTCTATTGGGGGCGTCTACTGCGCAGCTTCGAGCGGCGCCTCCGCCTCCGGGACATGCCGGCGAGTCTTCGCGGCTTCGGCGAGCTTGGCGAGGCGACGCTGGCCGTCGGGCTGGATCAGGCCGGCCGACATGATCAGCTTGGCGCCCTCGTCCACCGAGATGGATAGCTCGATCACCTCGGCGCGCGGCAGGTAAAAGAAGAAGCCGGTGGTCGGGTTTGGAGTGCACGGCATGAACACGGCGACATGTTCGTCGCGTCCCGGCATGCTCTCGGCCAGCTCGCCCTGCGGCGGGGTTGAGAGAAACACGATCGACCACATGCCCTTGGCCGGGAACTGCACGAGGCCGACGGTGCGGAACGAGGTGCCGGACTGCGAGAACACGGTCTCGAAGATCTGCTTCACGCTCTTGTAGAGCCCGCGCACGACCGGCATTCGTCCGAGCAGCGTCTCGCCGAAATCCAGCAGCGAGCGGCCGACAAGGTTGGCGGTAAGGAAGCCCAGCAGCGTCAGCCCGAACAGCGCGACAATGAGGCCAAAGCCCGGGATCGGGTATTTCAGATAGGTCTCGGGCAGGTAGGCGACCGGGATGAACGGCTTCACCCAGCCGTCCACCAGGTTGATGAACCACCAGGTGATGTAGGCCGTGATAGCCAGCGGCCCGGCCACCACGATGCCGGTGAGGAAATAAGCTCGCAGCCGATGCCGCGCCGTTCGTTTCGGCGGCGGAACGGGCGCGATGAAGGGCGACGCCGCCAGGCTCGGCTCGGGGGTCTTGGCCGGCTGGGTGGTCATGCGAACGGTTTCTCCTGCGCCAATGCGTCGCCGCATCCTGCGAAATGGCGGCCGATTGCGCAATGCACAAGAGCGGGGCTTGGACGGGCGCAGGTGCGGCGGCGGCGTTGAAGAGCTCCCCGTCATCCCCGGCGGCGCGGAGCGCCGGGAGGGGATCCAGGGGTGAGCGCGGCCGCTCTGGATCCACTTCCCGACCTACTGCGCAGGTCCCGGGGATGACGGCGAGCAGGAGGGCGAACGGGAACTGGATCGGGCCCGCCGCTACTCCACGGTGACCGACTTGGCCAGGTTGCGCGGCTGGTCGACGTCCTTGCCGAGCGCGACGGCGGCGTAATAGGCGAGGAGCTGCACCGGGACCGCGTAAACGATCGGGGCGAAGTCCGGCCCCATGGCGGGCATCACCACGCTCTCCAGCCCGGAGAGGCCGGACTCGGCGGCCGCGTGCTCGTCCGAGATCAGCACGATGCGGCCGCCGCGCGCGGCGACTTCCTGCATGTTGGAAACGGTTTTCTCGTAGATGGCGTCGCGCGGCGCGATCACGATCACCGGCATGGTCTCGTCGATCAGCGCGATGGGGCCGTGCTTCAGCTCGCCGGCCGCATAGGCCTCGGCGTGAATATAGGAGATCTCCTTGAGCTTCAGCGCGCCTTCCAGCGCCATCGGGTAGCTGGTGCCGCGGCCGAGATAGAGCACGTCCGTGACCTTGGAGATGTCGCGCGCCACCTGCTCGATCGCGGGCTCATGCTTGAGTGCATCGGCCATCAGGCCGGGCGTGGCGATGAGCTCGGTGACGAGGCGCAGGCCCTCGGCTTCCGACAGCGTGCCGCGCTCCAGGCCGGCCGCCACCGCCAGGCAGGCCAGCACGGTGAGCTGGCACGTGAACGCCTTGGTGGAGGCGACGCCGACCTCGACGCCCGCCAGCGTGGGCGCGACCACGTCGCTTTCGCGCGCGATCGAGGAGGTCGGGACGTTGACGACGGAGAGGATCTTCTGGCCGTTCTCCTTGGCGTAGCGCAGGCTGGCCAGCGTGTCGGCCGTTTCGCCGGACTGCGAGATGAACAGCGCCAGCCCGTTCTTGGGCAAGGGCGCCTCGCGGTAGCGGAACTCGGAGGCGACGTCGATCTCCACCGGCAGGCGGGCGAAGCGCTCGAACCAGTATTTGCCGATTATGCCCGCGATATAGGCGGTGCCGCAGGCCGTGATCGTGATGCGGTCGAGATCGCGCCAGCTGAACGGCGTCTCGAACGGCAGGCGCACGCGCCCGGTCGCCATGTCCATGTAGTGGGCCAGCGTGCGGCCGACTACTTCAGGCTGCTCGTGGATCTCCTTGGCCATGAAGTGCTTGTGCGAGCCCTTGTCGACCAGGAAGGCTCCGGCCGCGCTCTTTAGCTTGGCGCGGGTGACGACGCGGTTGTTCTCGTCGCGGATCTCGGCGCCGTCGCGGCGCAGGATCACCCAGTCGCCCTCTTCCAGATAGGTGATGGTGTCCGTGAAGGGCGCGAGCGCCAGGGCGTCGGATCCGAGATACATCTCGCCCTCCCCCCAGCCGATCGCCAGCGGCGCGCCGCGGCGGGCGCCGATCAGCAGGTCCTCCTCGCCCTCGAACACGAAGCCGAGCGCGAAAGCGCCGCGGAACCGGCGCAGCGAGGCCGCAACGGCCGCGATGGGGTCGTTGGTGCGGCGCATCTCGCGGGTGACGTACTGGGCGACGACCTCGGTGTCGGTCTCGGACTCGAACCGGACGCCGTCGGCCTCGAGCTCGGCGCGCAGCTCGCGGAAATTCTCGATTATGCCGTTGTGCACCACCGCGAGCTTGTTGGTGGCGTGGGGATGGGCGTTGCGCTCCGTGGGCTTGCCATGCGTGGCCCAGCGCGTGTGGCCGATGCCGATGAGCCCGTCCAGCGGCTGCTCGCGCAGGCGCGCTTCCAGGTTGCGCAGCTTGCCCTCGGCGCGGCGGCGCTCGAGATGGCCGTGCTCCAGCGTGGCGACGCCGGCGGAGTCATATCCCCGGTATTCCAGGCGCTTCAGCCCGTCCACGATCATGGAGGCGACCGGCGTTGTTCCCAGAATTCCGACGATGCCGCACATATGGCTGCTCCATGCCCGTTGACCCTGCGCCGAGGCTTAAGCTCTCGGCCCGCGTCGCGCAAAATCACTTTGGGTGACACTTGGTAACGGAACCGTCTGCATGGGCGGCGACGAGCCCTTCTCCCCGGAACGGGGAGGAGGTGGCCGAGCGCAGCGAGGTCGGATGAGGGGGATGCCGGGATCGGACGCGAGAACCCTCATCCGGCCCTTCGGGCCACCTTCTCCTCGTGCCGGGGAGAAGGGTAAAGCCGCCCCGCCTTGACGCCTCATCCTGAGCGCCGCAAAAGAAACGCGCAGCCGGACCCGCCCGCATGACCGCCGTCACCCTGATCGACAACTACGACAGCTTCACCTGGAACCTCTACCACGACCTCGGCAGGCTCGGGGCCAGCGTGACCGTGGTGCGCAACGACCAGGTGACGACGCGCGAGGTGCTGGCCGGCGGCCCCGACGTGATCGTGCTGTCGCCAGGGCCCGGCACGCCGGGCGAGTCCGGCATCATCCTCGACGTGATCGACAAGGCGGCCGGCGAGGTCCCGATCTTCGGCGTTTGCCTCGGGCTGCAGGCCATGGGCCAAGCCTTCGGCGGGCGCGTGGTGCGCGCGCCGCTGCCGATGCACGGCAAGGTGTCGACCATCCACCATGGCGGCCAGACGGTGTTTCGCGGCATCAACGGGCCGTTCCGGGCGACGCGCTACCACTCGCTCGTGGTGGAGCGGGACGGCTTTCCGGCCGACCTCGCGATCACGGCGGAGAGCGAGGACGGGCTCGTGATGGGCCTCTCGCACAAGTCCCTGCCCGTCCACGGCGTGCAGTTTCACCCCGAGAGCATCCAGTCCGAGCACGGCCTGCTGATCCTCAAGAATTTCCTCGACCTCGCATCCGAATGGAATAAGACGAGACGCGGGCGGGCGGTCGCCTGAGCCGCTGCGGAGCCTCGCCATGGACGCTTTCAAGCCCATCATCGCCAAGGTGGCCGCCGGCAGCCCGCTGTCGCGCGAGGAGGCCGAGGACGCCTTCGACACGATCCTGTCGGGCGGCTCGACGTTGGCGCAGACCGGCGCGTTCCTGATGGCGCTGCGCGTACGCGGCGAGACCGTGGACGAGATCGCGGGCGCTGTCGCGACCATGCGGGCCAAGATGCTGCGCGTGCAGGCGCCGGCCGACGCCATCGACATCGTCGGCACCGGCGGCGACAACTCCGGCAGCTACAACGTGTCCACGCTGGCCGCCATGATCACGGCCGCGTGCGGCGTGCCGGTCGCCAAGCACGGCAATCGCGCGGCCTCCTCCAAATCGGGCGCGGCGGACGTGCTGGCCGCGCTCGGCGTCAAGGTCGGCCTCGAGCCCGAGAAGGTGACGCACTGCATCGCCGAAGCCGGCGTCGGCTTCATGTTCGCGCCCACGCACCACGCCTCCATGCGCCATGTCGCGCCGGTGCGCGTCGAGCTCGGCACCCGCACGATCTTCAACATCCTGGGCCCGCTCTCCAACCCGGCGAGCGTGAAGCGCCAGGTTCTGGGCGTGTTCTCCGAAAGCTGGCTGCAGCCCATCGCCGAAACCCTCAAGGTGCTCGGCTCCGAGCGCGTCTGGGTGGTGTATGGCCGCGACGGCCTGGACGAGATCACCACCACGGGCGAAACCGCCGTTGTTGCGCTGGAGGATGGCGAGATCCGCCGCTTCGTGATCACGCCCGAGGAAGCCGGGCTGGAGCGCGCGCGCCCGCAGGACCTGAAAGGCGGCGAGGCCGACCACAACGCCGCCGCGCTGCGCGCAGTGGTGTTCGGCGAGAAGACGCCCTATCGCGACATCGCGGTGCTGAACGCCGCCGCCGGGCTCGTGGTGGCCGGCAAGGCGCATACCTTGCGCGAGGGCGCCGGCATGGCCCAGCAGGCGATCGACAGCGGCGCCGTGAAGGGCGTGCTGGACCGGCTCGTCACAGCCTCCAACGCCTGAGCGCCATGTCGGACATTCTCGCCAGGATCGAAGCCTATAAGCGCCGCGAGATCGAGGCCGCCAAGGCCCGCGTGTCGCCGGCCGAGATCGAGCGCCGCGCCCTTGCGGCGGCCCCTCCCCGCGGCTTCGTGCGCGCCATCGAGGCGCATCTCGCGCAGGGCCGCCCGGCCCTGATCGCCGAGATCAAGAAGGCGAGCCCGTCCAAGGGGCTCATCCGGGCCGATTTCGATCCGCCCTCGCTGGCCAAGGCCTATGCGGAGGGCGGCGCGAGCTGCCTCTCGGTGCTCACGGACGAGCCATCCTTTCAGGGCAAGCCCGAATACCTCGCCCAGGCGCGCGAGGCCTCCGGGCTGCCGGCCCTGCGCAAGGATTTCCTGTTCGAGCCCTACCAGGTGTTCGAGGCCCGCGCCTGGGGCGCCGATTGCATCCTGGTGATCATGGCGAGCCTTTCGGATGCGGATGCGCGCCTCCTGACCGACACCGCGCATGCGCTCGGCATGGACGTGCTGGTGGAAGTGCACGACCGCGCCGAGCTCGACCGCGCCCTGCCGCTCGGCACGAGGATGGTCGGCGTTAACAACCGCAACCTGCGCACCTTCGAGGTGAGCCTTTCGGTGTGCGAGGAGCTCGCAACGCATATTCCGGCGGACCGCATCATTGTGGGCGAGAGCGGCATCTTCACGCATGCGGACACGCGGCGGCTCTCGGCCTCGCGCATCGACACGTATCTGGTGGGCGAGAGCCTGATGCGGCAGCCCGACGTGGCCGCGGCCACGCGCGCGCTGCTGTTCGGTGACCAAGTCGCGGGCGGAAAAGCCGGGGCCGCCACGCAGGCCGGCGCCGCATGAGCGAGCTCACCCACATCGACGCCAGCGGCGCGGCCAGCATGGTGGACGTCTCCGAGAAGGCCGTGACGTCGCGCGTCGCGGTGGCGGAAGGTCGTGTCGTGATGCTGGCCGAAACCGTGGCGCTGATCCGCGCCGGCGACGCCAAGAAGGGCGACGTGCTCGGCGTCGCGCGCGTGGCCGGCATCATGGCGGCCAAGAAAACCCACGAGCTCATTCCGCTCTGCCACCCGCTGATGGTCTCCAAGGTTGCGGTGGAGCTCGTTCTCGACGATACGCTGCCCGGCGTCCGCGTTTCGGCCACCGTGAAGGTGTCCGGGCAGACCGGCGTCGAGATGGAGGCGCTCACGGCCGTGTCGGTCGCCTGCCTCACCATCTATGACATGGTGAAGGCCGCCGACCGCGGCATGCGCATCGAGGGCGTGCGCCTCCTCGAAAAGGACGGCGGCAAATCCGGGACCTGGCGCGCCGACGCTCCCACCGCCGGGCCTCGCTGAGCGTGGCGGCCGAACCCCTCCTGGCCGTCGACGAGGCGCTGCGGCGGGTGCTGGCCGCGGCCGCCGAGCCTTTGCCGGCCGAAGAGGTCGCGATCGCGGAAGCGCTCGACCGCACTCTGGCGGCGCCGCTCGCCGCCACCCGCACCCAGCCGCCCTTCCCGGCCTCCGCGATGGACGGCTACGCGGTCCGCGCCGCCGACGCCTTCGTGGGCGCGACCCTGCGGGTGATCGGCAAGGCGCCGGCCGGCCGGGCCTTCCCGGGCGCGGTGGGGCCCGGCGAAGCCGTCCGCATCTTCACGGGCGCGCCGGTGCCGGAGGGCGCGGACGCGATCCTGATCCAGGAGAACGCGACGGCCGACCGCGACGCCGTGACGGTGCGCGAGGCCGTGCAGGCGGGCGCCTTCGTGCGGCCGGCCGGGCTCGATTTCAGCGCCGGCGAAGAGCTTCTCGCCGCCGGGCACAGGCTGAACCCGCGCACCGTGGCGCTGGCGGCCGCCATGGGCCTGCCGCGCCTCTCCGTTCGCCGAAAACCACGCGTCGCCATCCTGGCCACGGGCGACGAACTCGTGCGCCCCGGCGCAGCCGCGCGCCCGGACCAGATCGTGACGTCCAACTCCTACGCGCTCGCGGCGATCGCCCGCCGGGCCGGCGGCGAGCCCATCGATCTCGGCATCGCGGGCGACAGCTTCGCGGCGCTGGAAGGCGCGATCGAGACCGCGCTCGCGCAAGGCGCGGACGTGCTCGTCACGCTGGGCGGCGCATCGGTCGGCGACCACGATCTCGTCCAGTCCGCCCTCACCCAGCGCGGCATGCAGCTTGGTTTCTGGCGCATCGCGATGCGGCCGGGCAAGCCGCTGATCTTCGGCCAGATGGGCGCGATGCGCATTCTCGGCCTGCCGGGAAACCCCGTCGCCTCCATCCTGTGCGGGCGCCTGTTCCTGGTTCCGCTGTTGCGCGCCCTGCAGGGCGACCCGCAAGCGGGCGATGACCCGACCGAGCCCGGGCTGCTGGGCGTCGACGTGCCGGCCAATGACGGTCGCCAGGACTACCTGCGCGCCAGGTTCGAGCCCGGCCCCGATGGACGCCCGGTGGCCTATCCGGCCGCCGTCCAGGACTCGTCCATGCTGCGCATCCTCGCGCAGGCTGACGGGCTGGTGCTGCGCGCGCCGCACGCCCCCGCCGCAAAGGCCGGCGAGCCTTGCCGCGTGATCCGCTTCTGATCGACTCGGGTTGGCGAAATTGCAACTTTTGAACCAGCACGATTGCGGAACACAGAATGAACATGTATGGTTTGTTCGTGATTTGTTTTGACTGAGTCGGGCGCAGGCGCCCGATGGTCCATCAGGGCGGGATCGGGCGATGTTGACGCGAAAGCAGCATGAACTTCTGCGCTTCATTCATGACCGCCTGCGGGAGGACGGGGTGCCGCCCTCCTTCGACGAGATGAAGGAAGCGCTGGAGCTGCGCTCCAAGTCTGGCATCCACCGGCTCATCATGGCGCTGGAGGAGCGTGGCTTCATTCGCCGCCTGCCCAACCGGGCGCGCGCCCTCGAGGTGCTGCGCATGCCCGAGCAGTCCCTGCCCGGCGCAGCGCCGCGCGGACGGTTCAGCCCGAGCGTGATCGAGGGCAATCTCGGCAAGGTGCGCCCGAAGTCGCCGCTGGGCGAAGAGGCGAACCAGAACGTGGCGGTGCCTGTGATGGGACGCATCGCGGCCGGCACGCCGATCTCGGCCATCCAGTCGCGCAGCCACACGATCAGCCTCCCGCCGGACCTCCTGTCCACGGGCGAGCACTACGCCCTCGAGGTGCGCGGCGACTCGATGGTGGACGCCGGCATCCTGGACGGCGACACCGTGGTGATCCGCAAGCAGGACAACGCCAACAGCGGCGACATCATCGTGGCGCTGATCGACGACGAGGAAGCCACCTTGAAGCGGCTTCGGCGCAAGGGATCGTCCATTGCGCTGGAGGCCGCCAACCCGGCCTACGAGACGCGGGTGCTCGGCCCCGACCGGGTGCAGATCCAGGGCAAGCTTGTGAGCCTCGTCCGGAAATACTGAGGCGCGACGCCCGGCCTCGGCAGCGCGCCAGGCCGACTGGCGGGAGCCTTACACGGTGAGCGCCGGTCAAGCGCGGTCTGGCTCACGGCTCCGCCGGCGGGCCGGGATCGTCAGGATCGTCGACGGCTGGAGCGGCTCCGCCGCCGGGCGTCGCGGGCGCTGAGCGTGCAGCTTTCGCCGCCGCTGCCGTGGGTTCAGCCGGCTTCCTGACCGGAGGGTGCGGCAGCCACGGCCGGTCCCGCAACGCCGTGCGTTCGCTCGCCGCCATGAAGCCGTCCGCCGTTGCGGTGAGCGCCGTGGCGCCGGCGACCGAGAGGCGGGTGCGGTCCATCACGAGCGGCTTGTCGCACCAGGGCGGCGCCTGCAGCGGCGTCACGATCACGGCCGCGCGGCGGCAGTCCTCCTCGAAAGCCCCGGCGACCAGCACTTGCGACACCGCGCGCCCGTCCGGCAGGCGCACTACGCAGCCGAGCGGGTCGCAACGCGCGCCCGCGCCCAGCGTGGCGTCGCCGGCGTTTCGCACGTCTCCGTCGGCGCGCAGCCACTGCTCGGTCACGAAGGCGCCGGCCTGCCGGCCGACCAGCACGAGGCGCCCGTCCGGGCCGCGCACCGCCAGGGCGCGGCCATCGCGCGCCATCACGATGTCGGGCGCCTGCGCGGAGGCGGCCAGCCCGGCCCCGAGCAGCGCCAGCGGAACGCTGGCCCAGCGCAGGGCGGTGCGCCATAGCGTCAGCCACAGCAGCGCCATCGTCAGGCAGAGCACCGCCGCCATGCCGAAGGCGGGGATGGCCTGGGTGGAGCCCGGCCAGGCGCGCACCCTCGCGGAAATGCGCAGCATGCCCTCCACGCCGAGGCCCATGATCTGCCAGATCGGCCCATCGAGCCCGAACGGGTAGGCGATCGCGCCCAGCAGCGCGGCCGGCATCACCACCAGCGACACCAGCGGCAGCGTCAGGGCGTTGCCGACCAGCCCGAAGGGCGTGTAGCGCTGGAAATGGTAGAGCCCATAGGCGCCCGTG
The DNA here is from genome assembly GCF_056400925.1 of Alsobacter sp. P4_H11. NCBI lineage: Bacteria > Pseudomonadati > Pseudomonadota > Alphaproteobacteria > Hyphomicrobiales > Alsobacteraceae > Alsobacter > Alsobacter sp. P4_H11. The sequence goes on from NZ_JBFUKI010000005.1 coordinate 362,500, forward strand.
GCGGCCTCAGCGACGAGGGTGGACAGCACGGTGCCGACCGCATGGTGGCGCAAGCCGTCCAGGATTCTCGCCGGCCAGCCCTTCGCGGGCGCCTTGGCGGGCGGTGGGGCGAGACCCAGCCCGACAAAGGTCCCGGCCTCGGGATCCGAGCCGGCCCCGCCCGGCCGCTCGAAAACGGCGATCAGCGCCGCCACGGCCGCGAATGACATCTGGAAGCCGGGCGCCAGCGCGCTCTCGGGCTCGATCAGCAGGAGCAGCAGCGCCGCAAGGGCAAGATTGCGCATGGAGAGCGCCGGCCGGTCCACCAGGATGGCGCCCAGCAGCACCAGCGTCATCACGAGCGAGCGCACGGTGGCGACGTCGCCGCCCGCGAACACCGTGTAGCCGGCGCCGGCCAGCATGGCGCAGAGCGCGGCCCATTTCTTGATCGGGCGGCGCAAGGCCAGCCCCGGCGAGAGCGCCAGGGCGGCGCGCACCAGCCAGAACACCATGCCGGCGGCCAGCACCAGATGAAGCCCCGAGATTGACACCACGTGGTAGATGCCGGCGGCGCGCAGATCGTCGTTGACGGCCTCCGGGATGAGCCCGCGCTTGCCCGTCACCAGTGCGGCCGCGACGCCGCCCGCCGCCCCGCCGATGCTGCGGGCGATGCGCTCGGTCATGTCGTTGCGGGCGCGGTCGATGGCCGCGAAGACACGCAGGTCAAGCGGAAGGGCCGCCGGCGCCGGGTCGAGCTCGATCTTGCCGGCCAGCGAACCCACCGCCCCGATCGCGCCGAAAAAAGCGTCGCGGGCGAAATTGTAGCCGCCAGGGCGCGACGGCTCGGGCGGCGGCAGGAGCCGGGCGGTGGCGCGGATCGTTTCGCCGGGCTTCACGGTCGGGTGGTTCGGGGTCGTCACCCGCACGCGGTAGGGCAGCGCGGCGGGCTCCACGCCTTCCATGGCGATGACGCGGATCATCAGCCTGCCGCCGGCGATGCGGGTGTCCATGCCCTCGACGACGCCCGTGAGCTTTCCGACGCGGACCCGGTCGAGCACGGGCGCGGCCATCAGGCGCGTGCGCAGCGTCGCGGCGAAAAAGCCCGCCGCCACGGCCAGCAGCGCGATCGCGACGCCGGAACCGGCGCGCGAGCGAAGCCGCAGCGCCATCGCGGCGCCGGCCGCGATCGCTGCCGTGACTCCCGGCGCCCAGAGCGACGGCTCCTGGTCGGCCGAGAAGTACAGCAGCACGCCGAGGCCGACCGCGACGGGCAGCCACAGGAAGAGCCGCCGCTCCTCGATCTCCTGCTCGAACAACCCGCGGATATGCGCGAGGCCGCCCGCGACGGCCTCGCCCCAGGCGGCCCAGCCGCCGCCGACGCCGGACAGCCGCCCGCCGCGCAGCGCCTGCGCGGCAGCCCTGCCCCGGCCCGATGGCCAGCCGCCCTCCCCCATGCCCGCAAGCCCCGCGCGCGGCGCCCTTAACCTCGCCGGACATTGATGCTACAGCACCGCCTCTTGCGGACCAGCGACGGGCAGTTGCATCGTCCGCCATCCTCTTTTTTTAGAGACGCTCCGCCCGATGTCCGCACCCGTCGTGACCCGCTTCGCCCCCTCGCCGACCGGCTTCCTGCATATCGGCGGCGGCCGCACCGCCCTTTTCAACTGGCTCTACGCCAAGCGCCTGGGCGGCAAGATGCTGCTGCGCATCGAGGACACCGACCGGGAGCGCTCCACCGAGCCCGCCATCGCGGCGATCATCGACGGGCTGCAATGGCTCGGCATCACGTGGGACGGCGACGTCGTGCACCAGTTCGCCCGCGCGGCGCGCCATCGCGAGGTGGCCGAGAAGCTGCTGGCCGAGGGCAAGGCCTACCACTGCTACGCCAGCCAGCAGGAGCTCGAGCAGATGCGCGAGGCCGCGCGCGCCGAGGGCCGGCCCATGCGCTATGACGGCCGCTGGCGCGACCGCGACCCCAGCGAGGCCCCGGCCGGCGTGAAGCCGGTGATCCGCCTGAAGGCGCCTACCGAGGGCGAGACCGTGGTGGAGGACCAGGTCCAGGGCCGCGTCACCTGGCAGAACAAGGATCTCGACGACCTCGTGCTGCTGCGCTCGGACGGCAACCCCACCTACATGCTCGCCGTGGTGGTGGACGACCACGACATGGCGGTCACGCACGTGATCCGCGGCGACGATCATCTCACCAACGCGGCGCGGCAGACGCAGATCTACCAGGCCTGCGGCTGGGACGTGCCCGTGATGGCGCATATCCCGCTGATCCACGGCGCGGACGGCGCCAAGCTCTCCAAGCGGCACGGCGCGCTCGGCGTCGACGCCTACCGGGCGCTCGGCTACCTGCCGGCCGCCCTGCGCAACTATCTCGTGCGCCTCGGCTGGAGCCATGGCGACCAGGAATTCTTCTCCACCGAGGAGATGATCGCGGCGTTCGACCTGTCGGGCGTCGGCCGGTCCCCGGCGCGCTTCGATTTCGCCAAGCTGGAGCACCTTAACGGCCACTACATGCGGGCGAGCTCGGACGAGGAGCTGGTCGCCGCCATCGAGGTCATCCTGCCGGAGGTCGGCCCCGCGCGCGGCGCGCCGACGAAGCTCGATCCCGCCTTGCGCGCCAAGTTCGTGGCCGCGATGCCGGGCCTCAAGGAGCGGGCGAAGACCCTGATCGAGCTGATCGACAGCGCCTACTACCTCTATGCGAGCCGGCCGTTGAACCTCGAGCCGAAGGCCGAGCAGCTGCTGGCCGATGGCGGTCGCGAGCGCATCGCGGCGCTGCTGCCGCAATTGCGGGCGCTTGGCGAGTGGACGGCCGCCTCCACGGAAGCCGCCGTGCGCGCCTTCGCGGAGCAGACCGGGGCCAAGCTCGGGCAAGTCGCGCAACCCCTGCGGGCAGCCCTTACGGGCCGCTCAACTTCCCCGGGTTTGTTCGACGTGTTCGCGGTGCTGGGCCGCGACGAGAGCCTGGCGCGGCTGGAAGGCCAGGCCGCCAGGGCCTGAGCGTCCGCAGGCCCGCGCCCGACGCGCAGCCGCCCGACTTTCGGTGTGGTTGAACGGCCTTCGCAATTGCGATAGCAACCATTAGGCTTCAGGCGAACTTGCGATCTTGGGACCGGGTTTTGTCTCCCTTTCGGGGCATTTCCGGACCGTCGACAGCCGCCTGATCTCGCCGCCGCCGCCATGCGCCTCGTTTGGCGGCTGCTGCCACGCCGTGACGTCTTGGCCGAAGGATGACCGCCTATGAGCGCGCCCGCTAACCTTTCGATTTCCGGAAAGACCGTCGAATTTCCTGTCAAATCCGGCTCGATCGGTCCGGACGTGCTGGATATCGCCAAGCTCTACGCCCAGACGGGCATGTTCACGTATGATCCGGGCTTCACCTCCACGGCGAGCTGCGAGTCCAAGATCACCTATATCGACGGCGACGAGGGCGTGCTGCTGTATCGCGGCTACCCGATCGACCAGCTGGCCGAGCACGGCGACTTCCTCGAGACCTGCCACCTGCTGCTTTACGGCGAGCTGCCCACCGCCGCCCAGAAGGCCGATTTCGACTACCGCGTCACGCGCCACACGATGGTGCACGAGCAGATGATGCGGTTCTTCCAGGGCTTCCGCCGCGATGCGCACCCGATGGCCGTGATGGTGGCCAGCGTCGGCGCGCTGTCGGCCTTCTACCACGACTCCACCGACATCTCCGATCCGACGCAGCGCATGATCGCCAGCATGCGGATGATCGCCAAGATGCCGACGCTCGCCGCCATGGCGTACAAGTATTCGATCGGCCAGCCGTTCGTGTACCCGCAGAACGACCTCGACTACACGTCGAACTTCCTGAAGATGTGCTTTGCGGTGCCGTGCGAGGAGTACAAGGTCAACCCCGTGCTGTCGCGGGCGCTGGACCGCATCTTCACGCTGCACGCCGACCACGAGCAGAACGCCTCCACGTCCACGGTGCGGCTCGCCGGTTCGTCGGGCGCCAACCCGTTCGCGTGCATCGCGGCCGGCGTGGCCTGCCTGTGGGGCCCGGCGCATGGCGGCGCCAACGAGGCGGCGCTGAAGATGCTGCAGGAGATCGGCACGGTCGACAAGATCCCGCACTTCATCGCCCGCGCCAAGGACAAGAACGACCCGTTCCGCCTGATGGGCTTCGGTCATCGCGTCTACAAGAACTACGATCCGCGCGCCAAGATCATGCAGAAGACCACGCATGAGGTGCTGAACGAGCTCGGCATCAAGGACGATCCGCTGCTGGACGTCGCGATCGAGCTCGAGCGCATCGCGCTGCACGACGAATATTTCATCGAGAAGAAGCTCTATCCGAACATCGACTTCTATTCGGGCATCACCCTGAAGGCGATGGGCTTCCCCACCTCCATGTTCACGGTGCTGTTCGCGGTCGCCCGCACGGTCGGCTGGATCGCCCAGTGGAAGGAGATGATCGAGGACCCGTCGCAGCGCATCGGCCGTCCGCGCCAGCTCTACACCGGCGCTCCGCTGCGCGAATACGTGTCGATCAACCAGCGCTGAGCCGCAAGGCCTCCTGGCAAGACTTGGAAATCCCCGCTTCGGCGGGGATTTTTCGTTGCAGACCGCATGGCGAGGCGGGAAGCTCTTTCACCCTCCCGTGCGGACGTCGCCTCCTATGCCTGAGCCCTCCCCTTTCCGAATCGCGCCCGTGCGCACCGCAGACGATCTCGCGGCGACGATCGCGCTGTTTCGCGCCTATGCGCGGTCGCTGGATGTCGATCTCTGCTTCCAGGATTTCGAGGGCGAGATGGCGGCCATGCCGGGCAAATATGCGCCGCCGCGCGGCGAGCTGCTGCTGGCGCGCCTCGCGGACGGGACCCCGGTCGGCGCGGTCGCGCTCCGGCCGCTCGACGAGCCCGGCGCCTGCGAGATGAAGCGCCTCTACGTCGCCCCGGAAGGGCGCGGCATGAGGCTGGGCGAAGCGCTCGTCCGTGAAACCATGACGGCCGCACAGAGTCGCGGCTACGACGCGATCCTGCTCGACACGCTGCCGAGCATGACGGCGGCGCAGAGCCTCTATCGCAAGCTCGGCTTCAACGAGATCGCGCCCTACTACGACAACCCGGTGGTCGGCGCGTTTTTCATGCGCCGGGCGCTCGCGTAGCGCTTGGCTCAATCTCCTCAGATGGCTTTTTATCCTCTCCTGAGGCGACCACCCGCAGGTCGGAAGCTCCCCAGTCTCTCGGTAATCCTTCGCTTAACGCTCAACGCCCCTCGTCCTGAGGAGCCATGCAGAGCATGGCGTCTCGAAGGACGAGGGGTCCAGAAGGCTGCAATCGTCGTGCAGGCTGAATCCCTCGTCCTTCGAGACGCAGGCCCAAGCGAGCCTGCTCCTCAGGATGAGGGTATCGAGGGTGTTTGAAAGACTCTTGGGCCAACCCGCTCAGGAGGAGGGGCCTTGAGCTCAACCTAGTCCAGGCCCTCAGCTTGGCGCGTCCCCCGTCATCTTCGGGTCGACGCTGTTCTTCTCGAAGCGGAAGGCGGCCGAGCGCGGATAGGCGACACGGCGGGCCCGGTTCACCGCCCCGAGCGGCCGATGCGCCGCCAGGCCGTGCCAGGGACTGAAGGCCATGCCGTCGTCGATCTCGCGGGCCAGCGCCGGGCTCCAGCTCTCCTGCGGCTCCACGGTGATGCGGGCGACCGCCACGTGCGGGCTCTCCGCTTCGGGCCAGACCACCGAGGCGTCCTCGATCGGCATGGTCTCGATGTCCATGCAGAGCTGCGCGCGCAGCTCCCAGGTTCCGCCCTCGCGGGCGAACAGCGCCAGCATGGCGCTGCGCACGCCGTCGTGGTCGTCGCCGATGTCTATAGGCGCACCGGTGAGGGCCTGCAGGTTCGGCGAGGCCGGCGCGGCCGACACCTTGGCGATGTAGTCGCCCCAGAGCAGCGGCGTCTGGCTGTGGTAGGTCTCGCCGGCCGGGTTGGTTTGCGGCTCGCCTCCCATGGTCTTGAGCAGCGCACTCTGCCCGCCGAATGCCTCGAGCACGCGCTCGGCGCCGCCGGCCACAGTGGCGACGGCTCGCTTCAGCGGCTCGACCCTGTCCGTGGTGGCGGCAAGGAGCTTGAGAGTGGACAGAAAGGCCTCCGGCGTCGGGGCGCTGAAAGCAGGGCCGTTCACGAGCACGAAGTCCTGGTCGTCGCCGGTTGCGCCCGGCAGGCGCGGCCCCGGCGCGCCGAGGATCTTCAAGGACAGGCCCCGCGGCGTCGAGATGCTGTCGGGCAGGATGTCGCCTGGAACTGACGAGAACCGCATCACCACCGGGTAGCTCCCCGGCTTGCTGAACAGCCCCTGCGCGTAGGCCGCCGGCAGTCCGCCGAGGATCTCGATGCGCCCGCGCACCAGCGCGTGGCTCTTGGCGTGGACGCTACGCAGCCCGTGGCCGCCATCCGCGAAGGTCTTGCGGCTGATGCCCACCATGGTCTCGGCGATTTCGGCCGCGACGCGCGCTTCCTTTTCGGCGTCGACCTGCTCGAGGGAGGGCTGGAAGGGGATGGGGGTGCGGGGGTCCGACATGCAAGCGTTCCTGATCCTGAGATCGAGGTGAACGCGGGCCGGCTTCGGGTCGTTGCCTGACGGGGCGTGGTCCACGCCGTCCATTCTTCTGGCGCCTGCGCCAACCCCTCAAATGAAAACCCCGCCGGTTCGCGGCGGGGTTTCTTGCAGGCGGAGATGACGTGGCGCTTGTTACTGCGTCTCGTCGTCGAAGTTGCTGGACGCCACGGAGGCGACCGGCGTCGCGCCAAGGCCATCCTTGTTGTAGATGTCGTCGCGGAACTGCACGACGCCCTCGGGCGTCGCCCAGGCGGTGATGTAGACCCAGTAGACGGCGACCGGCGAGGCCAGGCGCGCGTCGACGCGCTGGCCGGATTCAATCGCGGCGTCGATCTGCTCGCGGGTCCAGCCGGGCGTGTCCTTGAGCAGCCAGGTGATGTAGTCGCGCACGTTCTGCACGCGCATGCAGCCCGACGACACGAAGCGGAAGTCGTCGCCGAAGATGCCCTTGGCGGGCGTGTCGTGCATGTAGACGCCATACGGGTTGGCGATGTTGATGCGCACCACGCCGAGCGAGTTGAAGTCGCCGCCCGGATCCTGTCGGAACATGTAGTGGGTCGCCTCGTCCGAGCGCCAGTTGATGGCGGTCGGGGCGATCTCCTGCCCGGCCTTGTTGTAGATCCGGATCTTGTTCTCGGTCAGGTAGTTGGCGTCCGCCTGCATCTTCGGGATCAGATCCTTCTTGATGATCGAGGCGGGCACCGTCCAGAAGGGGTTGAAGTTGATGTCGGTCGCCCGGGTGGTCATCACCGGCGACTGGCGGTCGATCTTGCCGACGCCTGCGGCGTGGCGGGTCATGACCTGGCCGTTCTCGACGGTCTCGACCAGGGCGGCCGGGATGTTGGCCACCACGAAGCGGTCACCCAGGTTGCCCGCATAGGAGCGCAGCCGGACAATGTTGGTCTCGAGCTGGCGCAGACGCACGGCGGCCGGCACGTTCATGGCCGTCACGGTGTTCTGGTTGACGATGCCGGTCGGCATCAGGCCGTGGCGCTCCTGGAAGCGCTTCACGCCGGCCTCGACGAAGCTGTCGAACACCTGCGAGCCGCCGGCGTTCTGGTCGAGGTCGCCGGATGCAATGAGGCGGCGGCGCAGGGCCACCACGGTCGCGCCCTTGGAGCCGAGCTTGAGGTTGGCCGACGGCATGGACGGGAAGCCGCCCTGGGCGACGAGCTGGCGATAGACCTCGATGGTCTGCTCGGTGGCCTGGAGCGTCAGCGGCGAGAGCACCGGGGTCGTGGAGCGCGCCACCTTCTGGGAGGTCGCGGCGTCATAGTTTTGCTTCCACTCGGCCTGGCCGAATGCGCTCTGCGCGAAGGCGCTCGAGAACGCGCCGGACGAGGCGGCCATCAGGGTCGCCAGTCCCGTCAGGGCGAAGTCGCGGCGAGAGATCGATTTGAATGCGCTCATGATGCGTTTTCAACTGCAGTTGCGTGAGGGGGACGTCGAACATGATCCTTGAGGGATCAGCGTAAACGAACCGTTCTCACTTGGATTGCCCCGGGCTTATGGGATCGGAAATGCAAGTTCCAGTCCGGCGAATTTAAGGCGGCGCGGCCATGCTTTCGCAGGCTGGCGAGGCACTGTGGCGGGGGCGCCACGTTTCGGCGGCCGCATAGGAAGGCAGCGTGAGCGCTGCGGAGCTACGCAGCGCTTCTGCGTAGTCGGACCGGATCGAGGGAAAGCCTGGGCTGCGCCATAGTGAGCCTCAGAAAACGGCGCACGCGGAGGACATCATGCTCGCACTCAACCAGGCCAATCTCGCCAACTCTTTCGCTTCTCAAGAAGACGTGATCGTGACCGAGTTGCGGCTGCGCCTGTTCCAGGTGGAGCAGCTGATCGAGCGGCTTTCGCCGCACATGCGGGCCCAGCAGGATGCGCCCGTGCGGATGCTCGGCGCTCCCGCCCCGGCGCTCTCGTCGGAGGCCGTGGACGCGATCGAGCGCCTGCAGGCCGCCGCCAGCGCCCTGCGCAAGGGCATCTCGGAGCTCAGCCGCGCCGAGCAGGCCTGAGTCTCAGGACCCAGAAGCTTTGGTACAAACAGAAAAAGGCCGGGTTTCCCCGGCCTTTTGCGTATTGGAGGGTGCAGCGCGCCGCCTCAGAGGCGGTAGCGGATGTGGTCCGTCCAGAACCGCTCGAGGCGGGTCAGGGCCGTGTTCACCAGCTTGAATTCGTCGGACGAGATGCCGCCGATCTGCTCCACCGTGCGAACGTGCTTGTCGTAGAGGCCCTTGACGATGTCGTGGATCTCGCGGCCCTGCTCGGTCAGGCTGATGCGCACCGAGCGGCGGTCAACCCGCGAGCGGGCATGGTGGAGATAGCCCATCTCGACCAGCTTCTTGACGTTGTAGGACACGTTGGAGCCGAGATAGTAGCCGCGGGTGCGCAGCTCGCCGGCGGTCAGCTCCTTGTCGCCGATATTGTAGAGCAGCAGCGCCTGGACGCTGTTGACGTCCGAGCGGCCGCGGCGGTCGAACTCGTCCTTGATCACGTCGAGCAGGCGGCGATGCAGCCGCTCCACCAAGGTGAGCGCTTCGATGTAGAGGGGCTTCACTTCGGTCGAAGAGGACGCCCGGTCCTGGACCTCGATGGTTTTCACTGCCGACTGCATTGCTTTGCCTCGCTGCTATCCCTGTACGCCGAGTTTTCCCGGCTGCGTTGATAGCAAACTTAGCCCCTGCTTCTAAAAGCCAGTTTAAACAACGAGATGAATCGAATGTTCACTTTTTTCAGGTGAATCGAACTTAAATGCGATGCAATACGTTGCTTGATCCTTTGTTTACCGAGCCAAATTCAAGCCTCGCGCGCGGCCAACCATGAGAACACGATATAGGCCACCACGGCCGAAGCTTCGGCGACGACGCCGCCGACGCCGAGCAGATGCGAGCCCAGCGGCGCGACGCTGCCGATCAGCAGATGGCTCATCACGGCCAGCAGCCACATCACGCCGCCCCACGTGCTGGTCAGCCAGAGGCCGACCGCCGCCACGAGGTCGAGCACCGCGAACACCACCACGACGGCGCGGGCCGGCGGCGGCAGCGACTCGAAGGTCGCGACGCCCGGGATAGCGATCCCGAGCAGCGTCACCCAGTAGGACAGCCCCTTGGCGAGCCAGAGCGCCGCCATCAGGCGCATGAAGATCACCAGCACCCAGTCCCACGCGATGGTTCTGCGCGCCGCGGTCTCGGGGAGCGCCTGGCTGCGATGCTGTTCGACGTTCACGAGGCGGCGCCCTGCATGTCGAGCTCATGCTCCAGCGGGGCGAAATAGGCGGCCACGCGCGCCTCATCCACCTGCGCGAGGGCGGCGGGCGACCAGTTCGGGGACTGGTCCTTGTCGATCACGGCAGCGCGCACGCCTTCGTAGAAATCGGGCGTGTCCACCATGCGCGACACGATGCGGTACTCGGTTCGCATCGCCTCGGCGAAGTTCAGGCCGCGGCCGCGCCGCATCTGCTCCAGCGCGACAGCCAGGCTGGTCGGCGACTTGGAGCGGATCACGGCCGCCGCGTCGGCCGCGAAGGCCGAGCCGGCCGCGGCCGCGCCGTCGAGCCGGTCCAGGATCTCGCCCACGCTGGCGCCCACGAAGCAGCGGTCGATGTCGCCCCGGTTGGCCGAGACGGGCGCGTCGCCGGGCGCATGCGCATGGGCGGCCAGCACATCGTCGACGGGCTTGCCCGCCGCGAGATCGTCCAGGATGGCCGGGAAGGCGGCCGAGGGCGCCGCGTGGGTGGCGAGGCCGAGCGCCACCGCGTCGGCGGTGCGTACGCGGGCGCCCGTCAGCGCCAGCCAGGTCCCGGCCTCGCCGGGCAGGCGCGGCAGCGCGAAGGTCGCGCCCACGTCCGGGAAGAAGCCGATGCCGACCTCCGGCATGGCGAACAGGTAGCGATCGCCGGCCACGCGGTGGCTGCCATGCAGCGACACGCCAACGCCGCCGCCCATCACGATGCCGTCGATCAGCGCCACATAGGGCTTGGGATAGGCATGAATGAGCCCGTTCAGCACGTATTCCTCGCGCCAGAACACCAGCGCCTCGTCCTGCCGCCCTGCCCTGCCGAGATCGTAGAGCTGGCGGATGTCGCCGCCGGCCGAGAACGCCTTCTCGCCCGCGCCGCGGATCACCACCCGGGTAACGGCGGGATCCTCCGACCAGGCGTCCAGCGCCGTCCGGATGGCGCGCACCATGCCGAGCGTCACGGCGTTCAACGCCTTGGGCCGGTTCAGCGTGATCACGCCCGCGGCGCCGCGGATCTCGCAGATCGCCTCCGGCTCGGCGTGGGTCTCGGCGGGTGCGGTCGGCGATTCGGACATGCGGGGCTCACGGTTGGGCGAAGGCGGCGGAGTGAAGCTTGCGGGGGCATGGGCGTCAACGCACCCATGCGTAGAAATGCTGGCGCGGCCCTTGGCCGCTTTCGGCCGGGCACGGTTGGTGTTACTCCGATGTTCAGAACGTTTCCAAGATAGCGTCCCCGCTCTCGCAGCGATTACCGGAGGACAACGCCAATGGCGTCCCGGGTCACACCGTTCCAGACACCCGCTTCGCGATCCGAGCCCGCCCGCGCGCCGGCCTCGCCGCTCGACCTCTCGCACCGCCCCCGCCGCAACCGCAAGGCCGAGTGGGCCCGCCGCCTCGTGCGCGAGAACGTGCTGACCGCCAACGACCTGATCTGGCCGCTGTTCATCGTCGAAGGCCAGAACACACGGGTGCCGGTCGCCTCCATGCCGGGCGTGGAACGGCTGAGCATCGACGAGATTGTGCGCGAGGCCGAGCGCGCCGCCGCGCTCGACATCCCGTGCATCGCGCTGTTCCCCTACACCGACAAGGCGCTGCGCTGCCCCGAGGGCGCCGAGGCGCTGAACCCCGAAAACCTCGTCTGCCGCGCCGTGCGGGCCGTGAAGAAGGCGGTGCCGCACATCGGCATCCTCACCGACGTGGCGCTCGACCCCTACACCAGCCACGGCCATGACGGGCTGATGGACGGCGACGACATCCTCAACGACGAAAGCGTCGCCGTGCTGGTGCGCCAGGCCCTGAACCAGGCGCAAGCCGGCTGCGACATCGTCGCGCCCTCCGACATGATGGACGGGCGCGTCGGCGCGATCCGGTCGGGCCTCGACGCGGCGGGCCTGGGCGACGTGCAGATCATGGCCTACGCGGCAAAATACGCCTCCGCGTTCTACGGCCCGTTCCGCGACGCCGTGGGCAGCAACGCGCTGCTGAAGGGCGACAAGCGCACCTACCAGATGGACCCTTGCAACTCCGACGAGGCGCTGCGCGAAGTCGCGCTCGACCTCGACGAGGGCGCCGACATGGTGATGGTGAAGCCCGGCATGCCCTATCTCGACATCGTCCGGCGCGTGAAGGACACCTTTGCGGTGCCGACCTTCGCGTACCAGGTGTCGGGCGAATACGCGATGATCCAGGCCGCCGCCCAGAACGGCTGGCTCGACGGCGAGAAGGCCATGATCGAGAGCCTCCTCGCCTTCAAGCGCGCCGGCGCGGACGGCATCCTCACCTATTTCGCCGCCACAGTGGCCGAGAAGCTGAAGAAGGGCTGAGGGCGCTCAGCTCTCGGCGTCTTTCGGCTCCATCCTGTGGACCGTGATCGAGGGCTCGGCCCGGTTGCGCACCTGCGCCAGATCATGGGCGGACTGCATCCGCAGCCAGGCGTCGGCCGTGCTGCCGATGCCCATCTCGAGCCGCACGGCCATCTCGGCCGACACGCCGCTCTGCCCGTTGATGACGCGGTAAAGCTGCTGGCGGGTGACGCCGAGGTTCCTGGCCGCATCCGCGACGCTGTAGCCGAGGCTGTCCAGTTGATCCTTGACGATGCGGCCGGGGTGGGATGGGTTCTTCATCCGCATGCTTGCCTCAATGGTAATCCACGAGATCCAGGTTGGACGCCTCGCCGTCCCTGAACTGGAAGATCAAACGCCAGTTCGCGTTCACCTTCGCTGACCAATAGCCTTTCAGATCGCCCGATAGCGCGTGGACGCGATAGGCCGGCAGCTCGAACTGCTCGATCGACGTTGCGGCATCCAACGCCGAAAGGAGGTTCTCCAGCCGCTCCGCCAGCCCGGCGGACACGCCCGATCGGTCGCCCGTCGTGAACAGGGGCTTGAGCCCCTTGTGCCTGAAACTAACGATCATTTTGTCGCACGTAACGTTACATGTGTCAATCACTCGTCCGGGCCAGCTTGCACGATCTCCGGGGGCACGTCCGCCAACTCACCGCAACCTTCGCGGGGCGCGTGACACGCGCCCGGCGCGCGGTATCCTGCGGTCATGTCCCGCCTGTCCGCCGCGTTGCTGGCGATTCTCCTTGTCGCCATAGCCGGTTGCGCGACCCTGATCGACGCCGACCAGGCGCGGCTGTGCCGCATGGCGATCCCGGCGTTGAACCCGGCCGGGACCGCGATCACGCTGGGGCGGATCACCCCGGCCGAGGACAAGCGCGGATTGCGGATCGTGTACCGGGCGGAGCCGCTGGGAGAACCGGCCCGGACGCGGTTCGTAGCCTGCCGTTTCGCCGGCGACGCCCTGTCGCGCAACCGGCAGGACCTCGTCGCGGTGATCACCGAGCAGGGCCAGCTGAGCGAGGCTGGCTTTTACTTCCTGCGGCGGTTCTATCTCACCCAGCCTGAGGCGCTGCAGAGCGACCCCGGCGGGCTGCAATCGATCGACCTTCCCTCCGCGCCGCGCGCCGTGGCGTATGGGTTGCAGCAGGCGCTCAACGCGCTGCCGCAGGCGGCCGTGTATGGCCTGGTGGCGGCGGCCTATTCGCTCATCTACGGGCTCGTCGGCCGCATCGTGTTCGGCTTCGGCGAGCTCGCGGCGCTGGGCGGCTACGGGGCCCTGCTGGGCGTCACCCTGATGGTGCAGCTCGGCTTCCGGGATCCGGCCGCCGGGCTGGCGCTGGCCTGCGTGTTTTCGCTCTACGGCGCGGCCGCGACCGGCATGGCGAGCGGCAGGCTCGTGGTGGCGCCGCTGATCGCCGGGCCGGGACTGCCCATCCTGATCGCCACCACCGGGCTGATGATGAGCCTGTCCGAGGTTCAGCGGCTGGCCCAGGGCAACGACCTGCGCTGGACCTCGCCGGTCTTGAACGCGCCGCTCTCGCTGCTCCGCTCCGGCGATTTCGTCACCACGGTGACGCCCATGGCGCTGCTGGTGACGCTCGCGGCGTTGCTGGCCGGCGCCGCGCTGCTGCTGGGCATGCGCTACACGGGCTTTGGCCGCTCCTGGCGGGCCTTCGCGGACGACCCGCAGACGGCGGCGCTGTTCGGGGTCGACCGGCGGCGGATCTTTCTGCTCACCTTCGGGGTCTCGGCCGCGCTGGCCGGCCTCGCGGGCTTCATCATCACGGCCTATTGGGGCGGCGTCGGCTATGGCTACGGCCTCACGCTCGGCCTCAAGGCGCTGGTGGCGGCCGTGATCGGCGGCATCGGCTCCGTCGGCGGCGGGCTGGCAGGCGGGGTCGTGATCGGGCTAGCGGAGGCGTTCTGGTCGGCTACCATGCCGCTGGAGAGCCGGGACATCGCCATCTACGCCCTGCTCAGCATCACGCTGGCCCTGCGCCCCGGCGGGCTCTTCGGCTGGCGCGACCTCCTTCCCAGACGGGTATGAGCCGATGACACAGCACTGCATCACACTGGACGACGTCCGGGCCGCCGCCGCGGTGATCCAGGGGCAGGTGCAAAAGACGCCGATGCTGCCCGTCCCTCGCCTCTCGGCGCTCACGGGCGCGAACGTGTTCGTGAAATACGAGAACATGCAATCCACCGGCTCCTTCAAGGAGCGGGGCGCGCTGAACCGCCTGTCGCAGCTCACCCCGGAGGAGCGCGCGCGCGGCGTCGTCACCATGTCGGCCGGCAACCACGCGCAGGCGGTGGCCTTTCACGCCGGCCGGCTCGGCGTGCCGGCCACCATCGTGATGCCGGCCACCACGCCCATCGTGAAGGTGGAGAACACCCGCTCCTACGGGGCAACGGTGGAGCTCCACGGCGAGACGCTGTACGAGGCGCGCGAGCGCTGCGAGGCGATCCAGCGCGAGCACAACCTCACGCTGGTGCACCCTTACGACGACCCGGCCGTGATCGCCGGCCAGGGCACCATCGCGCTCGAGATGCTGGCCGAGCGGCCGGATCTCGACATGCTGGTGATCCCCATTGGCGGCGGCGGGCTGTGCGCCGGCAACGCGGTCGCCGCCAAGGCGCTGAAGCCCGGCATCCGCATCGTCGGCGTCGAGGCCGCCCTCTACCCCTCCTTCGTGAACGCCATCGCGGGCGGGGACCGGCCGATCGGCGGCCCGACGCTGGCCGAGGGCATCGCGGTGAAAACCGTCGGCACGCTGACGCTGCCCATCGTGCGCGACCTCGTGGAGGACATCCTGCTCGTGGACGAGCCCGCCATCGAGCGGGGTGTGAGCTGCTTCGCCACGCTGGCGCGCAGCATGGCGGAGGGCGCGGGCGCGGCGGGGCTCGCCGCCATGCTGGCCGAACCGGCGCGCTTCGCGGGGCTGAATGTCGGGCTGATCCTGTGCGGCGGCAACATCGACGCGCGGCTGCTCGCCTCCATCATGGTGCGCACGCTGGAGCGCGAGGAGCGCATCGCATCGCTGCGCATCACCACGGCGGACCGCCCGGGCCTCCTCGGAGCGATCGCGTCGCATCTCGGCGAGCTCGGCGCCAACATCCTGGAAGTGTCGCATGGGCGGCTGTTCCTGGACGTGCCCGCCAAGGGCGTCACCATCGACGTCACGGTGGAGACGCGCGGGGCCGAGCATACGCGGCAGATCCTGGAGGCGCTCGCGGCCGACGGCCTCGCGCCCAAGCGCATGGACCGGCGCAGCTGATCGCGCGCAACCTTGAATGCGCGCAACCTTGAATGCGAGGGCTGCCGGGGCCACATCTCGTCCGGCTCGGCTTTGAGCCTCGAAAGGACTGCGATGACCCCTCAGCCCGTCGTCTACACCGCCGTTCCGGCCAGCGACACGTCCGGCGTCCTCAGCGGGCGCATGGGCGCGTGGATCGTGGACTTCTTCGTGATCGGCGCGCTCTGGGCCGTGTTCGCGGTGGCGTCGCTGGTTCTCGGCGTGCTCACCTTCGGGCTCGGCTGGATGATCCTGCCGGTGCTGTGGCCCATCGTGGCCGTGATCTACAGCGGCGTCACCGTCTCGGGGCCGCGGCGCTCGACGATCGGCCAGCGCATGTTCGGCGTCGAGCTGCGCACGGTCACGGGCCAGACCGCGCCCTTCATCGTCGCGGCCGTGCATGCGGTGTTCTTCTACGTCAGCATCTCGACGCTGACCCCGCTCGTGCTGCTGTTTGGCCTCGTGCGCGCCGACCGGCGCATGCTGCACGATCTGCTTTCGGGCTTGATCGCGGTGCGTCGCGGAACCTGATCGCCCACGCGCCAGCCTCGGGGCTTGAGGCTGGCGCTCCCGATGCTATCCTGAGGTGCGCGCCCGCAAGGGCCTCCGACGTGCGGTTCGCGCGCGCCGGGACTGGTCCGGAAGAAGGCAAGGAAGCTCGGATTGACGACCCAGTCCCGCGACCAGCCGCAATTCTACCTGACGGCCCCGACCGCCTGCCCGTATCTGCGCGGCAAGCTCGAGCGCAAGGTGTTCACGCACCTCATCGGCAAGCGCGCGCCGGAGCTCAACGACGTCCTCACGCATGGCGGCTTCCGCCGCTCGCAAACCATCGCGTATCGGCCCGCCTGCGACGGCTGCCGCGCCTGCATTTCGGTGCGCGTGCTGGTGGACGACTTCTCGCCCTCGCGCAACATGCGGCGCGTGTCGGACGGCAATCGCGACCTTGTCGGCGAGATGCGCGAGAACACGCCGACCTCCGAGCAATATTCGCTGTTTCGCCACTACCTCGACTCGCGCCACGCCTCCGGCGGCATGGCCGACATGACGGCGCTGGACTTCGCCATGATGGTGGAGGACTCCCATGTCGAGACCAAAGTGATCGAGTACCGCCGGCGCGGCCCCGACACGGCCATAAACGGCCGCGGCGTCGGCCCGCTGATCGGCTGCGCGCTCACGGACGTGCTCGGGGACGGGCTGTCGATGGTCTACTCGTTCTTTGATCCCGACGAGGCCGAGCGCAGCCTCGGCACCCACATGATCCTCGACCACATCGCCCGCGCGCGCCGCCTCGGGCTGCCTTACGTGTATCTGGGATACTGGGTCGAGGGCTCGCCCAAGATGGCCTACAAGGCGCGCTTTACCCCGCAGGAGCGGTTGGCTCCGCATGGGTGGCAGCGGGTGGAGTGAAGTCTGCGGCCGTTTGGGCTGGCTTGTTTTAGTACTGAAAAGTGATACTATATGGCGTTCAACAGCAAGCATCGCGCGACGCTGGCAGCGATCTACGGCGATCCGATGCGGGCCGGTGTTGTGTGGCGCGACATCGAGAGCCTTATGACGGCGTGCGGAGCCGAAGTGAGCGAAGGGAGCGGCTCGCGGGTTCGCGTCGCGTTGAATGGCGTGAGGGCCACCTTTCATCGCCCTCACCCGCAGAAGGAAACCGACAAGGGAGCGCTGAAATCGGTGCGCCGCTTCCTCGTCGAGGCCGGGATCGAGCCATGAACACGATGTCTTACAAGGGCTACGAGGGATTGGTGGCCTATGATGAGGACGCCGAGATCTTTCACGGCGAGGTGATGAACCTTCGCGACGTGATCACCTTCTCGGGCCGTTCCGTAAGCGAACTGAAGCAGGCGCTCGAAGCGTCCGTGGAAGACTATCTCGCCTTTTGCCGCGAACGCGGCGAAGAGCCCGAGAAACCCTATTCCGGCCAGTTCGTCGTCCGGGTCGACCCTCCCGTGCATCGCGCCGCCGCGACGGCGGCCAAGCGCGCCGGCGTCAGCCTGAATAAGTGGATCGCGAGCATGATCGAGCGGGAAGCGGTGCGCTGATCTACGGGGGCGCACCAACCTCGACGCACCCGTCTCTTACCCCCCAAACTTGTTGTTCTTCGGGAAGCCCTTCGGCGGCAGCCGACCCGCCTCCGCGCGGTTGCCGATCCACTCGGTCAGCTCGCCCGCCGCCACCGTCCAGGTGCGGCCGGAGGTGTCGCGCCAGGTCAGGCCGTCGGCCAGCGTGAAGACTTTGGCGTCCGAGACGCCGCCGTCCTTGTAGCGCTGGAGGCGCACGCCCTTGCCGCGCGACATTTCGGGTGTCTGGGCGGTTGGGAACACCAGCAGCTTGCGGTTCTCGCCGATGATCGCGACGTGGTCGCCGTCGGCCGGGGCGGCGAACACCGCCTTCTGGCCGGCGTCGACGTTGAGCACCTGCTTGCCCTTCTTGGTGTTGGCGACGACGTCGTCCGAGGACGCGACGAAGCCGCGGCCTTCGCTGGTGCAGAACAGGAGCTTGCCGCCCGGCTTGTGCTGCCAGACCTGGATGATCTCCGCGCCCGCGTCGATGTCGGCGATAAGGCGGATCGGATCGCCGAAGCCGCGCCCGCCCGGCAGGCGCGAGGCCTCAAGGGTGAACACCTTGCCGTTGTCGGCCAGCACCAGGATCTTCGCGCCCGTGTCGGAGAAGAACGAGGTCTGCAGCGCGTCGTCGCCCTTGAACTGCAGGCCCGAGAGGTCCTGCACGTGGCCCTTGAGGGCGCGGATCCAGCCTTTCTGGGTCACCACCACGGTGACGGGCTCGCGCTCCACCATGGCCTCGGCGAAGTCGACGTCCGAGAGGTCTGGTGCGTCCGCGAAGCTGGTGCGGCGCTTGCCGATCTTGGTCTCGGGGCCGAAGGTCTTGCGGACCTCACGGATCTCCCACGAGATCGTCTTCCACTGGGCGGCCTCCGAGCCGAGCAGCGTCTCGATCCGGCCCTTTTCGGCCTCCAGCGAGGTCAGCTCGCGCTTCAGCTCCATCTCCTCCAGCTTGCGCAGCGAGCGCAGGCGGGTGTTGAGAATGGCCTCGGCCTGGTTCTCGGTGAGCTCGAAGAACCGCATCAGCTCGACCTTGGGCTCGTCCTCCTCGCGGATGATCTTGATGACGCGGTCGAGGTCCAAATAGACGATCAGCATGCCCTGGAGGATCTCCAGGCGCTTCTCGATGTGGTTCAGCCGGTGGCGCGAGCGGCGCAGCAGCACGGTGCGGCGGTGGTCCAGCCACTCGCGCAACGCCTCGGAGAGGCCGAGCACCCGGGGGATCACGCCGCCCGAGAGCACGTTCATGTTCATGCCGATGCGGTTTTCCAGCTCCGACAGGCGGAACAGGCTTTCCATCATCATGGAGGCGTCGACCGTGCGCGAGCGCGGCTCGATCACGACGCGCACGTCCTCGGCGGATTCGTCGCGGATGTCGGCGACCAGCGGCAGCTTCTTCTCGTTGATCAGCTCGGCGAGCTTCTCGATGAGCCGGCCCTTGGAGACCAGGTAGGGGATCTCGGTGACCACCACCACCCAGGTCCCGCGGCCGGTCTCCTCCTTCTCCCAGCGGGCGCGCAGGCGAAAGCCGCCGCGGCCGGTTCGGTAGGTCTCGGCCATGCTGGCGCGGGTTTCCACCAGCACGCCGCCGGTGGGGAAATCGGGCCCGGGCACAAAGGTGAGCAGCTGCTCGGAGGTCGCCTTGGGATGGCTGATCAGGTAGAGCGCCGCGTCGCAAAGCTCGGCGGCGTTGTGCGGCGGAATGGAGGTCGCCATGCCAACCGCGATGCCCTGCGAGCCGTTGGCGAGCAGGTTCGGGAAGGCGGCCGGCAGCACGACGGGCTCGTCGTCCTCGCCGTTGTAGGTGTCGCGGAAGTCGACCGCGTCCTCGTCGATGCCTTCCAGCAGCAGCCGCGCGACCTCGGTGAGGCGGGCCTCGGTGTAGCGGTAGGCGGCCGCGTTATCGCCGTCGATGTTGCCAAAATTGCCCTGCCCGTCCACCAGCGGGTAGCGCTGGGCGAAGTCCTGCGCGAGGCGCACCAGCGCGTCGTAGACGGCCTGGTCGCCATGCGGGTGGAACTTACCGATCACGTCGCCGACGATGCGAGCGCATTTCTTGAACGCCGTGCCGGGATCGAGCCGCAGCAGCCGCATGGCGTGGAGGATGCGCCGGTGCACGGGCTTCAGCCCGTCGCGCGCATCCGGCAGGGCGCGATGCATGATGGTCGAGAGCGCATAGGCGAGATAGCGCTCTTCCAGCGCCTCGCGCAGGTCGATGCTCTCGACGTCCTTGCCTGACGGTGGGTCGACCGGCTTGCCCATCACGATCCTCGTTGGTCGTCCAAATCCGGGACGAACGCCGTGAACGCTTAGCGAACACGGCCTTGCGCCGCAAGGCTGGGGCGGCCTTATCCCCAGGCTGAGCCTCGCCGTGTCCCAAGGCCGCTGCAGCGCGTCCCCTCTCCCCTGCAGGGGAGAGGGACAGGGTGAGGGCCGGTCGGGCCCTTGACCTCGACAAGACCGCCGCGGAGGCGGCGGCGCCCTCACCCCAACCCTCTCCCTGCGCCAGGGAGAGGGGGCGCGCTGCGGCAAGGCGTCGACCGTCCAGCGCGCTGCGAACGCTAACTCGCGTCGCGAGACTGAGCCGAAAGAACGGCCGCGATGAACGACGCCCGCACGTCCGGGGCTGGCGTTCCCCTTGGTTCGTAGACGTGACGGTTCAGGAAGTGGCCGGTGAGCGCAAAGGCGGCGGCGAGTTGGGCGGGGCTCGGCAGCGCCCGGCCCTGCCCCTCGTGCAGGAACGGCGGCAGGGCTAGCAGCTTGTCGCGCCAGGGCTCGCCGGCCGCGGCCGACACGGCGCGGCCGGTTTTCGGCGACACGAAGACGAGGTTGTCGCGCGAGCCGGTGGCGGCGCATTCGGCGAGATCGAGGCCGAAGCCGAGTTCGCTCAGGATCGCGAGTTCGAAGCGCACCACCAGCGGGCCGGCCAGCGCCGGATCGTCCAGCGCGCCCAGCACCAGCTCCAGCGTCTCGTGCAGCGCCGGGTGCGGATCGCGCTCCGGCAGGAGACGCACGAGGCCGCCGAGCACGCCGAGGCCATAAAGCGCGGCGGGCGAATCCATCAGCCGCGCGGCGCGTTGCACCGTGGGCTCGACCTGAAACGAGCCGAGATGCTCGTCCAGCCGCGCCCGCCACGCGACCGACACGGAGTTGCCGGCCTGCAGCACCGGCTGCATCCGGGCCGAGCGCCCGCCCCGCACGAGGCCAAGATGGCGCCCATGCTCGCGCGTCAGGAGCTCCAGCAAGACGCTGCCCTCGCCGTGCCGCCGGACCCCGATCACGATGCCTTCGTCGCGCCACTCCATGGGGGCGGTTTAGCACAGGCGCCCGGCGGACGTCCCCGGCGCGCGCGTCGCGCCTACCCGCCGCGCGGGAACTCCAGGCCCATCTCGCGGTAGCGCTCCGGGTCGTCGGCCCAGTTCTCACGCACTTTCACGAACAGGAAGAGGTGCACCTTCACTTCAGCGGCCTCGGCGATGTCCTTGCGCGACATCTCGCCGATGGCCCGGATGGTTTGGCCGCCCTTGCCGAGCACGATCTTGCGCTGGCTCTCGCGGGCCACGAAGATCGTCTGCTCCACCCGGGCCGAGCCGTCCTTCATCACCTTCCACTGGTCGGTCTCGACGGTGGATTCGTAGGGCAGCTCGTCGTGGAGGCGTTCGAACAGCTTCTCGCGGGTGATCTCGGCGGCCAGGATGCGCAGCGGCGCGTCGGAGATCTGGTCCTCCGGGTAAAGCCAGGGGCCCGGGGCCATCATGGCGCCCAGCGATTGCCGCACCTTGTCGACGCCGTCCCCCTTCAGGGCGGAGATCATGTAGGTCTCCTTGAAGGCATGGCGGGCGTTGATGTCCTGCGCGAGGCCGAGCAGGCGCGTGCGGTCGATCATGTCGATCTTGTTCAGGATCAGCAGCTTGGGCCGCTTCAGCTCACCCAGCTTGGCAAGAATGGCCTGGACTTCCTCGTCCACGCCCTTGCGGGCGTCCACCAAGAGCGCCACCGCGTCGGCGTCGCCGGCGCCGCCCCAGGCGGAGGTCACCATGGCGCGGTCGAGCCGGCGCTTGGGGGCGAAGATGCCGGGGGTGTCCACGACGATGATCTGCGCCGCGCCTTCCAGCGCGATGCCGCGCACCAGCGCGCGCGTGGTCTGCACCTTGCGCGAGACGATCGACACCTTGGCGCCCACGAGGGCGTTGATCAGCGTCGACTTGCCGGCGTTGGGCGCGCCGATCAGGGCCACGAAGCCGCAGCGGGTCGGTTCGCGCGGCGCGTCCGGGGCGTCCTGCGGCTCGTCGTCGTGCGGGGCGGGCGTGTCGGTCATCGGGAATCCTTCAGCACGCCCTCACGGCGCAGAAATGCCTCGGCGGCGGCCTGCTCGGCGAGGCGCTTAGATGGCCCCTCCCCTTCGCAGTCCTTGAAGCCCTCGACTCGCGCCGCGATGCGAAACTGCGGCGCGTGGTCGGGACCGGAGCGGTCGCGCTCCTCGTACACAGGCACGGGGCGGGCGAGGCCCAGCGCCCATTCCTGCAGCATGGATTTCGGATCGCGCGTGGCGCGGCCGGGTTCGCTCATCTTGGGCCCGAAATCGCGCTCCACCAAGACCCGCGCGGGCTCGAAGCCGCCGTCGAGGTACACGGCCGCGATCACGGCCTCGCAGACGTCGCCCAGGATGGCGGTCTTGTTGCGCAGGCCGGACTGGTTCTCGCCGACGCCCAGGCGAATGTGCGGGCCGACATCCCACAGCTCGGCGACTTCCGCGCAGGTCTCGTGCCGCACCAGATGGCCGAGGCGGCGGGAGAGCTCGCCCTCGCCGGCCCTCGGGTAGGTCCGGTACAGCATCTCGGCGACCACGAGCCCGAGGACGCGATCGCCCAGAAATTCCAGCCGCTGGTAGTGCGGCCCGTTGCTGGGCGTGCCCTTGAGCGCGCTGATGTGGGTCAGGGCGCGCTCCAGGTGGGCGCGGTCCTTGAACGAATAGCCGATGCTCTCTTCCAGGACGGAGAGGCTGGGCTTTGGCCGGCGCGCCATCAGCTCAATGCACGGGCTTGAACAGGCGGTTCCAGCGCACGGTCCAGGGCCACTCCCACACCTTCCAGGCCGCGCCCTCCTCCGACACCGAGAAGAAGATCACCTCGGCGCGGCCGATCAGGTTCTCGAACGGGACGTAGCCGACGCCCTGGGAGGTCATGTCGCGGCTGTCGAGCGAGTTGTCGCGGTTGTCGCCCATCATGAAGAAGTTGCCGGGCGGCACCTGGTAGACGGGCGTGTTGCGGCCGAGCTTGTTGCCGTAGATGTCCAGTTCCTGGATCACGTAGCTGATGCCGTTGGGCAGCGTCTCGCGATAGAAGGTGGCGCGGTCGCGGTAGCCCGCGCCGGCGTTGACGTCCTCCTTGCCGACCGCCTGCTTCTTCAGCGGCTGGCCGTTGATGTGGAGGATGCCGTCGATCATCTGGATGCGGTCGCCCGGCAGGCCGATGACGCGCTTGATGTAGTCGGTGGAATTGTCGCGCGGCAGCTTGAACACCGCGATGTCGCCGCGCTGCGGCTCCGCGGCCCAGATCCGGCCGCTGAACAGCGGCGGGCTGAACGGGATCGAATATTTCGAATAGCCGTAGCTGTATTTCGAGACGAACAGGTAGTCGCCGATCAGCAGCGTGGGGATCAGCGATCCGGACGGGATGTTGAACGGCTGGAACAGGAAGGTCCGCACCACCAGGGCGATCAGGAGCGCCTGGACGACGACCTTGATGGTTTCGAGGACGCCGCCCTCGTCAGCGGATGTGCTGGTGTTCGCCACGCGGGTGGGCTCCGTCATCTCACGTCCTCAAAACGCAGCGTCCGGCGACCCATTTTCGGGCGCGCCGGCCGCCCCCGGGCCGCCTGCGAGCGGTATAGACCTCGGGGCAGGCCAAGGCAACGAAACGGCGGCGCGCTCAGCGGTTGCTGCCGGTCGGGTCACGCCCGGGCGGCAAGCCGACGCCGTTGGGATTGGTCGGGAAGAAGCGCTGGGTCGGCTGGCGCGGCGCCACCGGCACGCCCTGCGGGGCCGCGACGCCGATCTGCCCGCCGCCGGCCGGCGCCGCCGGAGCCGGAACGGTGTAGAGGCCACCCGTTCCGCCATTGGTCTGGGCGCGGCGCTGCTGGCGCTGCTGCTGCTCGGAAACCTTGGGCTCGGGCTGCGTCGGCTTCAGCGGGTCGATCTTGTCGGGATCCACCGGATCCGGGATCACGTCCTTGCCGCCTTTGCAGGTCGTCAGCCACACGTCGTAGATCGGGTGCTCGATGCCGTGCAGGCCGGGGCTCGATGCGAAGATCCATCCGCCGAAAATGCGGCGGTATTCGTTGTTGAACGTCACCTCGTCCACTTCGATGAAGGACGTGGTGTTCTGCGGCTCGGTCGGCGGGCGCGTGTAGCAGACACGCGGCGTGATCTGGAGCGCGCCGAATTGCACCGTCTCGTCGACCTGCGCCTCGAAGGAGATGATCCGGCCCGTGATCTTGTCGAGCCCGGCGAAGATCGCGGTCGGGTTCTTGATCTTGTCCGCCTGGGCGGGACCGGCCGCGAGCGCCATCGCGCAGCCGAGAACGGCCGCGATCGGGGCGGGGCGACGAAGGATCGTAACGATCGGCAAGACAGGCATGAACACGCGCAAGAGGCTCCACGCCGCGATTCGAGGCCGCGGTCGCCCAACGGGCCGGGTGCTTAACACGCCAAAGTGGGCGGAGAAAGGGCGGGCGCGCCTTTGCGCCGCCCCGTGTGGCGCTTCATGGCCTTTCGGCTCAGCTGTCGCCGCCTTGCTGGCTCTCGATCGTGGGTTCGCAGCGCACCGGGCAGTTCACCGAATTGGCGACGAAGCAGTAGCGGTGCGCCTGCTCGTGCAGGGCGCCGGCCTTCTGTGGATCGCCGGCCACGATGCGGACATGGGGCCGCAAGGTGACGCCCGTGAAGCGGCCGCCCTCCGGCCCCTCCTCCATCACGCCCTCGGCCTCGTCCTCATAGGCCGCCACCACGATGCCGGACACGGCCGCGAGATGCAGGTACCAGAGCATGTGGCAGGCCGACAGCGAGGCGACAAAGAGGTCTTCGGGATTATGGCGCGTCGGGTCGCCACGAAAGGCGGGATCGGACGAGCCCAGGATGTCGGGCTTGCCGACCACCCGCACGGCGTGGTCGCGCCCATAGCTGCGGTAATCGGCGGTTCCGGAGCCGAGATTGCCGGTCCACACCGTGGTGGTGCGGTAGCGATGTTCGCGCATGCGCGTCTCCAGGCCAACCCGATCAAGCCCCCAGGCCGACCCTACAACGAAAAACGCCGCCCGGAAGGCGGCGTTTGCGTTTGGGCTGGCGGAGAGCCGGGTCGGCAGAGCCGGGTCAGGCCTTCTCGCCGGTCTCGATGCGCCGCTCCTTGGGCGCGCCGCCCGGAACCCAGGCATCATAGTCGCCGGTGGCGGCGGGGCGCTCGTTCTGGTTCAGGATCGAGCCCTTGGGGCGGTACGCGAAGGGCGTGCCGGTCATGTTGGGCTGGTGCGGCCGCTCCCACTCGCGCGGCGTGTAGGGCTGAACGGACGGCGGCTCCACCTGCGTGTTGCGCAGCCAGCCGATCCAGCCGGCCGGCACCAGCGTGGCCTCGGTGCGGTCCTTGTAGACAACCCAGCGGCGCGGCACCCCGATGGTCGGGTCGATCTTGCCGCCGGCGGTCTGGTAATAGACGTTGCCGAACTCATCCTCCCCCACCCGCTCGCCGAAGCGCCAGGTGAAGAAGCGCGTGCCGATGGTCTGGCCGCTCCACCAGGTGAAGAACTGCAAGAGAAAGGGCTTCATCGCCATGGGAGGGCCTTTGCGCAGGGCCCGCATGGGCCTTGGTCGGCGGGCCACCGAAGGCCCGGGCATTCTGGCGCGGACTATACGATTGCGGGGGCGCCTGTCCAGCCCGACCGTGGTCGCGGGGGGCGCCGGCTGCGGCTTTCAGAATGGCGCGATGGCAAGATCGGTGGCCGCGAAGTCGCGCCCCTTGAACAGGATCGAAGCGCCAAGCGACCGGGCGCACGCGTAGGAGAAGCAGTCGGCGAGATTGAGCTTCGCCCGGGTTCCGCGTCCCTTTCCGAAGCGCTCGAAAGCGCGAGTGGCCCCCTGCCCCATGTCGTCCGTGATGGAAACGACCTCGATCGCGGCCTCGGTCAGGATCGCGTCGAAATCGAGCGCGACGTCCGTTGGCGTGCGGTCGAGCCTCGTCGCGACGACCATGCAGGTTTCCAACCTGACCAGCGGCGAGGTCACGCGTCGGGCCGCGCCCTCGATGGCGGCCGCAAAAAGATCGGCCTCGGGCTCCCGGCACAGGATCGCGACGAAAACCGAGGTGTCGATGAAGATCACCGCGTCCACATCGCGTCGCGATCGTCGTCCGTGAGGTCGCGAGTGTTGGGTCCGGCCTTTGCGCAGGATTGCTCGCCTATGGCGGCGAGCCGGCGCGCCAGGGGCGTGGCGGCGCGCTCGCGCGCGAGTTCGGCCTGCAGCGCGCCGACCACCGCATCCGTGATGCTGATCCGGCGCCGCTCGGCCAGTTCCCGCGCCAATTCACGCGCCCGGGGATTTCGGATGTTCAGGGGCGCGGAGGATGGATTGGCAGACATGGCGGTTCCTGCGGAAGAGCCCTGTAAAGATGCGATCACGTCCGCGTAAAGGCAAGCACGGGCGCGCCGATTCGCGTCCGGTCCTCGCGGCCGCGCGACGGAGCCTCTGGATGCCGATTCCACCCCAACCTCAAAGCCTGCCTCATTTCGGCCTCAACCGCGGCGCCACCCGCTCAACTTTCGCGCGAGTCAAGCCTGCGCGGGTCCGTGTGGGCGAGTCTTCCACGATTCCGCAACGCCCCAAGGCGCCGCCACGACCTCCGATGGCTAAAATTGAATCGATTCTCGTAAGTGAATCCGAGGCTTATGCGACAGCGTTGCATCATCCCCACTGTTCACACCCCTGTTACAACATCTTGCGTCAGCAAAGACCCGGAGGCACTAATCCTTGACGTTCTGGCTCCCCGGGGCCTAGGTTATGGACGTGTCGCACGGGGCTGCGGCGGCGCCGCTTGACGGTTCGCCGCAGCCCGGCGAGGCCCCCTTCCCGGCCCCCCTCAACCAGGACCGGAAGGGAACGCCCGCAACGCCGCGGCAGCATCGGGATGCAGGTTCGACCCGCCGAGAGTTGGCCGCGTTCCTCAGGGGCAGATAACAGATTTGGGCAAGAGGCCGGAACTCGACCGGCCCGGCGGACCGTTGTTGTCCGCCCTAAAGGGGATGACGATGCGGATCGAACGTCGCTACACCAAGACCGGCCAGTCGCCTTACGCCGCCATCGCGTTCCGCTCCGTCACGAGCGAGATCCGCAATCCGGACGGCTCCATCGTGTTCCGGCTGGAAGGCATCGACGTGCCCCAGCAGTTCAGCCAGGTCGCGGCCGACGTTCTCGCCCAGAAATATTTCCGCAAGGCCGGCGTGCCCACCCGCCTGAAGAAGGTCGAGGAGAACGACGTTCCGTCGTGGCTGTGGCGCTCCGTGCCGGACGAGGCGGCGCTCGCCGCCCTGCCCGAGAACGAGCGCACCGGCTCGGAGATGTCGGCCAAGCAGGTGTTCGATCGCCTCGCCGGCTGCTGGACCTATTGGGGCTGGAAGGGCGGCTACTTCACCTCCGAGGAGGACGCGCAGGCGTTCTTCGACGAGCACCGCTACATGCTGGCCATGCAGATGGTGGCCCCGAACTCGCCGCAGTGGTTCAACACCGGCCTGCATTGGGCCTATGGCGTGGACGGCCCGGCCCAGGGCCACTTCTACGTCGACCACAAGACCGGCAAGCTGACGCGCTCCAAGTCCGCCTATGAGCACCCGCAGCCGCACGCCTGCTTCATCCAGTCGGTCGCCGACGACCTCGTGAACGAGGGCGGCATCATGGACCTGTGGGTGCGCGAGGCGCGCCTGTTCAAGTACGGCTCGGGCACGGGCTCCAACTTCTCGGCGCTGCGCGGCGAGGGCGAGAAGCTCGCCGGCGGCGGGCGCTCCTCGGGCCTGATGAGCTTCCTGAAGATCGGCGACCGCGCCGCCGGGGCCATCAAGTCGGGCGGCACCACGCGCCGCGCCGCCAAGATGGTGGTGGTGGACGTCGACCATCCGGACATCGAGAGCTACATCGACTGGAAGGTGAAGGAGGAGCAGAAGGTCGCCGCGCTGGTCACCGGCTCCAAGATCCTGCAGAAGCACCTCAAGGCCATCCTGAAGGCCTGCGTGAACTGCGACGGCCCCGGCGACAGCTGCTACGACCCGGAGAAGAACCCGGCGCTGAAGCGCGAGATCAAGCTCGCCCGCCGCTCCATGGCGCCCGACAACCTGATCAAGCGCGTCATCCAGTTCGCCAAGCAGGGCTACACCGAGATCCAGTTCGACAGCTACGACACCGACTGGGATTCGGAGGCCTACCTCACGGTCTCGGGCCAGAACTCCAACAACTCGGTGCGCGTCACCGACGCGTTCCTGAACGCCGTGGAGAACGACGGCGACTGGGATCTCACGGCCCGCATCACCGGCAAGCCGATCAAGACGCTGAAGGCCCGCGACCTGTGGGAGAAGATCGGCCACGCCGCCTGGGCGTCGGCGGATCCCGGCATCCAGTTCCACACCACCATCAACGACTGGCACACCTGCCCGGCGTCTGGCGAGATCCGCGCGTCGAACCCGTGCTCGGAATACATGTTCCTGGACGACACGGCCTGCAACCTCGCCTCCGCCAACCTGCTGCAGTTCCGCAAGGCTGACGGCGAGTTCGACGTGGAGAGCTACGAGCACGCCACGCGGCTGTGGACCATCGTGCTCGAGATCTCGGTCATGATGGCGCAGTTTCCGTCGAAGGAGATCGCGCAGCTTTCCTACGAGTTCCGCACGCTGGGCCTCGGCTACGCCAATATCGGCGGCCTGCTGATGACGGCCGGCATCCCGTACGACTCCGAGCAGGGCCGCGCCATCTGCGGCGCGCTGACGGCGATCATGACGGGCGTGGCCTACAAGACCTCGGCCGAGATGGCGGGCGAGCTCGGAACCTTCCCGCGCTACAAGGAGAACGCGAAGCACATGCTGCGCGTGATCCGCAACCATCGCCGCGCCGCGCATGGCGAGACCTCCGGCTATGAGGGGCTCAACATCGCGCCGCTGCCGCTCGACCACGCCTCCTGCCCGGACCAGAAGCTCGTCCAGCACGCCCGCAAGGCCTGGGACGACGCGCTGGCGCTTGGCGAGAAGAACGGCTTCCGCAACGCCCAGTCCACCGTGATCGCCCCCACCGGCACGATCGGGCTGGTGATGGACTGCGACACCACCGGCATCGAGCCCGATTTCGCGCTGGTGAAGTTCAAGAAGCTGGCCGGCGGCGGCTACTTCAAGATCATCAACCAGGCGGTGCCGGAGGCGCTGCGCACGCTCGGCTACGGCGAGGCGCAGATCGCCGAGATCGAGGCCTACGCGGTGGGCCACGCCTCCCTGGCGCAGGCGCCGGGCGTGAACCACACCACGCTCAAGGGCAAGGGCTTCGGCGACGCACAGATCGCCGCGGTGGAGAAGAACCTGGCGTCGGCCTTCGACATCAAGTTCGTCTTCAACAAGTGGACGCTCGGGGAGGACTTCCTCGTCAACACCCTCAAGGTGCCGGCGGAGAAGTTGGCGGATCCCTCCTTCGAGCTCCTCGCCTTCCTCGGCTTCACCAAGGGTGAGATCGAGGGCGCGAACATCCACGTCTGCGGGGCGATGACGCTGGAAGGCGCGCCGCACCTCAAGCGTGAGCACTACCCGGTGTTCGACTGCGCCAACCCGTGCGGGCGCATCGGCAAGCGCTACCTCTCGGTGGAAAGCCACATCCGCATGATGGCGGCGGCGCAGCCCTTCATCTCGGGGGCGATCTCCAAGACCATCAACATGCCCAACGACGCCACCGTCGAGGACGCCAAGAACGCCTACACGCTCTCGTGGCGCCTGGCGCTCAAGGCCAACGCGCTCTACCGCGACGGCTCCAAGCTCTCCCAGCCGCTGAACTCGCAACTCATCGCCGACGAGGACGAGGAGGACGAGGTCGAGGCGCTCATCGCCCAGCCGGCCACCGCCCGGGCGGCCGCGATCTCCGAGAAGATCGTGGAGCGCGTGGTGGAGCGCATCGAGCGGATGCGCGAGCGCGAGAAGCTGCCGGACCGGCGCAAGGGCTACACCCAGAAGGCCATCGTGGGCGGCCACAAGGTGTATCTGCGCACCGGCGAGTACGAGGACGGCCGCATCGGCGAGATCTTCATCGACATGCACAAGGAGGGCGCCGCCTTCCGCAGCCTGATGAACAATTTCGCCATCGCGATCTCGCTCGGCCTCCAATACGGCGTGCCGCTGGAGGAGTACGTGGACGCCTTCACGTTCACGCGCTTCGAGCCGGCCGGCTTCGTGCAGGGCAACGACGCCATCAAGAACGCCACCTCGCTGCTCGACTACGTGTTCCGCGAGCTCGCGATCTCTTACCTCGGGCGTAACGACCTCGCGCATGTCGCGCCGGAAGCCACCGTGTTCGACGCGCTCGGCAAGGGCGACGACGAAGGCAAGGCCCCGGCCAACCACGCCTCGCGCGTCGTCTCCAAGGGCCTCGTGCGCGGCAAGGCCACCAATCTGATGGCCATCGCGGGCGGCTTCGACAGCCGCCCGGCCCCGGCCGCCGGCGCCGCCGTGACCACCGCCTACGCCACCCAGGGCGCCACCGCGCTGAAGCAGGATGTGCGCGAGGAAGTCGCCGAAGAGGTCGAGCGCGTCATCGGCGAGGACGGCCTCGGCAACCTCGCCTTCGCGCCTCCTGCTCCGCGGGAGCAGGCGCAGGCTCCTGCCCCGACCGGCGCGGCCAAGCGGGCCGAGGCGCTCATGAAGGGCTACCAGGGCGACGCCTGCGGCGAGTGCGGCAACTTCACGCTGGTCCGGAATGGGACCTGCTTGAAGTGCGATACTTGCGGTGGGACGACGGGGTGTAGCTGAGGGGCGATGTATATCATATTACACTAGTTGAAGAGACAATGGGGTCTGGACGGCCCCATTGTCTTCCATGTTATTAGCGCAAGATAACACAATGATTACAGACGTTTTCTTCGATAGATATTCATCCCGGGTCGTGTGGGCAACGTTCAATGAGCCCGAAAGACGACTTTGCGCCCAAGCAGCAAAGCTTATCACAGAGCAGTTGTTTCCTCGTCAGCCAGATAGCACTTTGAACAAAATCTACCAGAAGCATCTATGGTCGGTGCACGATGCTCTATGCACAGAAATGGGTCTTGATATACTTAGTAACAAATACTTTATTCATAATAATTTGCCCTTTGAGAATGATATTCAAGCTATAATAAGCAATTTTCTTAATCAACAGTTCCAGCCGAATTTTTCTCCTGATCTTTACATGAAGTATCGGATCAGCCTCATCGAATTGGCTTTTCGACGCAAATCGAGCCTATTATCATTCAGTAACTCGGATTATGCGGCCTCCCCTAGTGGGGGATTGATAGCTCAATTCCTCAGCGAGTCTTCAACTAAAGGAAATGAGGAATTTAGATCTTTAGTTGATGAACTTAATATTCGTCTTTCCCGATCAGGGGCACCGCTAAACTATCATAACGGATTTATCCAGCTTGTTTCGGATGATCTCATCACCGAAAAAATTGAACGACCGTTTTGGGGTTTGATCGCGGATACAAAATGGAAGAATGTAGATATTGACCTAAAGCTCGCGTTCGACTTACGGGATTCAATGGGGCGCGATCCAGCATGGTACGGAGCGCGTGCTTTGGAAAGCGCTATCAAAATCATAGTAAGCGATTTAGAATGTGCTACAAGAAAAGAAAAATCTGCTTACAACTATATTGATAGTCTTTTAAGTGATAGATCCGGAAACTTTATAAAGAAGTGGGAAGCCGATTCACTCAAGCTTTTCTTTGAGCATGTTAGAAATCCTTTGGGTCACGGCCCAGGCAAGGAAGACATGCCCGAATTGACAGACGAGCAGACCGACTGGGCGCTTGAATATTGCATGACGTGGATTCGCAATCTGATCCGACGCATGAACCGGCTCAGCAACACCAATGCAAGTGGTTCAATTTCGTGATTCTTTTGTAAATCAGTCCGCTTTCTAGCTCTGTTGACAAGGGCTGTTTGGCAGTCGGCCTACACGCTGAGCCCCGCCGGCCTTCACTGGGAGGCGCTGGACGAGGACATCAGCATCGCCGCCCTCCTGGCCGGCCGCCGCGACCAGCCCCCCCCCCTCCCAACCGCGCCGCCTGACGCGCGCTCCCCTTCTCCCCCCGGGAGAACGCAGCCCGAAGGGTCGGATGAGGGTCTAGCGGCCGGGCGTTGCGCCGCGATGCGGGGGAGAAAGACCAAGCTTTAGTCCCTCATCCGTCGGCTCCGCCGACACCTTCTCCCGGGGGGAGAAGGGCCGCCCTTCACGATGGGCGCCGAGCAAAACGAACCACCCTCACCCTGTCCCTCTCCCTGTGCCAGGGAGAGGGGACGCGCACGGCCGTCCCGCGTCTCCCACCCTCACCCCTGCGGCTCTCCCACAAGCGGGAGAGGGAGGCGCGGCGGCGGGCGGGGGGCTCCCTCCGGGAGAAGGCCGCCATGCGCCCCCTCTCCCTGGAACAGGGAGAGGGCTGGGGTGAGGGCGGCGCCGGCGGGCTTGCGGGCGGTCGGTGGCGCTCCATGCCCGGCGGCCCTCACCCTGTCCCTCTCCCTGTTCGGGGGAGAGGGACGCGCACGGCCGTCCCGAGTCCCCCGCCCTAACCCCTGCCCCTCTCCCGCAAGCCGGAGAGGGACGCGCCGGCGCCGCGCTGGTCCACCGGCCCTATACCTGACCTTAACTTTCATCAGTCAATTGCTTTGCAGGTAGCAATTGCGCGGGGTTGCCCGCAAAGGTGGCAGACCATGCGGCTGATTGTCGGCACGATCCTGGTTTTCGTCTGTGTTTTCGGCAGCTACGCGATGATGGGCGGCCATCTCGAGGTGCTGTGGCAGCCCTTCGAGTTCGTGATCATCCTCGGCGCCGCCATCGGCGCCTTCATCATCGGCAATCCCGGACCGGTGCTGAAAGCCGTGCCATCCATGCTCGGCACGCTTGTAAAAGGCCCAAAGTACAAGCAAGACTGTTATGTCGAACTGTTGGCGATGCAATTCTCGTTATACAAGCTCGCAAAGCAGAAGGGCATGACGGCCATCGAGCCGCACGTGGAAAATCCGGGCGAGTCGACCCTGTTCAACGCCTTCCCGACTTTCGCCGCGAACCACCACGCGGTGGAATTCGTCTGCGATTACATGCGCATGGTCACCATGGGCGCGGACAATGTCCATGAGATCGACGCGCTCATGGACGAGGAGCTCGAAACCCATCACCAGGAACAGGAGCGCATCGTGGCCGCCATGCAGTCGCTCGCGGACGGCACGCCGGCGCTCGGCATCGTGGCGGCCGTGCTCGGTGTCATCAAGACCATGGGGGCCATCTCCGAGCCGCCCGAGGTGCTGGGCCACCTCATCGGCGGCGCGCTGGTCGGCACCTTCTTTGGCGTCTTCGTCGCCTACGGCTTCTTCGCCCCGATGGCGGCCTCGCTGAAGAGCACCTTCGAGGCCGAGTCCAAATACTACATTTCGCTCAAGGCGGGACTGCTCGCCCACATCAGCGGCCAGCCGCCGGTGATGTCGGTGGAGTTCGCCCGCAAGGCGCTCTTCAGCGAGGTCCGCCCGACCTACAGCGAAGTGGAGGCCGCCACCGCCGCCCTGCCAGCCGCCGCCTCACCCCATTCGCCAGCAGGATCCCCGATGGCCAAGTCCACCCAGCCGATCATCATCAAGAAGGTCAAGAAGGCCGCCCATGCGCACCATGGCGGCGCGTGGAAGATCGCCTATGCGGATTTCGTCACCGCCATGATGGCGTTCTTTCTGCTGATGTGGCTGATCAGCATGACCACGCAGGAGCAGAAGACCGGCCTGGCGAACTACTTCGCGCCGCCAAATGTCAGCCCCACCACCAGCGGCTCCGGCGGCATCCTGATGGGAACCACCATCGACAAGACAGGCGCCAAGGCGTCCGATGCGCGCGACGCGCCGGGGGCTGGAACGGGCCGCGCCGGCGACCGGGAGGGCGGCGGCCTGGCCGCCAGCGACAGCGACGCCAAGCGCCCGGCCGCCAACGCGAAGGCCAACCAGAGCGCGGCGGCCAGCATCCGGCAGGCGCTCCAGGCCATGCCCGAATATGCCGAGATGTCGCGCAACATCGTGGTCGAGGCGACCCGGGAGGGCGTGAACGTGTCGCTCACGGACCAGGACGGCCGCTCCATGTTCCCGGACGGCTCGGTCCGCCCCTATGAGCGCACCCGCCTCGTGCTGGAGGCGCTGACGCCCACCCTGCGCCGGCTGAACAACCGCCTCTCCGTCACCGGCCACACGGCCGCCACGCGCCCGGGCTCGCAAGGCGCGGAATCCTGGGGCCTCACCGCCGGCCGCGCTGTCTCGGTGCGCGAGATCCTGTCCGGCGCCGGGTTCCCGAGCAACCGCTTCACCTCGGTGGCGGGACGCGCCGACACCGAGCCGGTGTTCCCCGACAATCCCTACCTCGCGTCGAACCAGCGCCTGACGATCACGCTCATCAACGAGGCGCCGCCGATGCCCCCGGGCGTGCTGCGCTGACCCGAGGCGCCGGATCTCGCCGGCGCGCTGTTCGTGAGAGCCTGGCCGCTCATTTGCTCAACGCCCCTCATCCTGAGAGCCGGGCGGAACGCGCGCTCAACGCCCCCGCGGCGTATGAGCCTGGCCGCTCAACGCCCCTCACCCTGAGGAGCATCGCCCCTTGGCGATGCGTCTCGAAGGACTAGGGGGTCCAGAAAGCTGAAAACGGGGAGCAAGCTGGAGACCCTCGTCCTTCGAGACGCAGGCCCAAGTGGGCCTGCTCCTCAGGATGAGGGGATCGAGGATGTTCGAACGGCTTTTTGGCCTGGATCTGGGGAGCGGGCCCGTCCGGGCGTGTGGGCGGGAGGATCAAGGGCGGCTGGCGGCGAGGATAATCTAAGAATAAAATCCTTGACAATTCGCCTCGCTTCCGGCACCCTTCGCTCACTCTCGACCCAGATGGGGAACGCTTCCGGAGCGGTCTGCAAGTGGGGTCGGGGCGCGGCGCCTGCGCGGGTGGGGTTACCGGTCCCATCCTCCCGGGAGGCTGTTTCGAAGCGGCCGGTCGGCGGGTCGGGGGGTGAAAGCCCCGGCAAGCCCGGCGACCGGTCGTGAGCCCGCCCGCCCCGTACTATGGCGGGGCCGTGGACGCGGCCACCTTAACGTTCCCGGCGCCCGGTCCCACCGGAGGGGCGTCGCGAGCCGGAGCGCGGGTCGAAACAGCCCAAAATCGCCGGACGTGGAGCGTCGGTCATCCGACATCCGCTGCACTACGGACTTGATGGCCGGCGCTCCGCGTCTCCCCTCAACGTCACCGCCCGCCTCACCTCCGCGCGCACGGAGAACGCACATCTGCGCCCACGCGCCCCTCGCTGGCGAGTGTCGCCGGGGTGGGCTGCGGCCGGGTGTGAAAGACCCCGTCCAGGGTTCTTGACGCCATTCGTCAACAATGCCAAAACGGCCTTGCTCGTTGCAGGCAGCCACAGGCGCGCCCTCCAGCCACCCAGACGACAGAGCGTTGTTTTGGGCGTCCGACTCCCCCGGGTCGGCGACCGACAATCCGTGTCGGCGCCGAGGCGTGGGATCGGCTGGCGACTCTCTGAGGAGGGTCGCCTTGGGGCTGAACCATGGGCGATTGCAAGCGACCCGCCACCTTGCGTGGCGCATCCACCTTTTCCACCACGCGGCCGGCCGCCGCGAAAACCGACCGCGCCGCCGGCGTCGGGCTTCTGACCGCAGCCGCCCTCGCCGGCACGCTGGCCGCGCAGGAGGCCGCCGCTCAGGCGACCACCACGCCGGGATTGACCGTCGAGGCCCCGGCCGAGCCGCGCAAGCGCAAGCCCGTGGCGGCGCGTCCCACCCGGGCGCGGCCCGTCGCGACCGCGCCCCGCCC
>NZ_JBFUKI010000006.1:0-386813 GCF_056400925.1 Alsobacter sp. P4_H11
GCGCGTTAACTCCTCGGTGAGAGCAGCAATCTCCGCTGCGGCATTGCTCTCGATGGTTCGAATCCGTCGGTCGGACCGCTCCAGCAGAGTCGACGCTTGTCCAACCAAGCTCAGTGCGCGGTCTAAGTCGCGCTGGTGAGTGCCTTTATCGCCAAGCCTCTGGTTGCGGTGTGTTTCATTTCCAAAGCCGCTCTGCCGAGAGCGTTCTGCCAAGGCCAGGATGCTCGCGAATTCGCTGAAGGCATGTTCACCCTGCTCCGCCAGATCGGGGTGTGTGAGAAGGGTATCTAAGTTCAGCGGATCTCTGCGCATTACGGCCACCCGTTCGAAAGCTAATGAACTGTTGCCCTTCGTGGTTAATGCCGAGTTAAACCCACATACAAAGCGCTGGCGGTCCCGACCACAAAACGCTGACAACGAAAAGGCCCCGTGGCTGGCGGGGCCTGAAGATGCCTCCTGGAAGGGGCATATAGGCGGAGGTAAGCCCCTATCTCACAAGCACAGCGGAGCGGCTGTAGCAGGCCGGCAACGGCGGCGACCTCCGGCAAAGCTCTGGCCGCAGAACGCAATGAGCCCGCCGGAGGTTGGTGCTCTGACGGGCTGGCTGTACGCAACAGGCAGACACTGGAGGGGATGCCTGCTTGGCTATGCTGCCAAACGACGGTTAACGATCGGCTAGCGGAGACTCGTAACGCCAGACGCTGCGGGCCTCTTGCGCGAAACATTCGATGCGTGGTCGGCCGAACTGCCGGCCGTCACGAGCAGCCACGGGCTCGCTCTTCGGTGCTCTCCAGCATTCCCAGTTGTCACAGACATCTCGGCAAGTGGGCTGCGACTACCCGTGCGATTGCCTCCGGTCCAAATGGCTTCAAAAGATAACCATCCGCGTCCAGGTCTTTTGAACGAGAAGCGGTTTCGGACGTGTGCCTGCCGGTCATGATGACGACGGGGAGTTTCTGGACCTTCTCGGTTGCGCGGATGCTGGCTAACAGCGCTAAGCCCGAAAGCTCGGTGGCGAGACTCACATCCACGATCGCAAGCGAGATCGACGGCTTGGCGGTGAGGATGATCCTGGTCGCGGCCTCGACGCTTGCCGCGGTTTGAACATTTACCACGCCAGCCTCGCGCAGGTAGTTGGACACGACGAGTTGCACCGCGCGGCTATCGTCAACGATCAGCACCGAACCAGAAAACATCAGCTACCCCTGCGTCACTCCGCACTCGCACGAGGGCTGTGAAGGGCCGGTTAGCGCGCGTCGTTGATCGAGCGCCTATCCCGAAAGGAGCAAGTAACATCCCGGATAGGGTTCGCCCGACTTCGCGTTGCTCGTTGTTGCCTTATGATCCACGTCAAAGGTCTGGGCGAAGACGCGCCGGTGAGGCAACCAACTGGCGTTCCGAACGGCCGTCGACACTGGGGGGTGTCGGCGGCTGTTTCGTATGCGAGGGCATGTGGCGGAATACCTGGATGACTACGGCGACCTCGTCACCGTGACCACCACGATGGTCCATGCCGGCGAGACGATCGTTCTGGCCGCCACGTCTGCGTCTGAGGAGGCAACAGCCGTGGTGTTCCTGGAGCCCGACACAGCTCGGCGTGTCGCCTACGAATTGTTGCGCCTTGCAGACTGCATAAAGCCGAGAAGCTGAACGCCGGCCGCTTAAGTAGGTCAGGCCGCAGTCATCGAGCTGTCGAATGAGACCGAAGCCGATCCTCCAACTCTGTCACGAGCGCTTTTAATTTTTGGATTTCAGGCTCCGTTTTTTCCAGCGAACAGACAATGGCTCGCCGGGCTGTCACAGCGTGGATACGAGCGTCCCGGCCCCTTGCGGTGAGGTGAACGCGAACGACCCGTTCGTCATTTTTGTCCCGGTTGCGGCTGACGAAGCCCTGAGCCTCAAGTCGCTTCAGAAGCGGGGTTAGCGTGCCGGAATCGAGGTTCAGCTTGCCCCCAATTTCTCCAACACTGGAGCCATCCGCTTCCCAAAGTACGAGCAGAACCAGGTACTGCGGATAGGTGACGCCGATCCGGTCCAGAAGGGGTTTGTAGGCCGCCGTAAAGGCGTGCGCGGCTGAGTAGACCGCGAAGCACAGCTGGTTTTCCAGCAGCAGCTCCGGGGTGCTTTGGTTGTCGTGAGCATGGGACATCGGGGCACTCTAGCTCCTTTTCGGTTGCGTGCAATATAATTGCGCGCTAAGTGTTCCCGCGCCGCAGAGGACCCGTCATGCTTGCTCGCCTTCTCCTGACCCCCGCTATTCTGGCCGCCATGGTTGTGGGTGGCATCCAACTGCTCGACGCCAAGACGCCCAGGGCAGCAGCCCCCGAGCGCAAGGTCGCCAGCCTCGACGCCATCCCATCGGGCGGGGCTACCCTATCGCCGGTCCGCTCGGTTCCGCGTGACGTGCTGGTCCAGCCGACGTCGGGCCGTAGCCCCGACCAGGTTGCCCCCGCAACGCTTCTTCCACCCCAGGTCACTGCGTCACCGGTGCAGACCACATCGTCAGCCCCGACGCCGATCTCCGTGGTTCCGGTAATCTCGCCCGACAAAACCGCGCCTGCTCGCAAGCTGGGCGCCGTGGCGGGGGCTGCTGGGTGCACCGGCTACAAGTCATACAGCGCCGCCACCCAGACCTACCGCTCGTTTGACGGCGTCATAAAGCCGTGCCGTGAAGCGCCGTCGCGCTCGGTTGCGCTGAACTAAGGAGCAGTTCGATGCTCGACGATTTCAAGAAGTTTGCGCTTCGCGGCAACGTCGTGGATCTGGCGGTTGCGGTCGTTATCGGCGCCGCCTTCGGCGCGATCGTCACCTCGCTGGTCGCCGACATCATCATGCCGATCATAGGGGCGATCACTGGCGGGCTCGACTTCTCCAGCTACTACCTGCCCCTTTCCGCGAAGGTGCAGCCCGGGCTGGCGTATGCCGAAGCCAAGAAGCAGGGCGCGGTGCTGGGATACGGGCAGTTCCTGACCGTAGCGGTTAACTTCGCCATTGTGGCCGCCGTGCTGTTCAGCATCGTCCGAGCCATGAACAAGCTGAAGCGTCAGGAAGACGCCAAGGTCGACGTGCCGAAGTCGCCAGAGATCCCCGCCGACCTCAAGCTCTTGGCTGAGATCCGTGATCAGATGACCGCCCTGACTCAGGCGCTGACCTCTGGCCAGCACGGGCGTTGGGCCGGTGGGCCTCATGGACAATCTTGAAGATCAAGATCGCGTAACGATTATCGCGACCGGATTCGTTCATGAGTACGGCTACCTCAGCCCGGAAGATATGACCGAGGTAACAGCCCTCGTCCTGATCAGCCGCCCTGATCTAGACCGTAGCGTCTTCATGGACGCTGCAGTTGGATCTTACTTCCTGCGCCGGGGCTCGCACGATTTACCGGTGCTCCGCAGCTCAGCAGTTTAGGGGTCCTCACCGCGCGAGGAGTGAGATGGGCCCCTTCCACCTTGGCGGAAGGGGCCAAGTCGCAGGCCGCGGTCGATGCTCGTGGTGCGACGGAACCGGTTCGTTCTTGATGCACCTGCGTTGGCGCGTGCGGCCCGCTAAAAGATGAGCCCCATCGGTGGGGCTTAAGTGTAGGTTAGGGGTCCGCCTGCGCAGGCAGCCTATATCGCGCCCTGGACGTGTCGTCTTTGTGACGCAAGCGACAGCCACCGCTCGCTGCTCATCGGCTGAGGCCAAGCGCGCCCCGTATCTCGGCGCGGGCTTCCGGATAGTCGGCCTTGAACTCCGAGCTAGACATGATCGCGGCGCTAAGTGCGGACCCTGCCCGGAAACCGGCTGCAAGGTCCGCTCTGTAGTGCAGGCCGGCTACAACGCGGCTCTCGGCGTACTCTTCTGCCCTACGCCAGATCTCGTCCTGCTTCTCCGGGAGCATCATCGTGAGGATGGCTGCAACAGCTGTTACGCGGGTTGTGTGGCCGGACGGGTACGATCCGCTCTTGCTTGCTTTGGCGAGAGGCTTGATCGCGGGATCAGCCAGATAGGGCCGGATCCGCCCGAAGAATGGCTTGGCCGGATCGATAGACGCATCTTCGCTTTCGCCTATCCGCGCGAACATGTGGGCAACCTTGGGCAGCGCGTCAGCCTTGAATGCCGGACCGAAGGTGCGGGTGTACATGTCGAAGACGGTTTCCTCGCCATCTGCGCTCGCCAGCGCAACGCGCTCGGGAGAAGCCGCTTTCTGAACTGCGAGAACCTCGGCCAGTTGCGCCTTTGCAGCTTCGCTGTCGTTTGCAACAGGACGAGGAAGAAACACCCGAAGATCAATGTCGTTGGCCGTCACATAAGGCGCGTCGCCGGCAACCGCCGGAGTGATGAGCAGCATGAGAGCTAAGGCGGTGCGCGCGAGCATGGGGTGAGGTCTCCTAGTCGAGGGGACCAAATACGGCGTATGTATCAGCTTTGTGACAGCTCAAGACCGAGGGAGGCGGCTGCCTTGGCGCGCTCCCGCTGCTTTCACGCAACGAGATTGCGCTGCTTTTTGCTTCCATCCGATCCCGAGATGTTCGAGGGCGGAGATGTACTCCGCCAATTAGCTCTGAAATGACGCACAAAATTTGGGATGAAAGGCTCTGATCCCCAATGCAATCCCCAAAGACGTCAACGCAACCGTGGGGCGAGCATGCGTCGTTCGCCGATCAGCTTCAACGGAACGAAGCGTCCAGGCCAAGGTTGAGTCCGCCAGTTGCGGCGTATCGAGTTTGGGAGGGCCAGAATGGCTCCTCGGGYGGATCGGAAG
Source organism: Alsobacter sp. P4_H11 (assembly GCF_056400925.1). NCBI lineage: Bacteria > Pseudomonadati > Pseudomonadota > Alphaproteobacteria > Hyphomicrobiales > Alsobacteraceae > Alsobacter > Alsobacter sp. P4_H11. Next base: position 4,745 of record NZ_JBFUKI010000006.1, read on the forward strand.
GGCTATCTCAAGCTCTCCTCCCTGGCGTCTTGCGCTGTGGCGCTCTATCCGGCCTCTAGCTCCTCCTCCCGCGTCGCGTTCAACACCCTGAACCGGCAGACCGGCAACAAGGTGAAGCGCATCTACGTCGACCCGGATACGGGCGACCAGCTGACTAAGGTAAGGATGAAGGTGATTACAAAGGCTACTTCGGCAGGCCTGTAAGGCGCCCGTCAGCAGACGACCGCGGCGTTCTACCTGCAGCCAGCCGCGATCGCCTAAGGAGTAGTTCAATAGGTAGGGTAAGCAAAGCTATACCCTTTGAACCCGAGTCCTCACTCACCTAACTGCTGTTCGGAGACAAATTGGGGACTAGAAAGCCGTGCCCTTGTGATGCAGCAAAGACGCCACAATCAATCCGAAAGTGGCGAAACCCTGGTGCGCAACCCTTCACTTGAAACACTTAGAGTTGCGTCGGCTGCCGCAATAGTTTGGTACCACGCGGGAGCTCCTAGGTGGGATATTGCATACGGTGGCCTGATCGCATTCGTCATGCTGACGGGAACCTTATCTTGCGGCCCAAATCTGAAGAGGAGCATTGACCCTAACGTTTTGATCCGTCGCTTGATCATGCCTTGGTTGATAGCGGCAGCCGTATACAGTGTTGTTCTTCACCTTCGCGGGAAACAGCCAGATGTAGATGCGGCAAATTTCGTATCTGCCATACTTGTTGGACCATCTAAACATCTATGGTATCCCGTTTTCGCGTTAATGTATGCCATGATTATTGGGTATGCAAAAAAAATTCTAAGTTTAGAAGTTCTCGCTGTATTATCACTCACAATTTGTGTCGTGCTATTTAGCACAATTGATTTGTGGCGCGCACGAAGTATAGTATTAGGTCCTCCTTGGGCGCAGTATGTTCATGTTCTTCCCATGGCAGCTATCGGAAATCTTATTGGGTTGGCTTTCCACGGCTGGTTCGAACGAATTTGCTTGGTGATCGGATTATTTTCACTGATTTGGAGCGATGCATTCGAATTCGAAGGTGTTGGGGTGAGTTACGCGTCTGGCTTGGCTGCACTAGGTCTAGGATTAGTCGGCGGACTATGGTGGAAAAACGACGATATCTCATATGTATCGAGCGCAATGTTCGGTGTATATCTCTATCACCCGTTGGTATTGGGCGTTCTTAGGTCGTCCGCAGGAATGCCAAGTTACGTTAATGCAGTGTTAGCATTCATAGTAACTCTGATCGTTATCCTAATTATACGTTCAGTTTTCCCTCGTTTTTCAGTTTACGCTATCGGCCGAACGTAGGAGGGGCAACTGAACATAACAGACTCCGCACTGGACCCACGAGATCAAGCATGGCGGCTATCGAATTATCTACCGCAAATACGGAGGCGAGGTCCGGATCTGGAGCCGGCAAGCCGTCGCGTGGACAGACGGGCTGCCGGTGATTGCTGCAACTCTGCGGCTGCTGACTGACAGTTCGTGAGTGCTCGATGGCGTGGTCGTCAGACAGCGGGAGAGCGGCACCGAGGACTTGAACGCCCTGCGGTCTCACGAAACCGCCCCTAGAGGGGTTCGTGTTTAAGCGACGCCGATCGACCGCTTCGCGCTTGTAGACGCCCACGACGAGCACGAGTCGGACCTGTATCGCTACGGGTGCGCAATGTTGTACCACTTTATGAATGCAGGGCGGCGTGCCATCGTGTCGGGGTCTTACCCGTCGATATGCACCTGAATTTCGTGGTGATCCGATGTACAGCTGCGAGATCAGAAGCAAGGCAGTAACAAAATCGTTTTACGCTGTGCTAATCACAATCTATTCCTGTCTGACAATATTCTCGTTTGCAACCTTCTATCCGGGGCTGATGACATATGATTCGATCCGGCAATACGAACAGGCTCTTTCCGGGCAGTTCACGGATCGCCATCCGCCGCTCATGTCACTGCTGTGGCAGGCGCTAAATCTCATCGCTGCGGGTCCCCAAAGTCTTTTAGCCTTCATCCAGATCGCGTACTGGTTGAGCTTTGGTCTCGCCAGTCTTTACGCTTGGCGCATGGCGGGACGTTGGCGTTCTCTGGGCGTCTTTGCAGGCGGTCTCTGTCCCTTGCTGCTCAATTTTAGCGGTGTCATCTGGAAAGACACGCTTCTGGCCGTGTGCTGGGGAGTCTATGCCGCCTTTTTAATGTTGGTTGCTGCAGACGTATCCGCACGTTGGCGTGCATGGACACTTATCGCGCTGCTGTGTTTGCAGGGTGTTCTGATCTTCGGAGCGGCAATGCGATACAACGCGGCTCCGGCTGCCGCGACTCTCGCGTTTGCCGGCGCTTACCTATTCCATGATACATGGAGCAAGCGTCTGATATCTTGGCTAATCACGACTGTCTTGCTCGTCTGCACGCCAATCCTTGCTAATAAGATCACTCATGCTGAGTCAACGAAGCCGCTGGTCCAGCAAGTTATTTTTGATTTGGCTGGTATTGGGGCGCAGTTGAAGGCAAACCTTGTGACGCCGGGTCTCAACAGTCCCGATGACGTCGCGAAATGCTATTCGCCAAGATCATGGGAATACTTTGCCTATCGCGAATGTCTGCCAATTCACGACGCTTTCGTCGAGCGGACGCTCGGAAAGGAGGACCAGTTGGTCAGTGTCTGGCTGACCGCCATCGCTGAGCACCCGGCCGCTTATGCTACGCACCGGCTCTGGTTTTTCGCAGAGGTTTTGCGTTTCGGATGTAACCGCTGTGATCCTTATCTATGGGTCGATCATTCAGACCAGAATGACTTTGGTTTCATATACTTCCACAACCGATTTTTCACTGCGCTAGAAAAGACGGTCAGCAGGCTGCGGTCGACACCATTAGCTCGGCCTTATTTCTGGTGGCTGGTTTGTGGCTGCTTGTCGACTCACCTGTTCCGATCAGGGAAGCGCGATCACGTGGCCATGGCGATTATAACGTTGTCGGGTTTTGTCTACGTTCTGACCTACCTTGTCGCCGGGATCGCCGATGATTTCAGATATGCATATTGGACGATATTCGCGGTGGTCTTGATCGGGACTACATCCATTCTCGCGTCGTCGAAGCCGCTGGCGACCTTGTGCCGGGCCTCTTTCGCAGTGCTGCCGATCCCGCTCGCCTCCTGGGCAATTGACGTGATTCTGCGTGCCAATTCGCCAATCGACCCATTGTTCGAACCCGCCCTGTATTAGCCGCAGGGCCATCGGACAGGGCAGGGCGCGCGCCAATACAGCCGCAACGGGCTCGTCTGGACCGATCAGCTTTCACGGATCGCCGCAAGGCTCCTGAGTCTCCCCTGCGGCTCCTGCGTGCTCGATTCCGAGTCCGTAGCTTCCGGATGGACGCGACGACTTTCACGCCCTCCGGTCCCGCGATGGCGCTGGCCGGGCCGTGCTGATGATCTTCGATCTTCTGGAACTCGATGGCCAGGATCGCCGCTCGTCGAGCGCCGCGCCGAGCTGGCGCACCTGCTGGCCTCTCCGGTCGACGGCATCGCGTTCGTTGACGCCCATGACGAGCACGGGCCGGACCTGTATCGACATGCCGGTGCGCCGCAACAGGACAGCCCCGGTTTGTGAATGGCTTCGCCAGCATCTCGTAGGCATAAGGGCTGCATAAAGCTTGGCCTTGCTGCTACGGTGGGTTTGTCGTTAGCCTCAGGCCATGGATACGATCTTGGCTTCAGCGCTTATCGCCATGCTTATAGTCCTCGGCGTCTTCAAGGTCGCCGCGACATTTTTCTGATTTTCCGCTCGTGCAGCGCCGGTCCCCATCACCCTGGTCCGCCTCCCGCATCCCCGGCGGCTTTCTCGTGTCCGACGCGACAGGCTGCCGGCTGATTTAGTGCTATGCCAATTTCGAAGGCCGCAGCTCCGTCATGGGCCAGATGGACACCGCAACGGCCGAGCGGGTCGCCAACACTATCGCCAAGCTGCCTGCCGTGCTGAAAGGCGAGGGGGCCGAGCTAGGCGAAATCCCGGCCGGGCCATGGACCGTGCATGACAGCGATGGCATGTTCCGGGTCAACTCGCCGGGTTATGCACTCGCGTGGGTTTATCACAAAGACCCGAGGGCAGGCGATCTCACGGGGGACGAGGCGCGGCGGATTGCGGCGGGGATCCAGCTTCTTCAAACCTGAGCGCCAATACCGTCGCGTCGCTCCTGATTGATCGCGGCCGTCACGCCAGCAGCACCCTCCAGCACGACCAAGCGAGGAAGCCCAGCCAGGCAGCCATGGAGAAAGCACGACCCAGGCTCAGGAGCATGTTCACGGCCCACTGTGGCAGCCCGCCGGCGGTAGTGTCTCGTTGGGCAGGGGACGATCGATACCAGCTTAGGCCAGCACGGCTGGCGATCTGCGCTCGCATCTGCTCCAGTCCGGCGCTCACCAGCTTTCCAAAGGTACGGTGAGCCATCCGCTCAGCAGCAGAGCGACGCTCGCTGCAAGACCTAAGGTCACGAACAGCAGCACTGGATACATCCCGGATGCGGCAGGCTGGGCCACAACGGTCTGAGTGGATGGCGAGAACACGCTGGCGGTAGCCATGGCAACTCTCCCAAGAAGGTCCTCTAGCTACACTGCGCTTACACCAACCCTGCTGATGTGTCGGACGGCACACGATGAAGGTCTAGTACCGGGTGCGACACCGTAGGCTTCGCGCTGATCACGTGCGTCTACTACGTCGACTGCAGGGCCACGATGACATAAGCTCGTTTGCGAACAGCCGGACGGGCTGACGAGACGTCGGGAACTTGGGGGAGCAGCCAGGGCGTTGGTCGCGTTCTGATCTCTACGCTGACCTCCCGATTTAGAGCACACCCGTCACGTGATTGCCGAACTCACCAGGATTGGGCTTGCGGCATTCGTGCTCGTCCTTTCAATCGCGTTCGGGCTTGTGGCGTGTGGCTCCCATGCCCGCTACCAAAAAACCGGGAACTGCGGTCATCTGCTGGAGGGTGCCGCAATCATGATCTGTTCGATCGTTTGCGCCTGGCTAGGTTGCTCAATTCTCGCTAGCGGCTTGTAGCCGCCGCGCCCCGACAGCGCCCCGAATGCCCGGTCTACTGCGGACAGGGAGCACCGGCAGGGTGCATCCGCCCGCCGGCTCCGGTCCATTCCGCCGGTCAGAGCAAACGCACCTGAAATCCGGATGTAAAGGTTGCTAGCTCCAATAAGGCCTCAGTATCGGAATCCAGAATTGCAGCGGCCGGCGATTTTCTGGCGAAGGTGATTCTGGGCTGATCATAAAAAGGCGAGCGGACAAGGAGCCCCGGCAGGTAGATGGGCCCCTTCCACCGTGGCGGAAGGGGCCAAGTCGCAGGCTACGAGCGGCCGCGCTAACTGAGGTAGAATCCAGAGCGGGTCCTTTCTTAAAGCGAGCGTCAGCCGGCAACCGAACCAGTGTAAGTCTTGACCTTCGTGAAGATCGTATTCACATCGCCACCGATGCCGGTCAGTGTTGCCGCTGTAACAGCGAGCAGGAGGCCAAGCAAAACTGCATACTCAACCAAGGATGCGCCGTCATCGTCATGACGCAGACGGCTAACGATAGATTTGATCATTTCGTTTGTCCCTTCAAAAAGCGCCCGAACAGCCAAGCGCGTTCACGGGAACCAGCACTAGTCTAGAGCCGCGACGGTCGCGCTTACTCTGAACTAAAACTTCCCCCCGACGCTTAATAAATTATTAAACATGCCTATTGTCAACCATCAGGGTTGAATAGATCGCTGTTGTAGGTGCCATGGTTACCGACGGGTGACATACGTTAATTTCATCGAGAGTTCATGATATTCAGAATTCACTGATTGGCTCAACGAATTAGCAGGAACGCTTACCCTGAGCTAAAGATATAAATCGTTCGCTTAGGTTTGGTTGCTGCAACCGAGCACGACAGAACGTGCCGTCCGCGCTCCCCGAGACAGCCAGCAATACCATGCAACCGCTTCGGCAACACGGTTCAAGATCTTGAACCAACGGCTCACAAACGTTTACTCGCCACCCTCATTGTTCGGAGACTTAATGGCAGTCCGGGCCGCCCTAGTGAGGTCGGACACCATGCGGCGAAGGGCGATGGCCTCCTTGGTTTTCCTGCCATGGCGGTACATGCCGTGGCGCGGTCCACAAGGCGCTCCTCCGCCGGCGCCGTGGTGGTAGCAAACGCGCCAGCCCATCATGGGCGGAGCATTGCAGCGAAGACCCGTTCTCTTACTCGTGGCGGAGCATCGAAGAGCCGAGCTGAAAGCTTGGTCGAGAGGATCTAAGGGGTTATCGGCTTCTTTCATAATTACCCTTGCCCCCCGGTGGTCACGTCACCCACCACCGCCTGAGCGCCAAACTCAACGATCACACGTTGCACGTAGACGCGTTGCTCACCTTTGGAGCGAAATCGTCGGGCGGTATACCATGGGATCGCATTCGGCGTTAAATGCAGGAAGGCAATTTTCGTGCTGCGAAACTGCTTCCCCGGATGCAACAGTCGCGCCGTGAACTGGCGGCCGTTGATTTCCAGCCCCCCTCCCGGCGCGACGGCTAGCATTCGCCTTAAGCGGTAGCTTGACCGTTGCAGCTTTCGGTGGTGACCTCTGAAAAACAGGGGGAATTCATGAGACGAGTTGTCGCTTTGAGCATCGGCGCTACAGTGATGTTGAATTTCGCCGTGAGCGCAGAAACCACAACAAAGAACGTCATGGCAGGAAGAACAGTCCGGATATGGAGTGTATTTTCGTGCGATTTTCATGATTTCGACGTTTGGCCAGTAGGCGCACAACACGGAACGGTGACGACCCAGAAGTACAAGGCTTCGAAGTGCTACAAGCAGGACGTACCCCACGTTGGCGTGCTCTACACGTCTGCTCCCGGCTACAAGGGATTCGACCAGGTTTGGATCCAGTCTTCAGGCGGTAGCCGAACGCAAGTCCGGATCTACGTTCAGTAGTGCTTCGAACTCCATAGTCATGCCCGCGCACACTCCAGCTCGGGCGCTATCAGGTCAACTAAAGACGCCTAAGGGTCAGACTAGGGCATTAAGGAGCTATAAAAGTGCGCACGCTGCTAGTTGGAGTTCTCTCGATGGTTCACTTCGTCACGGGTGCAGCCGCCGACACGGTGACCGTGGACAAGGTGGCAGTGAAGGGCCGACGTATCGTGCTCGCAGCTCCTTACCAGCTCAACTCGGATTGCACATTGGTTGAGTGGGGTGAAATACGAATCACACAACCAGCTGAAAAGGGGAAGACCGATACAGCACTAAGCTCAGTTGCGGTTTGGTACCCAAAGGAAAACACCTTCAGCAGGTGCAATGGAAAAACGATTCAGACGAAGATTATCCATTATACCGCTGCTAAGGACGCTTCTGGAGAGGATAAGGTGGTTTTTGAATACATAACCAGCTTAGGACAAGAGCGCATTTGGACCGTGAATATCAATATCAAATAAACTATTCAGAACGCATAGAACTTCTCTCCGGGCTGCCCTGGTAAGCGTAGACAAGATGCGTCGAAGTGCGATGGCCTCTTTGGTTTTCCGGCCATGGCGATGCATGCCGTGCCGTGGCCCGCAAGGTGCGCCCTGCCCGCGCCATGGTGGTAGCTGACTCGCCAGCCCATCATGGGCGGAGCATTGCAGCGCAGACCCGTTCTCTTGCTCGTGGCGGAGCATCGAGGAGCCGAGCTGAAAGTTTGGTCGAGAGGATCTAAGGGGTTGTCGGCTTCTTTCATGATCGTCCCCGCCCCCCGGTGGTCACGTCACCCACCACCGCCTGGGCGCCTGCCTCGACGTTTACACGCTCCACAAAGACTCGTTGCTCTCCCTTGGAGCGATACCGCTTCAGAGCCTCGACTTGGGCCGTGAACGTGCGGGCGAGCTTGGTGAGGGCAGCTAAGTGCAGGTCGTGATGCACGACTAGTTCAGCGCGGCTCAGTCGTTCGGCCTCCGCCATTGTGGCAACGTGGATCGCGACCATCTGAGCCGCTAAAAGCGCCTCGACTGTGTCCGTTGGGGCAATGCCGCGCATGACCCCAAGAGCAAAGTTAGCGTCGTGCTCGCTAAGCTCTTTGGCTGACTTGATGTTGATGACCTGGCGCAGCAGTCCATCGACGACATCGTCACTCGTGACGCCAAACAGCTCCCTCATCTCGGAACGGCTATGCGCCTCGATTTTGGCGACCCCACCCGTGCTTTGGTCCAATCGGACGCGCGGGTAGGTCTTCAGCTTCTCACGGGCTGGTTCGATCACGCCATTGCTACGGGCTGCAATGTCCTTGCCCTTCATGGCTTGTTTCCCCATCTTTGTAGAAGGCTAGGCCACTGTCCAATCGAGCAGCCCCGGTGGTGATTGCGACAACTGGTTCGCCCCTCAGAGCCCACACAAGGCCTTGTCGGTCATAGCGGGCCATCGGCGCTGCGGGGTCCAGGCCGAAGAGGTCTGCAGCGCGCCATCCCAATGCGTCCGCCTGATCCGCCCACCGGTCGAGGAACACGCCGCCGTCGTTGATGAACTGTTGCCAACGCGCCAGCGGAACGCCGGCAGGACAGGCTTGCTGCAGTTAGGCGAACGCCTCGGCATAGGCCGTGGGAATGTGGCCGTCACGCTCAACGACGGCAGCACGTTCGGCGACCTCGGCCGCGTCAAGGCGAGCGGAACCGTGCACTGTCCCATCTGTCCCAAGTGTCCCAGCTGTCCCGCTTGTCCCAAGCCTTTCGACACGTGTCCCACTGGGACACTCCTTAGGGACGTCCCAGTGGGACACCTGTTTTCCGGTCGTTCCAGGCGCTCGGATGCGAGCCAAGGCGGCGCGGCGGAGATCACTCATCATCGCCGCCCCCTTTCAGCTTGCGAGAGACGCTGGATTTTGATAGGCCCGTCCGCTCGGCGATCTCCCTGACCGACATCCCGGTTTTCTGCATCGCCTTAAGGGCCTCGCCGTCCTCCCCGCGCTGGACCGGCATCATCACCCATGTAGTGCCGTCGAACCGTACCTCGAACGGCTCAGCGTCAGCGCCAAAGAAGCCGCGTGACTTGCCGTAGTGAACCTCAAACCGCGCTCCCTGCGACGCCTCATAGTCGAAGGGCCTCGTCAGGTTCACGACGCTGTCGAGCACGTCTTCGCGTGCCGAGGTGCCCCGCTGTCCACCATTCTTGCCGGCATGATGAACGAACAAGACACTGCGGCCTGCGGCGCGTTGCCGGAGCGCCCATTCCTGAACCGGTCTCCAACTGTCTGACACGTTCTCGTCGCTTGTGCCGCAGAGCGTGGCGATGTTGTCGAGAATGATCAGGTCAGCGGAGCGCGCCTCGTGGTCAAGGAACGCTTGGCCTTCGGCGGAAGCGAGCGAGGGGATACCCCGCTCCTGCAAGTCAGCGGCGAGCAGTCTGAAGTTCTCGGCTGGCATCATGCGTTCGGTGCCCGCCAGGATTGTCATGAACCGCTCCTGGAGAGCCGATGCCGGCATTTCACCATCGAGGTAGAGTACTCGCCGTTCCGCAGGCGCCGACCAGCCAAGGAAGCTGCCGCCGGTCCCAACCGCCACAGCGACGTTGAGGGCTGTCCACGTCTTCCCGATCCCTCTTGCGGCCACGATCATCGCGAGCCCGCGTTCAGGCAGCCACGGCGACAGCAGGAGTTTGCGGGGTGGGAATTCCCGTTCCAGCAAGTCCCGGGCATCGAGCACGACCGGCCGACCGTTGGCTTTGTATTTGCTCTGGATACAGGCGGCTTCAAAGGCCTCGTCCACAGCCTGTCCCCCTTTCGCGGTGGCGTAGTCGTTCCAGTCTGTCCCGACATCGCCGGCGGGCCTGTTAAAGGGCGGGAACAGGGCTATGCCCCCTACAGCGGCGGCGGCATCCCGCGCCGCCGCCAAGCCGGGGTTTCCTGGCGTCTGGTAGTCGTCATCGCCAGCAACGATGATGCGGATGTCAGGCAGCTCGCGGCGGAGCCCAAGCGACACCGGCTTTAGATTGCCGGCGTTGAACGCGATCGCCACACCGTGTCCAGTGGCGGCATAAATACTCGCCCCGGTTGCGTAGCCCTCGGCCACAATGACGACGCCATCCGGCCTGCCGAGCGCGTGATAGCCGCCGGCCACCGCTCCACCGCGCAGGAACCGCTTGGAGCCGTCCGGCCCGATAAACTGAAGGGTGGCGAGAACACCCCCTTTTCGGAGGGGAACAACGAGTTCCCCTTCCAACTGTCGAATGCCGTGCGCGCCAATGTTCTTGTGAGTCAGGTACGGGTGACCGCCCTCCGCCGGGGCGGCGAGATCCCACACCTCGGCGGCTTTGGCGGCGCCCTCGGCGCGACGCCGCGCAAGCTCAGCATCACGCAACTCGCCAAGCCGCCGGGCACGTTCACGGTGCGCAACGGCGCCGAGACGGAGGGGGCAGCCCGCAAAGCGGTGGTGAACGCCGCTACCTCGGTGAACGGCATGGCCCCATGGTGGCCGCGCGAGAGCCTGCCCTGCTTCGGCAGGAGCCGGTCGAGGTGATTGCGCCACTGCGCCGGGTTCGCGCCCGTGCGGTGGCCCTTCACGGTGGCGGCGGCTAGCACAACCTCAATGCGCCCGCGCAATCGCGACGCCGTCTCCGGCGCGGCGAGCCACAAGGGCTTCAGGACGGCAAGAACGTCGGCCGTATCGACGGTGTCCACTGGTTTCGCGCGGAGCGCGGCAAGCGCTTTTACGTGCTCTGCATGTGCTTTCCTGTCTGTACGGACCTTGCTCGCCGTATAGGGCACCTTGCCAAGGGTCACCGCCCACTGCGCCCGATGTTTCTCGTTTCGCCAGCCGGATTCCATGGCCTCGATAAGCGCGTCGGCTTCCGCGCCGAATGTGGGGACTGCTTTGGGTACCACCGCCGCTTTCGGCTTCGGATCCTCTCCACGAGCAAGCGCCTGACGTGCTGCCTCAGCCTTGCGTCGAGCTTCGGCAAGCGGAACCTCGCGGGCTGAACCGAGGCCAAGTTCGCGCGACTTTCCGGCCTGCATGCGACGGAGAACCCACTTGCCGGCACCCGTTTCGCCTACGACGAGATAGAGGCCGCCCCCGTCGGAGTACTTGCCGGGTTTTGCGCTCGCGACCGTCTTCGCCGAAAGCCTGTTGATGCCTGTCGCCATAGCCAATCCCCAAATCAGTCCCCAAACTGGGATCCGATTGAGGGTGCACAATAGCGGACGCTGGCGAACCTAGAAATCCCGTCTGGTCCGATTTTTGATAGTTTTCATCAATGTTTTCAAGCCGACATAGAACAGAGACGAATGAGAGCGACCTAAATTTTGGCGGACCCCCTCTCCGCCAATTTCCCGATCTCCTGAAACTGGCGAAGTCCTGCAAAAACAGGCCTTCTTGATGCGCTGCGGACGCCCATCCGGAGCGCTTTCGCATGCCCGGACGAGCGGTCACTCTGGTTCCGCATCGCCGGCAACATTGCAAAGCGCCAGGCGAAATCGGCTTGCATGCCGATTGATGCAGCGCAAAGCACAACTCGGCACAACTTCTATCATTGGACGTGTGGGCTCCTTCGGCGCGGATCCGCTCGCAACGGTTGTGCGTGAGCGGCAGACGTTGGCCCGAGATTGATCAGCCCATCGCGCTGAGTGACCTCGGTCACCGGCGAGCCCCTCCACTCAGCGAAGGAGAAGCCCCATGTCCAAGTCGCTCGCCATCGCGGTTGCCGCTCTCTCGATCTGCTCGATCTCCGGCGCCAGCGCTCAGGTGACCGAGGCCGAGGCGCACGCGATCGGGGTGGAGGCCTACACCTATTTTTATCCGCTGCTCTCCATGGAGATCACCCGGAAGCAGTTCACGAATGTGGAGCCCGGCAAGGAATTCGGAAAAGGCCCGATGAACATGTTCGTCAGCGTGCCCGAATATCCGCCTGGAGATTTCAAGGGCGTCGTTCGCTCGAACTTCGACACGCTCTATTCCAGCGCCTGGCTCGACCTGAGAAAGGAGCCCTTGGTCATCTCGGCGCCGGATACGAAAGGCCGGTACTATCTTTTGCCGATGCTGGACATGTGGACGGACGTTTTCGCCTCTCCGGGTTGGCGAACCACCGGAACGGGGGCGGGGACCTTCCTTGTCGCTCCGCAGGGCTGGCGGCCCGACCTGCGCGATCGCTTCGCCGAGGAGTTCAAGCTTCCGCCGTCCACGCAGCGGATCGAGGCCCCCACGCCGTTTGTATGGATCATAGGCCGCACCAAAACGGACGGGCCGGCCGACTACGGAGCCGTTCACGCGATCCAGGCCGGCTACACGGTCACACCATTGTCCGAGTGGGGGAAGCCGCCCAAGGCGCCCGAGGTCAAGATCGATCCTTCGGTCGACATGAAGACCCCGCCCAAGATCCAGGTGGATACGATGCCGATCGGCAAGTACTTCGCCAACGCGGCGCAGCTCATGATGGACAATCCGCCCCATTCGACCGACCAGCCGATCGTCGCGCGCATGAGGCGCATCGGGATCGAGCCCGGCAAGGCGTTCGACATCGACCGCCTCGATCCCGCCATTCGCAAGGGCCTGCAGGGCGTCGCCGAAGAAGCCCAAAAACTGATGGAATGGAAGATTCCCACGCTCGCCCGCGTCGCCAACCAATGGTCCATGAACACGGACACGATGGGCGTTTATGGAAACTACTATCTCAAGCGCGCCATCGTCGCGCAGGTCGGCCTCGGCGCCAATCTGCCGGAGGACGCCATCTACCCCTTGAATCTCGGCGACCAGGACGGCCGCCCGCTGGAGGGAACGCAACGCTACGTGCTCCATTTCGACAACGGCGCGACACCACCCACGAACGCGTTCTGGTCGATCACGCTGTATGATTCCGAGGGCTTCCAGGTCCCCAATGCGCTGAACAGGTTCGCGGTGTCGAGCTGGATGCCCTTCCAGTACAACGCCGACGGATCACTCGATCTGTACATCCAGAACGACAGTCCCGGGGCGGGCCGGCAGGCGAATTGGCTGCCCGCGCCTAAAGGTGCGTTCAACCTGACCATGCGTATCTATGGGCCGAAGTCGGAGGCGCTGACGGGACGCTGGAACCCGCCCGCGATCACCAGGGTCCAGGCCGTTCCGGCCCTCGTGGTGCAGTAGGGGCCCGGGATCACGATCCACGCTAGGGCTTTGCACCCGCCAGCCCGAGATTGGCGCCGGGCTGGCGGGCGGCGCCTTCACGCCCCCGGAAATGCCGAGTTGGCGCTCCGGGCGAAGTTGACCGCTCCAGTATCGAAAGTCGCGCCCTTCAGGCCTCGGCGCGGTGGAGCATGCCGAGCAGGTCGCGCGGCTCGTCCGGGTCGGCGAGCAGGTCGAGTTCCTCGTGGTAGTCGCCTCCGCGCAGGCGCGCATGGACGTAGCGCAGGGCGGCGAAGTCCTCGATCGCGAAGCCGACGCTGTCGAACAGCGTGACGTCGCCGGCGCCCCGCCGCCCGGGTTCCTCGCCGGCGACGATGCGCCAGAGCTCCCGGACCGGGTAGTCCGGCGGCAATTGCTGGATCTCGCCCTCGATGCGGGTCTGCGGCGGGTACTCGACGACGATGTCGGAGCGGCGGAGGATGTCGGCGTGGAGCTCGGTCTTGCCGGGGCAGTCGCCCCCGACCGCGTTGATGTGCACGCCGGCGCCCACGAGATTGTCCGTCAGGATGGTGGCGTTCTGCTTGTCGGCCGTCACCGTGGTGATGATCCCCGCGCCCTCCACGGCGGCCGCGACGCTGTTCACGATCGTCGCCGTGATGCCGTGCCGGGCCAGGTTGGCGGCGCATTTGGCGCTGGCGGCGGGGTCGATGTCGTAGAGCCTGACCCGCTCGATCCCGAGCACGGCCCGGAAGGCGAGCGCCTGGAACTCCGACTGCGCGCCGTTGCCGATGATCGCCATCGTGTCGGCGCCCGCCGGCGCGAGGTGCCGGGCCGCGAGGGCCGAGGTGGCGGCCGTGCGCAGCGCCGTCAGGATGGTCATCTCGGTGAGCAGGATGGGATAGCCGGTGGCGACGTCGGCCAGCATGCCGAAGGCCGTGACGGTCTGCAGGCCGCCGCGGCCGTTCTTGGGGTGGCCGTTGACGTATTTGAACCCGTAGGTCGCGCCGTCGCTGGTCGGCATAAGCTCGATCACGCCGTCGAGGCTGTGCGAGGCGACGCGCGGGGTCTTGTCGAACAGCGGCCAGCGCCGAAACTCCGCCGCGATGGCGTCGGTGAGCTCGGCGAGCATGCGCTCGACCCCGATCGCGTTCACCAGCCGCATCATGTTGTGCACGCTCACGAACGGAACCACGTTCGTCTTGAGCCGGGGAAGATCGTGCGTCGCCAACATGGGGGGCCTCGCTTTCGGCGTCAGAAGCTCTTGGTCGGGCGGTCCAGCACGGTGCGGCCCAGAAGGCTGGCGACGAGGTCGACCAGCAGCAGCGCCGTCCGGCCGCGCTCGTCCACGAAGGGATTGAGCTCGACGAGGTCGAGGCTCGCGACGAGCTCGCTGTCGTGCAGCATCTCCATCACCAAATGCGCCTCGCGGAACGTCGCGCCGCCCGGCACCGTCGTGCCGACGCCGGGCGCGATCCCGGGATCCAGGAAGTCGACGTCGAGGCTGACATGCAGCAGGCCGTTGGCGGCGCGCACCTTCTCGAGAAAGGCCGCCAGCAGCGTCGCGATGCCGTTCTCGTCGATGGCCCGCATGTCGTGCACCGTGACCTTGCTTTCGCGCAGCGCCTGCCGCTCGGCCGTGTCGACGCTGCGCAGGCCGATCATGCAGACGTTTTCGGGCTTCAGCGGCGCCGAATTCGGCGGAAGGAAGCCCTCGAACCCCTGGCGCCCCACCGCATAGGCCATCGGCACGCCGTGGAGGTTGCCGCTGCGGGTGCTGTCCAGCGTGTGGAAGTCGGGATGGCTATCGAGCCAGAGCACGAAGAGCTCGCGCCCGTCCTCGGCGGCGCGGCGGCTCAGGCCCGTCATGGTGCCCGCCGAGAGGCTGTGGTCGCCGCCCAGGAAAATCGGCATGCCCTCGCGGCTCGCCGCATAGGCGGCGTCGGCGAGGACCTTCGTCCAGGCCGCGATCTCGCCGAGATGGCGGATGGCCGGGTTGGCGTGCTCCAGCCGGGGAGCGGACGGGATCGCCAGATTGCCGCGGTCCTCGACGCGATAGCCGAGGTCCTCCAGCGCCGGACCGAGGCCCGCGGCGCGAAACGCGCTCGGCCCCATGTCGCACCCCAGCCGGCCGGCCCCAACCTGGACGGGCGCGCCGATGAGCAGGCAGGTGCGTGTGGGGAGTGTGGGCGTCGGCATGGCGTTCATCAGGATCCTCGCGTCGTCGCAATGTACCCGAACGCGCCGGCGGATCGAACAGACCATATTGGCGGAACGGGAAGCCTGATCTACCAATATGCACACCCGCAAGTTCCAGAGTGGAAGATCCATGGACGGCATCGACGAACGCCTTGTCTCGATCCTGCGGCACGACGGCCGCCGCAGCATCTCGGATATGGCGACTGAGCTCGGCCTCTCCCGCGCCACCGTGCGCTCGCGCGTCGAGCGGCTGGAGCAGACCGGCGTCATCATCGGCTACACGGTGGTGCTGCGGGCCGACACGGTGGCCCAGCCGGTGCGCGGGCTGGCGATGATCGAGGTCGAGGGCCGCATGCTCGACAAGGTCGTGGACGCGCTGGGCGGCTTTCCGGAGATCGGCGCCGTGCACACCACCAATGGTCGCTGGGACATCGTGGTGGAGCTCTCGGCCGAAAGCCTGACCGATCTCGACGCGGTGCTGCGGCGCCTGCGCCTCGTGCCCGGCATCACGGCCTCGGAGACGACCCTGTTGCTGGCCACGCCGCGCAGCACCCGCGCCCGGCTCTGAAGCGCTTCATTTTCATGCGCGTGCGCCTGTAGGCTACGGCCCGGAATGCAACTAAGGTTGGGCGGCAAGAACGTGCAATCGTTGCGACACGAAGGCGATCACAATGCAGAACTCTGGATTTCGCAAAACTGGCGGCCTGATCGGCGCGGCGGCGTTCGCCGTGCTTATGGCCGGCTCAGCAATGGCGGCCACCCCCAAGGACACGCTGGTTGTCGTTTGGGCGTTCGACGACACGATCACGATGGACCCCGCCGAATCCTTCGAGATCTCGGCCGGCGAGTTCATGGGCAATTCCTACGACCGCCTCCTGCGCTACGACGTCAACGACCCCTCCAAGCTGCTGCCCGATCTCGCCAAGTCCTGGACCGCCTCGCCGGACGGCAAGACCTTCACGTTTGAGCTGCGCGAAGGAGCCAAGTTCGCGTCCGGCAACCCGGTCACGGCCGAGGACGTCGCCTTCTCGCTGCAGCGCGCCGTGATTCTCGACAAGACGCCCGCGTTCATCCTCACCCAGTTCGGCCTCACCAAGGACAACGTGAAGGACAAGGTGAAGGCCACGGGCCCGCTCACCGTCACGCTCGAGACCGACAAGGCCTACGCGCCGAGCTTCGTCCTCAACTGCATGACCGCCAACGTCGCCGCCATCCTGGACAAGAAGCTGGTGATGTCGAAGGAGCAGAACGGCGACCTCGGCTACGCGTGGCTGAAGACCAACTACGCCGGCTCCGGCCCGCTCAAGATCCGCGAGTGGCGCGCCAACGAAATTCTCGCGATGGAGCGCAACGACAACTACTACGGCGAGAAATCCAAGCTTGCGCGCGTGATCTACCGTCACGTCAAGGAAGCGGCCACGCAGCGGCTTCTGCTGGAGAAGGGCGACGCCGACATCGCCCGCAACCTGACGCCGCAGGATCTCGACGCCCTGAAGTCCAACAAGGACATCAAGGAGACCGGCACCCCCAAGGGCACGGTCTACTACATCAGCCTCAACCAGAAGAACCCGAACCTCGCCAAGCCCGAGGTGCGCGAAGCCATGAAGTGGCTGGTCGACTACGACGCCATCGGCGACACGCTGATCAAGAACATCGGCATCGTTCACCAGAACTTCCTGCCCGTCGGGCTGCTCGGCGCCTCCACCGAGAAGCCCTTCAAGCTTGACGTCGACAAGGCCAAGGGCCTGCTCGCCAAGGCGGGCCTGCCGAACGGCTTCAAGATCACGATGGACGTGCGCACCGTGCAGCCCGTGCAGGGCATCGCCGAAGCCGTGCAGCAGACCGCCAAGCGCGCCGGCATCGACATCGAGATCATCCCGGGCGACGGCAAGCAGACGCTCACCAAGTACCGCGCCCGCACGCACGACATGTATATCGGCCAGTGGGGCGCGGATTACTGGGATCCCCACACCAACGCCGACACCTTCGCGCGCAACCCGGATAACTCTGACGACGCCAAGTCCAAGCCGCTCGCCTGGCGCAACGCCTGGGCCATCCCGGAGCTGACCAAGAAGGCCGACGCCGCCGCCCTGGAGCGCGACACCGAGAAGCGCAAGGGGATGTACACGGAGATGCAGGCCGAGTTCCGGCAGACCAGCCCCTTCGTGTTGATCTACCAGATGAACGAAGTGGCGGCCTACCGGGCCAATGTCGAGAACCTGAAGATCGGCCCGACCTCGGACGCCACCTACATGTTCAAGGTGACGAAGCAGTAAGGCGTCATGACGATCGCTGAACAATCACGGGGAGGCGGGCGCCGCAGCGCCCGCCTCCTGCGCGGCGCCGATACGGTCGGGCGCTTTCTTCTCGTTATCTTCCTTACCTATCTCGGCCTTCTGGCCGTGACCTTCTTCATCGGCCGCGTGATCCCGATCGACCCCGTGCTGGCCGTCGTGGGAGACCGCGCGCCCGAGCACGTCATCCAGCGCGTGCGCGAGGAGATGGGTCTCAACAAGCCCCTGTGGGAGCAGTTCTTCATCTATTGCCGCAAGGTGCTGCAGGGCGACTTCGGCGTCTCGGTGCTGACGTCCAACCCGGTGATGCAGGACATCCGCCGGGCTTTTCCGGCGACCATCGAGCTCGCCACGCTCGGCACCATCATGGGCGCCGGCCTCGGCGTCCCGCTCGGCGTCTGGGCCGCCGTTCGCCGCGGCGGCCTCGCCGACCAGCTCGTGCGCGTGATGGGGTTAATCGGCTATTCGGTGCCGATTTTCTGGCTCGGCCTCATGGGCCTGCTCGTGTTCTACGCCCGGCTCGGCTGGGTCGGCGGCCCCGGCCGCATCGACGTCGCCTACGAGTACTCGCTCACGCCCGTCACCGGCTTCATGCTGCTCGACACCGCAATGGCTGGCGAGTGGGAGGCGTTCGGCAACGCCTTCTCGCACCTCATCCTGCCGGCGTCGCTGCTCGGCTATTTCTCGCTCGCCTATATCAGCCGGATGACGCGCTCCTTCATGCTCAACGAGCTGAACCAGGAATACGTGATCGCGGCCCGCGCCAAGGGGCTCACCGAGACGCGCATCATCTGGCGCCATGCCCTGCGCAACGCCATGGTGCCGCTCGTGACCGTGATCGCGCTCTCCTATGCGGGCCTGCTGGAGGGCTCGGTGCTCACCGAAACCGTGTTCGCCTGGCCGGGTCTCGGCCTCTACATCACCAACTCGCTGCAGAACGCTGACATGAACGCCGTGCTGGGCGGCACCATCGTGGTCGGCTCCATCTTCATCGGCCTCAACCTGCTGTCGGACATCCTCTACCGGCTGCTCGATCCCAGGACCAAAACACGATGAGGACCAAAGCACGATGAGCGCCGTGAACGCCCCGTCACCCGGAGGCTGGCGCGAATGGCTGATGTCGGATCGGCCGCAGTCGCGCCGGCAGGCTGCGCTCGGCCGCGCCTATGGCGGCTGGCGCACCTTCTCGCGCAACCGCCTCGCCATGCTGGGGCTCGCGATCGTGATTGCGCTCTTGCTGGTGGCGCTGTTTGCAAACCAGCTTGCCCCCTATTCGCCCTATATCGGCGACCTGCGGACCACCCGGCTGCTGCCGCCCTCGGCCGCCCACTGGTTCGGCACGGACGACCAGGGCCGCGACATCCTTTCGCGCATCATCCACGGCTCGCGGATCACGCTGTTCGTCGTCGTGCTGGTCGCCATCCTGGCCGCGCCGATCGGCCTGATCGTCGGCACGGTGGCGGGCTATTCCGGCGGCCTCATCGATGCGGCGCTGATGCGCATCACCGACATCTTTCTGGCCTTCCCGCGCCTGATCCTCGCCCTGGCCTTCGTGGCCGCGCTGGGACCCGGGATCGAGAACGCCGTGATCGCGATCGCGATTACGTCCTGGCCGCCCTATGCGCGCATCGCCCGCGCCGAGACGCTCACGATCAGGCAGGCGGACTACATCTCCGCCGTGAAGTTGATGGGCGCCTCGCCTTGGCGAATCGTGCTGCGCCACATCATGCCGCTCTGCGTTTCCTCCGTGATCGTGCGTGTGACGCTCGACATGGCGGGCATCATCCTCACGGCCGCGGGGCTCGGCTTCCTGGGCCTCGGCGCCCAGCCGCCCACCCCCGAATGGGGCGCGATGATCGCCAATGGCCGGCTCTACGTGCTTGACCAGTGGTGGGTCGCGGCCGCGCCGGGCGCTGCGATCTTCGTGGTCAGCCTCGCATTCAACCTCCTCGGCGACGGCCTGCGCGACGCCCTCGATCCCAAGGGTGTGAAATGAACGAGCCCGCAACCCGGCACATGCTCGTCGTGGACGACCTGCGCGTCGCCTTTCCCAATCGCGACGGCGGCCTCACCGAGGCCGTGCGCGGCGTCTCGTTCCGGCTCGGCCGCGAACGGCTCGGCATCGTGGGCGAGTCCGGCTCCGGCAAGTCGCAGACCGGCCGCGCCATCCTGGGGCTCACGGCCCCGGAGGGCCGCGTCAGCGCCAACCGGATGGAGTTCGACGGGATCGACCTGCTGAAGAGCTCCGCCAAGCAGCGGCGCGCGCTGCGGGGCGGCCGCATCGCGATGGTGCTGCAGGATCCGAAATTTTCGCTCAACCCCGTGATGAGCATCGGCGACCAGATCGTCGAGACGCTCGACGCCCATGCGCGCGTGTCGCGCCGGGAAGCGCGGGAGCGCGCCCTGGAGACGCTGCGGCAGGTGCAGATCGACAACCCCGAGCGCGTGTTCGACCTCTACCCGCACGAAGTCTCCGGCGGCATGGGCCAGCGCGCCATGATCGCCATGATGCTGATCGCCGACCCCGACCTGCTGATCGCCGACGAGCCGACTTCCGCGCTGGACGTCACCGTGCAGTTGCAGCTTCTCGCCATCCTCGACCGGCTGGTGACCGATCGCGGTATGGGACTGATCTTCATCTCGCACGACCTGCGGCTCGTCTCGACCTTCTGCGACCGCATCCTGGTGATGTATGCCGGCAAGGTCGTCGAGGAGCTCTCGGCCGGCGGCCTGCAGGACGCCAAGCACCCCTACACGCGCGGCCTCGTGAACTGCCTGCCGCGTCTGGGCGAGCACCACCATCCGCTGCCGACGCTCGACCGCCGCCCGGAGTGGGCGCTGTGACGGCCCGTCCCGCCGCCGCGGGCCTCGCGATCGAGAACCTGAGCGTCGTCTACGACGAGTTCACGGCCGTGGACGACGTCTCGATCCGGGTCGAGCCCGGCCAGAGCTTCGGCATCGTGGGCGAATCCGGTTCGGGCAAGTCCACCATCCTGCGCGCCGTCTGCGGCCTCGCGCCCCGTACGGCCGGCTCGGTCTCGCTGGTCGCGCCGCCGGGCGACCGCTCCGGCGCGCTTCCGGCCCCCGGCTCGCGCGAGTTCCGCCGCCGCGTCCAGATGGTGTTCCAGGATCCCTACGGATCGCTCCATCCGCGCCAGACCATCGACCGCACCTTGGCGGAGCCCCTCGCCATCCACCGCATGGGCGACGCCGAGACGCGCATCGAGCGCGCGCTGGACGAGGTCGGCCTCGGCAAGGGGTTTCGCTTCCGCTACCCGCACCAGCTCTCGGGCGGCCAGCGCCAACGCGTCGCGATCGCGCGCGCGCTGATCCTGGAGCCCCAGATCCTGCTGCTCGACGAGCCGACCTCGGCGCTGGACGCCTCCGTGCAGGCGGAAGTGCTGAACCTGCTGGAGGAGATGCGCCGCCGCCACGGGCTGACCTTCGTGCTGGTCAGCCACGACCTCGCGGTCGTCACCCACATGTGCGAGCGCCTGATGGTGATGCAGCGCGGCCGCCGCGTGGAGGAACTGTCCGCCGACGATCTCGCGCTGTCCCGGGTCTCCGACCCCTACACCCAGCGCCTGATGGTCGCCTCCAGGGGTTTCCGGAGAGGCGGCCCCGAGGCGGCGTGAGCGCCACTTCGCCCCTCGGCCTGCAGCGGGGTCTCGTCGCCGCCGCCGTCGGGATCAGCGAACCGAAGAGAACGCGGTCGGCTGCAGGAAGCTGTTCGCCACATTGGCCAGGATGGGGCCGTCCGCCTCCGAGGCCGTGCGCGCCGCGATCCACTCCGGGTCGTTCATGAAGGCCGCCCACTTGCGCTCGCGGTCGGCGAGGGACTCCCAGGCCACCAGATAGACGAGCTCGTTGTTGGACGGACCGATCGCGTAGGTCCAGAAGCCGGCCTGCCTGATCCCGTGGCGCTCCCAGAGCCGCAACGTGTGATCCTCGAAGCGCCGCAGCAACGCCGGCAGCCGCCCGGGAAGGCAGCGGTAGTTTCGCATTTCGTAGATCATGGGCCTCTCGGATGCCTTGGCTGCGGTGGGTCACAACCTACGCGCAATCATCTCGCGCCGTCGATGGCGTTGCGGCCCCGCGCTGGCGAGAGGGACGCAGCTACAAGCAAATGTTAAGTGTTTGTTTGTGATCTGTTGACCATGGGCGCGGAGAGGACGCGGCGGGATCGAATGCGCAGCATGATGCCGATGAGTGAAGCCGCCCAGCGCGAGCGCGTTCGCGCGGTCGCCCGGCTCGCGGCCGAATGGCGTCTGCTCGGCCGCGGCGACGCGCGCCGCCGTGACGTGGAGGCCGGCCTCACCCGCGTTCTCGACGATCCCTCCCCGATCGTCCGGCTCGCACTGCCGTGCGAACTGGCGCCCGACCCGACCGCGCCGCACCACCTCGTGATGGCGCTTTGCTATGACAAGCCCGCTATCGCGGCCGAGGTTGCGGCGTCCACGCCGGTGCTGATCGATTCCGAGCTCGTCGACCTCGTCGCCCTGTCGCCCGCCGCCGTGCAATGCGCGGTCGCGCTGCGCCCGCGCCCCAGCGCCGCCCTGTCCGCCGCCATAGCGGCCGTGGGCGAGCGGGAAGCCTGCCTGACGCTGCTCGCCAACCGCGACGCCGCCATGGTGAAATCCGTCTTCGCCACCCTCCTTTCCCGCTTCGGCGCCGACAGGCCGATGCTGGACGCGATCTTCGTGCGCCCGGACGCGCCCGTGACCGTGCGGCAGGAGATCGTGGAGCGCGCGTTGGCGGCCCGGCGGGCGCCCGTGGCCGGCGGCCGCGCCCAGGAGGTCGAGTCCGAGCGCATCCGCGCCGAGCAGGACCACGCCACGATCGCTCTCGCGTCCGAGTGCCCGGCCCGCGACGCGCCCGACCTGGTCGCGCATCTGATCTCGCGCGGGCGCCTCACCACCGCGCTGCTCGTGCGCGCGGCCGCGAGCGGCGCCTTCGCGCTCATCGAGCACAGCCTCGCGAACCTGGCCGCGGTCTCGGTCGACCGCGTGCGCGCCATCATGGGCGAGCCTGGCGGGCCCGCCTTCCGCGCCCTATGCGCGCGCGCGGGCCTGCCCGAGCGCGCGCTCCAGGCCCTGTGCGTCACCGCGGAGGTGCGCGGCGAGGCGGGCGAGGCAGGCGCGGCCATCGCGCGCGCGCTCGACCGCTACGAGACGCGCGCGGGCGACCAGCTGGACGACGTGCTCGCGCTCATGCGCAGGGTCTCGTCCGAGATGAGCGGGCGCTCGGCCCGCGAGCCGGCGCGCCGCCCCCGCCCGGAACCGCGCGTCCGCTCAAACTACTTAGGCGCCCAGCACGGATTCCGCAGTCGGGCGGCGGGTGGCAAGGTGACGGCATAACCGAATAGTCCGGTGAGCAAAGCAGGAGATCGACATGGCAGACGCAATTTCCGGTACGGGCGGCACGGGTGCATCCACGGCGGCCGGCGGCGCGACCGCTGACTTCTCCAGCCTCTCGCAGTCCTTCGACACCGCCATCGCGAACGCCACCAAGCTTCGTGAGATCGAGACCGAAAAGCAGAACGCGCTGAACATCGCGAAGTCGAAGCCGCAGACCTGAGCACGGAGCCCCGCAGCCCATGAGCCTGGTCGACCTCTTGCAGACGAGGCGCGCCGCCATCGAGGGCGGCGTAGCCTTGCAGGTGACGTCAGGGTCCCACGCGGGCGCCCTGGCGGCGCTGCGCAAAGGCGTGGCCACGATTGGCTCGGGGCTCGACAACGACATCGTCCTGATCGGCGATGGGCTCCAGGACCGGCATTTCGCGATCGAGATCACCAACGAGTGGCTCGGGACCGTGCGCGTCGAGCCGCTCGACGCCCCGATCCGGGTGAATGGCCGGATCGTCGACGTCGGCCGCGACCTGGTCGTCAAGGCGCCGCTTACGATCGAGGCAGGACGCGCCTCCATCGAGTTGAAGCCCAAATTCGAGCTCGAGACGCTCCGGCGCCCCGCGCTGGCGCTGGGCGGACTGGCCGCTCTTCTTCTGGTCGGCTGGCCGCTGGTCAGCGCCCTCACGTCGAGCTCCGCGGCCCTGTTCCGGCCGGCGGAAACGCAGCCCTTTTTGGCCGCGCTGCCGACCGACCCGGCCGCGCACATCGCCGCCCTGCAGGACCGGATCCGCAAAGCGGACCTGGGCGGAACCGTGACGGCCGAATCCGGCCCGGCCGGGGCCGTGGTGGCGACCGGCGAGGTCGACGAAGCCGGCCTCGCGCGCTGGCGCAGCGTTCTCCAGTGGAACGACAGCGTCCCGGGCGCGCCGTTGCTGCTCAACAATGTCGGCAAGGTCTCGGACGTGCTCGGCGCCAACATCCGCAGCGCCTGGCTGGACGGCGAGCCCGAGCTCGTTCTCACCAACGGCCAGACGGTGCGCATCGGCGGCACGCTCGGGAGTGGCTGGCGCGTCAGCCAGATCGACGGCTCGGGGATCGTCCTCACCAAGGACAAGCTCAGCCGCAAGATCGAGTTCTGATCTGGAAAGATCGAGTTCTGATCAGGAAAGCCGTCCAGCCGCGAAGCTCGCACGCTATTTCGCGGGCGGCGGCGGCGTGGTCTTTTCCTCGCCGTAGCGGATGACCCGGATCACGCCGTCATTGTTGCCGCGCCCGAGCGTCTCCACCACGGCGACGATGCGCGACACATAGCTCGCCGGCGCGCGGACGATCACCGCGTCGGCGTCCTTCACCATGCGCAGCGGGTAGCGGGCCGGATCGAGGTCGCTTTTCTTGAGCGCCTCGTTGAGATCGTCGAGCCTCACGGACCTGAGGCTGATCACCCGCGTGGTGAGTTCGCTGCGCGGCGTCACCCGCAGCGAATCGCCTTCCAGGTACCATTCGATGTCGAAACGGCCGTTCAGCTCGCTCATCAGCGTGGGGAAGTCGAGCGGCAACTTGACCTTGCTGAGCCGGCCCCGCACCGCGCCGTCGATTTCAGCCCGCAGGCCGACATGGCGGCAATAGTCGGCCAGAAACGAACGCAACTCCTGCTCGAACACGAACACGAAACCGCTCTCGGGCGCAGCCTGCATCCTGGCGGCGGCCGCTGGCGCGGGAGAAGCCGCGCCCTGGCGCGTGGACAAGGGGAGGATGGCGCCCGGCGGGTCGGCGTTCAGCACGGCCCCGGCCTGCGCAAGACTGCCCCGCAAGGGCTCGGCGCCCGCCGCCGCCGTGGACCACGTCCCCAACGCCACGAGCGCGGCCAGGAGGCCGCGCGTCGCCGCGAAGGTCGGACATCGGAGGGGCGTGTGCAAAATGCGGGTCCGTATGGGGAGTAGCGCTCAAGAGCCGAACTGATAGCTGTCAACCATCGTCACATCATCATGGTTAACGTTGCGTCAACCATCGGCATGTTCGCCGGAGAACTCCGCTCGGGCGCCAGCCGCCGGGCGATCTCGAGCAGGTCCTTGAAGCGCGTCGCATTGGTCTTCTTGCGGATGTTGAGACGGTGCGTCTCCACGGTGCGAACGCTGAGGTCGAGCCGGCGAGCGATGTCCTTGTTGCTGAAGCCCGACCCGATCTGGCGCAGGATCTCGAGCTCGCGGGTGGTGAGACCATACATGTTGACCTGGCCGCCCTTCTTCTGGCTGCGGTTCATCAGGCTGAGAACCAGCGCGTTGGAGAAATACGCGCCGCCATTCACCACGGCCCGGATCGCGGTCGTGAACTCGGAAGCCGCCGTGTTGCGGGCCAGGATGCCGTTGGCGCCGGCCTGCACGAATTCCTGCACGTCGAAGGTCTCGTTGGCGTTGAGGCTGACGAGAATGCGCAGGTCGGGGTTCTGGGCCCGCAGCCGCACGATCGTCTCGTAGCCGTCGAGACGCGGCAGCGCCGAGTCGAGCACCACGACGTCGGCCGCGTGGCTGGCGGTGGCCAGCACGGCCGCGTAGCCGTCTCCGGCCTCGGCCACGACCTTGAAATCCGCGACCTTGTCGAGCGTGGCCTTGAGTCCCTCGCGCATCATCGGGTGGGCGTCGGCGATCACGATGCGAATGGCGTTGGACATGGGATGCTCCTCGGTGCGGCGGTCGGGATCAGACGGGCTTGGCGGGCGAGATCAGCAGCACGAACGGAACGGGCGTTCCGGCGCGGAATGTGATCGAACCCGTCGCGGTCACGCTGACGGCGGCGCTCGAGCGGTAGGCGTTGGCTGAATTGATTTCGTGATCGACGGGGACGTCCGGCAGATCCAGGCCGTCGACCGTGTTCAGAAAAGCGTCGACGATCCGGGTGGCGGATCCCTGCATGAAGGTCGCAGGCGCTTCGAACTCGTAGCGCGCTTCGCCGGAGTTCTCTGGGAAGATCAGAACGGCCCGAAATCTTGGCATCTTCGACGCTCTCCACGATGCTCGCCCAATCGGGGGCGAGTACGTAGAACCTTCAGCGATTTACGTGCCATCGCGTTCCGTGCTGAATCCGAACTACTGAGACGGATTACTGATTACCACAGGTTGTATTGTACAACTCTAAGTAGAATTCGCCGGAGAACTTGAATGTCTCGGATCAATGCATCGATCGCGCCGGGACAAAGACTTGAGATCACGCGTGCCACCCTGGAACAACTGCTGATCACGCAGGGCCGTCAGCGCGTTGGCGAGCGCATGAAGGAATGCCGCATCCTCGCGCCCTTCCGTCCATTCGCCGCAAGTATCGGCGTCCATGAACACCGCGCCGTTCAGCACCGAGTAAACAGTCGCGATGGCCGCGCCCGAACCGCCGCGCCGGATCACCGCAATGTCGGGCTCCGCGGCGGCCGGCGTCGCCTTGAGCGCATCCGCGATCGCGACGACCCGACGGGCCTCGGTGGCGCGTTCGGGAGAAGCCTCGGTCCAACGCGCCGAACTGGCCAAACGGCGACCCAGGGTCGTGCGTAATTGAAAAAGCGGAACGATCCGGACCGTTTCGAAGCTTGGCGCGGCCTCGGGCGGTGGCGAGACGGTGGGGAGTTCGACCGAGATCACCCGAGCCGAAACCGCAGGCGCGGCATCGACGCGCTTCAGGCTGATGGGCCCTGCGTCGTCGTGCAATCGCTTCGGCTTGCGGCTATCCAGCGTCATCGTTCCCGAACCATGGCTCAGCTCGAGCCGTACTGTCGCGGACGTCGAGCGCCCGCGCAAGCTGGCCCTTTAGAGACGCAGCGTGTTGGTTCTGAGCAAGAGCGCTGCCACGGCGTCGAAGCAGCGCTGCGGAACCAGCGCGCCGACGCCGCCCGATTCATACAGCGCCACCGCGAGATCCGGGTCGGACTCCACCAGCACGCCGAGCCGGCCGGCCGCCTCGATCATCCGGTCGGCGTTGGGGCCGCGACCCTTGGCCATCACGATCGGCACGGGCTGTTCGTTGCGATCGTACCAGAGCGCCACCGCGTAGGCGGCGCTCACCACCACCACATTGGCCTGCCCGAGCGAGCCCACGCCGCGCGCGGCCTCCTGATGCGCCTCGCGCCGGCGGCTACGGACCTCGGGCGCGCCCATCATCTGCTTCATTTCCTGCTTCACCTCGGAATGCGACATTCGCATCTCCTTCAGGAAGAAGGCGGTCTGCAGCGGCAGGTCCAGCGCGCCCGCCACCATCAGGATCACGACCGCGATCAGCAGCAAGGTCTTCAGGAGATCGTAGCCGCTCTGAAGCACGCAGGGCGCGCCGCAGGTGGCGGCGTTGAACACGGTCGGGAGCACGGCCCAGACCGCGATGCCGGCGGCCACGAACCAGGTTCCGCAGCGCAGCAGCGTGATCCCGAACTCGGTGGCGCTCTTGGCGCTGAAGATGCGCCCGAACCCTGCCGAGATGCTGATGCGCTGCAGGTCGGGCTTCAGCGGCTCGGCCGACACCACCGGCCCGCGCTTATGGCCGATATTGGCCAGCACGCCGGCCCCGGCCACGATCACCAGGAGGGGCGCGAGGGAGCCGAGAAGGTCCATGCCCATCCGCTGCACGGACCCTGCCGCCAGCGCGTGCGGGTCGCGGATCGCCTTTGTGGCGAAGTCGAACCAGGTCAGCGCCTGCCGCAGGAACACCTGGCCCTGGCTCAGCACATAGGCGAGCCCGGCCAGCAGCACCGTCATCTCGACGAAGTCGGAGCTCGACGCGACCTGTCCCTTGCGGCGGCTCTCCTCGAGCTTTCGCGACGTTGCGGGAAGTGTTTTCTCCTCGGATCCGCCCGACATCGCTCAACTCACCGCAACAGGGCGCGCAGCGCCGTTTCGACGGGGTCGACGGCCGTGACGGCGGGGCCGATCAGCCGCACCAGCGCGAGCGCGAACAGGGGCGCGATCAGCAGCATCGCCATGCCTTTCACGGAGGCCGACAGGAACACGACGTTGAGCTGCTTGCCGAGGCGGCCCGAGATCATGAACACGAGGTCGCACGCGATCATCACGATCACGGCCGGGCCCGCCATCACGAGCGTGGCGCGCATCAGTCCCATGATCATCGCCAGCAAGGCCGGCAGCGCCGAGGTCGACAAGGGCGGCAGCAGCTCGCCGGCCGGCCAGACGCCGTAGCTGCGGTACAGAAGATCCGCCAGCAGCCAGAAACCTCCGAGCGAGGCGAAGAGCCAGAGGCCCATGATGATGAACATCTGCCCATAGGCGGTGATTTCGCCGCTCGGCGACGAGCCCCCGACGGTGGCCCCCCGGTAGCTGTCGATCACGCCGCCCGCCGCGACCAGCGTTTCGAACGGCAGCGACACCAGGAAGCCCAGCAGCAGGCCGATCAGCATCTCTTTGGCGATGTAGAGGAGAAACGGCCCTTCCAGCCCGGCGAGATAAGGCTGCGTGCCCATCCAGAGCGGCTGCATGAAGGGCAGCGCCAGAGCCATCGCGAAGCCGGCGCGCAGCAGGCCCGAGTTAAGATGCGCCCAGGCGAAGATCGTGCACAGCAGCGTGACGCCGAAGGGCCGCGCCATTGCGAGCGACAGCAGGCTGAACTTGGCGTAGAGCGCGTCCACCACCGCGGGCGTGAGCAGCGTCTCCACGATCAGCGCCGGTACAGGTAGAAGCTGGTGAAGATCTCGTTGGTGGACGCGTAGAGCGGCCCCGCGAGCACGCCGCCGAAGGCCAGCAGCACGAAGCCGATCACCACGATCTTCACGGTCTGCGGCAGCGTCTGCTCCTGCAACTGCGTGACGGCCTGCAGCAGCCCGATGATGAACACCACCACGGTGGCGATCAGCAGCGGCGGCCCGACAAAGACCACGCAGTCGAACAGGATGCGATACAGCGCCAGCGACAGGGTCGAGTTGGCCATCGCGCCCTCAGATGTAACTGAGGACGAGGCCCTGGACGATCTTGGTCCAGCCGTCCACGAAGGTGAAGAGCAGCAGCTTGAAGGGCGTCGCGATGGTGTTGGGCGGGATCATCATCAGCCCCAGCGCCACCAGCACGGTGGTGACGATGATGTCGATCGCCATGAAGGGCAGATAGAGCAGGAACCCGATCTCGAACGCCTTGGTGAGCTCGGTGAGCAGAAAGGCCGGCACCAGCACGGCGAGGCTGCTCTCGGCCAGCGGCGGCACGCGCTCGCCAGCCCAGATCTTGCCCGTGGACTGGACGAAGAAGGTGAGCTTGGCCGGATCCGTATGCTTGCGCAGAAAGGTTTCCAGCGGCTTCGACGCGCGCGCGCCGGCTTCCTCGTAGTCGCTGAAGGTCTTGTAGGTGAGGCGCGCGTCCCGCACCGACGTGTAGGCGGTGTTCATCACCGGCATCGCGATGTAGACCGACAGGATCAGCGACAGCCCGTACACGATGATGTTGGGCGGCAATTGCTGGATGCCGAGCGCATTGCGGACGATGAAGATCACGATCGAGATCTTGGCGAAGCCCGTCACCGTCACGGCGATCAGCGGCAGAAACGACATCCCGGCCACGAACAGCAGGATGGCGAAGAGGTTGTCGGACGGGTTCATCGGTCTGGTTCCACGGAGCTGATCGACAGGCCGATCCGCCCATCCGTCTCGACGAGTTCGCCCAGCGCGATCACCGCGCCGAAGCGGCGCAGGCGCACGCGTCCATCCTCGAACGACCGGAATGGCGCCGCTGCGCCGGGCTCGGGCATCACGGGCGCTCGCACGGAGCCGATCAGCAGGTCGACGCCGCCGACGCGTTGCATCTGGGCGGACGACACCATCTCGGCGTCCGTCACCGTGGCCGCGCCGCTCTGGATGGTGACCGGGCGCGCCGAGCCGTCGTCATACAGGATCGCGCCGTCGAGGAATTCGGTGGCCGCTCCGTCCAGCATGATGGTGTCGCCGGGCTGCAGGTCGGCCAGTTCGGCGTCGTCGAGATCGACCGGGCCGACGACGAGCAATTGGCCGGGCATCACGGCCGGGCCCCAGCCGACGATCCGCAAAAGATCCTGCGCCATGCGGCCGCGCGGCTCGCGGCCGTGCAGAAAGGCCGCGCACGGGTAGGTCGCGCCCGGCGTCATGATTTCGAAGGTGAGCGCGCCCTCGTCCGTGGCGCCGATCGCCGGGATCACGCTTTCGAGGCTGATCGGCAGCCCGAGGCGCGTTTCAAGCGCGCCCAGCGCGTCGCCGAGCAGGCACTCCAGCACCAGGGCGGCGTCGGCCGGCGCCAGCGCATCCCAGCCGATCGGCTCGGGGGCCCGCGCCAGCGTGGCGGCGACGAGATCGTCCGGCAGCACCAGCGCGAAGCGGTCGGACCCGATCACGCCCGCGATGGCGGGCCCCTTCGGCAAGGACCCGGACGGCGCGCGCGGGCGCAGCACGAAATCGACGCCGCCGGCCTCCAGCCGCAGGATCCAGGCGGTCGCGAACCACAGTTCCTCCAGCCGGTCCGCGATGCGGCGCTGCGGCTGGCCCCGGCTGCCTCTGGGGTGGGCGGCGTGGATGGTCATCGGTCGCCCGCGTCCTCGTCGGACGCGCCTTCCTCGGCCAGCCGCTCGCCCCGGCCGATCCGCTCCAGCGAGGCGCCGAGCTTGATCTCGCGGTTGTTGGCGATCCGGGCCTCGGCGCGCTCGCGCTCCAGCTCCCGCAGCTTGGCGTCGGCTTCGGCTTGGCGCTGCGCGATGCGCCGGTCCTGCGCGGCGAGGTCCTCGACGTCGATGTCGTATTGCAGCCCGATGCGCGCCAGCCGCACCGGCGTCGCCGGGCCGGCCAGCATGCCGGCGATGCGCTCGGCGCGACTGTCGGCCTGCGTGGCGGCCAACTCGGCCTTCGCGTCGCGCTCGGCCGCGGCGGCGCGCTGGGCCGCGGTCGCGCGGGTTTCGGCGGCGGCGACGCGCTGCAGCGCCGCGCTGGCGCGCATGCGGGCGAGTTCGTGGATGCGCGCCAGCGGGGTGCGGGTGCTATTCGTCATGGCCCACCACCGCGCGCAGGCGATCCAGCGTCTCGCCCATCGGCGTCGCCTCGCGCCCGGCCTGCACCAGGAAGTCCATCATGGCGTCGCGCCGGCGCAGCGCCTCATCGGCCAGCGGATCGGACCCGGCCGCGTATTCGCCGACCTGCACGAGCAGCTCGATGTCACGGTAGCGCGCCAGCAGGGCCCGGAACCGCGACGCCGCGGCGCGGTGCTCGGGCGACGCGATCTCGCCCATGAGGCGGCTGACGCTGCCCAGCACGTCAACGGCCGGGTAGTGGCCCGACTGGCCGAGCCTGGAATCCAGCAGGATGTGCCCGTCGGCCAGGCTCTTCACCTCCTCGGCGATGGGATCGCCAAAGCCCTCGTTCTCCAGCAGCACCGTGTAGATGGCCGTGATGGCGCCATTCCGGTCGCCGCCGCAGCGCTCGATCAGGCGCGGCAACTCGGCGTAGACGGAGGGCGTGAAGCCGCGCCGCACCGGCTGCTCGCCGGCCGCGAGCCCCACTTCGCGCAGCGCCCGGGCGAAGCGGGTCACGCTGTCGAGCAGCAGCAGCACATGCGCGCCCTGCTCGCGGAAATGCTCGGCCACCGAGGTCGCCACATGCGCGCCGATGACGCGCTCCATGGCGGGCCGGTCGGAGGTGGACGCCACCACGACGCAGCGGTCGCGGAACTCGGGCGGCAATTGCCGGTCCAGGAACTCCCGGAGTTCGCGGCCGCGCTCGCCGATCAGCGCCAGCACGCACACATCCGCCGAGGCGTTGCGGGCGAGCGCCCCCAGCAGCGAGGACTTGCCGCCGCCCGGCGGCCCGAACACGCCGATGCGCTGCCCCACCCCAAGCGTGTTCAGCCCGTCGATGACGCGCAGTCCGGTCTGGATCGGCGTCGAGATCAGCGGCCGCTCCAGCGGCGGCGTGGACCGCGGCGCGACGCCGCGCGATTGCAGTCCGTCGCGCGCCAGCGGCCGGCCGTCCATGGGGCGGCCTAGCCCGTCGAAGACGCCGCCCAGCATCCCGGTTCCGCAGCGAAACGTGAACGGGTCGTACTGCGGCAGCACTTCGGTGCGCGACGACAGCCCGTCGATCACGCCAAGCGGCGCCAGGATCGCCCGCCCGTCGCGCAGCGCGATCACCTGCCCGAGAATCTCGCTCCCACCTGACTCAACGAGCCGGCAGATCTCGCCGACCGACAGGTCGCTCAACGTCGTCACGAGCCCACCCGGGCCGATCTCGGTCAATCGCCCCACCGCGCGGCGCAGCGGCCGGCGGGCGATCCCGGCCGCCATCCTGTCTGTCGCTTGTCCCAGAACCCCCATGGCGGTCATCGGTGCGGGCTCATGCGGGCCCGAGGCGGATGTCGTCCTGCAGGGCGGCCGAGAGGACGCCCGAGAGCATTTCGACCTGCGCGCCCGCGCCGATCTCGATCGCGACGCCGCCGGCTTCGAGCCGCCAGGCGCCGGCCTCCATCTGCGGGTCCGCCGCCACGGCCGGGACCACGCGCGCTCCGTCAGCCCGGATGGCGTTGGCGGCGAGCTCGGCGCGCTCCACGTCCCCGGGCGCACAGCGCAGCACCACGTCGCGATGCGGCAGGTCGCGCAGGGCGCGCTTCACCAGCTTGGTCGCGAGGGCGGCCGGCGGCATTTCGTCCAGGATTTCCTCGACGGCGCGCCTCACCACCTCGGCCAGACGCGGCTGCAGGTCGACGAGATCACGCCGGTAATCGCGGTCCAGCTCGACGAGCCTCCCGGCGAGTTCGATTTCGGCCGCATCGCGGGCGGAGGCCAGCAGTCCCTCGGCCTCGGCGCGCGCGGCCGCCACGATCGCGGCGGCCTGCTTCTGGGCGGTCTCGACGGCGGGCGGAATGGCTGGCGCCGCGGCGCTCGACAGAGGCGCCTGGTCAGGGTCGCGCCGCCTGATCACACGGCCCTTGTAGAGACTCTGCGCGCTCTCCACCCGTGCCTCCATCCTTACGGGCGACGCAACGCCTCCGCGACCCGATGGATGATCAATGTCAGATAATGGTTTTCGAACTCTAACTGGTCAAAATTTGGATTGACGTTTTTTGGAACACAAAACGCGATCCTGGCCCGATAGGCGGCCGGCAGGCCAGCCGCCCAGGCCTGAATGAGCCGCAACGCGACGGTTTCGGCCGCCTGCAGAAGCCGTCCCGGCTGCGGCAGCGCTTCGCACTCGGTTTCGATGTCGGCGAAGCTCATCACCACGGGCAGGTCCTTGGGATCGATCTGCCCGCCTTGCGCCCGCAGGAGGTCGCCGTCGATGACGCGACTGAGCGCCCGCGCATGCCAGGCGAGGCCGAGCAGGCGCCGAAAGCGCGCCGGATCGGCCACGAAGGCGCCGTAGGCGCCGAGGTCCGCCGCGCTGACCGCCGCTGCTTCGAGCCGGCCGGCCTGATGCGCCAGGGCCAGCATGGACGGCAAGCGCTCGCGCAACCGCGGATCGCGCGAGATCATGGCGCGCATGGGTTCGGAGCCAAGGCTGGGCGCCCAGTCGGCCGCCCAACTCGGATCGAGGCTCGCGAAGGGCGGCTCGGGCGCCTCCGCGGCGGTGGAGTGCAGGAGCGTGAGCATGCTCAAAGGCCCTGCGAACCGATGAGACGCAGGAGCGGGCGGCGAAACAGCGCCAGTCCGAGGCCGAGCAGAGCCAGCACGCCGAAAGGCGCGAGGCTGCCGATCGAGAGCGGCTGCCGGCCGAGTTCGGTTCCCTGCGCGGAGGGAAACAGCGCCACCGCGACGTCTTCGTAGTTCAGCCCGGCCACGCTGTTGGTCACCAGGTATTTGATGGTGGCGACATGGCGCGACATGTCGAGATCGGCGCGATGGTAGATGAACACCGACGCGCGGGGCGAACGGCGGTCCTTCTCCAGCGGCGAGTCCTCCGGCAGCATCACGTGCACCCGGGCCGACACAACCCCGGCGATCTGCGTGATGCTGTTCGCCAGTTCCTGGTTCATCGCGTACATGAATCGCGCCCGCTCCTCCATCGGGGTGGAGACGATGCGCTTGCTGTCAAAAATGCCGCCGAGCGATTCGAAGCGCTGGCGCGGCAGACCCCGCGCGCTGAGCACGTTGATCGCCCGCGTGGTCTGGTCCCGCTCCACCGAGAGCGCGTAGGTGCCGTCCTTGGCGCGGGTTCGGCCGGCCTCGATGCCGGCGTTCTGCAGGATGCCGACGATCTCGAGCGCCTCGCGCTCTTGCAGGCCGTCATAGAGATCGGCTTTGCAGCCCGCCAGCGCCAGCACGAGGCCCAACGCCACGAGCATGCGCAGCGCCAGCCGGCCCAAAGCCGTATCGCCGGGAATGGACCGGGCGTTACGCATCACGATTGCCGCACGAGGGTGCTGACCGAATGGGAGACGCCTCCCATGACCTGGCTGACGAGATTCACGAAGATCGCATGGTCGTAGCTCTTCTCCAGCGCCTTGAAGCCGTCGGCGGGCGTCATCTGCGGTTCGGCCCCGGTCGTCGCGCCCGTCCGCGCCACGCCGGAGTTCACCCACGGAGACGGAAGCATTTCGCCGACCTGCCCGGCGATCGGATCCGCCCCCATCGTCGGAGACGGACGAAGGCTCTGAAGCGTGTCGTGCACCGAGCCCAGCGTCTCGGTGAGCGAGCCGGTCGGTGCGGGCGCGGCGGCCTGCGTCTGCACCGATGCCGCCGCAACCCTGAACGTGTCAGCCGCCGCGCCACGCGCCTGCGTGGCCGCCTGCGCGGATGCGCCGGAGAGTTGCGACGTCGCCGCGCCGATCGCCTGGATGCTCATGCGTTTACCCTCGTCGGAATGGCGTCATTCGCCGCCATCGGCGAGAAGCGACGAGAACAGGCTCGTAAAGACGCTGTCGGCGAGCTTCTCGGTGAACTTCATCACCATTTTGTTCAGTTCCTCGGCGTCGCCCGTGCTGAGAGCGGCCGTGTTCGCGGTGGATGCGGCGCCGGTCGCGGCGCCCTGGATTTCACCAGCCATGACGGGATCTCCTCGTGGGGTCTGAAGGGGGTGTGCGCCCGCTCGTCTGTGATCCGCCGAGCGCGGCGAGTTGCTCGATCTGCTCGGCCGCCCGTGCGGCGACCTCGCGTTTAGCGAACCGCAGCGTACGCAGCTTGGCGACCGCGTCCGCCATGCGGCCCTGGTCCTTGTCGCGCATCGCGAGGCCGAGCGTCCGGAAACGCCCGGCCGGATCGCGACCTTCCACGAGGCGGGCGAGATCGCTGTCCGGCCGCAAGGCGCCGCGCTTCACGGCGTCGACATAGTCGGCCGCGAGGTCACGGAAGGGACGCGCGCAGTGTTCCTGCGGGGCGATCGCTTGCGCTGGATGGGGATCGAGATGGCGGTTGGGCATCACGGTTCTCCGATGCCGCATGATGCCGCAAACGCGCCGCCAGGGTGATCCGCGCCGGGCGCCGAGGCGCCTACGTAGAGGGGCCCGTTCATGCGACCGACCTCAACTCGCCGCGGGGCTCCGCCACCAGCGTGCCGACCGGCTGGCACGTGAACTCAGGCGCGATCTCCTGGAAGGACAGAACCGCGAAGCCGACATCGTGCGAGCGCAGGTAGTGTGCGAGATGACGCCGAAGATCGACCGCCGTCACCACCACGGGCGGCGCGGCGGCAGGATCCTCCGGCCGCACGATGGTCTCGATCTGCTCGAGGAGCGTATTGGAGAGCCGGCTCGACATCATCAGGAACACGCCCGACTCGGTCATGCGCAACGACTCGCGCAACTGCTGCTCTAGGCCGGGCTCGACCACATAGGCGGGCAGGACGCGGCTGGCGTCCGCGATCTGGTCGCAGATCTGCCGCCGCATGGCGTGGCGCACGTGCTCGGCCAGCACGGCCGCGTCGGTCTCGCGCTGTCCCCATTCGGCGAGCGCCTCGAAAAAGGTTTGGGTGGGTACCAGCGGGACCTGCTCGCCGGCGAGACGACGCATCACGTCCAGCATGCGCGGCATCGGCACAGCGTTGCCGGCCTGCTCGGCCAGGCGAGGATGCGTGCTCCGCAATTCGGCGAACAGCGCATGGGCTTCCTCGAAGCCGAGCGTCAGCGCCGACTGCGCCTTCAAATGCTCGACGCCCGCATGCGCGAGGAGATCGGCGAAGGTGACGACGCGCAGGCCCGCATCCACGAGGCGCGCCGCCTCCGCGCCGTCGACCCAGAAGCCGTACGGCCGTCGCCAGCCGCGCGCCAGAGTACGACGCGGAACGCCGGCGGCGTCCAGGATCGCGCCATCGCCTTCCAGCACCACCGCATCCGCCGCCACCGATTCGGCGAACAGCGCCACTCCGTCGAAGAGCACCCGCACGGCGTCTGGGGCCAGCGCGTCGGCGAGTTCGATCCCGAACCGCGGCGTCGGGATGCCGAGCCGCCGGCGGCAGGCTTCGGTCCGGCCATCGCGCGCCTGTGCGAACGCCCTGCCGTCGAGCCGGCCGAAACTATTCGCGCCAAGAAGGATCACGAGGCGCTCATGAGGATGCGACTCGGCCGAAGAAACCGGTTCGGCTTCGTTGGCGCCATCCGCCGCGCGACCGCGCCCGGCCCCGGAGCGCCGGCCCGGCGCCTTGCCGGGCATGAACCACGCGACCCAGATCAGGACGCCGCCGAATGCGAAGAACAGCAGCGCCGGAAAGCCCGGCACGAGCCCGATGGCCGACACGACCACGCCGGCCGCCCCGATGCTGCGCTGGCTGCCGGCGAGCTCCGCCGCGATGTCGCCGCCGAGGTCGGCCCCGCCCTCCGTGGTGACGCGAGTCACGATCGCTCCCGCGCAGAGCGCCAGCAGCAGCGCCGGCACCTGCGCGACGAGGCCGTCGCCGATGGTGAGAAGCGAATAGGTGGACGCGGCCTGTCCGAGCGGCATGCCCTTCTGGAAGGCCCCGATCGCAATGCCGCCCACGAGGTTCACGACCACGATCAGCAGGCCCGCGATGGCGTCGCCCTTCACGAACTTCATCGCGCCGTCCATGGCGCCGAAGAATTGGTTTTCCTTGTCGAGGTTGCGCCGCCGCTCGCGCGCCTCGGCGGGGTCGATGTCGCCGGCGCGCAGCTCCGCGTCGATGCTCATCTGCCGGCCCGGCAAGGCGTCGAGTACGAAGCGGGCCGCCACTTCGGCCACGCGCTCGGCGCCCTTGGTGATCACCACGAACTGCACGATCGTGATGATCAGGAAGATCACCAGCCCGACCACCAGGTTGCCGCCGGTGACGAAGTTGCCGAACGTGGCCACGATGTCGCCGCCGTCGGCTTCGGTGAGGATCGTCCGGGTCGTCGAGATCGAGATCGACAGCCTGAACGTCGTGGCGATCAGGATCACGGCCGGGAACGTCGAGAAGCTGGTGGGGCGCTCGATGTAGAGCGCCACCATCAGGATCACCATCGTCATCGTGATGTTGAGCCCGATCAGCACGTCGAGCATCAAGGTCGGCATCGGGATGATCATCACCAGCACGGCGGTGAGCAGGATCGCGATCAGGGCGAGATCCTGCCGGCCGCGCATGCGGTGGAGGGTGCGTGTCAGGAACTCCATCATCGACCTGCCCGCCGCAACTGGACGAACTGCGTGAAGGCCTCGACGGCCTCCCCGAAGCGGCGCAGCGCCGTCATCACGCGGGCGCGCCGCAGCTGGAAGCCCGCCGTGGCGGTTTCGTGCGCGGCCGCCGCCTCGTAGGCCAAATGGGCCGCGTGCGCGGTCTCGCCGTCGCCCGTCGCCAGGAAGGCTTCCGACAGGAGCCGGAGGCTCTGCGCATCGCCGGGCGCGAGCCGCACCGTGAGCTGCAGCATCGCGAGCGCCTCGGCGGGTTTGCCGTAGCGGATCTGGTGGGCCGCAAGGGCGTTCAGCAGCCGAAGGTCCGCCTCCGCGAGCGCGAGCGGGCGCACGGCCGACTGGGGCGGCGGCCCGAAGCCGTCCGCCCGGTCGAAGGCCGGCGGGATCAGGGGTGAAGGCCTTGGCCGGGAGGGGGCGGCCAGGCCGGCGAAGCGGGCCGTCATGGTCATTGCTCCCCGGTCACCAGGGCGTCGCCCGCCGTGATCACAAGGCGCATGCGGCGCAGAACCTCCCGCACGGCGTCCGCGCCCATGTCGACGGACTGGCTGTCCTGCGGGGACGCGCCGAGGCGCGACAGGGTCATCTCGATGCGCGACAGGTCGGCGATCAGCGCGTCGGCGGGCCGCGCGAGGGGAGCGAGGTCGGCGGCCATGAGCCTGACGCTCTCGACGGGCGCCTCGGCGCGCGGCATGAAGCGCTTCTGCGTCGCCGGCGCGACAGCCGTGACCGGAAGCTCCCGCCGGGGCTGGGCCGGGCGGACCTGCGGTTCGAACGCGCCCGCGCGGATGCGGTCCGGCGTCGATCCGCGCTCGGCAGATTTCGCAGCATCCCAGCGTGACACGGACGGCCTCCTCGACGGGGGCCAAATAGACATCCGCCAGATTGTGGATTGCTTAATGACAGGTGGATGACCGCCGGTATGGTGAATGCACCGTTAACGCGACTACGCAGATCTCGGTAATTCCCTCGGATGGCGGTCGCGTCGCGTGGCTGCGATGAAGAAGGATCGTAGATCTCGGAAAAACCGTGATGAGCATCACCATACAGGGGCAAGGCCGCATCGCCGCGCCGAGCCCGCTAGGGGCGAAGGGCGGCTCCGCCGACTTCGCCGAAGCCTTGCGGGCCGGCCGGGAAGCGGCGGCTCAGCCATCGGGCCGCGAGGCCCTGCAGCGCCGGCCGCACGATCCGGAAAACCCGATCACCGGCATGACGGCCGTCCAGGCGCGGCCGCCGCGCGAGAAGGTCGTCAGTTGCGGCGCGATCCGGCCCGGTGAACGGCTCCCCGGTCCGCTGGTCCGTATCAAAGCCGAGCCGCCGCCGCTTCGGTTGATCAGCGGGCCTTGCCCGACCATCGGGCGCTTCTGATCCTCCAACTCTGATCGCCACCGCCCCGCAAGGGTCGCAAAGCCGCCGCTCCGGTTGCCCGGGGCGGCGGCTTTTTGCGTCGGCGGTGTTGGGGGAGGCGCTGCTCTGTCGGCCATAGCCGCGAGGTCAAACAGAAACGCCGATAGGGCGGCCGCATCGCGACCGCCCTCCCGGAATGTTTGGAGATCAGGCTTGGATCAGTGCGCCTTGACGCCCTTCTCGGCCTTGTCGACGTCGCCCTGGGTGACGGTCTTGCCGTTCAGGTCCCAGCCGCCCTTCTTCTCCTTGACGGTCACGCCGTCATCGGTGGCCTTGTCGATCTGCTTGCCGTGGCCGGAGGTCGTGACCTTCACGTTGTCCTTGCCGTCATGGTTGCCGGCGAGGCCGGTTACCGTGATGGCCTTGTCGTCCTTGGTGATGGTCAGCTTGGACGAGTAGCTCACGTGGTCGTTCTCGGAAGCCTTCTTGCCCTCGCCATTCACGGTTCCGACCGTGATCTTGGTGCCGTCCTTCAGCTGGAAGGTGGAGTCCTTCTTGAAGTCCCAGTCGCTCTTGCCGTCATTCTTCACGTCCACATGGGGGTCGCCCCAGACGCGGGTGGTGTCGCCGGTGCAGTTGTTCTTGACGATGAACTCTTCTTTGCTCTCGTCGAAGCTCACCGTGTAGTCCTTGCCGAGCTTGATCTCGCCCTTGCCGTCCTTCACCTCGCCGACAGACCACTTGTCGTCACCGCAGTCAGGCTTGGGCTTGGGAGTGCACACCACGATCGGGGGGGTCGTGGGGCAGTCCACCGGGGGCTTGACGACCGGCGGCTTGGTGTCGATCGGCGGCTTGGGGCAATCGACCGGGGGCTTGGTGTCGATCGGGGGCTTCGGCACGTCCACCGGGATGTAGGTGGGCGGGCAATCGACCGGGGGCTTCGGCGTCGGCGGCTTGCAGTCGACCGGGATGGGCGTGGGGATCGGCAGCGGAATCGGGCGCGGGTGGGGGAAACATCCGCCGCCGGTCGGGGCCGGGATCTGGGTCGGCAGGTCGTCCGGGCCATGGCCGCGCGACATGAAGCCGCCGTTCTGGCCGCCATTGCAGTCGCCGCCGGGGCCACCGACCGGGGGGTGATCCGGGGTCGGGCAGGGCGGGGGCTGCCGGGTGCAGCCGCCATCGCCGTACGCGATGGACGAAGGCTGCGGGTTGTAGCCGCTCTGCTGGCCGCCATAGACGCCGTTCTGGCCCTGGCTGCGGCCCGAACCCTGCTGCTCGCCGATCTGCGACAGCGTGGTCTGGATGGAGTTGAGCTCGCTCTGCAGGCCCTTGATCACCGAGCCGGCGTCCGCCTGGCCCGAGCCGCCGTTCGAGGAAGCGCCGTTCGCGGAGCCGCCGGTCGAACCGCAGCCGCCCTGGCCGCCGCCGAGCTGCGACACGAGCTGCTGCAGCAGCTTGTCGATGGTCTTGAGCTCGCTGCGGATGTCGCTCAGGATGGAGCTGATGTTACCCGACGAAGACGTCGTGGCGCAGCTCGAAACCGAACGGTTGAACTCAGACCCGCTGACCTTGCTGGATCCCGAGGCTCCGCCCGAATACTGCGCAGACTGAATGTTTCCCAACATTGTAGTACTCCCTTACCCGAAACCGTGGAGGAGGCGTTGCTTCCTCATGTCCTTAACTTCTCATTCAGGAAGGTTTCCGGATAGCCGCTCCGAATACAGAGACCTGCGTAGACTACTTAACAACCAGAAGTTGTTTGCCGGCTGCATACCTTGCGGCCGCGCATGACGCAGGCCCGGGAATGCGCCATGATCCCGGCCTTCGGCCGCGCAAAGGCGATTCATGCTGCTGTCCTATGCCCAGAACCTGGAAGACATTCACCTCTCCCTCGCCTTCCCGGGGCAGGCGCAGGGATTCTATATCGACGTGGGCGGCGGCCACCCGACGGCCGACAATGTCAGCCAGTTCTTCTACGAGCGCGGGTGGCGCGGCATCGTGGCGGAGCCGCAGGCCGAGTTGGCGGCGCTCTACCCGCGGCTGCGGCCGCGCGACGTCATTCATGAGGGCCTGATCGGCAGGGAAAACGGCGAAACCCGCTTCCACCAGGTCGAGCGCCTGCACGGCTTCTCGACCACCGTCGAGGAGCACGCCCGTGCGGCGGACGCTTTCGGCGCCGCCTACACCACCGTGGTGCTCCCCTGCGTGACGCTCGCGACGCTATGCGAGCGCAACCACGTCACGGCGATCGACTTTCTGAAGATCGACGTGGAAGGCGCCGAGGCGGATGTGCTGGCCGGCAACGACTGGGGGAGATTCCGCCCGGCCATCGTGGTGGCCGAAGCCGTGACGCCCGGAGCCGGGGAGCGCGCCTGGGAGAGTTGGGAGCCCTTCCTGCTCGCGCAGGGCTACCGGTTCCGACTGTTCGATACGTTGAACCGCTTCTATGTCGCGCAGGAGCGGCCGGACATTTTCGAGCGCCTGCCCACCGAACGGGTCGACTGGGGATCCGCGACGCACATGTACGAGATCGGCCGCGCGCCCGAGAACGCGCGGCATCCCGACCACGCCCTCGCGGGCGTGCTGGCCAAAGGCCTTTGGGCCGACCTGCCGCATCTGGATGCGGACGCTCTCGCCCGGATCCTCGTGCGCGGACGCGGCCTCGCCGCTACGCCCGACGCGCTCGCGGCGGCGCGCGCCGAAATCGACACGGACTCATTCCGCGCCGCAATGGGACGCATCGCGTGCGGGTACGACGGCGGACAGATCCACGACGGCTGAGCCGGCCCGCAAGGGCCGGGCGCCGTGGGATCCGTGAAATCAGCCGTTCGACAGGCGCCGGCCCCGATCGTTGACCTCGATCTCCTCGATGATCTTCAGGATCATGCCGAGGCGCGCGATGTCGCCGGTCGTCATCTCGTCCATCTGCCGGCCAGCCACCGTCGCCAGATAGCTGTGATAAGCGTTGACGACCCGCGTAACTGCTTGCAAACGCTTGCTTTCCGCCAACAGCCCGCGGGGCATGTCGGAGGTCTGCTTGGCGTCTGCAAGCAACACCCGGCTCAGGCTGTCGAGTATGGCTGTATCGTTCGGCGCCGGACGCGGTGGAGCCGAAGTGACTACTCCGTTTGGTGCTCCCGCGATCGCTGCAGCTTCGCCCATCGTAAGTCTCCCTCTGGAAAGACCCCCCGGCTGTACGAACTCGCTTGTAGTCTTTTCTTTCCATCCCTTAAAGACAAAAGTTAACGACTCGGCGCTGAGTCCGATTTCACCCCTTCGCAAATAGAGACCGAGGGCGCGATGAGTCGACCCGACCGTCTCAACTTCCTGCGTCGCATGGGCAGACTCATCGATAGATTCGGACCATGCGTTTGAGCTTTCGGGACCGGTCGATAGAGTCCAGCAAGACTCCGTGCACCATGTACGGACGCCAACCTGTCTGGACACATCTGGAGGCCGGCGTGGCGGCCGGCGCGCCCCGCGCTCAGCCGCCCGTCCGGACGCTCGCGACGCGGTGATGCTCGAAGAAGCGGATCATCTCCCGGCTGGCGTCGGGCCCGCGCGCATCCGTGTAGGACCCGGCCGGGCTGCCGCCGGACCACGAGTGGCCGAGGCCGTGGATGACCCAGTGCTCGAGCACCGGAACGCCGTCGCGGTCGGCCTCGACCCGGCGCGTGTAGCGCACGCCTTGGGGCGTCTCGCCCTTCTGGACGTCCCGCTCCGCCACCGCGCCGGCGTTGACCTGCGAGGCGACCTGCGTGGCGTTGGCCGGATGCACGGTCTTGTCGTGGTCGCCATGGAAGATGATGGTCGGCGGCGCGGCCGCACCGCCACGCGGCAGGTTGGCGGGCGAAGCGCCGCCGCGCATGGCCGAAAGCGCCGAGGGAAGATCACGCGCGGCGCCGCAGGCCAGGCCCGAATGCACCCCGACGGCCGCGAACAGATCCGGATAAAGCACGCCCATGATGGCCGCCGTTGCGCCGCCGGCCGACAGGCCCGCCACATAGACGCGCCCCTCCGCGACCGCGAAGTCGGCCATGACCTGGCGCGCGACGCCGGCGATCAGGGCGGGCTCGCCCCGGTCCCGCTGCTGGTCGGCCGCGCTGAACCAGTTCCAGCACCGCGATGCGTTGGCGGCCTTGGTCTGCGCCGGGTACGCCACCAGGAAGCCGTGCTCCTCGGCGAGTTCGTTCATGCGCGTTCCCGCCGCGAAGTCATCGGGCGATTGCGTGCAGCCGTGCAGCATGACGACCAGCGGCATGGGCTGGGCGCCGTGTCCGCTCGGGACGTAGAGCTTGTAGCCGAGTGTCCCGGGCGCTCCCGAAAACGCCCGTTCTTCAAACTGCGCTCCGGGTGGAACCGCTGGCGCGCCCCGGGGGCCTGTTGTCCCCTGAGGTTTAAGCCACGATGCCGCCCCGCCGAGGCCGGACAGGCCAGGGCCGAAGCCGCCGAGGTCGGGGCGCGGCGGCCGGGCGCCTTGCGCATCGGCGTCGGGCGCGGGGTTGGCGCCCGTCGCCAAGGTCCGGCGGATCGTCGCCAGCGCTTCGGAAACCCGGCCGTCCCGGGTCAGGCGTGTGGCGTCGGCGAGGCCGGCAAGGATGCGCGTCGTCATGGGGGATCCTTTGATCATGGTGGCCTCAGCGAATGCGATCGCGGAGGGCGGTCTTGACGGCGGGGCTCGCCTGGAGCGCGCCCAGCACCTGGATGGACGCGATGGCGTCGCGTGCGAGTTCGGCCGAAACGTCGTTTTCGATCACCGCGAGCCCGACGACCTGGATGTGCAGGGTCTCGCCGGCGGCGCGTGCCTCCTCCAGTTCGCCCCGGCCATAGCGGCGCAGGCCGAGATCGAAGCGGTGCCGGGCCAGCGATTGGCGCAACACGTCCGCGTGCTGGCCGAGTTGGTTGCGAATGGCGGTGCGGATCAGGTCCGTGCGGTTGGAGTAGAACCCCTCGCGCACGAGCAGGTCGATCTGGCCGAGATCGACGAAGCCGAGATTGATCGTGATCTTCTCACTGTCGGGAAGCCGCTTCGCGGCTTCGCCAATCTCATTCTCAGCCATAAACACCATCCTGTTACCATCCCGCTGGATGGTATATGGATGCGATAGGCCGGTGTGCA
The DNA here is from genome assembly GCF_056400925.1 of Alsobacter sp. P4_H11. Classification (NCBI taxonomy): domain Bacteria; kingdom Pseudomonadati; phylum Pseudomonadota; class Alphaproteobacteria; order Hyphomicrobiales; family Alsobacteraceae; genus Alsobacter; species Alsobacter sp. P4_H11. Next base: position 48,656 of record NZ_JBFUKI010000006.1, read on the forward strand.
ACCCCCGACGGCGCAGCCTGTCAGCCGGGATCCGATCTCAGGCGAGCTATGGCCTCAGGCCTCGACGTTCACTTTCAGGTAGTTGATGGTCGCGAGCGCCTTCTGGATCGACTTCAGCATCGCGTTCACGGGCGCGGTGAGGCCGCCCTCGGGGTAGCTCGCATAGACGCGCCCGTGGATCAGGTCGGGCGTGGGCCGCAGCACCTGCACGCGCCCGGCCTCCACCTCCGGCTCGATCATCCGCACCGGCAGAACGCCCAGCGCCGCGCCTGACGACACGAGGTGCCCGATCACCGCCACGCTGGAGCAGATATCGAGGCGGGACGGCTCCAGCCCGGCCGTCGCGAACCAGTCCTTGATCTGCCGGAACATGGCCGACCGCGGCGGATTGCTGACGATCGGAAGGTGGTGGAGGTCCGACGGCCGCACCTGCGGGCCGAGCCCCCATTTCACCGACGCCGCCCAGGCGGTGTCCTGCACCCCAAGCGGAACGAGCCGCATGGCGTTGCGGCCGGTCGGGTTCACCAGCACGGCAAGGTCGAGATGCCGGTCGCTCAACTCGCGCTCCAGCTCATAGCTGATCGACACGACGTACTCGGCCTTCAGCATGGGATGATCCGCCCGCACGGTTTCAAGCAGCGTCGGCAGGCACGTCATCGCGAAGCCTTCCGCGAAGCCGACCCGGATGCTGCCCGTCACCACGGCGGGATCCGTCTGCAGCGTGATGCGGTCGGCCTCCTCCAGCAGCGCGGAGGCGCGCGGCAGCAGCGCCAGACCATCCGCCGTGAGCGCCAGCCCGCGCCCGTTGCGGGCGAACAGCCGCACCGCGAGCGCCGCCTCCAGGTCGCGCAGCCGCAGCGAAATCGTCGGCTGCGCCATGTGGAGATGGCTCGCCGCGCGGCTCAGCGACCCAAGCCGCGCGGTCCAGAAGAACGCCTCGATCTGTGCAATCGTGAACCGCATGTCTCGCTCCAAATAAATTTGAAAACCTGATCGATCCGGGTCCAGATATTCCAATTAGATTAAGTTCCACAAAGCTGGTTTATCTGGCTCGCCGCCGGAGCACCACGCCGAAATGTTGTCCACCCCGCCCAGGATCGTCCGCGTCGAAGGGTTCGAGCTGTCCGTCCAGCTGCGCGAGATGGTCGGCAATTCCCGCCAGATGTTCGACCGCCGCGGCGCCCTCCTGTTTCGCGTCACGGCCGACACCGGCGAAAGCGGCTGGGGCGAGACCTGGGCCTATCCGGCTGCGGCCGCGGCGCTTGCGCGCGAGTTTTTCGCCCCGGTCCTTGTCGGTCGTGACGCCACGACGCCGCGGGCGGGCTGGCACGCGATGGCGGCGAAGCTCGGCTATGACCGGCGCGGCCTGTCGACGATGACGCTCGGCGGCCTCGACGTGGCGCTCTGGGACCTCGCGGGCCAGATCGCCGGCAAGCCCATCCACGCCATGTTGGGCGGCCAGCTCCGCGACCGGATCGGCGCCTATGTGAGCGGGCCCTTCATGAAGCCCGGCCCTGATCCCTACCGGGATTTCGAGGCCGACATCGGCGGCTATCTCGACGCCGGTTTCCGGGCGATCAAGCTGCGCATGGGAACCGACCCGGCGCAGGACGGCGCGGTCGCCCGCAAGGTCCGCGACCAGATCGGCCACGCTATGCCGCTGATGGTGGACCTCAACGAGGGCTTCAGCGTGGAGGGCGCGGCCGCGATCGCCGCGCGGCTCGCCGAGGTGGATCCGGTCTGGCTCGAGGAGCCGATCGCGCATGACGATTTGCCCGGCTACCGCCGGCTCGCGGCCCGCTGCCCCGTCCCGCTCGCGGGCGGCGAGGCGCTGTTCGGCCTGCGCGCCTTTCGGGACTACCTGACGGCGGGCGTGTTCGAGTTCATCCAGCCGGACCTCGGCCTCTGCGGAGGGCTGACCGAGGCGATGCGGATCGCTGCGCTCTGCGACGCCTTCGAGGTTGCGGTGGTGCCGCATGTCTGGGGCTCGGCCGTGAATTTCCAGGCCTCGCTCCATTTCGCCGCCTGCCTGCCGGAGCGACGCGGCCGCCAGCGCTGGCCGCTGTTCGAGTACGACCCGTCCGAGAACCCGCTGCGCACCGCCCTGGCCGACCACCCGCTGGACCAGAATGGCGCGGTCGCGGTCCCGGATGGTCCGGGCCTCGGCCTCGACCTTTCGCCCGAACGGCTCGCGCCCTTCGTCACCAACCACTGGACCATCGCCTAAAGGATCGCGGAGCCCAACCGCGACCACACCCCGGAGGACACGACCTTGAAATTCATAACCCTGCTGCGTTCCGCGCTGATCGGCGCGGCCTGCCTGGCGGCCGCCCACCAGGCCTCCGCCCAGCAACCCACCGTGCTGAATCTCGGCTTCGTCGGCCGCGCGACCGCCCCCGAGGGCGTCGCCATGCAGAGCTTCGCGGACGAGATCAAGACCAAGACCAACGGCCGGATCGAAATCCGCCTCCATCCGGGCGGCGCGCTCGGCGGCGACCGCGAGGTTCTGGAAGGCCTGCAGCTCGGCACGGTCGACCTCGCGGTCCCGTCCACCTCCGTGATCGCGAACTTCGTGCCTGACGTTCAGGTCTTCGACATCCCGTTCCTGTTCCGCGACTTCGACCACGCGCAGGCCGTGCTGGACGGCCCGATCGGCCGGGAGATCCTGGCGAAGTTCAAGGCCAAGGGCCTGCAAGGGCTCGCTTTCGGCGGCATCGGCTTTCGCCAGCTCACCAACAGCAAGCGTCCGGTGAACGGGCCCGAGGACGTGAAGGGCCTGAAGATCCGCACCCAGGAAAACCAGATCCACCTGCAGGTCTGGCGCGCGCTCGGCGCCCTGCCGACCCCGATGGCGCTGCCGGAGGTGTTCACGGCGCTGCAGCAGGGCGTCGTCGATGGCCAGGAAAATCCGATCGGCGCGATCCTGAACAACAAGTTCGGGCAGGTGCAAAAATACCTGACGCTCACCAACCATGCTTTCACGCCCGTTGGCTTCGTGATGGGCCCGCGCCCCTTCGAGGCGCTCTCGGCCGCCGACAAGCAGCTCTTCCTGGACGCCGCCAAGCGGGCCATGCAGGTCTGCAAGGACGAGGTCGCCAAGGTGGAGAAGACGGGCGTGGACGAGTTGCGCAAGCAGGGCCTGCAGGTGGTGGAGAAGGTCGACACCGCCAAGTTCCAGGAGCTGCTGAAGCCCGCCTTCGCGGAGCTCGGCAAGCGCTTCGGCGACGCGACCATCGCGCGCATCAGGGACCAGAAATGACGCGCACTCGCCATCCGGCCGTCGCAACGTTGCTGGCCGTCGAAAACATCGTCACGCAGACCGGCCTTTGGCTGGGCTGCGCGGCGCTCTCGGCCGCCGCTTGCGTGGGCCTTTTCCAGGTGCTCACCCGCTTCGTGCTCGGCGAACCCGCGACCTGGTCCGAGCCGCTGATCCGCGTGCTGCTGATCTGGATGGCTTATCTCGGCCTCGCTTCCGCGGTGCGGGCCGGCTCGCTCGTATCCGTCGACCTCCTCTACCGCATGGTCGGCGGCCCGCAGCGCCGCGCCCTGGAGGCCGCGATCGCTGTCGCCACCATGGGGCTGCTCGCCATTCTGGCCTGGTACGGCGTCGACCTCACCTCCCGGGTGCGCTTCCAGAACCTCGCCGGCCTCGAAATCCCGGTGAGCTTCGCTTACGCGGCCGTTCCGGCCGGGGCCATGGTGGCGATGCTGGCCGTGGTGGCGCACTTTTTCGATCCCAAGCGCGAAGAACTCGAAACCGCGGTCTGAAGGACCCTCACGATGACCGCCACGATGCTGCTCACCATGTGTGCGCTGTTCATGCTGTCCGTCCCGGTCGCGGTGGCGGTCGGGCTGGCGGCGATCGCCGGAATGGCGCTGCACACGCCGCTGCCCCTCGTTCTGGTGGCCCAGCAGGCCTTCGCGTCGCTGGACAAGTTCCCGCTCGCGGCCGTGCCCTTCTTCATCCTGGCCGGCAACCTGATGGGCGAGGGCGGGATCTCGCGCCGGCTGGTGGACTTCGCCAAGAGCCTGGTCGGCGGCGTGCAGGGCGGGCTCGCCTGCACGTGCATCCTCACCTGCATGATCTTCGCGGCCGTGTCCGGCTCCAGCGTGGCCACCACCTTCGCGATCGGCGCGATCCTGATCCCCGCCATGGTGAAGCACGGCTACCCGGTGTCCTTCGCGGCCTCGTTGCAGGCCAGCGCGGCCGAGCTCGGCGTGATCATCCCGCCCTCGATCCCGATGATCCTCTACGGCGTCGCCGCCGAGGTCTCGATCGGCGAGCTGTTCGTGGCGGGCTTCGGCCCGGGCCTGCTGATCGCGGTGGCGCTGATGGTCGCCGTGTGGGTCTGGTGCCGCATCCAGGGCTACGGCCGGCACGACCGCGAGGGCCGCCTGCCGGTGCTGGATGCGACCCGCGCCGCTGGCCTGGCGCTGCTCATGCCGGCCATCATCCTGGGCGGCATCTATGGCGGCGTGTTCACCCCCACCGAGGCCTCCATCGTGGCGGTGTTCTACGCCCTCGTGGTGAGCTGCTTCGTGTATCGCGAGCTCGATCTCGCGGGCGTGCTCGCAATCCTGCGCAAGTCGGTGGTGTCGTCCTCCGTTATCATGATGATCATCGCGATGGCGGGGCTGTTCAGCTTCCTGCTCACCCGCGCGGGCGTGCCGGCCATGATCGGCGCCTACATCACGTCGAGCTTCAGCAGCGGCTGGAGTTTCCTGTTGGCCGTGAACGCCTTCCTGTTCGTGATCGGGATGTTCATCGAGACCTCGGCGGCCATCATCGTGCTGGCCCCGATCCTCGCGCCCGTGGCGACGAATTTCGGCATCGACCCCGTGCATTTCGGCATGGTGATGGTGGTCAACCTGGCGCTCGGCATGATCACGCCGCCCTTCGGCGTGAATCTCTTCGCGGCCTGCTCGGTGGCCAGGATCTCGCTGGACCGGATGACGAAGTCGCTCGTGCCCTTTATCGCGGTCGTGCTCGCCTGCCTGATGCTGATCACCTACGTGCCGCAGATCTCGCTGGCGCTGCGCGACCTCGTCTACCGCTGAGGCGCGGCTAGGCGAGCGCCTTCGCGTCCTCGCGCATCATCGCGGCGCCTTTCTCGGCGATCATCATGGTGGGCGAGTTGGTGTTGCCGGAAGTGATGCGCGGCATGGACGACGCGTCGATCACCCGCAGCCGGTCGACGCCGCGCACGCGCAAGCGTTCGTCCAGCACCGCCAGGGGATCGTCCGCGACGCCCATCTTGGCGGTGCCGACCGGGTGGAAGATGGTCGACGAAACGTCGCCCGCCGCCTTGGCGAGGTCTTCCTCCGAGGTCAGGTGCGCGCCGGGCGTGTATTCCTCCGGCCGGAACCGCTCCAGCGCCCGAGCGCTCACGATGCGGCGCACCAGCTTCAGCGCGTCGGCGGCGACGCGGCGGTCCTCGTCGGCCGCCAGGTAGTTGGGCGAGATCGCCGGCGGGGCGGCGGGGTCGGCCGACGACAGCCGCACCGTGCCGCGGCTGGCCGGGCGCAGGTTGCACACGCTGGCCGTGAACGCCGCGAAGGCGTGCATAGGGTCGCCGAACTTGTCGAGCGACAGCGGCTGCACGTGGAACTGGAGGTTCGGGGTGGCGTAGTCGGCCGACGAGCGCGTGAACAGCCCGAGCTGCGACGGCGCCATGGTGAGCGGCCCGGTGCGCAGCAGCGCCCATTCGGCCGCCATCAGGCCGCGTTTCACCAGCGACTGGTAGTCGATGTTGAGCGTGCGCACGCCGTTGACCTTGAACACCGGCCGGATCTGCAGGTGGTCCTGCAGGTTTTCGCCCACGCCCGGCAGGTCGCGCAGCACCGGGATTCCGTGCTGCTGCAGGAGGCCGCCCGGGCCGACGCCCGACAGCTGCAGGATCTTGGGCGACGCCACCGCGCCGGCGCACAGCGCCACCTCGCCGGCCGCGCGCGCGATCTTCTCGACCCCGCCCTGCCTGTAAACGACGCCGGTGGCGCGGCCGTTCTCGATCAGCACGCGCTCCACCAGGACGCCGGTTTCGAGCCGCAGGTTCGGGCGCTTCAGCGCCGGGCGCAGAAAGCCCCGCGCCGCGCTCCAGCGCCGGCCGCGCTTCTGGTTCACCTGGAAATAGGACGAGCCCTCGTTGTCGCCGGTGTTGAAATCCTTGACCTTGCGGATGCCGACCTCCTCGGCGGCCGCCTGGAAGGCGTCCAGGATGTCCCAGCGCATGCGCGGATATTCGACGCGCCATTCCCCGCCCGAGCGGTGGAATTCGTTGGGCGGCGCGATGTGGTCCTCCTGCGCCATGAAGGCCGGCAGAACGTCGTCCCAGCCCCAGCCCTGCAGGCCGAGCTGGCGCCAGCCGTCATAATCGGCCGCCTGCCCGCGCATGTAGATCATGGCGTTGATGGCCGAGGAGCCGCCGATCACCTTGCCGCGCGGATACGCGATGGCGCGGCCGTTGAGCCCGGCCTGCGGCTCGGTCTTGAACATCCAGTCGGCGCGCGGATTGCCGATCGCGAACAGGTAGCCGACCGGGATGTGATACCAGATCCAGTTGTCCATCCCGCCCGCTTCCAGCACCAGCACGCGGTTGCGCGGATCGGCCGAAAGCCGGTTCGCCATGACGCAGCCGGCCGAGCCGGCCCCCACCACGATGTAGTCGAAGGTTCCGGCGTCGTTCACGGTGTCGCGCATGGGGCGTTCGCTTCGCGGTGCTGAGATGGAGTAGGCGGTGCGCAGGGTTGCGCAATTTCGACGCTTCTGTCGAGCGCGGCCGACGGTCGCCCACCGCGATGGCTCACGTCTATCTCCCGTTTGGGCTCCAAGCGCACTATACAGAACGGGCCGGCCGCCCCGCCGGCAGTCCTGATCGCGCCCGCCCGTTTCGCAGGATCGCCCATGCTCGCCCACACCCTTCTGCGCGTTCTCTGCGCCGCGATCGCGCTAGCGGCGGCTGGGACGCCGGCGAAAGCCGCGCAGTTCAACGTGGCCGTGGCGGCCAACTTCACCGAACCCGCCCGCGAGATCGCGGCGGCCTTCCGGGCGCGCACCGGGCATGAGGCCGTGCTGAGCTTCGGTTCGTCGGCGCAGCTTCTCGCCCAGATCGCCCAGGAGGCGCCGTTCCAGGTGTTTCTGTCTGCCGACGAGGAGCGCCCCGCCAAGGCGGTCGAAGACCGGCTCGCGACCCCGGAAAGCCGGTTCACTTATGCGGTCGGCAAGCTCGCGCTCTGGAGCCGCGATCCTGCCCTGGTGAACGGCGACGCGACCCTGAAGGCCGGCCGCTTCGAAAAACTCGCGATCGCAAACCCCGCCGCCGCCCCTTACGGCGTCGCCGCGATCGAGACCCTGAAGGCGCTGGGCGTGTACGACGCCCTGCAGCCGCGCATCGTCCAGGGGTCGAGCATCGCGCAAGCCTACGCCTTCGTGGACACCCGCAACGCCGAGCTCGGCTTCGTGGCGCTGTCGCAGCTCGCCGGCAAAAGCGATGGCTCGCGCTGGCTCGTGCCGCAGTCGCTCTACCGCCCGATTCGGCAGGACGCCGTGCTGCTGGCGAAAGGCCGCGACAGCGAGGCCGCGCGCTCTTTCCTCGACTTCCTGAAAGGCCCTGAAGCCCGCGACGTGATCGTGCGCTTCGGCTACGAGATCGCGGCTCCATGACGCCGAGCGCCATGACGCCGAGTTTCGCGGCCGAGATCTGGCCGCCCGTGGTTCTCACGATCCAGCTCGCCGCCATCACGACGGCGCTGCTGCTGGTGGTCGGCACGCCGCTGGCATGGTGGCTGGCGCGCTCCCGCGCATGGTGGAAGGAGGGCGTCGGCGCCCTGGTGGCGATGCCGCTGGTGCTGCCCCCCACCGTGCTCGGCTTCTACCTGCTCGTGCTGCTCGGCCCGGACGGACCGGGCGGCAAGGTCGCCGGCCTGTGGGGCGCGCGCACGCTCGCATTTACGTTTACCGGCCTCGTGATCGGCTCGGTGTTCTACTCCCTGCCCTTCGTCGTGCAGCCGATCCGCAACGCCTTCGAGGCCTTCGGCGAACGTCCGCTCGAGGTCGCCGCCACGCTGCGGGCCTCGCCTCTCGACACATTCTGGAATGTCGCGCTGCCGCTGGCGCGCCCGGGCCTGCTCACCGGCGCGGTGCTGGGCTTCGCCCACACGGTCGGCGAGTTCGGCGTGGTGCTGATGATCGGCGGAAACCTGCCGGGCCAGACCAAGGTGCTGTCCGTCGCGATCTTCGACTATGTCGAAACCCTGCAATGGGCCAAGGCGCATGCGGTGGCTGCCGGCATGACGCTGTTCGCCTTCGCGGTGATTCTCGCCACCACGCTGGCGGAGCGTCGTTGGCGTCGGGCGCGCGCCGGATGACCGGCTCCGCGGCGAACTCCAACAGCTTCGCGTTCGCGGGCCGTGTCGGCGCATTCGCGCTCGATGTCGCGTTTGACGCGCCCCCCACCGGCGTCACGGCGCTGTTCGGCCCTTCGGGCTGCGGCAAGACCACGATCCTGCGCAGCATCGCGGGCCTGCAGCGCATGGCCCGAGGGCGCGTGGTGGTGGCCGGCGCGCCATGGCAGGAGGGCGCGATCTTCGTTCCGCCGCATAGCCGGCCGGTCGGCTACGTGTTCCAGGAGGCGAGCCTCTTCGCGCACCTGTCCGTGAAGCAGAACCTCCTTTTCGGCGCGACCCGCGCGGGCCGCACAGAGGGGCGCGCGGTCGCCTTCGACGACGTTGTCGACCTGCTCGGCGTCGGCCCGCTTCTCGGGCGCGCAACGGCGGCGTTGTCGGGCGGCGAGCGGCAGCGCGTCGCGATCGGCAGGGCGCTGCTGTCGCGGCCGTCGCTGCTACTCATGGACGAGCCGCTGGCCGCGCTGGACGCCGCCAGCAAAAACGAGATCCTGCCCTTTCTGGAGCGGCTGCACGGGGCCCTGTCGCTGCCCGTGCTCTACGTGACGCACGACATGGCCGAGGTGGAACGCCTCGCCGACTGGCTCGTGCTGCTGCAAGCGGGCCGCGTGCTCGCGTCCGGCCCCCTGGCCGCCCTCCAGAGCGACCCCACCCTGCCGCTCGCGGCGCGCCGGGACGCCGCCGTCAGCCTCGAAGCCGTGACGGCCGGCTATGACGCCGCCTACGGCATGCTGGCGTTGCAGGTTCCCGGCGGGCGCTTCCTCGCCCCGTCGGCCCCGGCCGAGCCCGGCGAGGCGCGCCGCATCAGCATCCAGGCCGCGGATGTGAGCCTCGCGCTGCGCCGGCCCGAGCAGAGCACCATCAGCAACATCCTGAGCGCGCGCATCATCGAGGCCGCGCCGCTGGGCCCGCAGGAACTCGCCGTGCTCCTGGGACTCGGCCCGGACGGCGCCGGCGCGCGCTTGCTCGCGCGCGTGACGCGCCGGTCCTGGGACCAGCTCGAGTTGCGTCCGGGCCTGCCCGTCTATGCGCAGATCAAGGGCGTAGCCCTCGTTCCCGGCGCTCGCTGAGGTTCCGGCGGGTGCGACAGGTGCGCCCAAATCCCTTGTACGGAGGAACTTTACCGTACCCATAGGGTTGCCCGCCCGGGTCCCTTTTCGCCGGGGCTCCGCATTCGACGAGGTCGCCATGAAAATCGCACAAGTCGCTCCCCTGGCCGAGGCTGTTCCGCCGAAGCTCTACGGGGGGACGGAGCGCGTCGTCTCCTGGCTGACCGAAGCTCTGGTAGAGTTGGGCCACGACGTCACGCTGTTCGCCAGCGGCGACTCGGTCACTAAGGCGAAGCTCGAGGCGATCGTGCCCGAAGGTCTGCGCCTGGGCGGCATTCGCGATCACCTCGCCAGCCATCTGGTGATGATTGACGAAGTGCGCCGGCGCGCCGACGAGTTCGACATCATCCACTTCCATCTGGACCTGATCCAGTTCCCGCTCTTTCGCGAGCTCGCCGGCAAGACGCTGACGACCATGCACGGGCGCCTGGATCTCCCGGACTTCCACCCGATCTACAAAGCCTATCCGGACATGCCGCTGGTCTCGATCTCCAACAACCAGCGCAAGCCCGTGCCGACGGCTTGCAACTGGCGCAGCACGATTTATCACGGGCTGCCGAGCCAGCATTGCGCGTTCAACCCCAAGGGCGGCGACTACCTCGCCTTTCTGGGCCGGATCTCGCCCGAGAAGCGGCCGGACCGCGCCATCGAGATCGCCAAGCGCGCCGGCGTGCCGATCCGCATCGCCGCGAAGGTCGACAAGGCCGACCACGACTACTTCGCCAAGGTGATCGAGCCCATGCTCGACCACCCGCTCGTGCACTTCGTCGGCGAGATCGACGATCGCCAGAAGAGCCAGTTCCTCGGCGACGCCATGGCGCTGCTGTTCCCGATCGACTGGTGCGAGCCCTTCGGCCTCGTGATGATCGAGGCCATGTCGTGCGGCACGCCCGTGATCGCCTGGCCGCATGGCTCGGTGCCGGAGGTGATCGACGACGGCGTGACGGGCTGCATCGTGTCGTCCGTCGAGGCTGCCGCCGCTGCCGTGCCGCGGGCTCGCGCGATGGACCGCGCGGCCGTACGCCGGCGCTTCGAGCAGCGCTTCACGGCGCACGCCATGGCGCGCGGCTATGTGGACGTCTACGAGGCGCTGCTGGCCGAGGACGACGTTCTGCCCACCCTGCCCCTCTCTCGTCACGCTGCTGGGCTCCTATCCGCCCAGGGGCGCCTCGCGACGGCCTGATTCGGCCCCGCGCGGCCACGGAACGGCGAGCGCGCGACGCTCGCCGCAGTTGGAGACGACACGACCATGCTGGGAATCACCAAGCCGCGTCCGGCTGATGGCGAGCCGGAGAAGCTTTCCGAGCACTACATCGAGACCGACGTCTCGCTGGTCGAACGGACGCTCCGCTCCCTGAAGCACGGCGATTCATTCGCGGTGCTGGACGGTTATGGCGACATCGGCTCGACGCCGGGCGCGCCCGAGGGCCTGTTCTTTCGCGACACCCGCTATTTGTCGCGCTTCGAGCTGCGCTTCGAGGGCAAGCGGCCGCTGCTGCTGAGCTCGGTGATCCAGGACGACAACGCCGCCCTGTCGGTGGATCTCACCAACCAGGACGTCCGCGCCCAGGACCCGGACGGCATCCCGCGCGACCTCATCTCGCTCGACCGCACCAAGTTCCTCTGGCGCGAGGCCTGCTACGAGCGCATCGGGCTGCGCAACTTCGCCGACCGGGAAGTCAAGTTCCGCCTCGACTTTCTGTTCGACGCCGACTTCCGCGACCTGTTCGAGGTGCGCGGCGTCGATCGCCTGCGCCGCGGCGCGGTGTCGTCGCGCGTGCTGAGCCAGGACCAGGTCGAGTTCGTGTATGACGGCCTCGACGGCGCGCGGCGCCGCACCCTGATCGCGATCGAGCCCGCCCCCGAGCGGCTCGACACGCACCGGGCGACCCTCGCGATGACCTTGCCGGCCGGCGGACGCGCCTCCGTGATCGTGCGCGTCGCCTTCGAGGAAGGCGGCGAAAGCCGGATCTCCGATTTCGTCACCGCCTTCCGGGACAAGCGGCGCGAGAACCGCCGCCTCACGCGCCGGATCGCCACGGTCGAGACCTCCAACGAGCACTTCAACGAGGTTCTGTGCCGCTCGACCTCCGACCTCTACATGCTGACAACGCAGACGCCCGAGGGGCTCTACCCTTATGCGGGCATCCCTTGGTACAGCACGGTGTTCGGCCGCGACGGCATCATCACGGCCATGCAGATGCTGTGGGCCGATCCGGCGGTGGCGCATGGCGTTCTCGGCGTGCTCGCGGCCACGCAGGCGACCGAGTACGACGCCGCCAAGGACGCCCAGCCGGGCAAGATCATGCACGAGCGCCGGCAAAGCGAGATGGCGCGCACCGGCGAGGTGCCGTTCCAGCGCTATTACGGCACCGTGGACGCGACGCCGCTCTTCGTGATGCTGGCCGGCCTCTATCATGACCGCACCGGCGACAGCGCCTTCATCCGCTCCATCTGGCCGGCCATCAAGGCCGCCATCGCGTGGTGCGACCGCGACGGCGACCGTGATCGGGACGGCTTCGTCGAGTATTTCCGCGAGACGGACCACGGGCTGGCCAACCAGGGGTGGAAGGACAGCCACGATTCCGTGTTTCACGCGGATGGATCGCCCGCCCTGGGCCCGATCGCGCTGTGCGAGGTGCAGGGCTACGTCTTCGCCGCCAAGCAGCATGCGGCGCGCCTCGCCGACCTGTTCGGAGAAGCCGACTGGGCCTCGTCCTTGCGCAACTCGGCCGAGGAGCTGCGCCAGCGCTTCGAGGAGTCGTTCTGGTCGGAAGAGATGGGCAGCTACGCGCTGGCGCTGGATGGCGCGAAGCGCCCCTGCCTGGTGCGCACCAGCAACGCCGGCCACGCGCTGTTCGCCGGCATCGCCGCGCCCGATCGCGCCGCCCGCACGGCCGCGACCCTGATGTCGCAGGACGGCTTCAGCGGCTGGGGCCTGCGCACGCTGGCCCGCGGCGAACCGCGCTACAATCCGATGTCCTATCACAACGGGTCGATCTGGCCGCACGACAACGCCATGGTGGCGCTCGGCATGGCGCAATACGGCCTGAAGCACGACGCCGCGACCATTTTCAGCGCCGTCTTCGACGCGGCCCTGCACCAGGAATCGCGCCGCCTGCCCGAGCTTTATTGCGGCTTTCTACGCAAGCGCCGCCGTGGACCGGTCGGCTACCCGGTGGCGTGCTCGCCGCAGGCCTGGGCGGCCGCGACGCCGTTCGCCTTCCTGGAAGCGTGCCTCGGCCTGAAGATCTCGGCCGCCGACCGCATGGTGGCGCTGCGCGATCCGATCCTGCCGGCCTTCGTCGACGAGGTGATGGTGCGTGGGCTGCAGGTGGCGGACGCCACGCTCGACCTGCGGATCCATCGCCACAACGGCGACGTCTCCGTCAACGTGCTGAACAAGCGCGGCGACGTCAGGCTCGTGGTGGTGAAGTAGGAGCCTGCTTCACGATCCCGCCGCGTAGGTCGACGAGACCGGCGCGGTGATGGTGCATCGCACGCCGTCGGGACCCAGCTCGTAATGGGTCTCGGCCGCGAGCTGGTACGGCAGGGCGCGCTCGATCAACTCCCGTCCATAGCCCTTGCGCGTCGATGCGGGCGCGCCGGGCACGCCCGTCTCGCGCCACTCCACCCGGAGGCGCTGCTCGCCGTCGCCCGTTGCGATCAGGCGCCAGGTGACCTCGACATGGCCCTCCGGCGTGGACAGGGCGCCGTATTTCACCGCATTCGTGGTGAGCTCATGCAAGGCCAGCCCGAACGTCTGGATCGTGGCCGAGCGCAGCCGGATGCCGCGCCGGCCCTTTAGCGTCACCTGGTCGCCCAGGCCGTTCTCGTCCGCGACGCCGTGCGCGGCGAATTCGGCCCGCAGGAGCTCGTCGAAGCTCACCCGGTCGCCGTCCTCAAGCCGCGACAGGAGGCCGTTCACGCGCCCCAGCGCATCAAGGCGGGCCGTGAAGGTCTGGCTGAACGATTGGAGCGAGGCCGCGTCCCCGGCGGTGCGCGTCGCGATCGCGCGGATCACCCCGATCAGGTTGCGGGTCCGGTGTTGGAGCTCCGCCAGCAGAACCTGCAGGCGATCCGCGGTGGCCTTCTCGTCCGTGAAGTCATGCGCGATGCCGCCGATCCAGCGCGTCCGCCCCTGCGCGTCCGGGATGGGGAAATCGTGGCTCACCAGCCAGCGCACCTCCGCGTCCGACTGGCGCCGGAAACGGTAGCGCGAGCTCACCGTCTGGCCTTCCGACACGCGTTCGATCGCCGCCAATGCCTCGTCGCGGTCTTCGGGCAGGATGAAGTCGACCCAGTTCGGAATGGTGTCGCTGCGCAGTCCCTGCGCGTGCGCCGCCCCGAAGACGCGCTCGAAGGCCGGCGAGAGGTAAACCCATCGCAGCGATCCGGCGTCCCTGATCCACAGCACGTCCGTGGAGGCCTCGCCGAACAGCCTGAACCGCTCCTCGCTTTCCTGCAGCGCCTGGCGCACGCGGCGGCGCTCGGTCATGTCCTGGCCGATCTTCAGGAAGCCCTGCAGGACGCCATGGTCGTCGCGCAGCGCGCGCGTCGATCCCTCGATGAATGTCCGGCGCCCGTCGGCGCGCAGGTGCCACCGGATGTCCGGGGTCACCCCGTCACGGGCGGCGCCCGCCAGTTCCTTCTCCACCGCCCCGGCCGCGCGGTCCTCAGGCGTGAACGTCACCGCGAAGTCGCGGCCTTCGATCTCGCCCGATTTCCAGCCGAACACGGCCTCGGCGCCCGGGGACCAGCGCTGGATCACCCCATTGGTGTCGAGCAGCAGGATCGCGTAGTCGCGCGCGCTTTCCATCGTCAGGCGGTAGCGCTCCTCGCTCTCGCGCAGCGCCGTGGTGGTTTGCACGCGCTCATGCACGTCGATTGCGAGCCCCGCCCATGCGGCAATCGCCCCATCCGGGCCGATCACCGGCGCCGCGTGGCACTGCATCCAGCGCCAGCCGCCGGTCGCCATCGCGACGCGGCACTCCATCGCCATCGGAGCCCCGGTTCGCAGCGCCTCGGCCCAGCGACGCTCCGCCATCCCCCGGTCGTCGGCCTGAAGGGCGCCGAGCCAGCCATCGCTGGACCAGCTCTCGGCGGATTGGCCGGACAGGCTTCGCCACGCGCTCTGGTCGCCGCCCGCCCTTCCGTCAGGCCCGGCGCTCCACCGGGCATGCGGCCGGTCGTGCAGCATGGAGCCAAGCAGGGCCTCGGCGACGGAGTAAGATGGCGGGGTTGCGCTCACGTCTATCCATCGCTGGGCTGTCGGAGAGGCCATGCAGATCTGGCCCGGGACAATGTCGATGCATAATCCCCGGCGACCTCCAGCGTTTCAAACTTGGCGGGAAGAATTGATCCTCTCGGGATCAGGCGTCGCACTCCCGTGGTGTTTTGGCGCGCCGCAAAGTACCAACTTACCGGAACCCGGGACCTGACCTATGATGCGATGACTGGGAGCAGTGGCAGCCGGGGACACTTGCGTGCAGGGATCTCGCATTCTGATCGTCGAGGACGAGATGCTGGTCGCGATGATGATCGAGGACATGATCACCGACATGGGCCTCATCCCGGCCGGCATCGCCGGGCGTCTGCAGCAAGGCGTCGATCTCGCCGGCCGGCTCGACCTCGACGGAGCGGTTCTCGACGTCAACCTCGATGGCGAGCAGTCCTTCCCGGTGGCCCGCGTGCTGCAGGGACGCAGGATCCCGTTCTTTTTCGCCACCGGCTACGGGGCGAAGGGCATCGCGGACGAGTTCAAGCTGTCACTGGTGCTGCAGAAGCCGTTCAACGCCGCCGAGCTCGAGGGCGCGTTCCGCCGGATCCTGCGCTGATACATCCCGTGTTCCAGCCGAACCGTCGGCCGTGAAGGTCGTTGTCCTCGCGACAGCAATCGCTCACGGAGCCTTCCATGCCGACCGAACTTCCCAACGAACGCGCGCTTCGAACGCCGGGCTCGATGGAGCTCGACCCCTCGGGCGGCGAGGGCGTAGCGATCAGCGAGACCCGCAAGCTGATCGCCTCCGACAAGGTCGAGGGCACCACCGTGTTCAGCGCCGCCGGCGACGAGCTCGGGACCGTCCATAATTTCATGGTCGACAAGGTGTCGGGCCAGGTCGCCTATGTGGTGATGTCGTTCGGCGGGTTCCTGGGCGTGGGCGAAAGCTATCATCCGCTCCCCTGGCGCGCCCTGCGCTATGACCGCCAGCTCGGCGGCTACGTGGTCGACATCGACAAGAGCAATTTGGAGGCCGCGCCTCACTACGGCGCCGGCGAGGACCCGTTCGTGGACGACGAATACGGGGCCAAGGTGGACGCCTACTACCGCACGGCCCCGACGGCCTGAGCGCTCGACCCGTTAAACAGCTCTCCAACGCCGCAACCGGACTTGCGGTCGCGGGCGCGAGCCTCTATCGGCTAGGCGGACGGCAAGCGGAGCCCCGAAAGGCCG
Organism: Alsobacter sp. P4_H11; assembly: GCF_056400925.1. Taxonomy (NCBI): domain Bacteria; kingdom Pseudomonadati; phylum Pseudomonadota; class Alphaproteobacteria; order Hyphomicrobiales; family Alsobacteraceae; genus Alsobacter; species Alsobacter sp. P4_H11. Next base: position 64,619 of record NZ_JBFUKI010000006.1, read on the forward strand.
CTCCGCCTCGCCGGGCGGCTCCGCGCCGCCCCGAGGCTTCGCCGTCGCGCCCAGCGAGCGAGGAAGAGCGCATGAAAGCCCGCGTCACCGTCACCCTGAAGACCGGCGTTCTGGACCCCCAGGGCAAGGCGATCGAGGGAGCGCTCCGGTCGCTCGGCGTCGAGGGCGTCGGCAGCGTGCGCCAGGGCAAGGTCTTCGACATCGAGCTCGCCGACCAGGACAGAGCCGCCGCCGAGGCGACGCTGCAGGCCGCTTGCGAAAAGCTGCTGGCCAACACGGTGATCGAGAACTATCGCGTCGAAATCACGGGGTGAGCCGATGAAGTCCGCCGTCATCGTCTTCCCCGGCTCCAACCGCGACGGGGACATCATCAAGGCCATCCGGGCCGGCACGGGCCACGAGCCTGCCTCCGTGTGGCACGCCGACCACGAATTGCCGGCCGGGACCGACCTCGTCGTGCTGCCGGGCGGGTTCAGCTATGGCGACTACCTGCGCTGCGGGGCCATCGCGGGCCGCGCCAACATCATGGACGCGGTGCGGGCCCACGCGGCGCGCGGCGGCCTCGTGCTGGGCGTGTGCAACGGCTTCCAGATCCTCGTCGAATCCGGCCTGCTGCCGGGCGTGCTGATGCGCAACTCGCAGCTGAAATTCGTCTGCAAGATGCAGCACCTGCGCGTCGAGCGCGCCGACACGCCCTTCACCAACCGCTACACCACCGGCCAGGTGATCGAGGTCGCGATCGCGCATGGCGAGGGCAACTACATCGCGGACGACGAGACCGCGCATCAGCTCGAGGCCGAAGGCCGCGTCGCCTTCCGATATTGCGACGCCGCCGGCCAGATCGGCAGCCGCACGAACCCGAACGGATCGTTCAACGACATCGCCGGGATCTACTCATCGGGCTTCAACGTGCTCGGCATGATGCCGCACCCCGAGAACCTGATCGACCCGCTGGTCGGCGGCACGGACGGCCTGCCGCTGTTCCAGAGCCTCGTCGCCGACTGGAAGCCGCTGGCCGCCTGAGGCGGCTTGGGGCGCCAGCGCCGCCAACCCCTACGATCCCCTCGTCCTTCGAGACGCAATGCGCGTCGCATGGCTCCTCAGGATGAGGGGCATGGTGGGGTTGCGCCATCGTGAGACCCACAAACAGCCACGGCCCCGGCCGGGGGGCCGAGGCCGTGCTCCGTGCTCACCGGTACGCGGTTACATGGTGAGGCGGATCGACGTGATGTCGCTGGCGATGCGCTTGAACACGGCGTCGAGCTGGCTGGCGCTGGTGACATCGAAATACTTGGACGAGTCGGTGGCGCAGCTCTTCAGCAGGGCGGCGTTCCCGTTGATCACCCGCACCGTGTAGAGCGTGATCTTGTTCGCGCTCTTCTTGACCTCGTCGCAGGCCGTCTTGGTGCGCGTATCCATCTGGTAGACGGAATCGCCGAAGCGGTTCTGCGTGTTGTCGCCGTCCGTCAGCAGGATCATGAACTTCTCGACGCCATCCGTGCCGAACGCAGCGCCGCCCGTCAGGGGCGCGCCGGGCGACAGCGCCGCCAGGCCCCAGGCCAGCCCGATCGTGATGTTGGTGTTGCCCACCGCGTTCATGGCGTCCACCGAGGTGCGCAGGCCGGCGAAGTCCGTCGACAGCGGCTTCACGGGCGCGAGCGCGGTTCCCCACTGGCAGGTCTGCACGGCCGGGTACTTGGCCATGGGCGAATCATTGGTGTCATAGCCGCTGTTGCGGTCAGCCACGCAGCCCTGCCACGTCGCCTTGTTCACCGCGTTGGTGGAGAAATCGAGCCAGGACTCGTTTTTCCAAGCGGTGTCGAGATGCACCTGCGTGTTGAACGGCACCAGCGCGATCTTGACCTGGTCGGTCTCCTTGGAGGCCGCCTCCAGGGTGGTGACGAGGTTCTTGGCGGCCTTCTTGAGCTCGGTGATCTTGTTGGAGCTCGCCATGGAGCCGGTGTTGTCCAGCACCATCGCGACCTCGATCTTGCGAACGCCCCAGGCCGCCTGCCCGGCCGCCGCGAGCGCCATCTCGGTCTTGCCCGCCATCTTCATGAAGGTCGTCGGGTAGAGGCCCTGCACGTCCACGACGACCTTCTTGTCGGCCGTCTTCGCGATGGTGAGCGCCGTGCGGACGAAGTCCTTGGCGACCCGGTTCGCGCCGGCGTCCGCCCAGGTCGCCGCGAAAGCCGCCTCGAAGAAGGTCGCGCCCTTGCTCTGGATGTCGGCGTCGCTGAGATCGCCCGCCTGCCGGGCCATCGCCAGCGCTGTCGCGTCGGCGGCCGCCTGGACCCGCGCGCGCATCGCCAGCAGCCGGTCGTAGTCCACCGCGCTTCCCACCGCCAACAGCATCGGAATGATCGAGACCGCAAACAGCGTGCTGACGGAGCCGCGGGCGTCGGTCTTGAAGCGGTTCAGAATGGACATTGCAGCGATCCTCGAAGGGTTCTGCAACTCCAGGTTTCAATTCCGGCGCCATGGGTTTCAGGCCGGGTAGGGCGCCATCCTGAACCACAACCTGTGCGTTCAAGGCGGTTGTATGGCTCGCCGCGCAGCTTCAGCCCGGGCGCGTCCCGAAACGAAACAGGCGCTGGCCAAGGACCATTCGGCCTCCGGTCGCGGCGCGGCATTGCCATGGCGCCTGTCGGGCTTTATGCGAAAGGCGAGACCTGCGCGCGCGCCGCGCCGCCCAGCGCCGGCCCGAGCCGCTGACCATGACCCCAGACCCGAGAGGGCGACCGTGATCCCCAACGCCGTCAAGATCACCCCCGAACTCGTGGCCGAACATGGCCTGAAGCCCGACGAGTACCAGCGCATCCTGGACCTCATCGGCCGCGAGCCCTCGATCACCGAACTCGGCATCTTCTCGGCCATGTGGAACGAGCACTGCTCGTACAAGTCCTCCCGCCTCCACTTGAAGACGCTCCCCACCAAGGCCCCCTGGGTGATCCAGGGCCCGGGCGAGAACGCCGGCGTGATCGACATCGGCGACGGCATGGCGTGCGTGTTCAAGATGGAGAGCCACAACCACCCGAGCTACATCGAGCCCTACCAGGGCGCGACGACCGGCGTGGGCGGCATCCTGCGCGACGTCTTCACGATGGGCGCCCGGCCCATCGCATGTCTCAACGCCCTGCGCTTCGGCGATCCCAGCCACCCGCGCACGCGCCACCTCGTGGCCGGCGTCGTGGCGGGCGTCGGCGGCTACGGCAATTCGTTCGGAGTGCCCACCGTGGGCGGCCAGTTCGGCTTCCACACGCGCTATGACGGCAACATCCTTGTCAACGCCATGGCGGTCGGCATCGCCAAGGCGGACGAGATCTTCTACGCGGCCGCCACCGGCGTCGGAAACCCGATCGTGTATCTCGGCTCCAAGACCGGCCGCGACGGCATCCACGGCGCCACGATGGCGTCGGCCGAGTTCGACGACAAGTCCGAGGAGAAGCGCCCCACCGTGCAGGTCGGCGACCCCTTCGCCGAGAAGCTGCTGCTGGAAGCCTGCCTCGAGCTGATGCAGACCGGCTCGGTGATCGCCATCCAGGACATGGGCGCGGCCGGCCTCACCTGCTCGGCGGTCGAGATGGGGGCCAAGGGCGACCTCGGCGTCGAGCTCGACCTCGACAAGGTGCCGTGCCGTGAGGCCGGCATGTCGGCCTACGAGATGATGCTGTCGGAGAGCCAGGAGCGCATGCTCATGGTGCTCGACCCCGCCAAGGAGGCGCAGGCCAAGGCCGTCTTCGTGAAGTGGGGGCTGGACTTCGCCGTGATTGGCCACACCACCGACACGCTGCGCTTCGTCGTGAAGCATGGCGGCGAGGTCATGGCCGACCTGCCCATCAAGGAGCTCGGCGACGAGGCCCCGCTCTACGACCGCCCGCACATCGCCAACACGCACCAGCCCGTGCTTGCGCCTGAGAGCGTCCAGCCGTCGGTCGGCAACGCCGACGCGCTGCTGCGCCTCGTCGGCTCGCCGGAGCTTTGCTCCAAGCGCTGGGTCTGGGAGCAGTACGACCACCTGATCCTCGGCAACACCGTGCAGCAGCCGGGCGGCGACGCCGCCGTGGTGCGCGTGCTCGACGGCCCCAAGGGCCTCGCGCTCACCTCCGACGTCACGCCGCGTTATTGCGAGGCCGACCCCGTCGAAGGCGGCAAGCAGGCCGTGGCCGAAGCCTGGCGCAACATCACGGCCGTGGGCGGCCAGCCGCTCGCCATCACCGACAACCTCAATTTCGGCAACCCGGAGCGCCCGGACGCCATGGGCCAGTTCGTGGGCTGCATCCGGGGCATCGGCGAGGCCTGCCGGGCGCTGGACTTCCCGGTCGTGTCCGGCAACGTCTCGCTCTACAACGAGACCAACGGCCGCGGCATCCTCCCCACCCCGACCATCGGCGGCGTCGGCCTGCTGGACGACGTCACCGTGAACGCCTCGGTGGCGTTCAAGGCCGCCGGCGAAGCCATTATCCTGGTGGGCGACACGCAGGGCTGGATCGGCCAGTCCGTGTGGCTCAAGGAGATCGCCGGCCGCGAAGAGGGCGCGCCGCCGCCGGTCGACCTCGCGGCGGAGAAGCGCAACGGCGACTTCGTGCGCGGCCTCATCCGCAACTGGGGCATCCGCACCGTCCACGACCTGTCGGACGGCGGCCTCGCGGTGGCGCTCGCCGAAATGGCCATGGCGCGCGGCATCGGCGCGACCATCGAGACGCTGCCGGCCGGCCCCGCCCATGCGGTGCTGTTCGGCGAGGACCAGGCGCGCTATCTGCTGGCCGTCCCGGCCGACGAGGCCGACGCCGTGCTCGCCCAGGCGCAGGCCTCCGGCGTCGCCGCCTTGCGCCTTGGCGTCACCGGCGGCGACACGTTGAACCTGCCGGGTGAAAAGCCCATATCGGTCGAGGCCTTGCGGTCGGCCCATGAATCATGGCTGCCGAACTACATGGCCGGCCACCCCACCACGGCCGAAGCGGCCTGACGGAGCAAACCTCATGGCCATGGACGCCCGCGAGATCGAGCGGTTGATCAAGGAAGCCTTGCCGGACGCCGTCGTCGAGATCCGCGATCTCGCCGGCGATGGCGACCATTACGCCGCCACCGTCGTGTCGTCCGCCTTCAAGGGCCTGCCGCGCGTGAAGCAGCATCAGCTGGTCTACGCATCGCTGAAGGGCAACATGGGCGGCGTGCTGCACGCCCTTGCGCTGACGACGTCGACACCCCAAGAATAATCTTAACCCCGCTCGTCATTGCGAGCGAAGCGAAGCAATCCAGCGGATGCCGGGCGTTCCCTTCGCATCCGGCCCTTCGCCCGGCGCCTGGATTGCCGCGTCGCTCCGCTCCTCGCGACGACGGAAGTGCTGCACCAACCGGCGCGCCTTGACCGCGCACGAGGAAAGGACCCGACGATGAGCATTCAGGACACCATCAAGAACGAAGTCACCTCCAACGACGTCGTGCTCTTCATGAAGGGCACCCCGCAGTTCCCGATGTGCGGGTTCTCGGGCCAGGTCGTGCAGATGCTCGACTATCTCGGCGTGCCCTATAAGGGGATCAACGTTCTCGAGAACGACGAAATCCGCCAGGGCATCAAGGACTACGCCAACTGGCCGACCATTCCGCAGCTCTACGTCAAGGGCGAGTTCCTGGGCGGCTGCGACATCGTCCGCGAGATGTTCCAGTCCGGCGAGCTGCAGACGCACCTCACCGAGAACGGCGTGGCGCTGAAGCAGAGCGCCGGGGCCTGATATCAGGTTCGGCGGTTCCGCCGGTTTCTCCTCGATCATCCCCGGGTTCATCCCGGGGATTTTCGTTTCACCCTTCAGAACACCTGAATTCCCCTCATCCTGAGGAGCACCGCCCCTTGGCGGTGCGTCTCGAAGGACGAGGGACTCCAGAAGGCACGACGATCCCACCTCTTGGATCCCTCCTCCTTCGAGACGCAGGCCCAAGCGGGCCTGCTCCTCAGGACGAGGGCTTTGGTCGCTGTCGAGAACTCGCTGGCGATCACCACAACAAAAAGGCCGGCATCTCTGCCGGCCTTTTTGCGTTCGATGCGACCGCGCCTACTGCAGCGCCGACAAGGACGCCTGACGTTGCGGGATCGGCCTCGCGGTCGGCTCGGAGCCGTCCGCCTGCCGGCGCGGCGGCAGCGGCGCACGGGCGGGCTGCGGCGTCGCGGGCTCGCTCGAGACGGCGGCCGGCTCTTCGGCCGACCCGAGCCAGCGCTTGTAGAACGGCTTGCCTTCACCCGACGCCGTCGTGACGGCCGCTTCGCCCTTGGGCGTGGTGGTGGAGCCGAACAACGACCCGATGGCGCTGAAGGCGCCGCTGGGCGGCGGGGCCGGCGCCAGAGCCGTCACGTTGGCGGGAACCGGCTGGGCGGCCACCACGACGGGCAGCGACTTGCCGGGCTTGGTCTTGCCCAGCGTCCCGACCTGGACGGGCTCGCTCTTGGCGGCGACGACCACCGGGGCAACCTTCGCGACTTCAGCCTTTGCGACATCAGCCTTGGGAGCCTCAGCCTGTGCGACCGCGACGGTCGCCTGACGACGCTGGCCGCGCTCGTCCACGGCATATTCCTCGATCGAGTCGAGCGCCTCGGGCCGGCTGATGTCGCCGAGCGACGCCACCTTGGCGGGCGTCATGCCCAGCGTGGCGTAGCGGTCGTCAGACGAGCCCATGGCGTAGCGGCCCGAACGGAAGCTCATGTGCTGGCCGCCGTCGGCGTACTGCACACGCACCGCGGGCGTGCCCTTGCCGACGAGTTCGGCGACCTTCTCCTGGTCGTGCTTGTCCTTCGCGGCGACCTGCTGGGCGAGCTCGGGATCCATCTTCAGGGCCGGGCAGGCTGCGGTCGGGTCGAGGCGGCTCGCGCCTTCGGCGTCGAACACGTACTTGCCGCCGCAATACGCGACCTTTGGCTCCTGCTTGGTGACCTCGAAGTGGTCGGAGCCTTCCTTCAGGTTCTTCCAGTAGGACATGTTCGGATCGTGGCGGAACTTGGCGAGGTTCTCGGCCGTCATCCGGAACGGATAGGACTGGAACTGCACCGCCTTCTGGCCGCCGTTGAAGGACTCGCGCATCACCGCGTAGATCTCTTCGATCTGCTCGTTCGTCATCGCGAAGCAGCCGCGCGACGAGCAGGTGCCGTGCACCATGATATCGCCGCCGTTGCGCCCCATGGCGCGCTCCATCGGGTTCGGGTACCCGACGTTGAACGACAGCCAATAGGCCGAGTTCGGGTTCATCTGCGCGGTCGTGACCGTGTAGAAGCCCTCGGGAACCTGGCGGTCGCCTTCGCGTTTCTTGGGTCCGAGCTGACCGGACCAGCGGCAGATCGGGTAGGTCTTGATGTGCTCGTACTTGCCGTTCGAGGCCTGCTTCCAGACCTCGATCTCGGACTCTTTCTTGTAGGCGCGGATCAGGACCGGCGAGCTGCGCGTGGCGCCCTTCTCGGTCATCAGCGCCAGCGTGTCGGACGGGATCGGCGCATAGGCGCGGGCCGGGTAGCGGCCGGAATCGGCGTTGCAGCCAGCCAAGAGCACGGCCGCGACGGCGGCGTAAGCCAGCTTGGCGATCGGGAAACGGGACAGCGTCATCGACATCAGGCAACCCCCGAGGTCGTCATTGCGACCCCTGTGCTCGATTAGAACCGTCAACCTTTACGGAACCTTACCGGCTGGGGTCATCCCACGCCAGGCTGGTTAACGAAGTGTGAACAGCCGGGCGTCTGCCGCGCCCTGGCTAGAGTTTCCGGCCGATGGCCAGGAACTTGTCCGCACGTTTCGCACGAATCTCGTCGCGCGAAAAGCCCGCCCACTGGGAGAGTGCGCCTTCGAGCGCTGCACCGGCGGCAGTGACAGCCTCCTCGGGCGCACGATGCGCGCCGCCGCGGGGCTCCGGCACGATGCCGTCGATCACTCCGAACTTCAGCAGGTCCTGGGCGGTGATCTTCATGTTGGTGGCGGCGTCCTGCGCCCGCGCGCTGTCGCGCCACAGGATGGAGGCGGAAGCCTCCGGCGACGCCACCGTGTAGATGGCGTGCTCCAGCATCAGCACGGTGTTGCAGCTCGCAATCGCGACCGCGCCGCCCGAGCCGCCCTCGCCGATCACCAGCGCGACATTGGGCGATCCCAGCGCCAGGCACGCGTCCGTGGAGCGCGCGATGGCCTCGGCCTGGCCGCGCTCCTCGGCCCCGATGCCCGGATAGGCGCCGGCCGTGTCGACGAAGCTCAGCACCGGAATGTTGAAGCGATCTGCGAGCTCCATCAGGCGCGCCGCCTTGCGGTAGCCCTCCGGCATCGCCATGCCGAAATTGTGCTTGAGGCGGGTCTCGGTGTCCGAGCCCTTCTCCTGGCCGATCACGCACACGGACTGGCCGCGGAAGCGGCCGAAGCCGCCGATGATGGCCTCGTCCTCGCCAAAGGCGCGGTCTCCCGCCAGTGGGGTGAAGTCCTCGATCAGCGCGCGCAGGTAGTCGACGAAGTGCGGCCGCATCGGATGACGCGCCACCATGGTCTTCTGCCACGGCGTCAGCGCCCCGTAGAGCTCCCGCAGCTGCGTGGCCGCCTTGGCCTCGAGCTGCTCGATCTCCTTGGCGAGGGCGGGCGAGCCGCTGCTCTCGGCGACGCCGCGCAGTTCATCCGCCTTGGCCTCGAGCTCGGCGACGGGCTTTTCGAAATCGAGATAGCTTCGCATCGGTTGGATGGCCGGGCGCCTGTCGCTGAGGGGCGGCGGGGGCCGCCTTGAATTCGCGCCCGCGCGGGGCTGGGCGGCGGATAAGTGGCCTCTCGGGACCTCTTAGTCAAGCGACGCGGTGTGGACGGGAGCGAGCGACGCCATGCCCTCCCCCCGCGTCAGGCGCGGCGCCGGCACGAGAACGGGCCTCATCTGGGTCGCGCCCACCCGCCGCGTCTGGCGGATCGCCACCGGCCGGTACAGCGTCTTGGTGGCCTCGATCATGTGAACGCCCGCGAACGGCAAGGCCAGCGTGGCGCCCACCCGCTCCCAGGTGGCGGCGGAGCGCAGGAAGGTGCGGCGCGGAATGGGCGGCACGTAGAGCGCCTCCGCCCAGTGCACCGGCGAAAACAGCGCCTCGCGCAGCACCGTGGTGAGCTGGCCGCGCGAAAACGGCTGCCCGTAGCCGAACGGCGTCGTGTCCATGCGAGCCCACAACCCGCGCCGGTTGGGCGCGACCAGGATCAGCCGGCCGCCCGGCGTCAGGATACGCCACATCTCGCTCAGGATCTCGCGCGGGCTCTCGCCGATCTCCAGCGCATGCACGAGCAGCACCCGGTCCACGCTGGCGTCTGCCAGCGGCATCATGTCGAGATCGCACAGCGCCGCCGCCGAGAGCCCGCCCGACGGCCAGTTCACCACGCCCTGCGCGGCCGGCATCACGGCGATCACGCGCTCGGCCTCGCCCGAGAACAGGTCGAGATAAGGCGTCGCGTAGCCGACGCCGAGCACCGCCAGGCTTGTGACGTTGCTCCAGCGCGCGCGGATGGCGCGGCCGAGCAGCCTTCGCGCCACCGCGCCGAGCGGGCCGGTGTAGAAGGTGCGCAGATCGACGACGTCGAGGCTCATCGGCTCAGCACGCGGGTTTGGCCCGCGCGGCTGCTCCGCCCGGGCTGGACGCCCATGTGGCAGAACGCCGTTGCGGCGCGCAAGGCGCCACCCGACAATAGGGTTGACCAGTTCCCCCCGATCGGGTCCACCCTCCCGATCCCCGCCCCTCCTGATGGTGACGAGATGCCCGCAGAGATCCGCCAGTTCCTGATCGGCTCCGACAATTTCGGCGTGCTGATCCACGACCCCGAGAGCGGCGCAACCGCGACCATTGACGCCTGCGAGGACGCCCCCATCCAGCGCGCCCTGGACGAGGCCGGCTGGAAGCTCACCCACATCCTGGTCACGCACCATCACGACGACCACATCGCCGGCATCCCGGCCCTGAAGGCGCGCAGCGGCGCGCGGGTGATCGGCCCGGCGCGGGACCGCGACCGCATCTCCGGCATGGACCGCGGCCTCGACGAGGGCGACACCGTGATCGTCGGCGGCATGGCCGCCACCGTGATCGACACGCCCGGCCACACCGCCAACCACATCAACTTCCATTTCGCCGGCGAGAAGATCCTGTTCTCGGGCGACACGCTGTTCTCGCTCGGCTGCGGCCGCCTGTTCGAGGGCACGCCTGCGCAGATGTGGACCTCGCTGCAAAAGCTCGCCGCGCTGCCGGACGACACGCGCGTCTATTGCGGCCATGAATACACGCTGTCCAACGCCCGCTTCGCCCTGACGGTGGACCCCAACAACGCCGCACTGCGCGAGCGCGCCGCCGAGGTGGAGCAGCTGCGCGCCGCCGGCTCCTTCACTTTGCCCACCACGATCGGGCGCGAGAAGGCCACGAACCCCTTCCTGCGCGCCGCCGACCCGGCCGTGGCGGCCGCCGTCGGCATGGCGGGCCGGTCGCCGCTGGAGGTCTTCACCGAGCTGCGCGAGCGCAAGAACCGCGCCTGAGGCGACCCGCATGAGCACGAGCCTGCCCGCCGGAATGAGCGCAGCCGACATCGTGCGCCTGCTCGACCTCGCGCCTCATCCGGAGGGCGGCTTCTACCGCGAGACCTTCCGCGACCCGCGCGTGGATGCGAACGGCCGCGCCGCCTCGACGCTGATCTACTTCCTGCTCGGCGCCGGCGACGTTTCCGAGTGGCATCGCATCGACGCCGTCGAGGTCTGGCACTACTACGCGGGCGCGCCGCTGGTGATCACCCTCTCGCCCAACGGCCACGACGCCCACGCCCAGCATCTCGGACCCACCCTGGCGACGGGGCAGCGCCCGCAGGTAGTCGTGCCGGCCGGCTGCTGGCAAACCGCCGTGAGCCTCGGAGCGTGGACGCTGGTCGGCTGCACGGTCGCGCCCGGCTTCGACTTCGCGGGCTTCGAGCTCGCGCCGCCGAACTGGCGGCCCACCCCGCGCTGAACCCACCAGACCTGGAGCCTCGCCTTGGACGTCGCCGCCCTGCAGCAACCCGCCTGTGTGCCGCTCGAGCGCGTCCGCGCATTCGAGCTGCATAGCGCCCGCGCCTGGCCGGCGCCCGAAGTCGTGCGGGTCAACGGGTGGGAAGCGCGCCTCACGCCCGGGTCGCGCTCGCGGCGGGTGAATTCGCTGAACGCCATCGCGCCGGTCCCGGGCGGCTTTCCGGACGCGCTCGCGCAGGCGCGCCGCCTGTGCGACGCCCGCGGCCTGCCCTGCACGGTGCGGCTCACGCCGTTGACGCCCACGGACGCTCTCGCCCTGCTGGCGACCGGCGGCGCCGCCCCGGCAGGCGAAACCATCGTGATGGCGGCCGATCTCTCGGCCGAGCCCCCGCCAGCCGCCGACGCGGTGGAGATCACCCCCGCGGCCACCCAGAGCTGGCTCGACGGCATGGCGGCTTCCGGCGCGGACGCCGAGGAGCGCGCCCTGATCGCCCGCCTGGTCGGCGCGGTGGAGATGCCGCAGGGCTTCGCCACCGTGTGGCGGGACGGGGCCCCGGTCGCGTTCGGCCGCACCGCGGTCGAGAACAGCGTCGCGGGCATATTCCATGTCGCGACCCCGCCCGAGGCGCGTCGCCAGGGCCACGGCCGCACGATGACGGCCGCCCTGCTCGCCTGGGCGCACCGCCATGGGGCCCGCGAGGCCTACCTGCAGGTGGTGGCCGAAAACACGCCCGCGGTAGGCCTCTATCGCGGCCTCGGCTTCGCGGAGGCCTATCGCTACAGCTACCTGCGGGCGTGAACCTCAGGTCGCCTTGCGGCGGAGCATGTCGAGAGAGGCCAGCAGGGCGCCGCCCACGATCAGCGCCGTGGCGGCGCCCAGCGACCATGTCGCGGCCGCCGCGCCCGCCGCCACCAGGATGATGGTCGACAGCACCGGCGCCGCATAGGAGGCCACGCCCAGAACCCTGATTTCGCCGTGCTTGACCCCGTGGTCCCATAGGTAGAACGCCGCCCCGACCGGCCCGAGCCCCAGCCCGATCACGGCGAGCCACTGCGCCGCGCCGCTCGGCCAGACGGTAGCCTCGAAGGCCAGATGACAAACCACCGCCAAGACGGCGGTCACCAGGCAAAAGCCCACCACGGCGTCCGTCGGCACCGCGCCGAAGCGCCGCGACAGCACCGAATAGCCGGACCACACGAAGGCGCAGCCGAGCGCCAGCAGGTAGCCGGGCGTCGCCGCCGGATCCAGCGTGAGCCCGCCGCTTCGCCCCGTGATCAGCACCGCGACCCCAGCAAGCCCCAGCAGCGCGCCCACCACATGGTTGGCCTTGAGGCGTTCGCCCGGCAACAGCGCCGAGAACAGCACGATCAGCAGCGGCCACAGGTAAGCGACGAGGCTCGCTTCGGCGGGCGGCGCGAGCCGGAGCGCTGCGTAATAGAGGGCGTGGTAGCCAAACAGACCGCCGACGCCCAGCGCCCAGACGGGCCATGGCTGCCGCAGGCTGCGCCACGCGCCGGGGCGAAAGGCCCAGCTCGCCGCCCCCATGCCGCCGCCGATCGCGAAGGTGAGGGCGAGCAACTGGAAAGGCGGGACAGCGCCGGACGCCGCCGTCAGGAGCGCCAGGGCGGACCAGAGTAGAATGGCCCCGAACCCGGAGAGCGTTGCGAGAAACAAGGGGACCTACCGCAGAGGATGCCGGCGTCGGGAACCGCCGACGCATCGGTTCGCGCGAACCGCGCGCGAGGCTTAAAACGGCTTGGCGAAAGCAACAAGGGACCGCGGCGATCAAGCGGGGCGGCCGTAGCGCCCGAGGCCGTCGGGAGCGTCATGCGCAAGTCGAAGCCGGCCACTGCGTCAAGCAAACGCACGGAACGTCACTGCTAATCGAACCTTGATAGAATGGCGAATGCGATCATCAGCGCCGTTACGAACGCCGTTCAATCGCATCAACGCACATTGCAGGTATAGAGGCTCGTGTCATCGGATGTGAACCGGGAGCGATCTTGAGAGCCTGAACCGGATTCAGCGGGCCTTTTCGTCGACACGTGCCGGATAGTAGCGTTCATCATGAACACAAGGTTAAGTTGTAGAGACGAGCAAGAAATCTTATTTGATTTTTATCATGTTTCCTTTTATCGTGGTCTAAACGCGGTTCCAACAAGACGATTGTCCCATGACCGATCAAACTCACACGCGCGCCCTGAGTGATCTCGCGGTTGGGCTCCGCTCGAAGCTGATGAACTCGTCCGAGGAATTCCGCCTTCTGGCGTCTCTGGAGAAGTTGATCGACGAGATGTCGTCCCAGAACGGCGGCGAGCTGGCGCCCAGCAGGCCGCGGACCGTGGCTCCGGCCTCTTCTTCGCTCGCGCAATCCTCCTCGAAATCGCTGCGCACCTGCGCCTACGAGATCCTGCGCGACGCGAATGGCCCTCTGCCGATCGGCGAAATCCTGGAGCGCCTGAACGCACGAGGCGTGACCTTTAGCGCCCGCAACCCCCGGGCCGCGCTGTCGTCCAACATGTCCCAGGACGCCCGCTTCGAGAATGGCCTGGTGGGCGGCCGCCCGATGTGGCGGCTCAAGGAAACCGCCCAGGACGAGGCGCCCGAAAACCTCGACATCCCACAGCGCGCCGCCCGCCGCTAAAGGTGGCTTTGTGGCGAGCGCCGGGCGTTTGACCTGATCGCTTCGCCTCCGGCCCGCAACGACGGCGAGGCGCTTTGACGTCGCGGACATCCTGCCGTCATCCCCGGCGGCGCGAAGCGCCGGGAAGGGGATCCAGGCGACTGGGCCCGGCGTCGGGGATTGGCCCTGGATCCCCTTCCCGACCTGCTGCGCAGGTCGCCGGGGATGACCGCCCGTAAAGGCCACCTAGCGAGGCAAACGGGCTGAAACGCCCGATAAATCCTCCCGTCATTGCGAGCGGAGGCGAAGCAATCAAGCCTAATGCCGGGCAATTAGGCGGATTGCTTCGCCTCCGGCTCGCAATGACGGCGAGGCGTTGTGAGGTCTTACACAAACGCCGGATCGCGCCGCCTCGGCGGCGCTAAGCCAGCGAAGTTGGTCAGATCATTGCCTGGCCGCCATTGGCCGAGATCGTCGAGCCGGTGATGAAGCCGGCGTCGTCGGAAGCCAGGAAGGCCACGATGCGGGCGATTTCCTCGGGCTCGCCGAGGCGGCCTACCGGGATCTGCGGGATGATACGGGTCTTCAGCACGTTCTCGTCGATGGCCCGCACCATCTCGGTGCCGATATAGCCCGGGCAGATGGCGTTCACGGTGATGTTCTTGGCCGCGCCTTCCTGGGCGAGGGCCTTCACGAAACCGAGGTCGCCGGCCTTGGCGGCCGAATAGTTCACCTGGCCCATCTGACCCTTCTGGCCGTTGATGGACGAGATCACGATCACGCGGCCGAAACTGCGGTTGCGCATGCCTTCCCACACCGGGCGCGTGACGTTGAACAGCGAGTCCAGATTGGTGCGGATCACCGCCGACCACTGGTCCTTGGTCATCTTGTGAAAGAAGCCGTCGCGCGTGATGCCGGCGTTGTTGACCAGCACGTCGACCGGGCCGAGCTCGGCCTCGACCTTCGCGATCCCGGCCGCCGTGGCGTCGAAGTCGCCCACGTCGAACTTGAACACCGGGATGCCGGTCTCGGCCTTGAACGCGTTCGCGACCTCGTCATTGCCGCCGTAATTCGCCGCGACCGAGAAGCCGGCGGCCTTCAGCGCCTTGCTGATCGCCGCTCCGATGCCGCGCGTGCCGCCCGTGACCAGTGCAACCCTCGCCATGTCGTTCCCCTCTCGATGATGGTTTGAACGCGCCTTCGCGGCGCTTGTCAGTGCGGTCGGGAGCCCGCGAGGGGCTCCCGCTCACGATCTCAACGCTCGACGCAGAGCGCGATGCCCATGCCGCCGCCGATGCACAGAGTGGCGAGGCCCTTCTTGGCGTCGCGGCGCTTCATCTCGTGCAGCAGGGTCACGAACACGCGGGCGCCGGACGCGCCGATCGGATGGCCGATCGCGATGGCGCCGCCATTCACGTTCACCTTGTCGGTATCCCAGCCCATGTCCTTGTTGACCGCGATCGCCTGGGCGGCGAAGGCCTCGTTGGCCTCGATGAGGTCGAGGTCGCCGACGCGCCAGCCGGCCTTTTCGAGCGCCTTGCGGGAGGCCGGGATCGGGCCCGTGCCCATCACGGCCGGGTCCACGCCCGACGTCGCCCAGGAGGCGATTCGGCCGAGCGGGGTGAGGCCGCGGCGCTGCGCCTCGGCTTCGGTCATCAGCACCACCGCGGCCGCGCCGTCATTGATGCCCGACGCGTTGCCGGCCGTCACGGTGCCGTCCTTGGAAAAGGCCGGGCGCAGCTTGGCGACCGCCTCATAGGTGGTGCCGGGGCGGATGTATTCGTCCTGGTCGACCACGATGTCGCCCTTGCGGGTCGAGACCGTGAACGGGACGATCTCTTCCTTGAACTTGCCGGAGCTCTGCGCCGCCTCGGCCTTGTTCTGCGACGCGGTGGCGAAGCGGTCCTGCTCCTCGCGCGTCAGCTGCCACTTGGTGGCGACGTTCTCGGCCGTGTTGCCCATGTGGTAGCCGTGGAAGGCGTCCAACAGGCCGTCGCGCAGCATGGTGTCGACGAGCTTCAGCTCGCCCATCTTCTGGCCGGCGCGCAGGTAGGCGGCGTGCTGGGAGGTCGACATGCTCTCCTGGCCGCCCGCCACGATCACCTTGGCGTCGCCGTTGGCGATCTGCTGCATGCCGATCGCAACCGCGCGCAGGCCGGAGCCGCAGAGCTGGTTGAGGCCCCAGGCGGTCTTCTCCTGCGGGACGCCGGCCTTCATGGCCGCCTGCCGGGCCGGGTTCTGTCCCTGGCCGGCCGTGAGGATCTGGCCGAGGATCACCTCGTCCACCTCGTCGGCCGAAACGCCGGCGCGCTCGATCGCGGCCTTTACGGCTGCGGCGCCCAGGTCATGGGCGGCCGTGTTGGCGAAAACGCCGTTGAATGATCCAACCGCCGTGCGCGCCGCGCTGACGATGACGATGTCGTTTGCCGCCATGAGGTCCTCCTCGATATCGGGTCGCCAGGGCGAGACGCGGGACGCGTGGCCGTGGTGTTAACGGCATCTTTCGGCCCTGCCCCGCTGAGCGTCAAGCGGGCGGACCCTGCCTGGATCTCAGTCTTTGGTGTCGAATCGGCCCAGATGTTGACCAAAGTCTCATGAAACCGGTTGTGCAGTGCGCGGAACTGCTTATCGTCTTGGCACAGATGTCGACCCTGCTCCCGGGGGCGTAATGAATTCACCGAAGGCCATGGCTCAGGACAAACAACCGACCGTCATCAAGAAATACGCGAACAGACGGCTCTACCACACCGGAACGAGCACCTATGTGACGCTCGACGATCTGGCCGGCATGGTGAAGAAGGGCGAAGACTTCGTGGTGTTCGACGCCAAGACGAGCGAAGACATCACCCGCTCGGTTCTGACGCAGATCATCTTCGAACAGGAAGGCAAGAGCGGCCAGAATCTTCTGCCGATCACCTTCCTGCGTCAGCTCATCCGCTACTACGGCGACAGCATGCAGGCTCTCGTGCCCAGTTATCTGGAGCATTCGCTCCAGATGCTGACCGAAAACCAGCAGAAGTTCCGCGATCAGCTGACCACAACGTTCGGGGCCTCGCCCTTCGGCTCCGCCGCGTTCACCGCGATGGAAGACCAGGTGGCGAAGAACATGATCGCGTTTCGCGACGCCGTGAAGATGTTCAGCCCCTTCCCGATCCCGGCCGGGGGCGAAGATGCCGCCACGGGCGCGGCCGGCGCGGCGAAGCCGGCCGACAAGGAGCCGGGCGAGATCGACGAGCTGAAGCGCCAGCTCACCGAAGTGCAGAAGCGGCTCGACAAGCTTTCGGGCTGAGCCGCTTCACGGCAGGCGCAGGCGGAGGCCGGGGAGTAGGCCTCACGCCAGTCGCGACGCCGCGTCGCGCAGGCCGATGCCGCCTGCGCCGAGCACGAAGCTCGGCTCGCCCGGGATGCGCGCGAGTTCGGTCGGGCCAAACAGCTCGCCTTGCAGGTAGTCGACGCCCCACCCTTCCAGGATGCGGGCCGTTTCCTCGTCCTGGACCCACTCGGCCACCGTCGGCACATGCAGGTGCCGGGCGAGGTCCACCAGCGTCTGGACGAAGAAGCGATCGTCTGTAGACCGCTTCAGGTTCTGCACGAACGCGCCATCGAGCTTGATCAGGTCGACCTGCAGCTCCCGCAGGTGCCGGAACGAGGTGTGCCCGGAGCCGAAATCGTCGATCGCCACGCGCACGCCGAGCGCCCGCATGGCCTCGATGGCGCGGCCCGTCGCCGCGAGGTCGTCGATCGCGAAGGTCTCGGTGAGCTCCACGATCAGCCGTCGCGCCACGTCCGGGGCCGACGACAGCGCGCCCGACATCGCCGCCACCCATTCGGGCTCCCGCAGCGTCGCGCTCGACACGTTGATGGAGAGCTGGGCCTCCGGGTCGGCCGCCAGCGTCACCAGCGACATTTCCAGCATGCGGTGGTCGATCAGCTGGATCAGGCCAAGCTTCTCGGCCGCCGGCACCACCTCGGCGGCGGACAGCAGCATGCCGTCGCGGCCCACGATCCGGATCAGGGCTTCGTGATAGGCGATCTGGCGTGAGCCCGACTGCACGATCGGCTGCAACGCCATGGTGACGCGCCGGTCATTCAGCGCGGCCACGATCTCGTCCGTGAAGCGCCGGTTGCTTTGGCGGCGCTGGTCGCGGCGCCGGTCCGGCGCGAAGGTCACGAAGGCGCGGGTCGGCGACTGCTTGGCGTCCGCCAGCGCCTCCTCGGCGTGCTGCATCGCCTGGGCGGCCGTCTGCCCGAAGCGGGGCAGCATCACGCCCCCGATGCGCACCGTTGCGGCCAGCGGCCCCGCCGAGGTCGGGATCGGCTCCGCCCGCACGGCGTCGATGAAGCGCCCGCCTGCGATCGGCAATTGCTCCTCGGCGCAGCCCATCAGCACGATCGCGAGCTTGTTGCCCGTGTAGCGGGCCAGCGAGTCACCCCGGCGCATCACCGAGCGCAGCCGCTTGGCGACGCCGGCGATGATTTCGTCCGCCGCGTCGAGCCCGTAGGCCTCGTTGACCTGCGCCAGCCCCTCGATGCCGATCAGCGCCACCGCGAAGGCGCGCTGCCCCCGCCGCGCCTGCGTGATCTCGTCGTTCAGCAGGTCGGCGAGTTGGGTGCGCGTCAGCGCCCCCGTGAGGCCGTCCGCCGGCGCCGTCGCGAGGCCGGCGGCTTCCCGCACGGGCTGCGGCACCACGCGCACCACGCCGTGAACGCGCACGGGCTTGCCGTCCGCGCCCGCGAACCAGCGCCCGGTGTCCTGCAGCCAGAGCGGCGCGCCGTCGCGCTGCTCGATGGCGTAGAGCGTCTGGAAGGGCGCGCCATGGCCGTCGTCGCGCTGGCCCGAGCGCGTCACGGCCTCGAAGCGGGTGGGCCCGGAGTCGGGCGTGACCAACCGGGCGAAGCCGCGGCCGCACGCGAGCGCGACCGGGTCGTCGACGCGCAGCACCGAGGCCGCATTCGCCCCCCAGGTGAGCTCGTCGGTCTGCATGTTCCAGGTGTAGAGCGTCTCGCCGATGGAATTCAGCACGGCCCGCAGGTCCGCGATCGTGGACGCGACCAGGTCCTCGACCCGCATGTCAGGGCTTTCGCTCGGCCGGTCGTCCATGGGCGGGACCTCTGCATCGGCGCGCGACCCCACTGTCCCCATCGGACCCGGTCCGCGCGATTGCGTCCCGACGGTGCGTGAGGCAGGGTTAAGACCTCGTTAACTCCGGCGCGAAGCTTGCAACGAAAGCGGCTGTGGAACGTCGTTGTTCCGATCTGGCACGAACTGGCGTCGCGATGACCCTAGGCCCTCAACCAGCGAGTGTTCTGGCCGTTGTGGAAACGGACGGCGCGGAGCGTCGGGACTTCGCCGGCCCGGCCGCGCGCCGCGCCGATGCGGGCTTCATGGCGCAGCTCCTGGCCCTGCGGGCCGGCATGCCGTCGCAGAGGCTGAAACGCAGAGCGGCCCCGGAAACCGGAGCCGCCGCCTATGAGACATCCCTCTCAAGAAAACGGCCGCTCACGCGGCCGGATCTGGATATCATCGCCTGAAGAAGCCGCCGTCGGGGCCGCTGCGCGACCCTCTCGACCGCCGTCGACCGATCAATCGGCCGACTTCACCTTCAGCACCTGGCGACCGCGATACATGCCGGTCTTCATGTCGATGTGGTGCGGGCGGCGCAGCTCGCCGGAATCCTTGTCTTCCACATAGGTCGGCTGGGCCAGCGCATCAGCGGACCGGCGGAAGCCGCGCTTCATGGGTGACGTCTTTCGCTTCGGAACGGCCATGGAACTCTCCGATGGATTTGGCTTGCGATCGGGCGTGAACGGGCCATCGGCCGCCAGCCGCAAATTCGAAGTCGGCCTCATACAGGAAAGGATCGCGGCTGACTAGCCCGCCGGGCCAGATTCTTCACCCCGGCCGAGTCACCGGGCCCCGATGGTGGCCTGCGCGGCGCGCCGTGCTATGCGATGCGACCCGCCCCAGTTCTAGCAGAATGACCGCAGCTCCGCGACCCAAGCTCCTTTATGTGGCGACCGAAGACTGGTTCTTCTGCTCCCACTTCCTGCCCATGGCCCGCGCGGCGCGCGACGCCGGCTACGAGGTCGTGGTCGCGTGCCGGGTGCGCCAGCATGGCGACGCCATCACGCGCGAGGGCTTCCGGCTCGCGCCCGTGGAGGCCGAGCGCCGCGAGCGCGGCCCCGCGGGCGTTTGGCGCTACGTCCAGCTACTCGCCGCGCTGATGCGGCGCGAGAAGCCCGCCATCGTGCATCTGGTCGCCATGCAGCCCGTGATCCTGGGCGGAATCGCGGCCCGCCTGGCGGGGGTGCGCCGCCGCGTCTGCGCGATCACGGGGCTTGGCCCGGTCGGCGGCTCGCCCCCGGCGAAATGGCGCGTCGCCCGCGCGGCCATTCGGGCGTTGCTGCGCGGCCCTGTCGGCGGCCGCGGCGCCATCATGGTGTTCGAGAACGCCGACGACCCGCCGCTTCTCGGCCTCGACCCGGGCGATCCAGACCAGGTCGCGGTGGTGAACGGCGCCGGCATCGATCCCGCCGCCTACCCGGCCGCGCCGCTGCCGCCCGTCCCGCCGCTGCGGATCGCCATGGCGGCCCGCATGCTCTGGACCAAGGGCGTCGACGTCGCCGTGGAGGCCGTCGGCCTCGCCCGCGCCCGCGGCGCCGATGTGGAGCTCTCGCTCTATGGCGCGCCCGATCCGTCCAACGCCACCACGATCGACGAGGCGACGCTGCGCGACTGGTCGTCCCGCCCGGGCGTCACGTGGCATGGGCCCACGCGGGACGTCGCGGCGGTCTGGCGCGACCACCACGCCGCCGTGCTGCCATCCCATGGCGAGGGCATGCCCCGCATGCTGATCGAGGCCGCCTGCTGCGGCCGCGCGCTGGTGGCCACGGACGTCTCCGGCTGCCGCAGCCTCGTGCGCGACGGCCGAAACGGCTTTCTGTTTCGGCTCGGCGACGCCGGGGCGCTGAGCGAACGCCTCGTCCAGCTCGCCGCCGATCCGGCGCTCGTCGCCCGCCTCGGGGCCGAAGCCCGCGACACCATCCTGCACGGCTACACGGAGGCGGACGTCTCGGCCGCCATGCTGGGCGTCTATGACCGCCTCTTGCGGCGCATCCCGTGAGCCAGCCGCCCCCGATCCTCGACCGTCCCGCCTTCATCCTCGCGCACACGCAGCTCGTCGCCACCCCGCACGCCCCGGAGGTGCGCCTCCACGTGGCCACCGAATCCACGGCGCTGTGGCAGAAAACCGAGGAGGAGCTCGGCGAGATCGGCCTGCCGCCGCCCTTCTGGGCCTTTGCGTGGGCGGGCGGCCAGGCGCTGGCCCGCTGGCTCATCGACCACCCGGACGCCGTGCGCGGCAAGCGCGTGCTGGATTTCGCCTCCGGCTCGGGCCTCGCGGGAATCGCGGCCGCGCTGGCGGGCGCTGCCCGGGTCGAAGCCGTCGACATCGACGCCTTCGCGCTGGCCGCCATCGGGCTTAACGCGGCGGCGAACGGCGTCGCCATCGTGCCGACCTGCGAGGATCTGGTGGGCCAGGACCGGGGCTGGGACGTCGTGCTGGCCGGCGACGTCTGCTACGAGCGCGACATGGCCCGCACGGTCACGGACTGGCTCGAAGCGCTGGCCCGGCGCGGCGCGCTGGTGCTGGTCGGCGACCCCGGCCGCAGCTACCTCCCGCGCGAACGCCTGGTCGCGGTGGCGACCTATCAGGTCAAGACCACGCGCGATTTGGAAGACGCGGAAGTGAAGCGCACGACGGTATGGCGCTTCGCCGAGCCGGAAGACGCCTGAGCGCGCCATTCCCACGCCTCGCCGTCATTGCGAGCGCAGCGAAGCAATCCAGAGGGTGGGCGTCTGGCCTCGATCTACGGCGTAGCGCCCGGCGTCAGCTGGATTGCTTCGCTGTCGCTCGCAATGACGGGAGGGTGTCTCGGACGTTTTCAGCCCATCGCCATGGGCTATGGGCGGAGATGGCGCCCAGTCGCCTGGCTTCCCTCCCCGGCGCTGCGCGCCGCCCGGGATGACAGAGAGAGAGAGAGAGCGCCGAGTGGAAACGCGAACGGCCATGCAGCCGCTCACCCCAGCTCGGCCCGAAGATCCAGCGTGCCCTCCACGCCGATGCTGTCGAAGTGCTTGCGCAAGAACGTCTGCGCGGCCTTGCGGCCGATGGCGTGAAGCTCCTCGAAGAACGTCCAGTCGGCGCTCATCTTGGAGGCGGCTCCAAACTTCAGCAGTTCGTCCTGCGCCTCGATGCGGTGCATGCGGATGCGCTTGTAATGCGTGTCGCCGAGGCGGCCGGCGTCAATCAGGCGGCGGACGAAGTCGATGGCGCGCAGCTCGTGCAGCAGCGAAGCGTTGAACGTGATCTCGTTTACGCGCTCCATGATCTCGCGCGAGGTGTCGGGCGTTTCGTCCCGCACCATCGGGTTGATCTGCACCAGGATGATGTCCTCCGTCTTCGTCTCGGTGAAGAACGGAAACAGCACCGGGTTGCCCATGTAGCCGCCGTCCCAGAAGGACTGGCCCTCGACCTCCACGGCCTTGAACACCGAGGGCAGCGCGGCCGACGCCATCAGCATGTCGGCCGTGATCTCGTGCCGGTGGAACACCCGCACCTTGCCGGTATGGACGTTGGTGGCCGCCACGAACAGCTTCAGCGGCTCGTAGCCGCGCACCCGGTCGAAATCGATGTGCTGGGTGACGACGTCGCGCAGCGGGTTGATGTCGAGCGGGTTGAACGCGTAGGGCGACGGCGGCTGGAGCTGCGGAAACCAGCCCGTGGCCCCGCCGGAGCCGAACTTCCAGGCGCCGAGCAGCATGTCGAACAACGCGCGCTGCGGCGCGTTCAGGTCGCCGTCCACCGCCACGGCGCGCCAGAACTTCTCCAGCTTGCGCCGCGCCGCATCCGGGCCGCCGCCCGCCAGCCCGCACACCACCATGGCGGCGTTCATCGCGCCCGCGCTGGTTCCGCTCAGCCCCTCGATCTCCAGCCGGCCGTCGGCCAGCAGCACGTCGAGGACGCCCCACGTGAACGCCCCATGGGCGCCGCCGCCCTGCAGCGCCAGGTTCACGGCCTTGCGGGGCGTCTCGGCTTTGGTGGTTGCGCGCGCGCTCATTCGGCGGTCCAGCCGCCGTCCATGGACAGGTTCGCGCCCGTGATCTGCGAGGCGGCGTCGCCGCAGAGAAACAGCGCCAGCGCGGCGACCTGTTCGACGGTGACGAACTCCTTGGTGGGCTGCGCTTCCAGCAGCACGTCGTTGATCACCTGCTCGCGGGTGAGCCCGCGCGCCTTCATGGTGTCGGGAATCTGCTTTTCCACCAGCGGCGTCCACACATAGCCGGGCGAGATGCAGTTCACGGTGACGCCGTGTGGCGCGAGCTCCAGCGCCGCCGTCTTGGTGAGGCCCGCGATGCCGTGCTTGGCCGCCACATAGGCGGACTTGAAGGGCGAAGCCACCAGCGAGTGCGCCGAGGCGGTGTTGATGATGCGGCCCCATTTGCGGGCCTTCATGCCCGGGATCGCGGCTCGCGTAGCGTGAAACGCCGCCGACAGGTTGATGGCGATGATCGCGTCCCACTTCTCGACCGGGAATTCCTCGATCGGGGCGACGAACTGGATGCCGGCGTTGTTGACCAGTACATCGACCGAACCAAACGCCTTTTCGGCGTCCGCCACCATGGCGGCGATCTGGTCCGGCTTGGTCATGTCGGCGGCCGAGTAGAGCGCCTTGACGCCGAACTCCGCCTCGATGCCGGCGCGTTCCTTTTCGATCGCGGCGGCGTCTCCGAAGCCGTTGATCACCACATTGGCGCCGTCCTTCGCGAAGGCGCGCGCGATGGCGAGGCCGATGCCCGAGGTTGAGCCGGTGACGACGGCGGTTTTGCTGGCGAGCGACATGGGGGTGCTCCGAGATGGGTTGCGGCGCTATGCTGCAGCGCACAACGTCAAGATCCGTATCTTGTGGCGCTGCAGCATGGCGTCAAGCCGTCGCGCCCGGGTGGCTGATCCGCGTCGGCGTGCTACATGATAGCCATGGTCGACAGCCCGTCAGTTCACCACGATCACGCGCAGGACCACTCGCATGCGGGTCCCTGCGCGCATGCGCATGACCATGCGGCCCGCCGCCCCGCCGCCCTGGCGGAGGCCGAGAACGCGTGCGTCGAGCGAGGCTTGCGACTGACGCCCATGCGCCGGCAGGTGCTCGACGCGCTCTACGCGACGCATCGGCCGATGAGCGCCTACGACCTGATCGACCGGCTCGCGCCCCACGAGGGCGACAAGCGTCCCGCCCCGATCACGGTGTATCGCGCGCTCGATTTCCTGCTGGACAACGGCTTCGTTCACAAGCTGGAGAGCCGCAACGCCTTTATTGCCTGCCCCTTCCGGCACGCGCCCGGCGATCTCGTGGTCTTCATGATCTGCGAGCAATGCGGCGGCGTCGACGAGGCCTGCTCGGACGAACTGCGTGGCGCCCTGACCCATCTGGCCCAGACCCAGGGGTTCAGCCCCCGCGCCAACATCCTCGAACTCGCCGGCCGCTGCGCCCACTGCGCCGCCCCGGATGCGGTTTCCACGCGCAGCGCACCCTCCCCTTGAGGGTGAGGGTGCGCTGCGGTATCGCCGTCACCGGATCGCCACACCGGCGCGCTTGACTTGGCCGGCCAGCCATGGCGCCTCTCGCGCCGAAAGGTCCTCCCCCAGGAACGCACCCGCATGAGCGCCATCGATTTCGCCCCGGCCGCTTTGTCCCAGGAGCCCGCCGCCGGCTGCCTGCCCGCGCCTGTCGCCTCCGGGCCCCTGCCGCGCCATCGCACCGTGGGCGTGCGGGTCGGCGACGTGATGGTGGGCGGCGGCGCGCCCGTGGTGGTGCAGTCCATGACCAACACGGACACGGCCGACATCGACGGCACGGTCGCGCAGGTGGCCGCGCTGGCGCGCGCCGGCTCCGAGCTGGTCCGCATCACGGTCGACCGCGACGAAGCCGCCGCCGCGGTGCCGTACATCAAGGAAAAGCTGCTGGCGCGCGGCGTGACCGCGCCGCTGGTGGGCGACTTCCACTATATCGGCCACAAGCTCCTGGCCGACCACCCGGCCTGCGCGGTGGCGCTGGACAAATACCGCATCAACCCCGGCAATGTCGGCTTCAAGGACAAGAAGGACCGGCAGTTCGGGGCCATCGTGGAGCTGGCGGCCCGGCACGGCAAGGCCGTGCGCATCGGCGCAAATTGGGGCTCGCTGGACCAGGAACTGCTCACCCACCTGATGGACCTCAACGCCGCCAGCGCTGCGCCGCTGGACGCCCGCGCGGTGACGCGCGAGGCCATGGTGCAGTCGGCCCTGCTGTCGGCCGCCCGCGCCGAGGAGATGGGGCTGGGGCGCGACCGCATTATCCTGTCCGCCAAGGTGTCGGCCGTGCAGGAGCTGATCGCCGTGTACCGCATGCTGGCGCAGCGCAGCGACTATGCGATCCACCTAGGCCTGACGGAAGCCGGCATGGGCTCCAAGGGCATCGTGGCGTCCTCGGCCGCCATGGGGATCCTGCTGCAGGAGGGCATCGGCGACACCATCCGGGTCTCGCTGACGCCCGAGCCCAATGGCGACCGCACCCTGGAGGTGAAGGTCGCGCAGGAAATCCTGCAGACCATGGGGTTCCGCACCTTCGTGCCGCTGGTGGCCGCCTGCCCGGGCTGCGGCCGCACCACCTCGACGGTGTTCCAGGAGCTGGCGCGCGACATCCAGAGCTGGATCTCGACCTCCATGCCGGAATGGAAGGCGACCTATCCGGGCGTCGAGAACCTCAACGTCGCCGTGATGGGTTGCATCGTGAACGGCCCGGGCGAGAGCAAGCACGCCGACATCGGCATCTCGCTGCCGGGCACCGGCGAGGTCCCGACCGCGCCCGTGTTCATCGACGGCAAGAAGGCCGCCACGTTGCGCGGCCCCGCCATCGCGGCGGATTTCAAGACCATGGTGGCGGACTACATCGAGAAGCGCTACGGCCTCGGCGCAAAAACGGCCGCCGAGTAGGTCGCCCACCCGGACCGCGAGCCTTCAGGCTCGAAGCGCTCGTTCAGCCGTTGCTCAGACTCGCGGTCCGGCTCACGATCCGCCGGAGCCGATCAGCCCGGCCGCGATGTTGACCGACAGGGCCAGCACGGCGGTGTTGAACAGAAACGCCACCACGCCGTGAACCAGCACGTTGCGGCGCATGGCCCCGCTGGTGACGCCGACATCGGCGGTCTGGGCCGCGCAGCCGATCACGAAGGAAAAATACAGGAAGTCGCCGTAGTCGGGCTCCGGCTCGTTCGGGAACTGCAGCCCGCCGCGCTCGGACTGATCGACGCACTGGTAGTACTCGTGGGCGTAATGCACGGCGAACACCATGTGGGTGAACGTCCAGGACAGCAGCACGGTGACGCCGGCCAGCGCCATGGGGCCGGGCGGCAGCGCGCCGCCGCTGCGGCCGTTCACGAGCTCCGCCACGATGGCGCCGAAGCTCGACACGGTGGCGAGCAGGATCATGATCAGGATCGTGAAGCGGTTCTCGTCGAACAGCTTGGCGCGCGAGCGGATGTCGCCCACCTCCGAGCGCATCATCATGGCGGAGATC
Source organism: Alsobacter sp. P4_H11 (assembly GCF_056400925.1). Lineage (NCBI taxonomy): Bacteria > Pseudomonadati > Pseudomonadota > Alphaproteobacteria > Hyphomicrobiales > Alsobacteraceae > Alsobacter > Alsobacter sp. P4_H11. Next base: position 90,829 of record NZ_JBFUKI010000006.1, read on the forward strand.
AGCGCGATGTAGAGCAGCGTGCCGGCGTCCCAGGCCAGCAGGAGGCGGGTGCTCCAGCGCAAGCTGCCGGGCAGCGCGAAGCACAGCGCCGCGCCGATGGTGGCGGCGATCAGCAGCCGGGCGCGGCCACGCGCGAGATCGCGGATCCAGCCGGTCAGGCCGGAGCGGCGCGACGCGGCCGCCCGACCGCTCACGAGCGACGCTCGACGGCGAAGCGCGCCGCGGCGCGCAGCACGTCCGCCTCGGGCCCGAAACCCGCCAGCGCGAGCTCGGCCGCCAACGCCAGCCGGTCCCGCTCCGCCTTGGCTTCCGCCAGCCCGAGCGCGCCCACCAGCGTGGCCTTGCCGCGGCCGGCGTCCTTGCCGGTCGCCTTGCCCATCGCGTCGGCGCTGGATTCCACGTCGAGGATGTCGTCTGCCACCTGGAAGGCCGCGCCCAACGCACGCCCATAGGCCGACAGCGCAGCCCGGTCGTCCGCATCGGCCCCGCCCAGGATGGCGCCGGCCTCCACCGCATAGGCGAGCAGCGCGCCGGTCTTCATCGCTTGCAGGCGGCGCACGTCGCCTTCGCCCAGCGCGTCCTCCGCGCCGTAGCGGCCCTCGGCCTGCAGGTCGAGCATCTGCCCGCCCGCCATGCCGCCAAGCCCGCCGGCGCGCGCGAGGCCGAGCGTGAGCGCGATGCGCACGGCGGGGTCCGGATGCGTCCGCTCGTCGGCCAGCACGTCGAACGCGTAGGTCAGCAGGGCGTCGCCGGCCAGGATGGCGGTCGCCTCGTCCCGGGCCTTGTGCAGGGTCGGCCGGCCGCGCCGCAGGTCGTCGTCGTCCATGGCGGGCAGGTCGTCGTGCGCCAGCGAGTAGCAATGCGCCATCTCGAGCGCCGCCCCGGCCCGCAGGGGGCCTTCGCCTTCCACGCCGAACAGCCGCGCGCTTTCGGCGAGCAGGAAGGGCCGCAGCCGCTTGCCGCCGCCCAGCGTCGCATACCGCATGGCCTCCACGAGGCGCTCGGGCCGGGCGATCTCGCCGGCCAGCGGCTCGGGGCCGAGCAGCGCGTCCAGGGTCCGCTCCACCGCCTCCGCGCACGCGCCCAGGCGGGCGTCGAACTCCGCGTCCATGGCGGCCTCCGCTTTTTAGGGGTCGCCCGAACGGGCGCCGCTTGGCATCATAGCCCGGATGGGACCATCGCGCCCCGTCTGGCGTTGCCCTGCCGCTTGCCCCAACGGGGCGCTGGGGTCAAGGCTCCGCCACCATGACGCAAACCGCCGAGGCCCCTCCCATCGGACGTCGCGCTTCATCGCTGGGCTGGATCGGCGCGCTGTTTCGGTGGCTGCTCTGGATCGTGCTCGCGGTCGTGGGGCTGCTGCTGCTGCTCACAGCCGTCTACGCGGTCGCGCACCCGCCCTCCACGCTGATGCTGGGCCGCTGGGCGACGCTGAAGCCCGTGGACCGGCGATGGACGCCCATCGAGGCGATCTCACCCCGGCTCGTGAACGCCGTGATCCTCTCCGAGGACGCTCGCTTTTGCCAGCACGGCGGCGTCGACTGGGACGCGCTGCGCACCGTGCTGGACGACGCCGACGACGCCGGCCCGTCGCGCGGCGCCTCCACAATCCCGATGCAGACCGCCAAGAACCTCTTTCTGTGGCCCTCGCGCTCCTATGTCCGGAAGGGGCTGGAGCTGCCGCTGGCGCTCTGGCTCGATCTCGTATGGTCGAAGCGGCGCATCATGGAGGTGTATCTCAACATCGCCGAATGGGGCCCGGGCGTGTTCGGCGCCGAGGCTGCCGCGCGCTCCTATTTCAACAAGTCGGCCTCGGAGCTCACCGCCCGGGAGGCGACGCTGCTCACCAAGGCGCTCCCGAACCCGATCTTGCGCAATCCCGGCAAGCCCGGGCGCGGGCTGCAGCGGCTCGCCGGACGCCTCGCCGGCCAGCTCGGCGACGCCGAGCCCTATGTGCAGTGCGTGAAGGTTGCGCGGCGCTAGGCCTGCCTGAGCCTGCGGCCTAGCCGGCGGCGAAGCGCCTTGGGGCGGCCCCGCAACGCCTTGTCGCCCTGCCGGCGGGCTGTCTCGGCAAGCGCATCCGTCCGCGCTTCCACGTGATGGACGAGCCGTCCGAGCAGGCGCGAGCCCACCCCCGATCCGTCCAGCCGCCGCTCGAGCTCGGCGAGGTCATGATGATCGCCAAGCACCTGGCGCAAACGGCCGGCCTGGCGGCCGAGCTTGAGCATGCGCCCGCCCAGCTTCGGCCCGAGCGCCTGCACGTGAATCTGCAGGCGCACGAGGTTGCGCCGCGCCTGGTGCAGGAGGTCAGGATCGTCCGCCCGCAGCCCTGTCCGCAGCAGCCGCCGCGCCTTGGCATAGACGCCCGCCGCCGCGCGGGCCACGTCGCGGCGGGGCGCGGACAGGGACAGCGCCGCCAGATGCTCGGCGATCGCAGCCTCGCTGCGCCGGGCCTGCTCGGCCCCGAGATGGTCGGACGCGGTTTCCCGCCGCGCCGCTTCGCCCAGCCATTCGGCCGCGAGCCTCATCAGTGCGGCCCGCGCGGCTTCGTCGTCCACCTCGTCCACCAGGCTGAGCGCGGTGGCGGCGGCGACGCGCAGGTCGCGCGCCGGGGCCAGCGCGTCGGCGAGCGCCTTCAACTCGGCGTCGAGCGCGCGGACCTGGAAATGTCGGGGATCTTCGGATCGCGAGGGGCGCACCAGCAGCAAAAGCGCGCGCAGGGCCTTGATGGCGCGACGGGCGCCATGGACGCCGAGGTCGCGGTCCCCATGCGCGAGCGCGTCGCGCAGCGCCAGACGGTGCAGGTCGAAGGCTTCGGAAAGATCGATCGTGCGGGCCATGCCGGCCCAGATGGCCCTAAAGCGCGGGTCGGATCAAGCGCGACGCAGCGCTGGGATGGGCATGGACCGGCGACGCAATGATGCTCCGCCATTGCGCCGGGTGACGAGCGGCAGGCTGATCGCGACCATGCGGCGCGCCACGGCGGCGCAGCGGTTCTCGTAGCCTTCGTCGGTGGCCAGCACGGCGCGCAACCGGGCCATTCCCTCGGGGTCGATCGCAAGAGCGTCGGCGCTCAGAATGGTCATCGTCGCCTCCAGGGCCGCCGGACAATCGTTCCGGTAGCCGTACTGTCCTCTTTCGGGCTCCAGGCCGGTGTGCGCGAGCGCACGTGGCGAATCGCCCGTTAAGAGAAAGTTGACGGCGCAATCGGACCGCCGAAGGGCGCAATTCTGTCCGCTTTCGGGCATCTCGGAATTGTTGCGCTGCCGCTGGCTAAATCGGCTCAGCCTTTGCCGAGATCGAGCTTCCAGTATTGGCCGACGAGATCCTTGCCGAAGCTGTGATGCCGCTCCTCGCCTTCGAGCCGGAAGCCCTCGCCCTCGTAGATCCGCCGCGCCGCATGCAGGATGTCGTTGGTCCACAGCGTCACGGACGCGTAGCCGGCCGTTCGCGCGAAGGCGAGGCATTCGCGCACCAGCCCGCGCCCGACGCCGAGCCCGCGTGCGGACGGCTCCACATACAGCATGCGCAGCTTGGCGGAGCCATTCTCGCCCTCCACCAGGAACACCGAGCCCAGCGTCTCGCCGGCGCGCTCGGCGATCCAGCAGCGCTCCCGGCCCGGCTTGATCTCGCGGATGAACTTCGCCGCGATCTCGGCCACGAGCGCCTCGAACTCTTCGTTCCAGCCATATTCCCGGGCGTAGAGCACGGCCTGGCGATGAATGATCCAGCCCATGTCGCCGGGCCGGTGCTCGCGATAGGTGACGTCCTGACCCGCCAAGGCACTTCTCCCGACGCTTCGGTGCTGAGCCGAATCATAGGCCCACCCGGGCGCGGCGCCACCCGCAAAGAAAAACCCCGGAGCGCGCGGCCCCGGGGTTGCTGCAGGCGGAGGCGCTTGGCCTCCGCCCTGACTACTCGTGGGACCTTACTGGTCCGAAGCGCCCGCGGGCTTGCGCGCCGCGCCGGCGGCGCCGCCGGAGGTCGAGCCGCCGCTCGCGGCCCCGCCCGCCTCGCCGCCCGACCGGCCGCCAGCGGCGCCTTCCGGATTACGGCTGCGGGTCGCACCCGTGGTGACGTCGGCCGGGGTCGAGCGACCCTGGGCACGCTGCGGCGAAGCCGCGCCGGTCTCGCGCTCGGCGGAGCTGGGCGAAGCCTGCCCGCCGCTGCGCTCGGCGCCCTGGCTGCGGGGCTCGCCCGAACCGGAGCGCTGAGCCTGGCCGGAACGGCTGTTCGGGCCCTTCTCGTCCGACGCGGCGGCCGAAGACGGGGCGGCGTTCGGCGAGCGACGCTCGGCCGAGTTGGTCCCGCTCTTCTGGCCGTCCTCCGTGGCCGACGACTTCGTCCCGGCGCCCGGCTCCTTGGCGTCGCGCTTGCGCTCGGCCGTGGCGTCGGTCTTGCCCTTTTCGCCCGCGCGCTCGGCCTGGCTGCGGTTGCGGTCCTTGGATCCGGTGTCAGCCTGCTCGGCCGCCGGCTTCGACTCGGTGGACTTGCCGTCGTTGGCCTTGCCGTTCGCGGCCGCGTTGGAGCGGTCCGTTCCGGGCTTCGCCGCCGTCGTGCTGCTCTTGTCATCGGCCGGCTTGCCGCTGGACGCCGCGTTGGAGCGCGTGTCGGTGGGCTTGGCGGCCGTCGTTCCCGCCTTGTCGTCCGTCGGCTTGCCGCTCGAAGCGCTCGAGGCCGGCTTGTCGGTGGGCGACGTCCGGTCGGTCGGCGCGGTGGCCGAGCCGCTCGGAGCGGCGTTGGGCTGCGTGGCGTTGCGGTTCGCGTCCGCCGACCCTGTCGGGGCCGCGCCCGGCTGGCGCTGCTGGTCGCCCGTCGCGGTGGTGGAGGACGAACCCGAGGTCGACGCCGCGCCTGACGCCGCGGCGCCGGAGGTCGTCGAATTGGTGCGCGCCTCGGTGGAGATCGACTGCACCTGCGAGGGCACCGGCACGGCCTCGGCCCGCGGCAGGTTGCGCGACTGGATGCGGATATTGGTTTCGCGCTCGATCACGCTCGGCTGGATCGCGAAGTTCACCGCGATGGAGCCGCGGCGCTCGACGCGGCCGATCGGCCGGGTCTCGGTGTAGATCTCGGTGACGCGCTCAGGCCGCACCTCGACCTCGGTGATCCGTTCGGCCGTAATGTTGCGGGTTTCCACGAAGGTCCACTCTTCCTCCTCGACCGTGGTGGTCGAGCCGCCGCCGCGGCGCGACGCCGTGGTGGTCGACTTCGTGCTCGTCCGGGTCGCGCGCGGCGCGTTCTCGGGCGGCAGCGGGCGCCAGCCCACATGCTGCTTGCTGCGGCGCCATTCCACCCAGGCCGGGGCCCATTCGGTGTCGGCGACCCAGACCCAACCCTGGCTCGGATCCTCGTACCAGCGGCCGTAGTGATAGGTCACCTCGGCCCAGGGCTCGTCGGATTCGAAGTACCAGCCGACCTTCTCGTTGAAGATCCAATGGCCGTTCGAATAGGGCTTCCAGTCGCGGCCGACATCGCGCGGCCGGAACACTTCGCCGAGCTTCTCGACGCGTGTGAATTCGCCGTTGTCACGCACGCGCTCGCGCAACTCGTCGATACTCACCTTCACATTGGCGCTGGCGCTCATGTCTGCGCCGTTCTGGCCCTGGCGGGACGAACCGGCCTGGGCGCTGTCCTGGTTCTGCGCGCCGGAACGCATGTCGCGCGCCTGGCCGGAGCGCGGCGCTTCGCCCTGTGCGGCGCTGTTGCGGGACGAGGAAGGCTCGGCGGAGCCGCCCGACTGGGCGCTGCGGCCGTTCTGGTCCTGGTTGCCGCGTCCGGAATTCTGGCTCATGCCGCTGCGGGCGGAGCCCTGGTCGGCGGCCGCGCCATTGCGGCGCATTTCGGTCGGGGCCGAGCCGGAGCTGGCCGAGCCGCCAGCGGTGGAACCGCCAGACGGGCTGGAGGCCGCCGAGCCGGCGGACCCGGCCGAACCGCCCGTCTGGGCCTGAGCGCCGAGGCCGGGGGTCATCACCACCGCGGCGGCGGTCAGAAGGGCGGCGAAAGCCGCGCCGGACAAGAATTGGCTGCGTTTCACGGGGGAGTCCTCCACCTGCTGTGTTCTTCGGACCCTTCAACGCGACTTTGCAGGTGTTGTTCCCCTAACCGAATCGGGGCGTGTGAGAGCCTGACCGGTTGTCAAGCGTCGTCGCCGCCGCACCCAGCAGTTCCGCCGGCGCATAGGGCTTGGCCACGAAGCGCGAGCCGGGAGCGCAGGAATCGGCCTGCAGGCGGGCGCGCCCGGATGCATAGACGATCGCCAGATCCGGCTGGACCAGCCGCGCCGCCCGCGCCAGCTCATAACCGTCCGGCCCGGGGCCGAGGTCGAGATCCGTCACCAGCAAATCGAAGCTGTGTTGGGAGAGAAGCAGGACGGCCGTCGCGGCGTCCGCCGCCTCGGTCACCGCATAGCCTTCTTCGGCGAGGATCTCGCCCGCCATCCAGCGCAGGAGGTCCTGGTCCTCGACCAGCAGCACCCGCCGGGGCTCGGAGTATCCCGCCATGCCGGCCGGAGCCGAGGCGGTGGGGCGGTGAAACGCGATCATGGGGCCTCCTCAGACGCGTTGTGCGGCGACGGTTCGACCGTCCCCTCACCAACTCGGGCCCCCGCCCGCCGTTCAGGCAGTTCATTAAACTTGTAACGACATGGTCAACGCCGGGTTAACCGTGCGGACAGATGCGGAGCCGGAGCTTTTTAAGCCTTCAACCGGGGAAGCCAGCTCCTTAGAGCCTCGTCCCGCATGCCTGACCAGAAAAGTGCCGAATGCCCATATCCCGAGGGCCCGGCCGGTCCCGCGCTCGACGTCCCTCATCCTGAGGAGCGTCGCTCCTCGGCGATGCGTCTCGAAGGACGAGGGAGACCAGGAGGCTGAACGCCTCGTGCAGGCTGATCCCTCGTCCTTCGAGACGCAGGCCGAAGGCGGCCTGCTCCTCAGGATGAGGGTATCGAGCGTGTTGAGAGACTTTCGGCCAGATTTTCAGGCTCTAACGCCCATATTTGAGGGGCGACCAGCTCGGTCCCGGCAAACCGGCGCTGGGTCGGGCCGGCCTGCGGACGATCAAAGCCCCAAACGGCATTCAGCCCGCGTCCGGTTTCCCGAAACGCGGGCTGATGGCCCGGCGCCCCCGCCAAATGAAACTCTGAGCCGCCTAGCGGTCCGTCTGCTTGGCCTTGGCCAGCGCGACGTGGTGCAGATGCTCGTGCGCGGCCTCGGGCAGGCGGAAGCCGAAGCCGCCGGCCATTTCGAGGCTCTGGCCGATGCGGCCATTCACGAAGCCCTCGCGCGGCCACCGCACATGGGTCGAAACGCCGAACTTGCGCTTGCTGACAGGCCGGCCAGAGGGATGCTTCTTGCTCACGCGCAGACTCCGAAGAACGTGCAAGAATTGTGAGCGAAACCACTCCGCGCGGCTATTAGGGGAAAGCCGTATTTCTCAATTTAATCAGCAACTTCCACCCAAGCTCAAGCTTAATTCGCCGGAAGAACCTTGCCCGGATTGAGGATGTTCTGCGGGTCCATGGCGGTCTTGATCAGCCGCATCAGGTCCACGGCCGCGTCGCCGTGCTCGGCGCGCAGGTATTTGGACTTGCCGGAACCCACCCCGTGCTCGCCCGTGCAGGTGCCGTGCAGCTCCAGCGTGCGCTGCAGGAGCACACCGTTGAGGCGTTCGGCCTCGGCAAGTTCGGCCGGGTCGTTCACGTCGATCAGGAAGCCCATGTGGAAATTGCCGTCACCCACATGGCCGAGGCTGGTGACGTAGAACGGCGCGTCCTTGGTCTGGTCGCGCATGTAGAGAATGAGCTCGCCGAGCCGCGAGATCGGCACGCAGGCGTCGGTGCTCCATGATTTCGCGCCGGGACGCATGGCCAGGCAGGCGTAGTGGACGTCGTGCCGCGCCTGCCAGAGCCGGCTGCGCTCCTCGGGCGTCGTCGCCCACTGGAAGTTCTCGCCGCCATTGCCGAGCGCCAGCTCACGCACGCGCTCGGCCTGCTCGGCGACGCCCGCCTCCGTGCCGACGAATTCGAAGAACAGCGTCGGCTTCTCGGGATAGTCGAGCTTGGCGTAGCGGTTCACCGCCACCATGCTCCTGTCGTCCAGGAACTCGACGCGCGAGATCGGGATGCCGGACTGGATCGTCTCGATGGCGGTCTGTACGGCCGCTCCGACATCCGGAAAGGCGCACACGGCCGCCGACATGGCCTCCGGGATGCCGTAGAGCTTCACCGTGACCTCGGTGATGATGCCCAGCGTCCCTTCCGAGCCGACGAAGAGGCGGGTGAGGTCGTAGCCGGCCGAGGACTTGCGGGCCCGGCTGGCGGTCTTCACCACTTGGCCGTCGGCCAGCACCACCGTGAGGGCGATCACATTCTCCCGCATGGTGCCGTAGCGCACCGCGTTGGTGCCGGACGCGCGCGTCGCCGCCATGCCGCCGAGGCTCGCATCCGCACCGGGGTCCACCGGAAAGAACAGGCCCGTGTCGCGCAGATAGGCGTTGAGCTGCTTGCGCGTGACGCCCGCCTGCACGGTGGCGTCGAGGTCTTCGGCGTTCACCTCCACGATCGCGTTCATGCGCTTCAGGTCGATCGTGATCCCGCCTTCCAGCGCCGCCACGTGGCCCTCAAGCGAGGTGCCGGTCCCGAACGCCACGATGGGCGCCCCGTGCTGGCCGCACAGCCGCACGATGGCGCTCACCTCGTCGGTGGTGAGCGGATAGCAGACGGCGTCGGGCGCGGCGTCCGCGTGGTAGGACTCGCCACGGCCATGGTGCTCGCGTTCGGACGCCGAAGTGGTGCAGCGCTCGCCGAGCAAATTCTTGAGCTCGGCGATGAGCGACGCGGTGCGGTCTTCCGGCAATCTCCGGCGCTGGACCTGCTGAGCCATGGCGTTGTCCTCGGGGGTGTTTTCGTTCCTCGCCATCCGGCCTAAGCAGCCCGCGCGGCCTTGGCAAGGCTGCAATTGGGCGCGGTCCCAGGCGCGCTTTGACCCGGTCCTGACAGCCACGCTAAAAGCGCGGCCCCATGGCGGCGACGCGATGGCGATTCCCTTCCGGCGGAGGTCCCATGCAATCCATCAACCAGCGTATCGCGGACGCCATCGCGTGCGAGGAGCGGCAGGTGGAAGCCGCAGTGGCGTTGCTGGACGGCGGCGCTACGGTGCCGTTCATCGCCCGCTACCGCAAGGAGGTGACGGGCGGGCTCGACGACGCCCAGCTGCGCACCCTGGAGGAGCGGCTGCGCTACCTGCGCGAGCTGGAGGAGCGGCGCACCGCGATCCTCGATTCGGTGCGCGAGCAGGGCAAGCTCGACGCCGCCCTGCAGCGCCAGATCGAGGAGGCCGACAGCAAGGCGCGGCTGGAGGACATCTACCTGCCGTTCAAGCCCAAGCGCCGCACCAAGGCGCAGATCGCCCGCGAGGCCGGGCTCGGGCCGCTGGCCGAGGGGCTGACCGCCGACCCGACGCGCGACCCGCGCCGCGAGGCGGAGCGCTTCGTCAGCGCCGACAAGGGCGTGGCGGGCGTCGACGAGGCGCTGGAGGGCGCGCGCTCGATCCTGGTGGAGCGTTTCTCGGAAGATCCCGAGCTGATCGGGCGCCTGCGCGAGGACTTCTGGACGCAGGGCCGCGCCGTCTCCAAGGTCCGCGACGGCAAGGCGACCGAGGGCGCCAAGTTCTCCGACTACTTCGACTACGCCGAGAAGCTCGCGCGGCTGCCGTCTCACCGCATCCTGGCGCTGTTCCGCGGCGAGAAGGAGGAGATCCTGGAACTGCGGCTCGAGGCCGAGCCCGAGCAGACCGGGCCCCTGTCGCAGCGCCAGCCCGGCGCCTTCGAGCTCGCGATCGCGCGCCGGTTCAACGTCGCCGACCGGGGCCGGCCGGCCGACAAATGGCTGATGGACTGCGTGCGCTGGGCCTGGCGCACCAAGATCGCGATGCATGTCGGGCTCGACCTGCGCATGCGCCTCTGGCAAGCCGCCGAGGACGAGGCCGTAAAGATCTTCGCCGGCAATTTGCGCGACCTGCTGCTCGCCGCCCCGGCCGGCGCGCGCGCCACCATGGGGCTCGATCCGGGCTTTCGCACCGGCGTCAAGGTCGCGGTGGTGGACGCCACCGGCAAGGTGGTCGACACCGGCGTGATCTACCCGCACGAGCCCCAGCGGCGCTGGGACGAGGCGCTGCGCACGCTGGGCGCCCTGGCGGCGCGCCACAAGGTGGAGCTGATCGCGATCGGCAACGGCACCGCCTCGCGCGAGACCGACAAGCTGGCGGGCGAGCTCATCGCCAAGTTCCCCGAGGCCAAGCTCACCAAGGTGGTGGTGTCGGAGGCCGGCGCCTCCGTCTACTCGGCCTCTGCCTTCGCGTCCGCCGAGCTGCCGGACCTCGACGTCTCGATCCGCGGCGCGGTGTCGATCGCTCGCCGGTTGCAGGACCCGCTGGCCGAGCTGGTCAAGATCGACCCGAAGTCGATCGGCGTCGGCCAGTACCAGCACGATCTCGCCGAACACAAGCTCTCGCGCTCGCTCGACGCCGTGGTGGAGGACTGCGTGAACGCCGTCGGGGTGGACGTCAACACCGCCTCCGCGCCCCTGCTCGCGCGCGTTTCCGGCGTCGGCGAGACGCTGGCGCAGAACATCGTCAGCCATCGCGACTCCACCGGCCCGTTCCGCACCCGCGCGCAGCTGAAGCAGGTGCCGCGGCTGGGGCCCAAGGCCTTCGAGCAATGCGCCGGCTTCCTGCGCATCCAGAACGGCGACGATCCGCTGGACCGCTCGGGCGTCCATCCGGAGGCCTATCCGGTGGTGAGGCGGATCATCGAAGCCACCAAGAGCGACATCAAGGTGCTGATCGGCAATGGCGCGGTGTTGCGCGGCCTCCAGCCCAAGGCCTTCACGGACGCGACCTTCGGCGTCCCCACGGTGACGGACATCCTCAAGGAGCTCGAAAAGCCCGGCCGCGATCCGCGCCCCGCGTTCAAGACCGCGACCTTCCAGGAGGGCGTCGAGACGCTGAACGACCTCCAGCCCGGCATGATCCTGGAAGGCGTAGTCACCAACGTGGCGGCCTTCGGGGCCTTCGTTGACATCGGCGTGCACCAGGACGGGCTCGTGCACATCTCGGCGCTGTCAAAGACCTTCGTGAAGGACCCGCGCGACGTCGTGAAGCCCGGCCAGATCGTGCGCGTGAAGGTGCTGGAGGTCGACAAGCCCCGCAAGCGCATCGCGCTGACGATGCGGCTGGACGACGCCGCCGAGCCGCGCCCGCCGCGCGACCGCGCCCCCGAGCCGGCCCGTCCGCACCGCTCCTCCCAGCCGCAGCAGCGCGCGCCGGACCGGAGCGCCGCGCCCGCCAACCCCTTCGCGGACGCGTTCCGCAAGGCCGGCATGGACAAGGGCCCGCCCGGCAAGCGCTGACGGCTGCGCCTTGACCGCAACCCTCGCGGGCGCCCATCATCCGCCCGGGAGGACCCATGGCCGAACCGAAGCCCTTCGGGACCGAGCCGTTCCGGCCCGGCGCCGGCGACACCAGCGCGCTGCGCGAGCCGGACCTCGCGCTGTTGCGCACCATCCTGGACAGCATCCCGGGGCGCGTCGCCTTCGTGGATTTCGAGAACCGCTACGTCTACGTGAACCGCGAGTTCCTGACGTTTCACAAGCGCACCGCCGAGGAGGTGATCGGCCGCGAAGTCCGCGAGGTGCTGGGCGACGCCGCCTACAACCAGGTGAGCGGATACAACGCCCGCATCCGCGCCGGCGAAATCGTGCGTTGGGAAGGCTGGATTACCTACGCGACCGCCGGGCGGCGCTACATCCAGCAGACCTACACGCCCTATTCGCCCGGCGGCGGCGCCCCGCAGGGCAACATCGCGTTCGGGCGCGACCTCACCGAGATGAAGGAGCAGGAGCGCGAGCTCGCCGAACGCACCGCCGAGATCGAGCGCCAGCGCGTGCGCATCGCCGAGATCGAGAAGCTCTCCGCCATGGGGACGCTGCTGGCCGGCGTCGCGCATGAGCTCAACAACCCGCTCGCGATCGTGCTGGCCCAATCCACGCTGCTGCTGGAGCGGGCCGCGAGCGACGACGTGAAGGCCCGGGCGGCCCGCATCCACGCCGCCGCGGAGCGCTCCGGCCGGATCGTTCGCAGCTTCCTTGCGATGGCGCGCGAAACCGCCCCGACCCGCCGGCCCGTGCTGCTGAACGACATCGTGGCCTCCGCGGTGGACGTGATGACGTATGGTCTGCGAGGCGCGTCCGTCGACGTGGACCTCGATCTCGCGCCGGACCTGCCGCCCATCAGCGCCGACGCGGATCTCCTGGGCCAGGTGGTGTCGAACCTGCTCATAAACGCCCAGCAGGCGCTCACCGAGCAGGCCAGCCCCCGCCGCGTGGTCGTGCGCACCCGCCGCGAAGCCGGCGGGGTGGCCCTGGAAGTGGAGGACAACGGTCCCGGCGTGCCCGAGCCGGTGGCGGCGCGGATCTTCGACCCCTATTTCACCACCAAGGCTCCCGGCGCGGGCACCGGCATCGGGCTCTCGATCTGCCGCAACGTCGTCACGGCCCATGGCGGCCAGATCGCGCTCGTCCGTTCGGCCGGCGGCGCCCTGTTCCGCGTCACCCTGCCGACCGGCGGCGGTGCCGAATAGCGCGGCTGGCCGCCTGCGCGCCAAGCTCGTTCAGCGGCGCTCGGCGCACAGCATGTAGTTGACCGCCATGTCGCCAGACAGCCGCCAGTCGCCGCCGAGCGGGTTGAACACCACCCCGGTCTGGTCGCGCACCGCGAAGCCGCCCGCGTCCAGCGCGTCGGCGAGTTCGGCCGGGGTGACGAACTTCTCCCACTGGTGCGTGCCCTTGGGCAGCCAGCCCAGCACATATTCGGCGCCCACGATCGCGAGCGCGAAGGCCCGCAGGGTGCGGTTCAGGGTGGCCATGAACAGGAGGCCGTCCGGCTTCACGGCCGCGCAGCAGCTTTCCACGAACAGGCGCACGTCCGCGACGTGCTCCACCACCTCCATGGCGAGCACCACGTCGAAGCGCGCGCCCTCGGCGACGAGTTCCTCAACGGTCGCGCGCCGGTAGGTCACCGGCGCGCCGACTTCCTCGGCATGCAGCCGGGCCACCTCCACATTGGTGGGCGCGGGATCGACGCCCGTCACGATTGCGCCGAGGCGCGCCAGCGGCTCGCACAGCAGGCCGCCGCCGCAGCCGACATCCAGGATCGTGACGCCGTCCAGCGGCAGCCCGGCGCGCGGATCGCGGCCCAGATGCTCCGCCACGGCGTCGCGGATATATTGGATGCGGACCGGGTTGAACCGGTGCAGCGTCTTCATGGCGCCGTTCGGGTCCCACCACGTGCGGGCGATGCGCTCGAAGCGGGCGACCTCGGCGGCGTCGATCGTTCCGGACGCGGACTGCATGGCGCTCATCCTTTCCTCCAACCCGTGGACGGCGACCATGCGCGGGCGTTGACAGCCCCAGGCGTCGCCGTCATTGAGTGTGCCGCCCTTTTCCGACGGCCGAAGCCTTGACGCAAGTCGCGCGCGGCCAGAACCGTTCAGCAACCCGGGACCCCGCATGGCCCGCCTCGTCATGAAGTTCGGCGGAACCTCCGTCGCCAACCTCGAGCGCATCAAGAACGTCGCCCGGCATGTCCGGCGCGAGGTCGAGGCCGGCTACGACGTCGCCGTGGTGGTCTCCGCCATGTCGGGCAAGACCAACGAGCTGGTCGGCTGGTGCAAGGAAGCCTCCACGCTCTACGACAATCGCGAATATGACGCCGTGGTGGCGTCCGGCGAGCAGGTTACGGCCGGCCTGCTGGCGATCGCCCTCCAGGACATCGGCTTCAAGGCGCGCTCCTGGCAGGGTTGGCAGATCCCGATCCTGACCTCCGACGCGCATGGCTCGGCCCGCATCGCCGGCATCGACGGCAAGAACCTGCTGGCGGGTTTCGAGGCCGGCGAGGTGGCGGTGATCTCCGGATTCCAGGGCGTGCATGAGGCGACGGGTCGCATCACCACGCTCGGCCGCGGCGGCTCCGACACCAGCGCGGTCGCGATCGCGGCCGCGATCGGGGCCGAGCGCTGCGACATCTACACGGACGTGGACGGCGTCTACACCACCGATCCGCGCATCGTCACCAAGGCCAAGCGCCTCGACAAGGTGGCGTTCGAGGAAATGCTCGAGATGGCGTCGCTCGGCGCCAAGGTGCTCCAGGTGCGCTCGGTGGAGCTCGCCATGGTGCACAACGTGCGCACCTATGTGCGCTCATCCTTTGACGACCCTGCCAACCCGCAGGCGGGAGCTCTCATCTGCGACGAGGAGGAGATCGTGGAACAGCAGATCGTCACCGGCATCGCCTATTCCAAGGACGAGGCCCAGATCACGCTCCGGCGCGTGGCCGACCAGCCGGGCGTCGCGGCCGCGATCTTCGTGCCGCTGGCCGACGCGAACATCAACGTGGACATGATCATCCAGGTCGTGTCGGACGACACCACCACGACGGACATCACCTTTACGGTGCCGACGGCCGATTTCGAGCGGGCGCGCGCCATTCTGGAGAATGCCCGCGAGAAGATCGCCTACCAGTCGCTGCAGGGCGCGACCGACGTCGTGAAGGTCTCGGCCATCGGCATCGGCATGCGCTCCCACGCCGGCGTCGCCGCCAAGGCGTTCCGGGCGCTCGCCGAAAAGGGCATCAACATCCGGGCGATCACCACCTCGGAGATCAAGTTCTCGATCCTGATCGACGCCGCCTACACGGAACTCGCGGTCCGGACGCTGCATTCGCTCTACGGTCTCGACAAGGCCTGAGCGGCGGCCGTCGGTCCCCGGCCTGGACTTTGCATTCAGGTCCGGTGCTAGGGTAAAGCTCTCGGGACGGCGGCGCCGTCCCAACACGATTCGCGGCCACGCTGGCGCTGCGGTCGGCTGAACGGTGAGGATGGTATGCGAGGCGCTCTCGGCGGTCCGCGCCTGTTGCTGCGACGCCTCCGCGAGGTCATGGCGGAGCCTGTCAGCGCGCAGGCTCGCCTCGACAAGATCGTCGTCCTGATCGCCTCCAACATGGTGGCGGAGGTCTGCTCGTTTTATGTGCTGCGAGCCGACGGCACGCTCGAGCTCTACGCCACCGAGGGCCTGAAGCGCGAGGCCGTCCACCTCACCACCATGCGGGCCGGCGAAGGCCTCGTCGGCCTGATCGCCCAGAAGGCGCAGCCCCTCAACCTGCCCAACGCCCAGTCGCACCCGGCCTTCTCGTACAAGCCCGAGACCGGTGAGGAGATCTACCAGTCCTTCCTGGGCGTCCCGGTTCTGCGCGCCGGCAACACGCTCGGCGTGCTCGTGGTGCAGAACCGCGCCCATCGCCTTTATTCGGAGGAGGAGGTCGAGGCGCTGCAGACCACCGCGATGGTGCTCGCCGAGATCATCGCCTCCACGGAATTCCAGACGCTCGCCCGCCCCGGCGCCGACATCGCGTTGCGTCGGCCGTTCAGCCTCATGGGCCAGCCGCTCTCGGACGGCGTCGGCCTCGGCCACGTGGTGCTGCACGAGCCCCGCGTGGTGGTGTCTAACCTCATCGCGGACGACCCGGCGCGCGAGACCCGGCGCCTCGAGGAGGCGGTCGCGGACCTGCGTTCCTCCATCGACACGCTGATCGACCGCGGCGACGTCTCGCATAACGGCGAGCACCGCGAGGTGCTCGAGACCTTCCGGATGTTCGCGCACGACCAGGGCTGGATCCGGCGCCTGCGCGAGGCGGTGGCGAGCGGCCTCACGGCCGAGGCCGCCGTGGAGCGCGTCCAGTCCGACAACCGCGCCCGGATGATGCGGCAGACCGACCCCTATCTGCGCGAGCGCCTGCACGATCTGGACGAGCTGGCCAATCGGCTGCTGCACCGGTTGGTCGGCCGCGACATGGTGGGCGGCCAAGCCGCCCTGCCCGAGAACGCCATTCTGGTGGCGCGCTCCATGGGGCCGGCCGCGCTGCTGGACTACGACCGCAAGCACCTGCGCGGCCTTGTGCTGGAGGAAGGCGGCCCCACCAGCCACATCGCCATCGTGGCGCGCGCGCTCGGCATTCCGGCTGTCGGCAATGTCGAGAACATCGCCGGCCTCGCCGAAACCGGCGACGCCCTGATCGTGGACGGCGGCGTCGGCCAGGTGCACCTGCGCCCGCAGCCGGACGTGGAAGCCGCGTTCCGCGAAAAGGCGCGCCTGCGCGCCCGCCGGCAGGAACAGTACCGCGCCCTGCGCGACCAGCCGGCCGTCACCCGCGACGGCGTGCGCATCGGCCTCAACCTCAACGCCGGCCTGGTGATCGACCTGCCGCATGTCGAGGAAGCCGGCGCCGACGGCATCGGGCTGTTCCGCACCGAGCTGCAGTTCATGGTGGCCGAGCGCCTTCCCTCCACGGCCGAGCAGCTGGCGCTGTACCGCACCGTGCTGGACGCGGTGCCGGGCAAGAGCGTCACCTTCCGGACGCTCGACATCGGCGGCGACAAGGTCCTCCCCTACATGCGCGCCATGGAGGAGGAGAACCCGGCGTTGGGCTGGCGTGCGATCCGCATCGGGCTCGATCGGCCCGGCCTCCTGCGGGCCCAGGTGCGGGCGCTGCTCAAGGCCGGCGGCGGCCGCGAGATGAAGATCATGTTCCCGATGGTCGCCACCGTGGACGAGTTCGCCCGCGCCAAGGCCATCGTGCAGCGCGAGATCGGCCATTTGGAGCGCCACGGCCACGAATTGCCGTCCGACGTGAAGCTCGGCGTGATGGTGGAAGTGCCCTCGCTGCTGTTCCAGATCGACGAGATGGCGCGCGAGGCCGACTTCCTGTCCGTCGGCTCCAACGACCTCATGCAATTCCTGTTCGCGGCTGACCGCGAGAACCCCCAGATGGCGGACCGCTTCGATCCGCTGCATCCGGCCTGCCTGCGGGCGCTGCGCTGCGTCGCCGAGGCGGGCGCGCGGGCCAATATCCCGGTGACGCTGTGCGGTGAGCTCGGCGGCAAGCCGCTCGAAGCCATGGCGCTGCTGGCGATCGGCTATCGCTCGCTGTCGATGTCGCCCGCCTCGGTCGGCCCCGTGAAGGCCATGCTGCTGTCGCTGGACCTCGAGGCGCTGGTCGAGGCCGCCAAGGATTGGCTGGACGACCGGGTCGCCGGCGAAACGCTGCGGCCGCAATTCGCCGCCTTCGCAAAGAAGCACGGCGTGGCGTTGTAGCGGGCCTTCCGAAGGCCCATCTGCCCGTCGCCACACCACCCGAGCGCCCATGTCCCTTCCGCTGCAGAAACTCGACGCCATCCTGGCGCGCCACGCCATGATCACCGACCGGCTCTCGTCGGGGCCGGATGGCGACACCTTCGTGACGCTGTCGCGCGAGCTCGCCGAGCTCGACCCCGTCGTGGAGGCGCTGCACGCCTACCGGGCCGCCGCCGCCGAACTCGCCGGCGTGGACGCCATGCTGGCCGACGCCGCGACCGATCGCGAGATGCGCGCCCTCGCCGAGGAGGAGCGCCGCGAGGTCGAGGAGCGCGTCGAGGCGCTCGCCCATCAGGTGCGCCTCATGCTGCTGCCGCGCGACGCCGCCGACGAGCGCGCCGCCATCCTGGAAGTGCGCGGCGGCACGGGCGGCGACGAGGCGGCTTTGTTCGCCGGCGACCTGTTTCGCATGTACCAGCGCTACGCCGAGCTGCACCGCTGGAAGGTGGAGGTGCTCTCCGCCAGCGAAGGCACGATGGGCGGTTACAAGGAAATCATCGCCGAGATCCACGGCCAGGGCGTCTTCGCCAAGCTCAAGTTCGAGAGCGGCGTTCATCGCGTCCAGCGCGTGCCCGACACGGAGGCGAGCGGCCGCATCCACACCTCGGCCGCCACCGTTGCGGTGCTGCCGATCGCCGAGGAGGTCGACGTTCACATCGACGACAAGGACCTGCAGATCGACACCATGAGGGCCCAGGGCGCGGGCGGCCAGCACGTCAACAAGACCGAGAGCGCGATCCGCATCACCCATCTGCCCACCGGCATCGTCGTGATGATGCAGGAGGAACGCTCCCAGCACCGCAACAAGGCCAAGGCCATGGAGCTGCTGCGCACCCGCATCTTCGACCAGGAACGGCAGAAGCGCGACAGCGAGCGCTCCGCCGATCGCCGCTCGCAGGTGGGCTCCGGCGACCGCTCGGAGCGCATCCGCACCTACAACTTCCCGCAGGGCCGCGTCACCGACCACCGCATCAACCTGACGCTGTACAAGCTCCCGCAGGTGATGGACGGCACCGCCCTGGACGAAGTCGTCGACGCGCTCACCACCGAGCACCAGGCGGCTTTGCTCGCCGCCCAGGACGGGTGAGACCCTGCCTGACCTTCACAATACCCTCATCCTGAGGAGCAGCGCCTTTTGGCGATGCGTCTCGAAGGACGAGGGTCAGGAGGGGTTCGCTACTTCGTAAAGCAATCAAAGGAGAGCGCCGCATGCGCGATGCCGACCTGATCCAACCCGAGACAACGCGGCTCGCCGCCCTGAAGCAGCTGGGCGAGGCCTTCCGCGAAGTCGGGATCGAGACCGCCCAACGCGACGCGCGGCTGCTGACGCTGGACGCCGCCGGGCTCACGCATGCGCAGCTGATCCAGGCGCCTCGCGAGCGGCTCGGCGACCAGGCCGCCGCCAAGCTTCGCGAGCATGTGCGGCGCCGGCTCACGCGCGAGCCGGTCGCGCGCATCCTGGGCGAATGGGAGTTCTGGAGCCTGCCGTTCACGCTTGCCCCCGACGTGCTGGTGCCGCGCCCCGACAGCGAGACCGTGGTGGCGGCGGCCCTGCTCGCCCTCAAGGAGCGCCGCCACGCCAGCGATGGCCTGCGCGTTCTGGATCTCGGCACGGGCTCGGGCTGCCTCCTCGTGGCGCTGCTCACCGAGCTGAAGGGCGCAACCGGCGTCGGCGTCGACCTCGCCCCGCAGGCGGTCGAGACGGCGCGCTTCAACGCCGCCCGCAACGGCGTGGCCGACCGGGCCGAATTCCTCGAATCCGACTGGGCGCAGGCGATAACGGGCCAGTTTGACCTCGTGGTCTCCAACCCGCCCTACATCGCCAACGCCGTGATCGAGGGGCTGGAGCCAGAGGTGAAGCAGCACGATCCCCGTCTGGCGCTCGCCGGCGGCCCCGACGGGCTCGACGCCTACCGGGCGATCGCGCAGGCGCTTCCGGCCATTCTCGCCCCCGGCGGCGTGGTCGCGCTCGAGATCGGCTCCGACCAGGCCGAATCCGTGCCGGCCATCTACCGGGAGGCCGGCTACGCGGTGGAAGGTCCCTTTGCGGATTTCGGCGCGCGCCCGCGCGCGATCGTGCTCCGCCGGCCGTAACACGCCCTCCGTCATTGCGAGCCGCAGGCGAAGCAATCCAGTCGCAGGGGGTTGGCCGCGGCCGGAACGTCGTTCTCCACCGCCCGGCTCCTGGATTGCTTCGCTGCGCTCGCAATGACGGCGGTGAACCGTGACATTGGTCAGAATACAGAAGTGCGCCGAAGACACAGGCCTTGAAATTCCGGAGAAAAGACCGATCTGACGAGTGGAAAGCGCTTGGCCTGCGGGCACGAAGCGACTAGGGTGACGGCCAATGACGTCGTCGGGCGACGCCGCGCACTGCGCAGGCCAGCACCGTCGAGATCGCTCCCTTTGAGGATCAGCCGGCAGGTTTAGCCACGGGATCGATCTCCGGGACTTCAAGCACGACTCCAGAAGGGTCTTGCGTCGGTCCGATGACAATCTCCGGAAACGGAAGCGCCTCTTCGCTCGCCAGCATGCGTCGGAGAGAGGGCGACCGCACCGCGCGGACGATACGCGCAGCAGCGACGGAAGGGCTTCGTAAGCCTCGAGTGAACCCTGACCACTGAACAAAGAGCAGCGACCCGCAGGGGCTCGGTCTCGCAGCGGCGGTCCGGCATGGACAATGCACACCACTGAAGGACGTTCGATGAGACCTAATCATCAGAACAATAACAACAACAACAAGCAGCGTATGCGCGGACGCAACCGTGGCGGCGGCAAGGGGCCGAATCCTTTGTCGCGGAGCTATGAGTCGAACGGCCCGGACGTGAAGATCCGCGGCACGGCCCAGCACATCGCCGAGAAATACTTGCAGCTTGGCCGCGACGCCAACGCCTCCGGCGATCCCGTGCAGGCGGAAAGCTACTACCAGCACGCCGAGCACTATCTGCGCCTGATCGCGGCCGCGCAGGAGCAGTTCCGGATCCAGAACCCGAACTATCGTCCCTTCGAGGTCAACGATCCCGATTCCGATCTGGACGACGAGGACACCACCCCGTATGCGGGCGGCCCGCAGCCGGACGTGCGCTTCCCGCAGGGGAACGACCAGGATGGCGGGCAGGACTACCAGCCCCGTCAGGACCAGCCCCGGCAGGACTATCAGCCTCGCCAGGATTACCAGCCGCGGCAGGATTATCAGCCCCGCGGGTTCCAGCCGCGCGAGCGTGGCGAGAACCGCGGCGACCAGAACCGCGGCGACCGCGAGTTCCAGCCGCGCCAGCCGCGCGAGCCGCGTGGCGATTTCCAGCCC
Organism: Alsobacter sp. P4_H11; assembly: GCF_056400925.1. Lineage (NCBI taxonomy): Bacteria > Pseudomonadati > Pseudomonadota > Alphaproteobacteria > Hyphomicrobiales > Alsobacteraceae > Alsobacter > Alsobacter sp. P4_H11. Next base: position 111,375 of record NZ_JBFUKI010000006.1, read on the forward strand.
CGGCAGCAGCGCGAGGGCGGCGAGCAGGGCGAGCGGCAGTTCCAGCCGCGCCGCGATCGCGAGCAGCGGGACTACCAGCCGCCGCGCGAGCAGCCTCAGCCGCAGACCCGCGAGCCGGCTGTTGACGCTCCCCAGGCCGAGCAGCCGCGCGAGCAGCGCGAGTTCCAGCCGCGCGAGCGCTTCCCGCGCCGCGGCCGGCCCGAGCGCCAGGATCGTCCGGAGGCCCGCGCCGAGGGACAGGATCGCCCCGAGCGGCAGGAACGCCCTGAACGGCAAGAGCGCCCCGAGCGGCAGGATCGCCCCGAGCGTCGCGAGCGCGCCGAGCGTCCGGCCCCGGAAGCCGCCGAGCAGACCGCCCTGCCGGCCTTCATCACGGCCCCGGTGCGCGTCGCGATCGCGCCCGAGCCCGAGCCGCAGCCGGCCGCCGAGGCAGCCCCGACTGCGCCCACCGAGGACGCCTTCGCGGTCCGTCCCCGCCGCCGTCGCGTGACCAAGAAGGCCGACGAGGCCCCGGCCGACGCCCCCGCCGGGGAGTGAGCCGACCGGACCTCTGCTGATCTGAAACCCGCCGGACATTCCGGCGGGTTTTTTGTTGCGATGAGTGCGACGGTGCAGGCTCGCGCGCCCTTCTCCCCCCGGGGAAAGGTGTCGGCGAAGCCGACGGATGAGGGACTGGCGCCAGGCGTTTCCCTCAGCCCTCAAACCGTCCGCTAGACCCTCATCCGGCCCTTCGGGCCACCTTCTCCCAGGGGGAGAAGGGGAGCGCAACAATCCCCCGGCGTGACTTCCCGCCCAGGTTCGGCTAAGCACCCCGGCATGTTCAAAGGCCTCTATCGCTGGACGCTGTCGCTGGCCGAGAGCAAGCGCGCCGAATGGGCGCTTGCCTTCATCGCCTTCGCGGAAAGTTCGTTCTTCCCCATCCCGCCCGACGTGGTGCTCGCGCCGATGTCGCTCGCCAAGCCCGCAAAGGCGTGGCGCTATGCGGCGATCTGCACGGTGTCGTCAGTGGTCGGCGGCATCCTGGGCTACGCCATCGGGGCGCTGCTCTATGACACGGTCGGGCAGTGGCTGATCAACCTCTATGGCTACGGCGCCAAGATGGAGCAGGTGCGCGAGGCTTACGCCAAGTGGGGCGCGCTGCTGATTCTCGTGAAAGGCGTCACGCCGATCCCCTACAAGCTCGTCACCATCGTGTCGGGCCTGCTCGCGTATAATTTCCCGCTGTTCGTTCTGCTGTCGATCATCACGCGCGGCGCGCGGTTCTTCATCCTGGCCGGGCTGCTGAACCGCTTCGGCGATCCAATCCGCCATTTTCTGGATCGTCATTTCGCCGTGTTCATCGGCGCAATCCTGTTCTTCATCGTGTTCGGGTTCTGGATCGCCGCGAGGCTCGTGTGATGAACGCCGTGGATGTCGCCGCCTCCCGCTCCGCCGGGCCGCTCGCAACGCTCACGCCGGCCCGCGCCGCGCTGGCGGTGGGCCTTGCGGCGGCCGCCACGGTGGGCGGCGCGCTGGTGCTGGAGCACGCGTTCGGGGTGAAGCCCTGCGAGCTCTGCCTCGTGCAACGCATTCCCTATTATGTCGGCGCGCCCTTCGCGCTGCTGACGGCCTTGGTGGCCTCCCGGCGTCCCCGCAACCTGTTCACCACCGCGATGCTGGCCTCGCTGGCGTTGCTGTTCCTGATCAGCGCCGGGCTCGGCGCCTACCATGCGGGCGTGGAATGGAAGTTCTGGGCCGGCCCCCAGGACTGCACGGGCGCGGTCGTGAAGCCGGCCGCGATGGGCGACTTCCTGAAGCAGCTCGAAACCACCAAGGTGATCCGCTGCGACGAGGTCGCGATGCGCATCCTCGGCCTGTCCCTGGCCGGGTGGAACGCCGTGATCTCGGTCGGCCTCGCGCTGCTGGCCGGCCATGCGGCCTGGCGCACCCGCGCGCGCGTTCTTTGAAGCACGCAGCCAACCGGCCAGCTTGACGCCCGCCCGTCGCGGGCGCTCCCATCAGGCGTGATCCAGAGTTGCGTTCTCCGCAGGCGAACGCATCCCGGCGCCCCTAGCGTGGTGGAAATGCCACACCTATCTAAGCCTCGGGACGTTCGCCTCCGGGAGGGAGCGCTCCGTCGGAGCGCATGATCCGCGCCCATTGGGGCGGACGAAAACGCGCGGCCGCAGGAGGACGATATGGATTTCGAAAAATACACCGACCGCGCCAAGGGCTTCGTGCAGGCGGCCCAGACCATCGCGATGCGGGATGGCCATCCGCAGCTCGCGCCCGAGCACATGCTCAAGGCTTTGCTGGACGACAATGAGGGGCTGGCCGCCGGCCTCGTGTCCCGCGCGGGCGGCGACGCCAAGGCGGCGCTGCTGGGCGTCGACCAGGCGCTCGCCAAGATGCCGAAAGTGTCCGGCGCAGCCTCGCAGCCGCAGCCGACGCGCGACCTCGTGCGCCTGTTCGACACGGCCGAGAAGATCGCCCAGAAGTCGGGCGACAGCTTCGTGACGGTGGAGCGCCTGCTGCTCGCGCTCGCGACCGAGAAGGACATGGAGGCCGGCAAGATCCTGGCCCGCGCGGGCGTCACGCCGCAGAGCCTCAACGGCGCCATCAACGAGCTGCGCAAGGGCCGTACGGCCGACAACGCCTCGGCCGAGAACGCCTATGACGCGCTGAAGAAATACGCCCGCGACCTCACCCAGGCGGCCCGCGACGGCAAGCTCGACCCGGTGATCGGCCGCGACGAGGAGATCCGCCGCGCCATCCAGGTGCTGTCGCGCCGCACCAAGAACAACCCCGTGCTGATCGGCGAGCCCGGCGTCGGCAAGACCGCCATCGCGGAAGGCCTGGCGCTGCGCATCGTCAACGGCGACGTGCCGGAAAGCCTCAAGGACAAGCAGCTGCTCGCGCTCGACATGGGCTCGCTGATCGCCGGCGCGAAATACCGCGGCGAGTTCGAGGAGCGGCTGAAGGCCGTGTTGAACGAGGTGACGTCCGCCGAGGGCGGCATCATCCTGTTCATCGACGAGATGCACACGCTGGTCGGCGCCGGCAAGGCGGACGGCGCCATGGACGCCTCCAACCTGCTGAAGCCCGCGCTGGCCCGCGGCGAGCTGCACTGCATCGGGGCGACCACGCTCGACGAGTATCGCAAGCACGTCGAGAAAGACGCCGCCCTGGCGCGGCGCTTCCAGCCCGTGTTCGTGAGCGAGCCCACCGTCGAGGACACGGTGTCGATCCTGCGCGGCCTGAAGGAGAAGTACGAGCTTCACCACGGCGTGCGCATCACGGACGGGGCCATCGTGGCGGCTGCGACGCTGTCGAACCGCTACATCACCGACCGCTTCCTGCCCGACAAGGCCATCGACCTCGTCGACGAGGCGGCGTCGCGGCTGCGCATGCAGGTCGATAGCAAGCCCGAGGAGCTGGACGAGCTCGACCGGCGCATCGTGCAGCTGCGCATCGAGCAGGAGGCCTTGAAGAAGGAAACCGACCCGGCCTCCCGCGACCGGCTTGGCCGCCTGGAGACGGAGCTTGCCGGCATCGAGGAGAAATCCGCGGCGCTGACGGCCCGCTGGAAGGCCGAGAAGGAAAAGCTCGGCAGCGCCCAGAAGCTCAAGGAGCAGCTGGAGCAGGCCCGCACCGAACTCGCCAACGCGCAGCGCCGCGGCGAGTACCAGCGCGCCGGCGAGCTGACCTATGGGGTGATTCCGGAGCTGGAGCGCACCCTGAAGGAGGTCGAGGGCCGCGAGAACACCGCCCTGGTGGCCGAGGCCGTCACCGCCAACGACGTCGCCCAGGTGGTGTCGCGCTGGACCGGCGTGCCGGTCGACCGCATGCTGGAGGGCGAGCGCGAGAAGCTGCTCAAGATGGAGGAGCAGATCGGCAAGCGCGTCGTCGGCCAGGCCGAGGCGGTCGCGGCCGTCTCCACCGCCGTGCGGCGCGCCCGCGCCGGGCTGCAGGATCCGAACCGGCCCATCGGCTCGTTCATGTTCCTCGGCCCGACGGGCGTCGGCAAGACCGAGCTCACCAAGGCGCTCGCGAGCTTCCTGTTCGACGACGAGACCGCGCTCGTGCGCATGGACATGTCCGAATACATGGAGAAGCACTCGGTCGCCCGGCTCATCGGCGCGCCTCCGGGCTATGTCGGCTACGAGGAGGGCGGCGCCCTCACGGAAGCCGTCCGCCGCCGGCCCTACCAGGTCGTGCTGTTCGACGAGATCGAGAAGGCGCACCCGGACGTGTTCAACGTCCTGCTGCAGGTGCTCGACGACGGGCGCCTGACGGACGGGCAGGGCCGCACGGTGGACTTCCGCAACACGCTGATCATCATGACCTCCAACCTCGGGGCGGAGTTCCTGGTGAACCAGCGCGAGGGCGAGGACACGGATGCGGTGCGCAACGAGGTGATGAGCGTGGTGCGCTCGCATTTCCGGCCGGAATTCCTGAACCGGGTGGACGAGATCATCCTGTTCCACCGCCTCCAGCGCGACCAGATGGGCGCGATCGTGGACATCCAGCTCAAGCGCCTGCAGAAGCTCCTCGACGAGCGCAAGCTGGTGCTGGAGCTCGACTCCTCGGCCCGCGACTGGCTGGCCGCCAAGGGCTACGACGCCGCCTACGGCGCCCGCCCGCTGAAGCGCGTAATCCAGAAGAACGTGCAGGACCCGCTCGCCGAGCTGATCCTGTCCGGCTCCATCAAGGACGGCGAGCACGTGCCCGTGTCGGCCGGCCCGGATGGCCTGGTGATCGGCGACGTGCTGGTCGCCCCGGACGCCCCGCCCAAGGGCGCGCTGCTTAACTGACCCGAAAAGGCCCGGCCCTCCCGCCGGGCCTTTTTGCTTTCGCCGCGCTAATCGATCGCCGATCAGTCCGGCGTGTGGCACGCGCCCCGCAGCAAGTCCGCATAAGCGGCCTGATAGCGCAGGAGGTGCAGTCCTTCGGTCGCGCCCTCGCGGGCGACGCCGAACATGGTGGTCCGCTCCGCTTGGAACGGGTCCACGAAGACGCAGTGCGGCTTGCGGCAGGCTTCCTGCAGAATTGTCGAGTAACGCTCCACCGCATCGGCATCCACGGCTGATAGCTGGTGATCCCCGACCGGCGGAATGGCCGTCACGATCAGGCTGTCCGACCGCTCCCCCAGCGTCGCAATGATGGTCGCCGCCGCGCCGGCGAAGCGATCGATGTTATGAGCGGAAAGCGGCTCGCTTTTCCGCAGGAGATCATTTGTCCCAATGGTGAGCACCGTCGCGTGCGCCCGGGCCCAGGGAACCAGTCTGCGGGCGATCGGCTCATAGTTCTTGACCGTCGCCCCGCTCACGCCGGCATTGACCAGCTCTCGCCCGCAGCCCTCACGCGGCGCTCCGAAAAGTTCGATGTTGGAGTCTCCGGCGAGCAGCACGTGTCCCGGGCCGGCAGCAGCCATCTGGTGCTTCACCACCGCCAGCCGGCTCTCCGCATAGTCTGCGACACGGGCCACCCGGGCGGTGGTCCGACCCGCGCCAAACACCAGCAGCGCGGCGGCCGCCACGACGGCGACGAGCGCCAAGGCCCAGAACAGGCGAGAGGCCAACAAAGGTCGGGGCACGGCGCTCAGCAGAATTGACGAATGATAAGCACTTATAGGCGGCGTTCGCTTCGCCCCGCAACCCCGTTTGCAGGCGCCGTCCGGGACCCACTAAGAAGGGTGGATGAACCCGCAGATTGCTTCGCCGCCCGGTTCCACTATGGCCCAGCCGCGCCTGCCCATCGTCGACGTGGCCCGCGGCGTCGCGATCGTGGCGATGTTCGTCTACCACTTCACCTGGGACCTCGGCTTTTTCGGCTTCATCGAGTTGCAGGCGAGCGTCGACCCGGGCTGGCGCTGGTTCGCCAAGGGCATCGCGTCGTCGTTCCTCGTGCTGGTCGGCGTCGGCCTCGTGCTGGCTGATCGTGGCGGGATGAACTGGCGGGCCTATGCGCGCAGGCTCGCTTTGGTGACGGCGGCGGCGGCCACGATCTCGCTCGCGACGTGGTACGCGACGCCGGACGAATTCATCTTCTTCGGCATCCTGCACTGCATAGCGCTGTCGAGCGTGCTGGCCCTGCCGTTTCGGCGCGCCTCCGCGTGGCTCACCGCCATCGTGGCGGCGGTCGTGGTCGCGTTGCCTAACCTCGCCCACTTCCCGGCGCTCGCGTCCCCGGCCCTGCTCTGGCTCGGTCTCGGCGACACGGTCCCGCGCACCAACGACTATGAGCCGATCTTCCCGTGGTTCGGCCTCGTGCTGGCTGGTGTCGCACTGGCGCGGTTCGGCCTCGCGGCCGGGTGGGACCAGCGGCTCGCTTCTATCCGGGCAAGCGGCCCGGTCGGCCGGACGCTCGCCTTCGCGGGCCGCCACAGCCTGCCTTTGTACCTCCTCCACCAGCCTCTGTTCTTCGGCGCGCTATCCTTGCTGGCGTCCGCGACCCCGCCGCGGCCGGCCGTTCAGCCGGCTGATTTCCAGACCGAATGTCGCACCTCCTGCCGCGCGACAGGCGCCGCGGAAGCGCTCTGCGTGTCGGCCTGCGGCTGCGTGGAAGGCAAGATCCGGGCGGCCGAACGGGCCGAGATCAGCCTCTCGCAAGCCGAAATCGATCGGCGAATGCCCGGTTTCGTGGCCGCTTGCCAGCGCGAGCGCATTCCGGACGCCCCGGCCGGGGCAGCCCCGAAGCCTTGAGCTTCGCGCGGCGGTCTGATTCCGCACGGAGTTCCGCGTTCGTCCGCTAGCGCGCATGAACAAAGGAACCAATCTCGCGAAGGAGGAGTTTGGCGCGGGTACAAGCATAAGTTGCGGGAGCGTCAGCATGAGCGAGGCCAAGGTCACCACGGATCACGACGAGATCCGCCAATGGGCCGAGGAACGCGGCGGACGCCCCTCCCGGGTCAAGGACACGGGCGGCAAGGGCGGCCCCGGCATCTTGCGGCTCGACTTCGGCGACAAGGACGAAGGTCTCGAGGAAATCTCCTGGGACGACTTCTTCAAGGCCTTCGACGACAACGAGCTCGCCTTCCTGCACCAGGACGAGGCCGGCGGCAAAGGCCACAAGCCCAGCCGGTTCAACAAGTTCATTCACCGCAACAGCGACAAGAACTGAGGCCCGCGCGTGTCGGATCGCATCCTGATCACCGGCGGCGCCGGGTTCATCGGCCGTTACGTCGCCAAGGCCTGCCTGGAGCGCGGCTATGACGTCCGCGTACTGGACAGCCTTATCGACCAGGTGCATGGCGGCAAGCAGCCCGACCACCTCGACCGCTCGATCGAGGTGGCGGTCGGCGACGTCCGCGACGAGGCCGCGGTTGGCCGCGCCCTGCAGGGCGTCGACGCCGTGATCCACCTCGCGGCCGAGGTCGGCGTCGGCCAGAGCATGTATGCGGTGGACCGCTATGTCGGGGTGAACGACCTCGGCACCGCAGTGCTCTTCCAGAAGCTGATCGAGAAGCCCGTGCGCCGCGTCGTCGTGGCCTCCTCGATGAGCATCTACGGCGAAGGCCTCTACCAGGACGCCGACGGCGCCATGGTGGAGGACGCCGAGCGCAAGCCGCGCACGTCCGACGTGCAGGGCTGGGACCCGGTGGACCGCCAGGGACGTGCGCTGACGCCGCTGCCCACGCCCGAGTGGAAGCGCCCGTCGCTGGCCTCCGTCTACGCGCTCACCAAATACGTGCAGGAGCGCCTCACCCTCACGGTGGCGCCCGCCTACGGCATGGAGGCCGCCGCGCTGCGGCTGTTCAACGTCTACGGCCCCGGCCAGGCGCTCTCCAATCCCTACACGGGCGTGTTGGCGATCTTCGCGTCCCGCATCCTCAACGGCCAGCGGCCGATGATCTTCGAGGACGGCCTGCAGCGGCGCGACTTCGTGCATGTCACGGACGTCGCCAAGGCGTTCATGCTGGCGCTCGAGAAGCCCGAGGCCGTTGGCCAGGTCTACAATGTCGGCAGCGGCCATGACCGTTCGGTGGCCCAGATCGGCGAGATGCTGGCCGCCGCGATGGGCCGGCCGAACCAGACGCCCGAGATCGTCGCCAAGGCACGCATCGGCGACATCCGCCACTGCTTCTGCGACATCTCGAAAGCCCGCGACGAACTCGGCTTCACGGCCACGATGGACTTCTCGCAAGGCCTCGCCGAGCTCGCCGAGTGGGTCGCGCAGCAGACCGCCGAGGACCGGGTCGCCGAAGCCCGGCAGGAACTCGAGCGCCGGGGGCTCGTGGCATGACGGGCGATCCCGGCATCGGCGCGGGCGGCCCCATCCTGATCACCGGAGGGGCCGGGTTCATCGGCTCCAACCTCGCCGACCGGCTGGCCCAGGCCGGTCGCGACGTGATCGTCTATGATGCGCTCACCCGCCCGGGCGTCGAGCGCAACCTCGGCTGGCTGCAGGAGCGGCACGGCGCGCGCATTCACGCGGTCCGGGCCGACATCCGCGATCGTGACGCCCTGGCGTCCGCCGCCCGCGAGTGCGAAGCGGCCTTCCACTTCGCCGCCCAGGTCGCGGTAACGACCAGCATGGTCGACCCGCGCGACGATTTCACCGTGAACCTCGAAGGCACGCTCAACCTGCTGGAGGCGCTTCGCGAAAGCGGCCGCCGCGTGCCGGTCGTGTTCGCGTCCACCAACAAGGTCTACGGCGACCTCGCCGACATCCCGCTCGCGATCGAGAACGAGGCCTACGCGCCGACCGACCCGGCCGTGCGAAACCGCGGCGTGTCCGAGGACCGCCCGCTCGACTTCCACACCCCCTATGGCTGCTCCAAGGGGGCGGCCGACCAGTATGTGCTGGACTATTCCCGCAGCTTCGGGCTGCCCACGGCCGTGCTGCGCATGAGCTGCATCTATGGCCAGCGCCAGATGGGCACCGAGGACCAGGGCTGGGTCGCTCACTTCCTGATCCGCGCGCTGGAAGGCGAGCCGATCAGCATCTATGGCGACGGCCGGCAGGTGCGCGACATTCTCGACGTGTCCGACGCCGTGGACGCCTATGTGGCGTGCCTGAAGCGCATCGAGGCTGTCTCCGGCCAGGCATTCAACCTCGGCGGAGGGCCGCAGAACGCCGTCAGCCTGCGCCAGCTCATCGGCCACATCGAGCAGGCGGTGGGCCGCCCGGTCGAGACCCGCTACGCCGATTGGCGGGCCGGCGACCAGCGCTACTACGTGTCCGACCCGAGCCGCGCCCAGGCGGCGCTGGGCCTCGGCGCGCCGATCCCGTGGCGCACCGGCGTCGGCCGCCTCGCCCGCTGGCTGGAAGGCGAGCGCGCCGCCCGCGCGGTCGCGACCCAATACGCGGACGCCCGCCTGGAAGCGGCGTCGTGAACGCCGCCCCTCCCTCGTTGCGTCGCATCCTCGTGACGGCCGACGCGGTCGGGGGCGTCTGGACCTATGCGGTGGACCTGGCGGGCGGCTTCGCCCGGCAGGGGATCGAAACCGTGCTGGCCGTGCTCGGCCCCGCTCCCGACCAGGCGCAGCGGGAAGCGGCCGCCTCCGTTCCCGGGCTGCTTCTGGTCGAAAGCGGGCTGCCGCTCGATTGGACCGCCGACAACGACGCCCAGCTCGCCGAAACCGCCCGGCGCCTCGCCGCGCTTGCGGACGAGCATGCCGTCGACACCGTGCATTGCCACGCCCCGGCCCTGGTCGCGGACGCGCCGTTCCGCATCCCGGTCTTGGTCGTCAACCATTCCTGCCTCGCCACATGGCACGCCGCCATGCGCGGGGCCGACGCTCCCTTGCCGGAGGATTTCGCCTGGCGGGTCGCCCGGACGGCGCGTGGTCTCGCGCAGGCCGACCGCGTGCTCGCCCCCACGGCCGCCTTTGCGGACGCAACCGCCCGCGCCTACGGGCTCGCGACCGTTCCGGGCGCTGTCCACAACGGCCGCGCCGCGCCCGCCGCGGCTGAGCCCGGCGCGCGGCTGGACCCAAGCGTGTTCACGGCCGGGCGTCTCTGGGACGAAGCCAAGGGCGCGACCGTGTTCGACGCCGCCGCCGGACGGGTCAGCTTTCCGATGCGCGCCGCCGGGCCGCTGATAGGCCCCAACGGCGCCCGGGCGGCGCTGAACGACGCGGTCGCGCTCGGCTCGCTGGCCGCTGCCGGGATGGCCGACGCCCTGGCGCGCCGCCCGGTGTTCTGCTCGACCGCGTTCTACGAGCCCTTCGGCCTCAGCGTGCTGGAGGCCGCGCAGCACGGATGCGCGCTGGTGCTGTCCGACCTTCCGAGTTTTCGCGAACTCTGGGACGGCGTCGCGGTGTTCATGCCTCCGGGCGACGCAGACGCGCTCGCGGTCGCGTTGCGCGATCTTGTTCCGGACGAGGCGGGCCGCATCGCGCTGGGTGAAGCCGCCCGCGCCCGCGCGACCCGGTTCACGGTGGACCGCATGGCCGCCGCCACCCTGGCGGCGCATGCCGAGGTCGCCGTCGCGCGCAGCCGGCGGGAGCGCGCCGCATGAAGGTCGCGTACTGGACGCACTCGCTCCAATCCTGCTGGAACCACGGCAACGCGCATTTCCTGCGCGGCGTTTTGCGTGAGTTGATGCATGCGGGCCACGACGTGGCCGTGCTGGAGCCCGAAGGCGCCTGGAGCCTGCAGAACCTGTTGCAGGATCACGGCCAGGCGGGCCTCGACGCCTTTCGGGAGAGCTACCCGGAGCTGTCCTCGCGGACCTACGCTCCCGGCGACGACCTCGCGCCGTTGCTGGACGGCTCCGACCTCGTGATCGTGCATGAGTGGAACGAGCCCTGGCTGGTCGCCGAGATCGGCCGCATCCGCCGCACCGGCGGGCGTTTCCGGCTCATGTTCCACGACACGCACCACCGCGCCGTGAGCGACCCGGACGCGATCCGGACCTTCGATCTCGAGGGCTATGACGGCGTGCTGGCGTTTGGCGAGACGCTGGCCGAGGTCTACCGCCAGTGGGGCTGGGGCGACCGCGTCTTTGTCTGGCACGAGGCCGCTGACATTCGCCTGTTTCACCCGCCCGCGACCGAGAGCGAGCGCCACGGCCTCGTCTGGATCGGCAACTGGGGCGACGGCGAGCGTACCGAGGAGCTGGAGACGTTCCTCTTCCGCCCGGCGCGGGACGCCGGCCTGCCGCTCGACATCCACGGCGTGCGTTACCCCGACGAGGCGCTGGCCACGCTGGCGCGCTATGGCGTGCGCTATCGCGGCTGGCTGCCCAACGCGGCCGCGCCGGCCGTGTTCGCCCGCCATCTCGCCACCGTGCATGTGCCGCGGCGGTTCTATGTGGACCTGCTGCCCGGCATCCCGACCATCCGGGTGTTCGAGGCGCTGGCCTGCGGCATCCCGCTCGTGTCCGCGCCCTGGCGCGACAGCGAGGGGCTGTTCACGCCCGGCGAGGATTTCCTGGTCGCGCCGGACGGCGCCGCCATGACGGCGCATCTGCGCGCGCTGGCGCAGGACGCCGACCTGCGCGCCGCGCTCGCCCGGCGCGGTCTCGCCACCATCCTGGCCCGCCACACCTGCGCGCACCGCATGCGCGAGCTCCTGGGCTTCGCGGCCAGGCTCGGCCTCGCCGACGAAAGCGCCGCGCCTGCCGCATCCCCCCATGCCTCCGCGCTGCTGGAGACCACCCCATGAAGATCGCCTTTTACGGCTCCAGCCTGCTGTCCTCCTACTGGAACGGCGCCGCCACCTATTACCGCGGCATGCTGTTCGATCTCGCCCGGCGAGGCCACTCCATCACGTTCTACGAGCCGGACGCCTATGACCGGCAGAAGCACCGCGACATCGAGCCGCCCGAATGGGCCGCCGTGAAGGTCTACGACGCCACCGAGGACGCCGTGCGCGCCGTGGTGGCGGAAGCCGCTGCCGCCGACGTGGTCGTGAAAGCGAGCGGCGTCGGCGTGTTCGACGACGAGCTGCTCGACGGCGTCATGAAGGCATCGCGGCCGGACGCGATCCGGATCTTCTGGGACGTGGACGCGCCCGCCACGCTGGCCGAGATGCGCGGCTTCGACAAGCACCCGCTCCGCAAGGCGCTGGAAGGCATCGACCTCGTGTTCACCTATGGCGGCGGCCCGCCCGTGGTGGCCGCCTATGAGGGCTTCGGCGCGCGCCGCTGCGTTCCGATCTACAACGCGCTCGATCCCGCCACCCACCATCCGGTCGCGGCCGACCCGCGCTTCACGGCTGATCTCGGCTTTCTGGCCAACCGGCTGCCGGATCGCGAGAAGCGCGTCGAGAGCTTCTTTCTGGAGCCTGCCGCCCGCATCCCCGAGAAGTCTTTCCTGCTCGGCGGCTCGGGTTGGGAGGACAAGGCGATGTCGGCCAACGTCAACCGGGTCGGGCACGTCTACACGCGCGATCACAACGCCTTCAACTGCACCCCCATGGCGGTGCTGAACGTGGCCCGCGACAGCATGGCGGAGATCGGCTTCTCGCCCGCCACCCGCGTGTTCGAGGCCGCCGGCGCCGGCGCGTGCCTGATCACGGACGCCTGGGAAGGCATCGAGCAGTTCCTGAAGCCCGACGAAGAAGTGCTGGTCGCCCGCGACGGCCAGGACGTGCTGGACCACATGGCGAACCTCTCCCGCGAGCGCGCCAACGAGATTGGCCAGGCGGCCCTGCGGCGCGTGCTGGCCGAGCACACCTACGAGAAGCGCGGCGAGCAGGTCGACGCCATCCTGGCCGAAGAGGCCGGCCGCATCCGCGAGCGGAGCGCCGCATGAGCGCTCAGCCGCCACGCCCGCTGAAGCTGGTCGTGCTCGGCCTCAGCCTCTCGTCGAGCTGGGGCAACGGCCACGCCACCACCTATCGGGCGCTGCTGCGGGCCTTTGCGGAGCGCGGCCATGACGTGCTGTTCCTGGAGCGCGACGTGCCCTGGTACGCGGCGCATCGCGACCTGCCCGAGCCCGGCTTCTGCCGCTTCGCGCTCTACCGGGACCTCGACGAACTGCGGAACTGGACCCGCGAGATCGCCGACGCGGACGCCGTGATCGTCGGCTCCTATGTGCCGGACGGGGTCGCGGTGGGGCGCTTCGTGCAGGAGACCGCGCGCGGCGTCACGGCCTTCTACGACATCGACACGCCCGTCACGCTGGCGCGGCTGGAGCGCGGCGACCGCGAATATCTCGCCCCCGAGCTGATCCCCCATTACGGCCTCTACCTGTCCTTCACGGGCGGCCCGACCCTGCGCACGCTGGAGCGCCGCTGGGGCTCGCCGGCCGCCCGCGCCCTCTACTGCTCGGTGGACACGGACGCCTACCGGCCGCAGGACGCGGCCCGGCGCTGGGACCTCTCCTATCTCGGCACCTACAGCCCCGACCGGCAGCCCGTGCTGGAGCGCCTGCTGATTGAGCCCGCGCGCCGCGCGCCGGAGCTGCGTTTCGTGGTCGCCGGGCCGCAATATCCGGCCGACATCGCCTGGCCGGCCAATGTCGAGCGCATCGAGCACGTGCCTCCGGCAGACCACCCGGGCTTCTATGCGGCGAGCCGCTTCACCCTGAACGTGACCCGCGCCGACATGGTGCGGGCAGGCCATAGCCCGAGCGTGCGGCTATTCGAGGCCGCCGCCTGCGGAACTCCCATCGTGTCGGATCGCTGGGAAGGCCTGGACGAACTCTTCGTCGCCGACGCCGAGATCGCCCTGGCGGACGGCCCGGACGACGTGTTGGCGGTGCTGACCGGCTGGACCGAGGCGACCCGGCGCGACGTCGCCCGGCGTGCGTTGGAGCGCGTCCGCCGCAACCACAGCGCCCGTCGCCGAGCCGAGGAGCTGGAAACGGACCTGCTGGAGGCCATCGCGGCCGCCGCTCCGCCGCGACGAAAGCTCGCAGCCGCCCCCGCCTGACACGCACCGACGCGTCCATCGAATTCTCCAGCAATTCGATGTAGTTCGCCGCGAAAGTCTACTCCGAAATGATGAACCGACAGCAAAGACACCGCGGAGGATTTTTGAACCATCTACAATCCTGCGGCGTTGGCGTACGAATGAGCGAAAGGTCGTGACCATGAAGAACGGGAAGCGTCATCTGGTCGTCGTCGCCGGCGGAGCAGGTTTTGTTGGTTCGCATCTTTGCGACGCCCTGTTGGCCGACGGCTCTCACGTGATTTGCATCGACAACCTGCAGACCGGCCGCACGCAGAACATCCGCCACCTCGAACGTGAAGCGCGCTTCGAGATGATCGAGAGCGACATCATCGAGCCGGTCCCGGCCGCGGTCGCGCGCCTCGGCAAGGGCAAGGTCGACTTCGTCTACAATCTCGCCTGCGCGGCCTCGCCGCCGCAGTATCAGGCGGATCCCGAGCACACGATGATGACCAGCGTGCTTGGCAGCCGAAACCTGCTGCGCCTGTGCGAAAGCACCGGGGCGCGGTTCCTGCTCGCGTCCACCAGCGAGGTCTATGGCGACCCGGAGGCTCATCCGCAGGTCGAGACCTACTGGGGAAACGTCAACTCCACCGGCCCGCGCGCCTGCTACGACGAAGGCAAGCGCGCCGCCGAGGCGCTGACCTTCGACTTCGCCCGATCCGGCCGCGCCGAGGTGCGGGTCGCCCGCATCTTCAACACCTATGGCCCGCGCATGGCGGCCGACGACGGGCGCGTGGTGTCCAACGTCGTCACCCAGGCGGTGTCCGGCCGCGACATCACGGTCTATGGCGACGGCTCGCAGACCCGGTCCTTCTGCTACGTCGACGACCTCGTCGAGGGTCTGATGGCGCTGATGCGCCACGATGGCGGCCTGCCCGGCCCGGTGAATCTCGGCAATCCCAACGAGCTGATGGTCAGCGAGCTGGTCGAGCTCGTGCTCGCCATGACGGGTTCGGCCTCCAAGATCGTCAGCCGGCCGCTGCCCATCGACGATCCCCGCCGCCGCCGGCCGGACATCAGCCGCGCCCGCGAGATGCTGGGCTGGGCCCCGTCCACCGACCTCAAGACCGGGCTCGAAGCCACCATCGCGTGGTTCACGGACGAGTTCGAGCGCGCCAACGCCCGCCCGGCCGCGCGCGCCGCCTTTGCGCTGACAGAAGCCGCCCGGGTTTGATCCCGGACGGCGCGCGCCCGCCCGCAGGGCGCAACATGAGGAGACACGTGATGAGCCGCAACACACTGCGCATCGGCATCGTGGGCGTCGGCAACTGCGCGTCGTCCCTCGTGCAGGGCCTGACCTATTACCGCGACGCCAACTCCAACGAGCCCGTGCCCGGGCTCATGAACGTCGAGCTCGGCGGCTACCATGTCGGCGACATCGCGGTGGCGTCCGCCTTCGACATCAACGCCGAAAAAGTCGGCAAGGACGTCAGCGAGGCGATCTTCGCCGCGCCCAACAACACCGAGCGCTTCGCCAGGCCGGAGCCCACCGGCGTGCGCGTCAGCCGCGGCCCGACGCTGGACGGCGTCGGCAAATACATGCGCGACGAGATCCCCGAGTCGGACGAGCCTGTCGACGACGTGGTCGACATCCTGCGCCGCTCCGGCACCGACGTGCTGGTCTCCTACCTGCCGGTCGGCTCGCAGGCCGCCACCGAGTTCTACGCCGAGCAGGCGCTGAAGGCCGGCTGCGCCTTCGTGAATTGCATCCCGGTGTTCATCGCCTCCAACCCGGATTGGGCCAGGCGCTTCGAGGAGCGCGGGCTGCCGATCATCGGCGACGACATCAAGAGCCAGGTCGGCGCCACCATCGTGCACCGGGTGCTCACCAACCTGTTCAAGGAGCGGGGCGTGCGGCTGGACCGCACCTACCAGCTCAATTTCGGCGGCAACGCCGACTTCCAGAACATGCTGGAGCGCGAGCGTCTCGAGTCCAAGAAGATTTCCAAGACCCAGGCGGTCACCAGCCAGCTCGACGTGCCGCTCGCGCCCGAGAACGTCCATGTCGGCCCGAGCGACCACGTGCCGTGGCTCACCGATCGCAAGTGGTGCTACATCCGCATGGAAGGCACCACCTTCGGGGGCGTGCCGCTCAACTGCGAGCTAAAGCTCGAAGTGTGGGACTCGCCCAATTCGGCCGGCATCGTGATCGACGCCGTGCGCTGCGCCAAGCTGGCGCTGGACCGCAAGATCGGTGGCGCGCTGACAGGGCCGTCCAGCTATTTCATGAAGTCCCCGCCGCAGCAGTTCACGGACGGCGAGGCGCGCGAGCGCACGCTTTCCTTCGTGAACGGCGACGCGTGAGCAGGGCCCGGCCGTGACCACCACGCTGTTTCTCGTCCGCCACGGCGCGCACGACCAGGTGAACCGGACGCTCAGCGCCCGCACGCCGGGCGTGCATCTGTCGGACGAGGGCCGCCGCCAGGCCGAGTGGGTCGCCGAGCGTCTCGGCCGGGAAAGCATCGCCGCCATCCACGCCAGCCCGCGCGAGCGCGCCCAGGAAACCGCCGAGCCCATCGGCCGGCGCCTCGGCCTGCCGGTGACCACGGACGAGGATCTCGAGGAGTTCGACGCCGGCGACTGGACCGGCCGCACCTTCGAGGAGCTTGCCCCCGACCCCGCCTGGATCAACTGGAACCAGAACCGCAGCCTCGCCCGCGCGCCGAACGGCGAGAGCGCGCTCGACGTGCAGGCTCGCGTCGTCCGCTGCGCCCTGAAGCTCGTCGCCCAGCACCCCGGCGCGGGCGTCGCCCTGGTCGCCCACGCCGAGCCCCTGCGCGCGCTGGTGCTCTACGCGCTCGGCCTCGGGATCGACGGCTGGAGTCGCATCGAGATCGCGCCCGGCTCCGTCACCACGCTCGTGATGGGCGAGTGGGGCTGCCGTCTCCATCGCCTCAACGAGGAGGCCGCCGCATGAAGATCGTGATCTTCGGCCTCACGGTCTCGTCCTCCTGGGGCAACGGCCACGCCACCCTCTGGCGCGGCCTCATCCGCGCGCTCGCGGACCAGGGCCACCGCGTCGTGTTCTTCGAGCATGACACGCCCTACTACGCCGAGAACCGCGACCTCACGGCGCTGCCCAACGGCGAACTCGTGCTCTACGCCAACTGGCGCGACGCCTATGCGCGCGGCCGGCGCGAGCTGGCGGACGCCGACGTCGCCATGGTGACGAGCTTTTGCCCGCACGGCGTCGAGGCCACGGCGCTGATCATGGACGCCCCGCGCCCGCTGGCCGTGTTCTACGACCTCGACACGCCCGTCACCCTGAGCCTGATCGGCGGCGGCGCGGACGTGAAGGCCATCGGCGCGCGCGGCCTTCGCGATTTCGACCTCGTGCTCAGCTACACGGGCGGCGAGGCGCTGGACGCGCTGAAGACCCGCCTCGGCGCCCGCCGGGTCGCGCCCCTCTACGGCCATGTCGACCCGGACGTGCACCACCCCGAGCCGCCGGCCGAGCGCTTCCGGGCCGATCTCTCCTACCTCGGCACCTACGCGCAGGACCGGCAGGCCGCCCTCGAGGCGCTGTTCATCGAGCCCGCGCGCCGCCGCTCGGCGCAGCGCTTCCTGCTCGCCGGCGCGCAGTATCCGCAGGATTTCCCCTGGACGGACAACATATTCTTTGTCCGCCACCTGCCCCCGGCCGAGCACCCGGCCTTCTACGCCTCGTCGCGCCTGACCCTGAACGTCACCCGCCAGGCCATGGCCGAGATGGGCTGGTGCCCGTCCGGCCGCCTGTTCGAGGCCGCCGCCTGCGGAGCCGCGATGCTGTCGGACAGCTGGGAGGGGCTGGACGATTTCTTCGAGCCCGGCCGCGAGATCCTGCTGGCGCGCACCACCGACGACGCCCTCGCGGCGCTGGACCGTTCGCCCGAGGAGGTCGCCGCCATCGGCCGGCGGGCGCGCGAGCGCGTCTTGGCCGAACACACCTCGGCGCACCGCGCCCGGGATCTGCTGGACGCGCTCGATGCGGCGAAAGCCGCGAGCCGCCAGTCCATGGCCGCAGAAGCCTGAAGGAGCTGACCATGTGGGGTATCGTTCCGGCCGCGGGCCGCGGCAGCCGCATTCAGCCGCTGGCCTTTTCCAAGGAGCTGCTGCCCGTGGGCAGCCGCCTCGACGGCGAGACCGAGCGGCCGTGCGCGGTCAGCGAATATCTCGTCGAGCGCATGCTGCGCGGCGGCGCCACCAAGATCTGCTTCGTGATCTCGCCCGGCAAGTCCGACATCATGGAGTATTACGGCGGCGGCTACGGCGCGGCCACCATCGCGTATGTGGTGCAGCCGCGCCCGAGCGGCCTGTGCGACGCCATTTTCCGCGCCACCCCGCTGGTGCCCGCCGACGAGCAGGTGATCGTCGGCCTGCCCGACACGGTCTGGTTCCCGGCCGACGCGCTGGCCGAGCTGCCGGACGACAAGCTCTCGTTTCTGCTGTTTCCGGTCGACCACCCGGAATTCTTCGACGCGGTCGCGATGGACCGGGACGGCAACGTCCTGGAGATTCAGGTCAAGAGCAAGGACGCCACCTCGCGCTGGATCTGGGGCGCGTTCAAGATGTCGGGCGCCATCCTGGCCGAGCTGCGCGCACTCTGGGAGGCCCGCAACGGCCGCGACGAGTTCATTGGCACGCTCGTGAACGCCTGGCTGGCGCAGGGCGGCAAGGCCGTCGGCGTCAAGGCCGGCGAGCGTTATGTCGATGTCGGCACGCTCAACGGCTACCGCGCGGCCATCGGCATGCTGGGCGAAACCGCCCAGCCGGACGAGCGCCCGACGCCCGGCCTGCGGGTCGAGCTCGGCCGGCCGGACGGCCGCCCCTTCGACACCGCCGAAATCATCGCCAACAGGAGCCCGCGCCCATGACCGTCACCATGAGCCCGGACGAGATCCGCAGCCGCGCCGCCGCGCTTGGCCCGTGGTTCCACAACATCAACCTCAACGGCGTCCAGACCGCGCCCGAGCACTTCCTGGGCGACTACCCCAACATCAAGTGGAGGAGCTTCGAGAACGCGATTCCGGCCGACCTCACCGGCAAGACGGTGCTCGATATCGGCTGCAACGCCGGCTTCTACTCCATGGAGATGAAGCGCCGCGGCGCCGCCCGGGTGCTGGGCGTGGACTTCGACGAGGACTATCTGCGCCAGGCCCGCTTCGCCGCCGAGGTGCTGGGCTTCAGCGAGATCGAGTTCCGCCAGCTTTCCGTCTACGACGTGGGCGCGCTGGGCGAGAAGTTCGACGTCGTGATCTTCATGGGCGTGCTCTATCACCTGCGCCACCCGCTGCTGGCGCTGGACCTGATCCGCGAGCATGTCTGCGGCGACCTCATGGTGTTCCAGTCCATGCAGCGCGGGGCCGAGCAGGTCGAGCCCGTGGAGGAGGATTACCCCTTCACCGAGACCGCGATGTTCGACCGGCCCACCTGGCCAAAGATGCATTTCATCGAGCATCGCTATTCGCAGGACCCCACCAATTGGTGGGCCCCGAACGCCGCCTGCGTGGAAGCCATGCTCCGCAGCTCCGGCTTCAGCATCGTCCAGCACCCCGAGCAGGAGGTTTATCTCTGCCGGGTCGCCGACAAGAACCCCGACGCCGCGCCGGTCTACCCGGCCCGCCCCTCCCGGGCGAACGGCGTCCCTGGCGCGAATGGGAGGCCCGCGTGATCGAAGCCGCGATGATCTGGAACGAACCCAACAACAAGTCCCACTGGGACCCGAACATCGACCCCGACTGGAGCAAGTTCGCCGAGATGGCGGTGGCGGCCGGCCGGGCGATCAAGGCCGAGAACCCCAACATCCCGCGCGTGCTCGGCGGCATGTCGCCGATCGATCCCGGCTGGGTCAACAACATGGCTTCCAAGGGCGTGCTCGACAATGTCGACGCCGTCGCGGTGCATGGCTTCCCGCTCGACTGGAACCTCTGGAAGCTCGACGAGTGGCCGGAGAAGATCCGCGAGATCAAGGCCGTCACCGACCTGCCTGTCTGGGTGTCGGAAGTCGGCATCTCGACCTTCGGAGCCGAGGAGGTCCAGGCCTGGGGCCTGAAGCGCACCGCAGAGCTGCTGATCGGGCAGGCGCCGCGCATCCACTGGTACAGCCTCTACGACCTGCCGCGCGACTGGCCGGCCACCACCCGCCACCGTGAGGCGGAGGGCTCGTCCTACTACCGGCATTTCTACATGGGCCTGCTGCGCGAGGACGGCACGCCCAAGCCCGCCCTGGAGGTTTTCGGCGAATACGCGCCCCAGATGGGCCTGTGCCAGTGGTTTCACTACGAGGACCACCGGCTCGACGACGCGGTGGCGTGGATGAAGCGCCTCGGCGTCACCTATCTGCGCACCGGCCTGTCCTGGGCCGACAGCTTCCGCCCCAACGCGCTCGACTGGTTCGACCGCCAGATGGAGGCGCTGCAGGACTTCGACGTCACCGTCACTTTCTGCTTCACCCCCGAGCATCGCGGCATCGAGCCCCACCACACCAGCCCGCCGCTGGATAAGCAGGAGTTCGCGGATTTCTGCGCCAGCATGATCCAGCGCTATGCGCCGGGCTCGGCCGCGGCGCGACCGCCCGTCCAGGCGATGACCGGATGAGCGAGATCCCGCGGCATTCCACCCCGGCGCTCCATGCGCTGGCCCAACTCGCCGAGCCGTCGCGCCCGCCCGTGGACGCGTCCCGGATGGTGGCGGTGTTCGCCCATCCGGACGACGAGACGCTGGCGCTCGGCGCGCAGTTGCGCCGCCTGCCGGGGCTGCGGATCGTGGTCGTCACCGATGGCGCCCCGCGCGACCTGGCGGATGCGGGCCGGCACGGCTTTGCGGACGCCGCCGCCTACGCGCAGGCCCGTCACGAGGAACTCGCCACGGCGCTGCGCGAGGGCGACGCCGCCGACATCCAGGTGTCGTTCCTCAACATCCCCGACCAGGGTGTCGCGCATGCGCTCGCGGATGTCGCCCGCCGCCTCGTCGCCGCGCTGGGCGACGCCGACATCGTGCTCACGCACGCCTATGAGGGCGGCCACCCCGACCATGACGGCGTCGCCTTCGCGGTGCACGCGGCCGTGCGCGCCGTGAACGCGCAGGGGCGGGCCGTGGAGATCATCGAAGCGCCGTTCTATCGCCTCGGCGACGAAGGCGAATTCCAGGCCCAGCATTTTGAGCCGATCCAGGGCTCGGTCGCCGTGCAACTCGTGCTCGATCCCGAGGATGTCTCCCGCAAGGAGCGCATGATCGCCGCCCACGCGACCCAGCGCGAAACGCTGGCGCAGTTCCCGCTCCAAGCCGAGCGCTTCCGCAACGCGCCCGACTACGACTTCGCGTCCGCCCCCAATGGCGGCCGCATCCTCTACGAGCGCCACGACTGGGGCCTCGACGGCGCGCAGTGGCTCACCAAAGTCGCCGCCGCCCGTCAGGAGCTCGGCCTGCCGGATCCACCGCCGGACAAGCCGGCGCCCGCCCCATGAAAACGCCTCGCCGCAGCCCACCCTCCCCTCGAGGGGGAGGGTCGACGGGCGAAGCCCGGCGGGGTGGGGTGCAGCCGGGGCAGAGCGCGTTCCGGCAGGATTTCTCTTTCAGGCCGTCTGAACCGTCGGAGCCCAATGCCCGGCTGCACCCCACCCCGCCGCTTCGCGGCGACCCTCCCCCTCAAGGGGAGGGTGGGGCTGCGGCCTCGTTCGGCGCTCGTTGCGGTGCGTTGGCGGGGCAACCGGCATGATAGGCGTCATCCGCGGCATCGCTGACCCATCAACGGCCGTCAACCCGGCCGGCGCCCGCCGCATGACAAGCACGCTCCGCAGCCCACCCTCCCCTCGAGGGGGAGGGTCGACGGGCGAAGCCCGGCGGGGTGGGGTGCAGCCGGGGCCGGGCGCGTTCCGGCAGGATTTCTCTTTCAGGCTGGCTGAACCGTCGGAGCCCAATGCCCGGCGTCACCCCACCCCGCCGCTTCGCGGCGACCCTCCCCCTCAAGGGGAGGGTGGGACTGCGGCCTCGTTCGGCGCTCGTTGCGGTGCGTTGGCGGGGCAATCGATATGACCGGCGCCATCCTCAGCGTCGCCTATCCGTTCGCGCCCGTGAGCCCCGACGCGGCGGGCGGGGCCGAGCAGGTGCTGGCCGCCGTCGAGGCCGCGATCGTGGCGTCGGGACGCCGCTCGATCGTGATCGCGCAGGCTGGATCGCGCGTCGCCGGCGAACTTGTCGCGCTTCCTCGCGTCGACGCGGACCTCACCGAGGCCGCCCGCGACGCCGTCCGGCGGCAATGCCGCAAGGCGATCGAGGCCGTTGCGGCCCGCGAGCCCGTCGACCTGATCCATTTCCATGGCATCGACTTTCCGTCCTACCTGCCCGACCTCCCGATCCCGATGCTCGCGACGCTGCACCTCCCGGCGTCCTGGTACGATCCCGCGATCTTCCGACCCGGCCCGCGACCGCTCTGGCTGAACCCGGTTTCGGCCACGCAGGCGGCCACGTGCCCACCCGCCAGCAACCTGCTTGCGCCGATCGAGAACGGCGTGCCGGTGGAGCGGCTTCAGGAGATCCGCCTCTCGAAGCGCGGCTTCGCGCTCGTTCTCGCCCGTATCTGCCCGGAAAAAGGCGTCCATCTCGCGATCGAGGCCGCCAAGGCGGCCGACATCGATCTTGTGATCGCCGGCGAGGTCTTCGCCTATCCGGAGCACCAGCGCTATTTCGCCGACGAGGTTGCGCCACGCCTCGACCGGAGACGCCGCTTCATTGGGCCGGTCGGCTTCGCGCGCAAGCGCCGCCTCCTGCATGCGGCGCAGTGCCTCCTTGTTCCTGCCCTCGTAGACGAGACCAGCTCGCTCGTGGCGCGCGAGGCCATCGCGTGCGGCGCCGCCGTGGTGGCGTTCCGGCGTGGCGCCTTGCCGGAGGCGGTGCGGGATGGCGAGACGGGCTTTCTGGTCGAGGATGTCGCCGGTATGACGGCCGCCATACCGCGCGCCCGCGACATCGATCCCGAGCGGGCCCGAATCGTTGCGCGCGAACGCTTTTCGCTGAGCGGTATGACCGGGCGCTACCTCCGGCTCTACCGGGAATTGGTCGCCGCACATCGGAGCCGGGGCGCCGCATGAGCGCGCTTCAGGCCGAGATCATCCGGGACGAGGCCGCGCTGGCGGCGCTCAAACCAGCCTGGGGCGCCCTGTGGCGGCGCTGCCCGGCGGCTACGCCGTTTGGCTCCGCCGCCTGGCTGCGCCCCTGGTGGGCGGTGTTCCACCCTGGCGCCCTTGCGACCGTGGCCGTGTGGGACGGGCAGGCCCTTGTCGCGCTTGCGCCGCTCTATCGGGAGGATGGCACCGGCGGCGCCCGCCTTCTCCCTGTCGGCATCTCGCTCAGCGACCATTGCGACGTGCTGCTGGACCCCGCCTGCCCGGACGCCGCCAGCGCCGTGAGCGCCGCCATCGCGCGGATCGGCCTGCCGGTGCAATGGGTCGACCTCGCCCCGGACGCCGCCGCCTGGCTGATCCCGCCGCCGCCGGGTTGGTGCGACGAAAGCGGCGGCGGCGAGACCTGCCCGGTGCTGGCGCTCGACCGGGACCGCTCCACCGACGACTGCGGCCTGCCGCGCAGCATTCCGGCCACGCGCCGTCGCAAGACCCGCATGGCCCGCCATCGCGCCGAACGGCGCGGCCCCATGCTGTTCGAGGACGCCAACGCGATCGGCCCGTCAGCCTTTCTGGACACGCTGGCGCGGCTGCACGGCGCGCGCTGGCTCAGCCGGGGCGAGGCCGGCGTGCTGGACGACGCGTCCGTGCGGGAGTTCCACGCCCGCGCGCTGCCGCTCATGCTCGCCGAAGGGCTGGCCGAAACCGCCCTGCTGCGCATCGGCGGCGAGATCGCGGGCGCCTATTACGGATTTCACGACGAGCGCCGCTCCTACGCGTATGTGGGCGGCTTCGACCCCGCCTTCGCGCATGAAAGCCCCGGCGCGATCCTGCTCGGCCGCGCCGTGGGGCGGGCCTCCGGACGCGGCGCGGCTGCGTTCTCGTTTCTGCGCGGCCAGGAGGCCTACAAATATGACTGGGGGGCGGTGGACCAGCCCAACCGCTGGCGCCTCATGAGCCCGCCCCATGGATGACGCCTCGGCGGCGATCGCGGCGGCTCTCGCCCGCGCGGCTGCGGCGGGTTGCCCGCCCCATCTCGGCCTCATGCACCTCTTGATGGCGGCTCCGAGCGAGACGGCGGCCCGGGAAGCCCTCCGCGACGCCGTCGCGGCCCCGTCGGACGAGGTCGCGCGGGCGCGGCTCGAAGCCGTTGAGCGTTGCTGGGCCGATCGCCCACAGGCCTGGTCGACCATCCACGACGTGCTCGCGCAGGCCCGGCACGACGCCCCCGCGACCTCGCCGCAAGCCGCCGTCGCCGAATGGGCCGGCGTCTTCGACAACCTCGCGGCCAGCGCGCCGGACGCCGGCGTGGCGCTCTACGGCTTGGGCGACCCGGCGCTCACAGCCCAAGTCAGCCGCGAACTCGTGGACGCGCTGGAACGCTGGGGCGCGCTGCGCGCCGATGCGGCCGTGCTGGATTTCGGCTGCGGCGTCGGCCGCCTCTCCGCCCTGATCGCGCCGCGCTGCCGGCGGCTGCTGGGCCTCGACGTTTCGGCCGGCATGATCGCGGAGGCGCGCCGCCGCTGCGCCGCACTCCCGAACGCCAGCTTCGCGCAAGCCAACGGCCGCGACCTCGCCGAGGTGCAACCCGCGTCCTACGACCTCGCGCTCGCCGTGGACGTGTTTCCCTATCTGGTCCAGGCCGGCGGCGACCTCGCGCCCGGCATGGTCGCCGAACTGGCCCGCACGCTCGCGCCCGGCGGCCGCCTCGTGCTCGCCAACCTGTCCTACCGGGGAGACGACGCCCGGGATGCCGACGACCTCGCCGCGTGGGCGGCCGCCGCCGGCCTCGTCCCGGAGGGCGAGCCGGACCGGCCGTTCACGCTGTGGGACGGCCTCGTGTTTCGCCTGCGCAAGCCCTGAGCGCGCCGCTCACGCGGCGGCCCGCTCGTCCTTCGCCTTCCGCCCGGCGCCCTTGCGGGCCGGCTTTTTCGCCGGCGGAGCCTCTTCGGCGACCGCCTCCACGGATTTCTCCAGCCGCGCGCGCAGGTCCTGCTTCAGCCGGCGCTGCAGCACCACCAGGATGGCGGCCTCCTCGGGCTTCATCTTCTCGAGATTGTCGCGCAGCTCGGCGTCGACCTCCTCCTCGATGCTCTCCACCAGCCCGCCATCCAGATAGGCGTTGAACACCTCGGGATGCACGTAGCACTTGCGGCAGATCGTCGGCGTGTTGCCGAGCCGGATGGCGACACGCTCCACCGCGGCCTTGATGGTCTTCTTGGAGCGCGCCTGGTTGTCCACGGTCTCGAACTCGCGCAGCGTCATGGCGGCCAGCACGGTGCCGGCCCACGTCCGGAAGTCCTTCGCCGTGATGTCGCGGCCGGTCGCCTCCTTCAGGTAGGCGTTCACGTCCGCCGAGGTCACCGGCTGGCGCTCGCCGTTCTCGTCGAAATACTGGAACAGGTGCTGGCCGGGAATGTCCTGGCAAGCCTTCACCAGCCGGGCGATGCGCCGGTCCTTCACCTTCAGCTTCCAGGTCTTGCCGCTCTTGCCCTTGAACGCGAAGCGCAGCTCCTGGCCCTCGATCTTGACGTGCCGGTCCTGCAGCGTGGTGAGGCCGTAGCTCTTGTTCTGCTTCACATAGTCGGCGTTGCCGACGCGGATCAGCGTGTTCTCCAGCAGGTGCACCACGGTGGCCAGCACCTTCTCGCGCGGCAGCCCGCGCTTGCCCATGTCGGCGTCGATGCGTTCGCGCAGCGCCGGCAGGCCCTTGGCGAATTCCAGCATGTGCTCGAACTTGTCGCTGTCGCGCACCTCGCGCCAGCGCGGGTGGTAGCGGTACTGCTTGCGCCCCTTGTCGTCGCGCCCGGTGGCCTGGATGTGCCCGTTCGGGTCCGGGCAGATCCACACATCCGTGTAGGCTGGCGGCACCGCGAGCTTGCGGATGCGCTCCAAGACCTTGGGATCGCGGATCGCCTTGCCGTCGAGGTCGAGATAGCTCACGCCCTTGCCGGATTTGCGCCGCCGGAACCCCGGCTCCTCGTCGGACACGTAGACGAGCCCCGCCTGCTCGGCGGCCTCGCGCTGGGCCTCGTTTGTCGCCTGCTCGAGCGGGCTGGCGTCGTCTTGCAGTTCGGCGGGCTGGGAATCCATGGCGGGGGCGTCCACATTCGGGTGTGGTGCAACCCCGCGGCGGGATCGCGGGTTCCCGGCGGGATCGTCGCAGCCCCTAGCTTGCGGCGCAGATGGAGCTTCCCTTGATCCTCGAACAACTGCGCGACCGCTTCCGCCTCGAACTCGGCTCCGTTCTGGCGCTGTCCATCGTGGCGGCCGGGCTCTTCGCCTTCGTGAAGATCGCCGACGAGGTCGTGGAGGGCGACACCCACGGTTTCGACCAGCGCATCCTCCTGGCCCTGCGCACGCCCGGCGACGCCGCCAACCCCATCGGCCCGCCCTGGCTGGAGGGCGTGATGCGCGACATCACGGCGCTCGGCAGCGTCACGGTGCTGAGCTTCATCACGATCGCGGCCATCCTCTACCTCGTGATGGACGGAAAGCGCGGCGCGGCCCTGTTCGCGGCCGTCTCCATCGGCGGCGGCACGCTCCTCTCCTTCGTGTTGAAGATCGGCTTCGACCGCCCGCGCCCGGCCCTGGTGGCCCATCTGGTGGACGTGCACACGCTGAGCTTTCCGAGCGGCCACGCGATGATGTCGGCGGTGGCCTACATCACGCTGGGCGCGCTGCTCGCGCGGGTCAGCTCCAAGCGTCGCGTCAAGGCCTTCGTGGTCGCGCTCGGCCTGTTGCTGGCCGTCGCCATTGGCTGCAGCCGTGTCTATCTGGGCGTGCACTGGCCCACGGACGTGCTGGGCGGCTGGGCAGTCGGCTGCGCCTGGGCGATGCTGTGCTGGCAGCTCGCGCGCGTCCTGCAGCGGCGCGGGGCGGTCGAGCAGCCCCCCGAAGAGCAGCCCGCCGGATCGGCCACAACCTGAGATTGCGTTTCCGTCCGGCTTGGTAAGAAACAGGTAAACAATCGTGGTTACCAAAGGGTGGAGATCCATTCCGAGGCTCCGCCATGACGACCGTCTCCGAGTCTTCCCAAACCGCCCCGGCCGGCTCCGACGCCCCCGTGATCGCGGCCTCCGCCGCCCCTGAGGTCCGGCCCGAGCCCAAAGTCGAGCCCAAGCCCGAGATCAAGCCCGAACTCGCCAAGGCGACCGTCCAGGAAGTGCCGAAAAGCGTGATCGCCGCGCAGACCGCCCTGATGCGCGCTCGCGCCAGGGCGACCGCCGCCCACGTCAACGCCTCCTCGGCCCGGCGCTACGCCCCGCTTGCGGCGGGCGTCGCGGTGGCGCTCGGCGTCGGCGCCCTCGCGGGCGGGTTGGTGTCGCACAAGCTCCAGAATCGCGCGCTTGCGGCCGCCCATCACGAGACCGAGCAGGTCCGCTCCGTTCTCGCGATGACGCAGTGGAAGGGAACCGGCGCCGCCGCAAACCCCCGCGACGCCCAGAAGCTCGCCTCGGACCTGCGCGGCCTGCGCGCCGCCGTGGACGTCGTGAAGGCGTCGGTGGACCGCACGGCCGGCTCCGACGAGATCCGCGCGCTGGAAAAGCGCGTCGCCGCGCTGCGCGACAGCCTCGAGAAGTCCCGCGCCGAAACCGCCGCCGCCGTGGCGCAGATCGGCGCCCAGGCCGAACGCGCCAAGGCTGACTCGGCCGGCGCCCTCGCGCAGGTCGCGGCCCAGATCGCCCGGCTCGAGCAGTTCGAGCGCGAACCGGCCGCCCGCATCGCCGCCATCGCCGAGAAGCTCGACCGCGCCGATCGCCTCGATCGCCAGCGCGATCCCGTCACGACCGCGTCGATCGCGCCTGCGCCGGCCCCGGCCGCCGTCGCGCCGCCTCCGCCCGAAGCGCCCGTCGTGGCCGCCAAGGCTCCCGCCAAGCCCGACGCCCTGAAGGGCTGGTCCGTCCGCGGCGTCTTCAACGGCATCGCGCTGCTGGAAGGCCCCGGCGGCCTCTACGAGGTCGCCCGCGGCGACGTCCTCCCGGGCATCGGCCGCATCGACGCCATCGAGCGCAGCGGCAAAGCCTGGACCGTGCAGACCAGCAAGGGCGTGGTCGGAGGCTGATCGGCCCGCACGGTGGCGGGTCCCCTCCCGTCATTGCGAGCGCCAGCGAAGCAATCCAGCTGACGCCGGGCCATAAAGCTCGCGCCTCTACCGGCCTCTGGATTGCTTCGTCGCTTCGCTCCTCGCAATGACGGCGAGGCGCGCGGCCCATCTCAGGCCGTCGCGGACAGCCCATAGGCGGTGCGCACGGCGCCCCAGTGGCGGCCTTCCACGAACACCGGGGAGCTCACTTCCTGGACGACGCCCGCGAAATCGGACGCGTAGGAGTGGATCAGGCAGGGCCTGAGATTGCGGGCGGCCGCCAGCCCGGCGCCGTCGTTCAGCATGCGGCCCGGCAGGCTGCGGGCCTCCGGCGCGCGGCCGCGGGCGACCACGCAAAAGCCGTTGCGGTCAACCAGAAACGCCGCGAGAGGCAGGGGATCTTCGCCGCACTGGGCGTCGATGATCGGGTCCAGCCCTTCCTGCAGCACACTCAGATGCATCAGCCCGAAACGGGGCGGATGCGCCCCGGGCTGGGCGATATAGCTGGTGTCGAACAGGTCGGCGGGCGAAATCCAGCCCTCCAGCAGCAAGGCCTCGTAGCGGCGCGCCACCGTCTCGGCGAGCGCGCCGGAGCGCACCCGCAGCGGCGCATAGCTTTCGGTGAGGCGCGCCAGCAGCTCGCGCAACGCGGTGCGTGAGCCTGCGTCGGCGTTCTGGATGCGCAGCCCCAGGCCGTTGCGCTTCACGGACGCGATCCGGGCTTCGAAACGCCCGAGCCTCGGCGCTTCCAGGATCACGGCCTCGCCGACCGCGTCCAGCAGCGTCTCGTCCGTATGCACGAAGGCGCCCTCGGGCGAGACGTTTCCGGTCTGCACCGGGATCACGCGTCCGCCGACATGGAGCTTCGCGTCGATCACCACCGGCAGGCGGTCCGCGATGGTTTCCTGGTTGTCGGTCTGCCGGACCAGGATCGAAGCGTTGTCGCTGAGCTGCGCGATCGTGATGTCGGTCTTTTCCGAAGCCTGGTCGGCCGCGCCGGCAAGCACCACGGCCTCGTCGCCCAGGGCGTCGATCCGCAGCGCCTCCATGTTCACCTCCTCGGCGAACTGGGCCGCCTCGGCGGCGCTGCGGCCGATCTCGGTGGTGGTGGCGACCTGGACGGACACGGCCTCCACCACGGTCGCGAAGCTGTCGCGCAGGTCGCTGATCGCGAGACCCAGCGTCGAGACGTCGTCGATGGAGGTCAGCGCGCTCGCCCGCACCTTGTCGATCGTGGACGCGATGCGGTTGGTCGCCTCCTGGGTGGCGATGGAAAGCGCCTTCACCTCGGAGGCCACCACCGCGAAGCCGCGGCCGGCGTCGCCGGCCCGCACGGCCTCGATGGTGGCGTTCAGCGCCAGAAGGTTCGTTTGGCGGGCGATCGAGGCGATCAGGTTCACCACCTGGCCGATCTCGGCGACCGAGTCGCGCAGCTGCCCGACGCCCTCGCTCGCCCGCCGGGCGCGCGACTCGGCGGCGTCCACCGTCACGCTGGATTCGCCGATGCGGCTGCTGATGGTGTGGCTCGCGGAGGCGAGGTCGCGCAGCGCGACCGAGATCGCGCCCGAACTGTTGCGGGCCGCCTCCGCCATGCCGGCGAAGGATTGCGCCCGGCCGCGAAGCCGCTCCAAGAGCCCAAAGGCGTCGCGCAACTTGCGGCGCAGCTCGAAATTGGCCTCTCCGACCTCGCGGACGTTGCGGAACACGTCGGCCTGCATCAGCCGGATCGTCTCGCTGGCGTCGCGAACGGGCGGCTCCGCCGAACGGGTCGTCGGCTGCGGCTCCGCCACCGGGGCGATGCCCGCAACCTCGGCCTTGGCGGCCGCCCCGACGGATTTGAACCAGAAACGCATCAACGGACCCTGTACGGACACCCGGATCATGGGTCGGAAAAGTTAAGCCTTCGGCACAACTGGTGAAGAAAGTCGCTCAACTTATACGAGCGATTATCCGCGACGCGCGCAAGAGTATAGAATTCGATTGCGCACAACTTATCTGCTGATGACATCGACCTCCGTCAGGCGAAGCGTCAGCATGGCAAGCTTGCGTCCAACGGATCAGCGGCCGCGGCAAGAACATCGCGCTTCGTCGACTTTCTGATCCCGACGCCGATTCATGTCCGCCCGTGCGGGATCCGCCTGCGCCTGCCCCGACCGTCAAACGCGGACGCCCGCGAGCGCGGTGGACCCGACGCTCGTTTGCGCCGTTATATCCTGGAATGGATCGAGGCGAGCAGGAGGGGAGCATGGACCGTGTCACCGGGGGATGCCTGTGCGGCGACGTTCGCGTCGAAGCGACCGGAAACCCCTACCGGGTAGGCCTGTGTCACTGCCTCGACTGCCGCAAGCACCACGGGGCGCCGTTTCACGCGTCCGCGATCTACCCCGAAACCGCCGTCACGGTGACGGGCGAAACCCACGACTTCAAGGGCCGCCACTTCTGCCCGCGCTGCGGCTCCTCGGTCTTCGCCCGCTCGGCCGACGAAATCGAGGTAAGCCTCGGCGCGCTCGACGCGCCAAGCCGGTTCGCGCCGACCTACGAGCTCTGGACCATCCGCCGCGAGAGCTGGCTCCCCTCCTTCGGCCTCGCCAGCCGCCATGAACGCGACCGCGAAAACGACAGCCGCCATGAAGGCGACGTCATTCGCCTCAAGACCTGACGCACGCTGCGCATACGCCCCATCATCAACACGCCTCGCCGTCATTGCGAGCCGGATGCGAAGCAATCCAGTCTAACTGCCCGGCGTTTAGCTGGATTGCTTCGCTCCGCTCGCAATGACGGCAGCGGAACCACGGCCTTAAAGGCCCGCCGAAATCGCGAAAACCTCTCCTCCGTCATCCCCGGCGACCTGCGGAGCAGGTCGGGAAGGGGATCCAGGGCCGCCGCGCTCACCCCTGGATCCCCTTCCCGGCGCTGCGCGCCGCCGTGGATGACAGTAGGTTGCCCCACCATCGCCGCGCCTCGCCGTCATTGCGAGCCGGAGGCGAAGCAATCCAGTCTAACTGCCCGGCGTTTAGCTGGATTGCTTCGCTCCGCTCGCAATGACGGCAGCGGAATCACGGCGGAGCATCGCCGAGGGGCACACCGTCATTCGCAATAGCTCGGTCAGTTGCGGTCGTCGTTCAGCCAC
Source organism: Alsobacter sp. P4_H11 (assembly GCF_056400925.1). Classification (NCBI taxonomy): domain Bacteria; kingdom Pseudomonadati; phylum Pseudomonadota; class Alphaproteobacteria; order Hyphomicrobiales; family Alsobacteraceae; genus Alsobacter; species Alsobacter sp. P4_H11. The sequence goes on from NZ_JBFUKI010000006.1 coordinate 142,514, forward strand.
GGGATCGCGGTGGCGTCGATGCCTTCTTCGGCGAGCGCCTGGGCCTCCTCGGCGGAGGCTTCGCCGTAGATGGCGCGGAAATCCGTCAGGCCTTCGTGCATGCGGCGGGCTTCGGTCGCGAAGCCGCGACCGACATTTTCGGCGTTGGCCTTGATGTGCTCGCGCATGCCGGCCAGCAACGCCCGGAACGCCATATCGCGTTCGCTCAAGAGCGCGACAGGCCCCGCCCCGCCCGGCGGCGGCCCGCCCGGGGTGGCGGGAGCCTCGGCATCGCTCGCCTCCGGGGCCGGCGCGGCGGCGGGGCGATCGGTGCGGGCGACGCTCGGCGCCATGATCTGCTTGGCGACCTTGGCCGAGCCGCAATGCGGGCACTGCACCAGCCCGCGCGCCGCCTGGTCGTCAAAGGACGCGCCGTCGCGAAACCAGCTCTCGAAGGCGTGGCCGGTTTCACACGCGAGGGCGTAGCGGATCATCGGGGGTCTGAAGGGTTGCGGGAGGCCGCCGCGCCGCGCCGTCGGGCGCTCACGCGATCCGGGCGCGGGGCGCGGCCCCGGCGAGCTCGACCCGGAACGTGCGCGTGTGCTGCAGGGTCGGGATGCGGCCCCGCGCGTCCGCCACCAGGGCGGGGTCGATTTCCGCCATGATGACGCCCGGCTGGTCGCCGGCTTCCGCCAGCACGCGGCCCCACGGGTCGACGATGATGGAATGCCCGAAAGTCTCGCGCCCGTCCTCGTGCAGGCCCGCCTGCGCGGCAGAGATCATGAACGAGCCGGTCTCGATCGCGCGGGCCCGGTGCAGCACCACCCAATGCGCCTCGCCGGTCTGGCGCGTGAAGCAGGCCGGGGCGGACAGGAAGTCGGCGCCGGCCTCGGCCAGCGCCCGGTACAGGTAGGGGAAGCGCACGTCGTAGCAGATCGACAGGCCGAGCCGCCCGCCCGGCAGGTCGGCCAGCACGGCGCTGTCTCCGCCCGTGTAGGTGCGGCTCTCGCGCCAGCTCTCGCCATTGGGCAGGTCGACGTCGAACAGGTGGATCTTGTCGTAGCGCGCCTCGATCTCGCCGGTCGGCGCAATCAGGAAGGCGCGGTTGGCGATCTTGCCGTCGTCGCGCAGGATCGCGAGCGAACCCGCATGGATGTGGATCCCGAGCTCGCGCGCCAGGCCCTGGAAGGCCGCCAGCATGGGGTCGCGGCCCTCCGGCGCGATGGACGCGAACAGGCCGTTGCGGTCCCGGTTCACGGCGTTTGACATCTCGGGGGTCTGCACATAGCTCGCCCCAGCCGCCGCGGCCTCGCGGATCAGGCCGGCCGCCTGGTCGATGTTGGCGGCCGGATCGACGCCGGACCGCATCTGCGCGCAGGCGGCGATAAAGGGGGTGCGGCTCATGGCGGGTTCTCGCGTTGGGGACGCTTCAGGATTTCAGGCGGCCAGCAGCGTGTCGAGCTTGCCGGCGCGCTCCAGCGCATAAAGATCGTCGCAGCCGCCCACATGCTGGTCGCCGATGAACACCTGCGGCACCGTGGAGCGACCGGCGCGCTGCGCCATCGCGGCCTGGCCGTCGCGGTCGGTGGTGACGTCGATCTCCTCGAACTGCACGCCCTTCTGGCGCAGCAGATCCTTGGCGGAGTGGCAGTAGGGGCAGTACGACTTCGTGTAGATGGTGACGGCGGACATGCGGAAGCTCCGGTAGCGCGTTCGTCCCGCCTATATAGTGGCGAGCCCGCGCGAATTCCAAGCGCCGCGCCATGCGGTCAGGCAGGCAGGCAGACGCGCGCGAAGGTGAGCACGTCCACGGCCTCGGCGCCGCCGCGCAGCAGGGCCCGCGAAGCCGCGTTGGCGGTGGAGCCCGTGGTGTACACGTCGTCCACCAGCAGCACGCGCCGGCCCTCGATGGCGAGCTTGCCCGCCTCCGTGACCGCGAACGCGCCCTGCAGGTTCTCGGCGCGCTCGTTGCGGGTAAGGCCCACCTGCGAGCGCGTGCGCCGCCGCCGCTCGAGCGCGTCCGGGACGAGCTCGGCCCCGCTCTCCTGCGCGACCGCGGCGGCCAGCGCTCCCGCCTGGTTCATGCGCCGGCGCCACAGGCGCGTCCAGTGCAGCGGCACGGGCGCGATCACGGGCCCGTCCGCCAGCAGCTCGCGCCCCGCCCGCGCCATCCAGCGCCCCATCATGGGCGCGAGGTCCATGCGGTCGCCGTATTTGAGCCGGTGCGCGAGCTCGCGCCCGACCGCGTCGTGGCGCATGGCCGCGCGGGCGCGCGCGAACACGGGCGGGTCGCCGGCGGCCGCGAGCGAGATCGCGCCCGGGCCCATGTCCACCGGGAAGGGCGCGCCCAGGCGCTCGCAATACGGGCGCTCGATCCAGGGCGCGGCGCGCCAGCATGGCGGGCATAGCGCGTGCGCCTGCGCGAGGGCGCGCCCGCACGCGACGCAGCCGGGCGGGTAGAGCACGTCCACGGCCGCGCGCAGCCCGGCTCGCGCCAGCGCGGTGGAGCGCACCCAGGCGCGCAGGCGCACGGTCGGAGGCGCGGGCGAAGGCGCTGGCGGGGGCGCTTGCTCATCCATGCGCCCGAGCCTAGGCCCGGGCGGGCCTGCAACGCACCACGCGTTTGACGCGGGGGCGCCCGCGCCCCATAACCCGCCCGCATGAGCGCGCCGCCCCGCCTGTTCGACCGCGACCTCGCCCGCATGCGCCTCACGCGGGCGCTCGCCGGCCCGGACCCGCACGGGGCCGCGTTCCTGCTCCGCCGCGCCGCCGAGGACCTGCACGAGCGCCTGGACGCGGTGCTGCGCCGGTTCGAGCGCGCGGTCGACCTCGCGGGCCCGCTCCCCTACGCGGCGGAGGCGCTGGCCGCGAGCCCGAAGGTGGGCGCGGTGACGCGCGTCACGCCCCTGCCCGAACCCGCCGACCCGCGCTGGACCACGCTGGCGGGCGACGAGGAGGCGCTCCCGCTCGCGCCCGAAAGCGTGGACCTGATCGTGAGCCTGCTCACGCTCCAGGGCGTGAACGACGTGCCCGGCGCGCTGGCGCAGGTCCGCCGCGCGCTGCGCCCGGACGGGCTCTTTCTCGGGTGCATGGTCGGGGGCGCGACGCTCACGGAGCTGCGCCAGGCGTTCACGCAGGCGGAGAGCGAGGTCGAGGGCGGCGCGAGCCCGCGGGTGTCGCCCTTCGCGGACGTGCGCGACCTGGGCGCGCTGCTGCAACGCGCCGGGCTCGCGATCCCGGTCACGGACACGGACGCCTTCGTGGTGCGCTACGCCGACCCGCTGGCGCTGATGCGTGACCTGCGCGCGATGGGGGCGACCAACGCACTCACGGCCCGCCGGCGCACGCCCTTGCGCCGCGCCACGCTGGTCCGCGCGCTCGAGATCTACGCCGACCGCTTCTCCGACCCGGACGGGCGGGTGCGGGCGACGTTCGAGTTGATCTGGCTGAGCGGCTGGGCCCCGCACGAGAGCCAGCAGAAGCCGCTGCGGCCGGGCTCCGCCCAGGCCCGCCTCGCCGACGCGCTGGGCGTGCCCGAGAGGCCGGCGGGCGAGAAGCCCGGCGAAAGCTGAGCGCGGGCTTAGCCCGCCCGCGAACATCAGCCCGCCTGCGGGCCCTAGCCCGCCTTGCAGGCGCCGATGAACGCGTTCGCGCCGGCGCGCAGCTGCATGACGTCGGTGCCTAGCGACACGAAGTCGTAACCCATGCGGATCACGTCCGCGCCCTTGGCGCCCGTGGTCACGAACGTGCAGGCGGCCTTGCCGTGCGCCTTGCAGCGCTGCGCCACATGGGCGAGCGCGGAATCCACCTCGGCCGCCATCGGGTTCACTGATTTGCCGTCCGAGAGCGCGATCGAAAGGTCGCCCGGGCCCACCAGCACGCCGTCGATCCCGTCCACGGCCAGGATCTCGTCGATGGCGGCCAGCGCCGCGCGGGTCTCCACCATCGCGATCGTGGCGGTCAGGCCGTTGGCCTGGGCGAGATATTCGGGAGCCGACAGCCCGCAGACGTTGAGCGCCACGGCCGGGCCCCAGCTGCGTTCCCCCAGCGGCGGGTACTTGGTGAAGCTCACCAGCGCCCGCGCGTCGGCGGCGGAGTTCACCATGGGGGCGATCACGCCGGCCGCGCCGGCGTCCAGCACGCGCGACGCGGTGGCGAACTGGCCGACCGGGATGCGCACCAGCGCGGGTTTGCCGGCCAGCGCCACCTGGGCGATGCCCTGCACCACCGAGTGGAGGTCGACGAAGCCGTGCTGCATGTCGAGCACGACGCTGTCGAAGGGCTCGGTCGCCACCATGCCGGCGACCAGCGGATCCGGCAGGCCGACCCAGCCGGTGAGCAGGCCCGAGCCCGTGCCTTTGCCGAGGCGTTGCGTCAGGGAGGCGAAGGCTGGATTGAGCGGCATGGCGTTTCCCCTGGCCGACCTGGCGCCGGCGCTTTTGCGGCGGCGCGCCAACATGGGCGCCGCTTCGGGGACCGACACTAGGGTGGGCCCGGCCAAAGCCGCAACCCGGCCGCGCGACATGGCAGCCTCGGCGTCAGCGCAGCAGTGGGGTGCTCACTTCAAGGAGGCTCGGTCTCCGAAGTGCGTTCCTTCTCCCCCCGGGAGAAGGTGGCCCGAAGGGTCGGTTGAGGGTCTAGAGGCCGGGCCGGAGGCTCCTTGAGCCTGAATGCCCGACGTCAGTCCCTCATCCGTCAGCTCGGCTGACACCTTCTCCCGGGGGGAGAAGGGGCGCGCCTTTGGCTGAGTTGATGTCAGGCGCCGTCCTGGACCTGCTGGACGGCCTTGGCCATCATCTGGTTCATGGCGGTGCGGATCTCGGTTTCGGTGGCCTTGCCGCCGAGGTCGCCGCTGACCTTGCGATAGACGTCCTCGTCGCCGACTTCCTCGAAATCGGCCTTCATGACTTCGCGCGCATAGGCTTCGGCGTCCGGTCCGGTCTTGCCGAGCTTTTCGGCGACCCAGAGGCCGAGCAGCTTGTTGCGGCGGGCGGTGGCCTTGAAGCGCAGCTCCTCGTCATGGGCGAACTTGCTTTCGAAGCCCTGCTCGCGCTTGTCGAACGTCGTCATCATGTCCCCTCTCGGTTGGGCCCGGCGCGTGCCGCCGTCGCCGAATCTCGCCTCGATATAGCTACGCGCCGGCTCAGGCGCCAGTCTCCGACGAGGCCGCCCGCGGCTCGCGTCGCAGCTTCCGTCGCGGCGTTCCTGGCGCCGCTCCGGCTTGCGTTGCGGCGCACACGGGGCCATATACGCCCTGAACGCGGACAGCCTCGCTGATCGCCCGGACGCTTAGGCGATCGTCGCAGCAGGCCGAAAGGCCGCAACATTGTGCTGGCGCCCCCGATAAGCTAGTTTGCGGGCGCGAGCGCGAGGCGGGTCCGATCCATATCCGCCCGCGTACTACGTCGCGGACGATCTCCCCAGGAGCCCGGCCGTACCCATGGATTTTCTCAAGACACGGTATACGCCGATGAACCGCCGCCGTCGCATCTACGAAGGCAAGGCCAAGGTCCTCTATGAGGGTCCTGAGCCGGGTACGTTGATCCAGCACTTCAAGGACGACGCGACCGCCTTCAATGCCAAAAAGCATGAGGTCATCGACGGCAAGGGTGTGCTCAACAACCGCATCTCCGAGTACATCTTCCAGCACCTGAACGACATCGGCGTGCCGACGCATTTCATCCGCCGGTTGAACATGCGCGAGCAGCTCATCCGCGAGGTGGAGATCATTCCGCTCGAGGTCGTCGTGCGCAACGTCGCGGCCGGCTCGCTGGCGACCCGCCTCGGCATCGAGGAAGGCACGCAGCTGCCGCGCTCGATCATCGAGTTCTACTACAAGAACGACGCGCTCAACGACCCGATGGTTTCGGAAGAGCACATCACGGCGTTCGGCTGGGCCACCCCCCAGGAGATCGACGACATCATGGCGCTGGCCATCCGGGTCAACGACTTCCTGTCCGGCCTCTTCCTGGGCGTCGGCATCCGCCTCGTCGATTTCAAGATGGAATGCGGCCGCCTGTGGGAAGGCGACCTCATGCGCATCGTGGTGGCGGACGAGATCTCGCCCGACAGCTGCCGGTTGTGGGACATCAAGTCCAACGACAAGCTCGACAAGGATCGTTTCCGTCGCGACCTCGGGGGCCTCGTGGAGGCCTATACCGAAGTGGCGCGCCGCCTCGGCATCATCACCGAGAACGAGCGCGTCGGCGCCGGCGGCCCGAAGCTTGTGCAGTAGATTTTTGCAACTCGAAGTAGAAAGCCGCCTCCGGGCGGCTTTTTTCTTAACCAAACGTTCACATGATAACTGATTCCCGTCAGCACACCTTTTGGTAATGATTGCTATCTGTTAAATGTCCATCCAGTTCGCGTTTCGTAACTGGAAGGTCCTTCCGATGGCTTCGACCCCTCGCCCCCTGCCCGCCGGCCCCACCCTGATCAGCGTCGCCCATGCGGGCGGCCAGGGGAAAACCACGGTCGCGCAGATCCTGTATCTCGCTTCCAAGAAGCTCGGCCAAAGCTACGGCCTTTATGCGGCCGACTTCACGGACGAGTCCGGACGCTCCAAGCTGGGCAAGCTCTACCCTGATCGGGTCACCGAATTCGGCGTCGGCGCCTCGCTCACGGCCGCCAGGACGGAAAACAACGCCAATGCGGCTTTGCGCTACTGGGACAAGATCGGCCCGCTGTTTCTCGAGGGCAACGCGATCGTCGATCTCGGCGCCAACGTGATCCAGAGCGTGGTGGCTTGGGGCGCGGACCGGAACCTCGCCGGCCTGATGGAGAAGAAGCACGCTCCCAAGGTCGACCTGTTCTGCGTCTGCAAGGCCCAGAAGCACGCCTTTGACGACATCGCCAACCTGATCGAGACCGTGGTGGCCAGGAAGCCCTTCCGGCTCAACCGCATCTTCGTGGTCAAGAACGAGATCGGCGGCTCCTTCGAGGGCGCGGGCTTCGAGGCCGGCCTGAAGATCAAGTTCCCGGACCAGGACCTTATCTTCGTGACCTTGCCGGCCTGCCAGGCCGAGATCTGGCCCGCCATCGAGCGGAACGGCGCTTCGCTGGAAGCCGTGCTGGAATCGGACGAGGACCAGCTCATGGAGATGCTGGACGTCGACCTGTGGACCGCCTCCTCGGGCCTCGCCGAGGTGAAGTCCTGGTTCGACTTCGTGCTCCGCACGCTCAAGGACGCGGACGTCTTCACCCGCCGCGAAGTCCGCCTCGCGACCTCCAAGGCGTCGTGACCAACTAGGGCTTTGATGCCGGGCACACCCTCCCGTCATTGCGAGCGAAGCGAAGCAATCCAGCCTGGAAGCCGGGCTATTAGACTGGATTGCTTCGCCTCCGGCTCGCAATGGGGGCGATGCGCTTTGGGGTTGCGCGGCCGGTATGCCCGGCGAGGTCGTCAGAACTGGCGCGTCACCATCATCTTCTTGATCTCCGCGATGGCCTTGGCCGGGTTCAGGCCCTTGGGGCAGACCTTCGCGCAGTTCATGATGGTGTGGCAGCGGTAGAGCCGGAACGGGTCTTCCAGATTGTCCAGGCGCGCGCCCGTGGACTCGTCGCGCGAGTCGATCAGCCAGCGATAGGCCTGCAGCAGGGCGGCGGGGCCGAGATAGCGGTCGCCGTTCCACCAGTAGCTCGGGCACGAGGTCGAGCAGCACGCGCACAGGATGCACTCGTAGAGGCCGTCCAGCTTGTGCCGGTCGTCGGGCGACTGGCGCCACTCCTTCTCGGGGCTCGGGCTCGTGGTCTGCAGCCAGGGCTCGATGGAGGCGTGCTGGGCGTAGAAGCTCGACAGGTCCGGCACCAGATCCTTGATCACCGGCATGTGCGGCAGCGGGTAGATCCGCACCGCGCCCTTGATGTCGTCCGTCGCCTTGGTGCACGCGAGCGTGTTGGTCCCGTCGATGTTCATCGCGCAGGAGCCGCAGATGCCCTCGCGGCAGGAGCGCCGGAAGGTCAGCGTCGGGTCGATCGTGTTCTTGATCCAGATGATCGCGTCCAGCACCATCGGGCCGCAGTCGTCGCGGTTCACCCAATAGGTGTCGATGCGCGGATTGCTCTCGCCATCCGGGTCGTAGCGGTAGATGCGGAACTCCGTCAGCCGGTTGGCGCCGGCCGGCTTCGGCCAGACCTTGCCGTCGACCGGCCGGGAGTTCTTGGGAAGGGTGAGCTGAACCATGTGACGCAGTGCTCCCTTAGTACACGCGAGCCTTGGGCTCGATGTACTGGACGTCGTTGGTCATCGTGTAGGTGTGCACGGGCCGGTAATCGAGCGAGACCGCGTAGTTCCGCTCGTCCACCCAGGCCAGCGTGTGCTTCATCCAGTTCTTGTCGTCACGATCCGGGAAGTCCTCGCGCGCCTGTGCGCCGCGCGACTCCTGCCGGTTCAGCGCGCCTTCCATCGTCACCACCGCCTGGGTGATGAGGTTCTCGAACTCCAGCGTCTCGATGAGATCGGAGTTCCAGATCATGGAGCGATCCGTGACCTTGATGTCGGCGGCGCCGCGCCAGACATCCGTGATCAGCTGCTTGCCCTCGGCCAGCACCTCGCCGGTGCGGTACACCGCGCAGTTGTTCTGCATGGTGCGCTGCATGCGCTCGCGCAGTTCCGCCGTGGAGGTGGAGCCGTTGGCGTAGCGCGCCTTGTCGAGGCGCGACAGCGACAGCTCGGCCGAGTTCTTCGGCAGCTCGGAGTGCTTCTCGCCCGGCGTCACCAGCTCGGCGGCGCGCAGGCCGGCCGCACGGCCGAACACCACCAGGTCGATCAGCGAGTTGGAGCCCAGCCGGTTGGCGCCGTGCACGGACACGCAGGCGGCTTCGCCGAGCGCCATCAGGCCGGGCACCACCATGTCGGGGTTGCCGTTCTTCAGCGTCAGCACCTCGCCGTGGTAGTTCGTCGGCACGCCGCCCATGTTGTAGTGCACGGTCGGCAGAACCGGGATCGGCTCCTTGGTGACGTCCACGCCCGCGAAGATCTTGGCGCTTTCCGAGATGCCGGGCAGGCGCTCGTGCAGGATCGCGGGGTCGAGATGGTCGAGATGCAGGTAGATGTGATCCTTGTTCTTGCCGACGCCGCGGTCGGCCCGGATCTCCATCGTCATCGCGCGTGAAACCACGTCGCGCGACGCCAGGTCCTTGGCGGAGGGAGCATAGCGCTCCATGAAGCGCTCGCCCTCGGAGTTGGTGAGGTAGCCGCCCTCGCCGCGCGCGCCCTCGGTGATCAGGCAGCCCGCACCGTAGATGCCGGTGGGGTGGAACTGCACGAACTCCATGTCCTGCAGCGGCAGCCCGGCGCGCAGCACCATGGCGTTGCCGTCGCCCGTGCAGGTGTGGGCCGAGGTGGCCGAGAAATAGGCGCGGCCGTAGCCGCCGGTCGCCAGCACGGTAAGGTGCGAGCGGAAGCGGTGGATGGTGCCGTCGTCCATCTTCATCGCGACGACGCCGACGCAGCGGCCTTCCTCGTCCATGATGAGGTCGATCGCGAAATACTCGATGAAGAATTCCGTGGAGGCGCGCAGCGCCTGGCCGTAGAGCGTATGGAGGATGGCGTGGCCGGTGCGGTCGGCCGCCGCGCAGGTGCGCTGGGCGGTGCCTTTGCCGTATTCGGTGGTCATGCCGCCGAAGGGCCGCTGGTAGATCTTGCCTTCCTCGGTGCGCGAGAACGGCACGCCCCAGTGCTCGAGCTCATACACGGCGGCGGGCGCGTTGCGGCACAGATACTCGATGGCGTCCTGGTCGCCGAGCCAGTCGGACCCCTTCACGGTGTCGTACATGTGCCAGCGCCAGTCGTCCGGCCCCATGTTGCCGAGCGAGGCCGAGATGCCGCCCTGCGCCGCCACGGTGTGCGAGCGGGTGGGGAACACCTTGGAGATGCAGGCCGTGCGCAGGCCCGCCTGCGAGCAGCCGACCGTGGCGCGCAACCCCGCGCCGCCGGCGCCCACCACCACGACGTCGAAGGTGTGGTCCGTGATCGGGTAGGCCTTGCCGTTCAGCGAGGGAGCGGCGGTTCCGTTGGTGGGTCCGGCCATGGTTCAGGCTCCAAAGCTCAGCTTGAGGATCGCGAACGCGCAGGCGAGGCCGGTCGCGATCGAGAAGAAGGTGTTCAGCACCAGGAGGGCGATCTTCGGCACGTCCTCGTGGACGTAGTCCTCGATGATCACCTGCATGCCGATGCGCATGTGGCTGACGCCCGCGCCCACGAACAGCAGCATCATCAGGGCGACGAACGGGTTGCCGAGCAGCCGGCGCGCAGCATCGTAGTCCTTGCCGGCCGCCAGGATGACGACCACCACGAACACGAGCGTGAGCGGGATCAGCGCCACCGCGGTGACGCGCTGCTTCCAGAAGTGCTCGGTGCCCGCGCCGGCGCTGCCGAGGCCGTGCACGCGCTTGTAGGGCGTCTGGATGGAGAATTTTCCGAAGACCGACATCCGGTTCTCCTCAGCGCACGATCAGGGCGACGACCCAGATCAGGATCGTCAGCACCACCGAGCCGATGATGTTGAGGCGGGCCATGTTCTCGCGCGCTTCGGGGCCGAAGCCCAGCCCGACGTCCCACACGAGATGCCGTACGCCGCCGATAAGATGGTGGATCAGCGCCCAGGTGTAGCCGAACAGGATCAGCTGGCCGATGATCGACCCCATGAACCATTGCACCTGCGCGTAACCGGCCGGGCCGCTCGCGGCGCCGATCAGCCACACCACCAGCAGCAGCGTGCCGACATAGAGCGCGCCCCCGGTGATGCGGTGCAGGATCGACATCACCATGGTGAGGTATGGGGTGAAGATCTGCAGGTGGGGGGAGAGCGGACGTTGCGTCCGGACCGGTGAGTCGGCCATTGCCTTCTCTTTCGTGGCGAAAACGGGGCGGTGTTTCAGTAACGCGTGTCCCCCCCTTTCGCAATGCGGTAGGATACGCGACGTTTGGCGGAAGTAGAGCGATTCGACAGCATGGCGAGGGTTTCCACCCCAGCGGCGATGACGCACCTGCCCGCCCGCAAGCGCGCCCCTCGCCGCCTTGCTGCGGCGCAACATGCCGGCGAGGCCGCCGCGCCCCGCGTCCGGGCGGTCCGCAAAAGCGCGCTGGAGCGGCGCGAGGAGATCCTGGTCGCCGCCATCGCGTTTTTCGCCGAACATGGCTTTGCGGCCTCCACGCATGTTCTCGCCGCCAATATGGGGATCCGGCAGGCGCTTTTGTACCGCTACTACGAGTCCAAGGACGCGCTGGTGGAAGCCGTGTTCGCCCGCGTGGCCGGGAGCCGCTGGCGCGAGGACCTGCCGGCCGTTCTGGGCGACCGCTCGCTGCCGCTGGCCGAGCGCCTTGCGACAGTCTACCGCGCCTATGCGGACCAGGACGACGGCCCCGCCATCCGCCTCCTGATGCGCGCCGCCCTGGACGGCCTGCCGCTGCCGAGCCGCCGCGGCGGCGCGCTCACCGACCAGATCTTCGCGCCCCTGCTGGACGAACTGCGCCGCGAAGCCGGCCTGCCCGCCACCGCGACGCGGCCCATGCTGGCCGCCGAGCGCGACATGCTGATGCTGCTCCATGGCGCGATCGTGTTCCAAGGGGTGCGCGAGCACATCTACCGCGCCCCGGTGGAGAGCCGCGACGCCGTGATCGGCCTTTATGTGGAGACGTTTCTGGCCGGCGCCCGGCAGGTGATCCGGACGCTGCATCCCGGGCGCGCCGATTCGGCCCTGAAGCGTTCCGACCGGGTTCCCGCCACCGCGCTCGAGCGCCTCGCTGTCCGCCGCACCTCCCAGGCCTCCTGACCGGCGCGCGCTGGTCGAGGAATCAAATCTGATTCCGGCGTGGTGTCGGGTTGTTGTAGTGAGCCCCGAATCAATAACGGTGCTTTCGCCACTGCGCGGCTCAACAAAAATTCCTGAATCTATTGAATCGCTTGGCGAAAGGTGGTCGGCCCCCGCGTAATGTGGGCGGCTCCGAAACGATCGGTGAATCAATTCCGAAAGGCAGGATGTTTACAGCGCCCTGCGATGGTCGGTGAATCATCGTTGGCCGTCGAACGGATCCGCTCGGCCGAACGCTCGGCGTGGCCGCGGCTTCGAACGCGGCCGCGTGTGCTGGCGCCCGCAATGCAACCTGCGACTAGTGGCCAACCCGCGGGCGACGAGGGTTTTCTACCGGTCCACCGGGACACCCTCTCATGAACCGCCTTGCACTCGCCGCCCTCGTCGTCGCGGTCGCAACCGCGCCGGCCTACTCGATGTCAATCACGCAACGCGGCGACACCGTGCGTCTCGCGGGCACGATCGTCATGGGAGACGAGATCAGGTTTCGTGAGTTGGTCGCCAGCCACGCCGGAGACCTCACGGTCGACGTGAACAGCGGAGGCGGCAAGATCGCGGCCGCCAAGGACATCGCGAGATTGATCCGCGCGAAGGGCTGGAGCGTGAGGCTGGATGCCGCCAACTCGAAATGCGCCAGCGCCTGCACGGTGATCTTTGCTGCCGGATCCAAGCGCATCTACCTGAATGGTGAGCGGCTACCCGAAGGCGTCCAGGGCAAATCAGGCTTCCGCGGCCTCGGATACCACGAGGGCAATGATCCGCTGTCGTTGCAAGCCGGCCGTTACAGCGGGGGCGCGACGGCCGCGATGATCGGGATGTACTACGAACTCGGGGCACGGGCGGCCGTCGATCTCGTCACCAAGGCTCCGCCGGACAAGCTGTACCGGATATCGGGCCCGACTGCCGTGTCGCTGGGGCTCGCGACGAGCCTCCGATGAAACGGTCCGCGCCAATGCGCGCCGGACGATAAGGCTCGATCCAGTCAAAGCGGCCTTGGCTGAAACATCCATGTGGGTCCGGATTAGTGATCATCGAATCACAACCCGATCCGAATCCCGCCGCAACCACCTGCGGTGGTCGGCGAATCACTTCCAACGCGGCGCCAGCACCCACAGGTCGAGATCCAGGATCACGGCCGGGTCATAGTCCTCGCCGTCCTTGAGCGGAAAATCGCGGCAGGGCTTGTTCTTGGTCGCCACCATGCGCACGCGCAGCCCGCCGACGTCGTCGCGGCCGGGGAGCGGCTGCTTGTCGAGGATCTCGCTCCACGCATACACGGTGTCGCCCGCGAACAGCGGCGCGACGTGGCGGCCGCCATTGATGGCCGCGACATGGAACGCGTTCGCAAGGCCGTTGAAGCTCAGCGCCCGCGCCAGCGAGATCACGTGGCCGCCATAGATCAGCCGCCGGCCGAAGCGGCTGGAAGCCTGCGCGAGCTGGTCGAAATGCACCTTGGCGGTGTTCTGGTAGAGGCGGGTGGCCAGCATGTGCTCGGCCTCTTCCACCGTCATGCCGTCGACGTGGTCGATTTGCTCGCCGACCTCGTAGTCGTCCCAGCGGTCGAGCGATCCCGCCAGCACGTCGTCGTAGGCGGCCGGGTCCAGCGCCGGGCAGGCGTCGCCGAGCGCGTCCGGCGAGACCACGCGCGGCAGCGTCGGCACGTGCTCCTCGGCGATCACGGCCTCGGGGTCGCGCTTGTGCACCATCACCCAGCGCACATAGTCGAGCACCTCGACGCCGTCCTGGTTGAAGCCGGTGGAGCGCACATAGACGACGCCGGTCCGGCGGTTGGAGTTCTCCTTGAGGCCTATCACCTCCGAGACGGTCCGCAGCGTGTCGCCGGGGTAGACCGGCGCGAGAAAGCGCGCCGCCGCATAGCCCAGATTGGCGACTGCGTTCAGCGACACGTCCGGCACCGTCTTGCCGAACACGATGTGGAACACCAGCAGGTCGTCGACCGGCGCGTGGCGGTAGCCCAGCTGCTTGGCGAACATTTCCGAGGACTGCACGGCGAAGCGCGTGCCGTACAGCGCCGCGTAGAGCGATGCGTCCCCCGCCGTGACGGTGCGCGGCGTCGCGTGCCGGATAACCTCGCCGATGGCGAAATCCTCGAAGAAGCGGCCCGAATTGGTCTTGGTGGTCATGCGCGCCTCGCCGGGTGGGTGCTGGTCGCGCCCTTTGTGGCAGGCGCGGCCGCGCTCCCGCAAGAGCCGCGCCCGCTAGACGTTCGGCCGAGGCGGGCTCAGAGGATCGGCTTGGGCAGCCCGCGCCGCAGGCAGGCGGCTGTCAGCGTGTTGGCGAGCAGGCACGCGATGGTCATCGGCCCCACCCCGCCCGGGACCGGCGTGATCGCGCCCGCGACCTCGGAGCAGGACGCGAAATCCACGTCGCCGACGATGCGGGTCTTGCCCTCGCCGAGTTCCGGCGCGGACACCCGGTTGATGCCGACGTCGAGCACGATTGCGCCGGGCTTCACCCAGTCGCCCGTCACCATGCCGGGCCGGCCCACGGCCGCCACCAGGATGTCGGCCCGCCGGCATACGGCCGGGAGGTCGCGGGTGCGCGAATGCGCGATCGTGACCGTGCAGCTTTCGGCGGTCAGCAACGCCGCCATGGGCTTGCCGACGATGTTGGAGCGGCCGATCACCACAGCCTCGAGCCCGGCGAGGTCGCCCTTGAGCTCGCGCAGCAGCATGAGGCAGCCCAGCGGCGTGCATGGCACGAGGCTCGGAACCCCAGACGCCAGGCGCCCGGCGTTCATCGGGTGGAAGCCGTCCACGTCCTTGCGCGGGTCGATCGCCTCCAGCACCAGCTCGGCGTTGATCTGGGCCGGCAGCGGCAATTGCACCAGGATGCCGTCCACGGCATCGTCGGCGTTGAGCCGGCCTACAAGCGCCAGAAGGTCCTGTTCGCTGGTGTCGGCCGGGAGCTTGTGCTCGAAGGAGCGCATGCCCGCCTCGACGGTCTGCTTGGCCTTGGAGCGCACATAGACCTGGCTGGCCGGATTGTCGCCGACCAGCACCACCGCGAGCCCGGGCGTGACGCCCTGCCGGGCCAGTTCGCCGACCCGCTCGGCGATGCGCTCGCGCAATGCGGCGGCGGCGGCCTTTCCGTCGATGATCGCGGCCGTCATGAAACCGTCTCGCTCAGCAATCGGCGACTTTGCGGATCGCGGACGCCGCCTTGGCGCGAGCCCGGCGCACCACGCAGGCCTGCGCCAGTCGGCTCGCCAACGCCTCGGGCTCGCCATCGATCCGCAGCGTCTTCACGCGCGCGGTTCCGCCCGCCGTCAACGCCACGCTGCCATGCGCCACCCCGCAGGCGTCCGCCAGCAGGCGCGCCAGGGCAGCGTTGGCCTTTCCGGCCTCCGGCACGGCGCGCACGCGGGCCTTCAGCACCGGCTTGCCGTTGGCCAGCGCCTCGATGCCCTCGATGCAGTCCTTGCCGCCCTTGGGGGTGAGCCGGACATGCACGACGAGGCCGGCCGAATCGACCGTCCAGGGAGTGATATGGGGGTCCGAGGCCATCAGAACACGTTCGGGTAGATGTAGAGGCCAATGACGCGCTGGATCAGGAAGATGATCAGCAGCAGCACGATCGGAGACACGTCGATGCCGCCGAGATCCGGCAGGCGCCGCCGGATGGGGGCCAGCACCGGCTCGGTGAGCTGGTACACGCCGTTCCAGATCATCCGCACCACGTCGTTACGGACGTTGATGACGTTGAAGGCGACGAGCCAGCTCAGGATCGCGGACGCAATGATGATCCAGGTGTAGAGATCGAGCACGAGCAGGATCACGTCGAGGATGGCGCGCATTGCTGGGAAGGCTCCGTCGGAGAGGCCGTGCGGACAGGCGGTTTGAGAGCCTTAACGGGGCCGTGCGCGGCCCACAAGAGCAAGCACGCCACAGCCTTGCGCGATCCTCTCGGCCATTGCCGAAAACCCGTCTGGACCCGCCAGAACTTTGGTGATTGACAACACCGGCGCCCCCCACCTAAAAGGCGCGCACCCGGAGAGGGGCTGTAGCTCAGTTGGGAGAGCGCTGCAATCGCACTGCAGAGGTCAGGGGTTCGAATCCCCTCAGCTCCACCAGGGGCCCAATATCGTAGTTTAGATTGATTGCTGAGCGACTCTAGACGCCCGTCGACGGCTGCCGCGTACACCGCGTGCGTGGCCGTGAGCGTTGCTTATCTCGCCCGATTTGCCTTGCATCATTTGCGTTGATTTCTGCCGCTCCACAAAAATCTGTGCGGACCGCCATAGGTTCGGAACGGGCCTGCATAAGATGACGGGAAGCTGCGGCGTGAGACCGGCTGTCGGCGACCGCGTCGCCATCGAGCCGGGCTAAAACGCTCGGCAGCTCCGAAGGGGCAATCAGCATGTTGCAGCAGACTAGTTTAGCTGGCCGGATCATCGCTGCGCTCGATGAAGCCGCGGGCGCGGCGTTCGATCCAGAAGCGCCTGGCGATATCGTGGAGATCCGCGAAGGCGAGGCGATGGAATGGATCGCTCAGACCTACCGCGATACGGAGATGATCAATCTGTTCCGGATTGTGGATACCGGTCACCAAGACAGCTTCATCGCCGTTTGCACCGGGGATGGCGGTCGCATCTCCAGGACGATTGGACCTGCCATCAGCGAAGAAGACCTCAAGGTGCGTGTCGGGAACGCCCCTGAAGGTTGGACGGAAGTGTAGCTTCAAGACGACCCGGCGATAGAACAGGCTGCAACCGTAAGTTGGCGTCTTTGCGAGCTTCGCACGGGAACACCCGCGCTCGCCGCCGGTTCTATGCGCTGCAACCCAACCAGCAGCGGAGAACGACCATGAGCCGAGGCCTTCCTTCCATGACGGCCCTTTTGGGGCTTCTCGCCGTCGCGGGATTCCAGAACAAGGACAAGATCGCCGAGATGCTCGGCGGGCTGGGCGGCGGCGCCGCCGGCAGGCCGACCGGGCCGGGCGGGCTCGGGAGCCAGGGCGCGCAGGCCGGGCAGGCGGGCGGCTTCGGTAATCTGGGCGGGCTCTTCGGCGGGCTGGCGGGCGGAAGCGCCGGCGGGCTGCTGAGCGGCGGCCTCGGCCAGTTGATCGACCAGTTCAAGCAGGCCGGCCAGGGCGAGACGGTTGATTCCTGGGTGAGCCCGGGCCCCAACAAGCCCGTGGAGCCGCAGCAATTGCAGACCGCCATCGGTCCCGACGTTCTGGCGACCCTGTCGCAACAAACCGGCCTATCGCAGCAGGAATTGCTGGCCAGGCTCTCGCGCGAGCTGCCCAAGGCGGTGGACCAGTATACGCCCGACGGCAGGCTGCCGAGCGCCGACCACGCCTGACCCTGCCGGGCGCGGAGCCGCCTCCGCGCCCGTTTCAACCTCTGCGTGTTTCGGGTTATGCTTTCCCGGAACACGCGGAGGTCGGCGCTATCGCGATGCGCGAAATCCACCGATGGCAGGGCGCGAGCGGCCAGTGGTACGACCACGGGGTCCACCCCTTCGGTCAGGTGCATTGTGCGGCCGCGAACTTCATCATGGTGCGCCGGGAGCGAAACGGCGCCTGCACGCCGCTCTATGTCGGCGAGGCGGCCGATTTTCCCCAACGCTTCCTTTGCGATCCCAAGCGGCTCGCCGCCCTCGCGATGGGGGCCAACGAAATCCACATCCTGCTCGGCGAAGCCAGCACGGATCGGCGCGCCAGGATCGATTTCGATCTGCGCCGCGCTCATCCGACGCCGCTGAACGAACGCGCCGGCTCGGGCGTGTGAAGCCGGCGAACGCGCGCCAGACCGCGTTCCCCGGGCCTGGGCGGACGCCCGCTCATCCTGCAACTGATTGTCAATTGCGAATTCAGTCCTAGACTTCGGGCGGCTTCGGTGCTTTAGCGGCGTCTCACGCGGCAGGGTTGAGCCAGGGCGAGATGGAACAGGGACTGAAGATCGCAGCCGGCAGCATCGTGGTCGGCGTCGTCGTCCTCGGCCTGAAGATCATCGCCTATCTGTGGACCGGCAGCGTCGCGCTCTATTCCGACGCGGTGGAGAGCGTGATCAACGTGGTGGCGGCCGTCGCGGCCCTGATCGCGGTCTGGTACAGCGCCCGCCCCGCCGACGCGGACCATCCCTATGGGCATCACAAGGCCGAGTATTTCTCGGCCGTGCTGGAAGGCGCGCTGATCGTTCTCGCCGCGGTGGCGATCTTCCGGGAAGCCTATGGCGCCTATCTGGCCCCGCGCGGCATCCAGGCCCCGCTGGAGGGCCTGCTGGTCAACGGGTTGGCCAGCGCGATCAACGCCGGCTGGTGCTGGGTGCTGATCTCGCGCGGCCGCAAGTTGCGCTCGCCCGCCCTGGTGGCGGACGGCAAGCACCTGCTGAGCGACGTTATCTCGTCCGGCGGCGTCGTGTTCGGCGTCGGGCTGGCGGCGCTCACGGGTTGGAGCATCCTGGATCCCGCGCTGGCCGCCCTGGTGGCGGTCAACATCCTGTGGTCGGGCTGGGGCCTGATCCGGGAATCCACCGCCGGCCTCATGGACGCGGCCGTGACCCCCAAGGAGCACGCCGCCATCCAGGGCGTGATCTCGGCCAATGCCGTAGGCGCGCTGGAAGCGCATGATCTGCGCACCCGCCACGCCGGCAAGGCCACCTTCATCGACCTGCACCTCGTGGTGCCGGGCGCCATGACGGTGGACGCCTCGCACGCCATCTGCGACCGCATCGAGGCGGCCCTGAAGGACGCCATCCACGGCGCGATCGTGACCATCCACGTGGAGCCGGAGGGCAAGGCCAAGCACCACGGCATTCCGGTGCTGGCCCCGGGCGGACGCTAGAGCCGGTTCCGCTCCAGCGCCCTGTCGTGCCTCAGCGCTGCTGGTCGATGATCTTCACGACCTGGCGGCTGCGGGGCTCCACCACGACGATCTTCTCGTCGGGCGACACGAAATAGGCGAGCTGCGCCAGGCGGCGCGAACCGATGCCCTCCATCGGCTGCAGGTCCACGTAGTCGGGCACGATGCTGCCGACCCGCACGGAGCCGCCCTGCATCTCGACCGGCGCGAGGCGCTCCTCGATGATGCGGCGACGGATGATGGTCTCCTGCTCGGGCGCGATGGCGTAGCCGTCGTCGATCGAGCCGGTCTCTTCCTGGATGATGGTGGTCTGCGCCTGCGCGCCGGTCGAAAGGCCGGTGGTCGCGATGGCGCCGAAGCCGGCCGCCAGCACGGCCGCCTTGAGGGTGCGCGAAAGGGTCATGCGTCGCTCCTGTCCGTTGTGGACCGGGGAACGCCGCCTCGGACGGTGGGTTCCGCCCGAGCTTCGACCGCGAGGGCCGCCCGCCTAGTGGGCGAACAGCACCGGCACCGTGGACGCGCTCAGGATGTGGCTCGTCACGCCGCCGAAGATCATCTGCCGCAGCCGGCTCTGCGTGTACGCGCCCTTGATGATGAGGTCCGCCCCGAACGAGGCGGCGTGGTCCAGGGTGGCCTCGCCCTGGCTGCGCCCGCCGGGCGCCACCGTGACGGCGTCCGCCTCGACGCCGTCGAGCCGCAGGCGCCGGACGAGCTCGTCCCCGGACGGCCCCGGCACGGTCGCGCCCTCCACGGTGAGGATGCGGATGCGGCGCGCCTGCACGAGGATCGGCATCGCCATCGACACCGCGCGCGCCGTTTCGGTGCTGCAGTTCCACGCGATCAGCACGGTTTCGCCGATGGCGCCGCGCTCGGGCGGCCCGCCGGGCGGGGCCATCAGGATGGGCCTGCCGCTCTCGAACAGCACCGCCTCCAGCAGTGACAGCCGCGGCCCCGCCGCGCCCGCGCCGGGCCGGCCCACCACGGTGATGTCGAACACGCGCGCATGCGCGGCGACTGCGCTGTCGCCCAGGAGCGCGCCGTCCCGCACGGTC
The DNA here is from genome assembly GCF_056400925.1 of Alsobacter sp. P4_H11. Taxonomy (NCBI): domain Bacteria; kingdom Pseudomonadati; phylum Pseudomonadota; class Alphaproteobacteria; order Hyphomicrobiales; family Alsobacteraceae; genus Alsobacter; species Alsobacter sp. P4_H11. The sequence goes on from NZ_JBFUKI010000006.1 coordinate 162,187, forward strand.
CAGCTCGGGCCTTCGGGCGCGCGCTCGCGGCGCTGCACGCCGTTCTCCTCCATGAACCGCTCGAACAGCATCAAGGCGTCGCGGGAACTGTCGGCCGTGCCGGTCTGCGCCGGCGGCCAGAGCGGCACCATCTCGCCCACGATGTAGTTGTCGATCAGCGGCAGCGTCGCGACCGCCTCCATGCAGCTGCCGAACCGTCGGCCGAACGCCAGGGCGGTCTGCAGGGTGGCCTGCATGCCCTCGTTGTCTTCCACCGGAACCAGAACCGATTTCATGGCCATCGACGCGACTCCCCACTTGGCTCGAAGCCGGAGCTTAACACGTCCAATTGTCGCCGCGAGGGGGTAGCGAAACGCCATGGCCTTGCGGCCGAGGCGTTAATTTGCTCCGTAATCGCGGCGATTCGGGGGAGATGGTCGATGGGGTGGCGCGTTGTGTTCGGCTTCTTGGCCGGTGCGTTGTCGGTGCTGCTGGTCCATCAGACCGCGACCCATTTCGGCGGCAAGCTCGGCTTCGGCGGCGGCGGCGCCTGGTCTATGGCGCCGGTTCCGCCCTTCGGCGTGCCCGCCATCGCGTCGGCGGCGTTTTTTGGCGGGCTCTGGGGCGTGCTGCTCACATCCATCACGCCGCACACCGGCCGCGGCGTGATCGGGGCGGTCTCGGCCGTGCTCATCATGGCGGTGTTGATGAGCCTCGTGGGCTGGTTCGTGATCGCGCCCATCAAGGGCCGCGGCATCGGCTTCGTGGCCAGCCGGGCCATCTACCCGCTGGTCTACAACGCCATCTGGGCGATCGGAACGCTCGTGTTTCTGCGGCTCATGCCGCGATCGGGCGCGTGATCAGCTCGTTTGCTCGCATCGGCGCCACAGTTCCGGCTGGGCGGCGTCGCCGGCCTGGAGCTGCACGACGTTCTCGCCCATCAGCCGCATCGTCACGGGCGCGCCGGCCGGCGTCTCCTGCGGCGGCACGGTGTACTGGAAGCCGTGGCGCGAGTAGGCGCCCTCCAGCCGCGCGCCGCCCGGCGTCACGATGGACGGGCCGCTGATTTGGAAGGTCTTGCCGGTTTTCTCGTTGCACCACGAGCCGTCGATGGAATCCGCCCACGAGGGCGTGGCCCACAAGGCGGCCGCCGCCGCGATCGCCGCAATCCGATAACCCGCCATGGCGCTGCCCTCCCGAAACCCCAAGCTTACAGGGGAGATCGCGGCCGGGAAGGCGCCGCGGCCCACAATCGCGCAGAGGTGATCGCCCGCTCAGACGAACTCGGCGACCCGCCCGGCCGGCTCGGCCATGCGCGCCGGCTCAGGCTCGGCGACCCTCTCGGTCGCCGCGACCCGCTCCACGCAGGACGGCGCGGTGCTGGCGGCCGGCGGCGAGAGCCAATGGTCCAGGAACGCGTCCAGCCAGGTGCGGACCTGCGGATCGTTGAGGTGCCAGCCCTGCAGGTGCTCGTGGCGGGGGCGCGCGCCCGGCATCGCCATGCGCTCATGCGCCCGCACGGTCCACCGGCACATCATCGCGTAGGTGACCTCGGGGTGGAACTGCAGGCCGAAGGCCCGCTCGCCGCAGCGAAACGCCTGGTGGGGAAAGATGTCGCCCTCCGCCAGCGGCTCGCAGCAGCCCGGCATGTCGAAGCCTTCGCGGTGCCACTGGTAGACGCGGCCCGGCCAGGGCGCGCCGATCTCCTGCGCGAAGCCCTGTCCCTTGTCGGTGGGACGCAGCGCGTAATAGCCGATCTCGGCGTGGCCCTCCGGATGGGTCTCCACCCGCCCGCCGAGCTGGCGCACCAGCATCTGCGCCCCCAGGCACAGGCCGAGATAGGGCTTGCGGGCGCGCAGCACCGAGCCGATCCAGTCGATCTGGTCCTTGACCCAGGGATGCTCGTCATTGGCGCTCATCGGCCCGCCGAACACCACCGCCCCGTCGTGCTCGTCCATGGTGTCGGGCAGCGTCTGGCCGAGCGGCGTGCGGCGGATGTCGAGCGCATAACCACGCTCCTGCAGGAGCCGGCCGACGCGACCGGGAGTGGAATGCTCCTGGTGAAGAACGATCAGAATGCGCTTGCTCACGAAGGAAGCCGCCCCATGATGATCCAGTCCAGCGTCCCCGCCCGGGAGGACGTGTCCGAAGTAGCATCAACCGTGCCACAACCACGCAGCCCGGTCGAGCGACCGAAAGGCGCAGCCGCCCGCCGTCTGGCGCATGCTTAGCGGGCTGGAAGCGCCGCGCAATTGCGCCGTCCGGCCTCCAGGCAGTTCTGCGCTTTTTTGGCCCGGTCCATCGATTCCACCAGAAACAACCCGGCCCCGAGCAGCAGCAGGCACAGGATCGCGGCCACCAGGTTCACGGTGGTGCGCTGCGGATCCTCCGCGTCGTTACGCGCGTCGCCGCGCTCGCCTTTGCCGCCGGACATCGGGCCTCCGGCATCTAGCCTACCCCGGCGACCCGTGAGCCGAAAGCCGGCTCAGAGCGTCATCCTTCAGCGCGACAGCCACCACGCGCCCGGGCTGCGGGCCCAGCTCTTGGCGGACGGCGCGGCCGGGGCCGGGGCGAAGCCCATCGGGGCCGTCGGCAACGTGCGGGCGGCCCACTGCGCCGGCTGCTGGCGCTTGTGCGCGGCAAGCTGCGTCTTCGTGGTCTTCGCCTTGCTGGCCAGCATCGTGCTCGCCGGCGACACGCCCGTGATGGCGATCACGGCGCCTTCCTTCTGCACCATGGCGTAGAGCTGCGCCGCATTCGCCTTGGCGAGGCGCACGCAGCCATGCGAGGCCGGCCGGCCGAGGGCGTTCACCGCGCCCGTGCCATGGATCGCATAGCCGCCCTTGAAGAAGATCGAGTGCGGCATCGGCGACATGTCGTATTTGCGGGAATAGTGCATCTTTTCGAGCCGCTGCGGCCGGTACACGCCGCGCGGCGTCGCGTAGCCCTGCCGGGCCGACGAGATCTTCCAGGTGTGGCTGTCGCCCGCGTCCGACGTCACCCGCATGGTCTGGGTCGAGAGGTCGACATTGACGCGCACGAGCGCGCTGGCGGTGTGCGCATTGGCGAAGATCGCCGCCACGAACACGAAGAACACGGCGAAGAAGCGAGCCAGAACACGCATGACGAACCCTTCCGAATGACGAACCCTGTGTGCGGGCCGTCTCGGCGGCCTCGCGGTCGCATTCATCAGTAGGGCGGAATTGTTGCGGCAGACTTGCGCTGCCACAGTCCCGGCGTCGATCCAGCCCAAAACCTGCCGCTTTGGTGAACGGCGATCGTGCAAATTTTAAGCTTCTGGGCCGTTCGGCGGATAGGCGTGCCTGCCGCCCTGGAAGTCCTCCACGGTCCCGTCCGCGATCGCGTCGGGACTGATCGGCGCCTTGCCGAAGCCGCCCGGGATGTCGAGCACATAGGTCGGCTGGCACAGGCCCGAGAGGCGCCCGCGCAGCGCCCGCATCAGCGCGCGGCCTTCGTCGACGGTGGTGCGGAAATGCGCGGTTCCGGGCGCGAGGTCGCCATGATGGAGGTAATAGGGCTTCACCCGCGCCTCCACGAAGGCGCGCATCAGCGCCGCCATCGTTTCCACGTCGTCGTTGACGCCCTTGAGCAGCACCGTCTGGCTCACCAGCGCGACGCCGGCGTCCAGCAGCCGCGCGCAGGCGTGCCGGGCCGCCGGCGTCAGCTCGCGCGGATGATTGGCGTGCACGGCCACATAGGTGGTCTTGCCGGAAGCCGTCAGGGCCGCGACAAGCTCGGGCCCGACGCGCTCGGGATCCACCACGGGCAGCCGGGTGTGCCAGCGCAGGATCCGCACATGCGGGATGGCGCCCAGCGCTTCGACCACCTCGCGCAAACGGCGTGGCGAGAGCACAAGCGGGTCGCCGCCCGTGATCACGACCTCCCAGATCTCCGGCCGGGCTCGAACATAGTCCAGCGCCGCCGCGAACGCCTCGGGCGACAGCATGCCGGAGCCTGCCGGCCCCACGGTCTCGCGCCGGAAGCAGAACCGGCAATACACCGCGCACACATGCACGAGCTTCAGCAGCACGCGGTCCGGGTAGCGATGCACCAAGCCCTCGGTCGGGCTGTGGACGTCGTCGCCGATCGGGTCGGCGCGCTCTTCCGGCAGGGTGACCAGTTCGCGCGGGTCCGGCACGAACTGCCGCGCGATGGGGTCCTGAGCGTCGGAAACGTCGATCAGCGCCTGCATGGCGGGCGTCACCGCCACGGCGTAGCGCTCCGCCACCGCGGCCGCGTCGTCGCGACCGCCTGCGGGCAGCAGGCCGGCCTCGACGAGGTCGTCGGCGCTGCGCAGGCTGCGGGGAAGCCGCATGGGCGTGGAAGCGGGGCTGCTCATGGGCGGTGGTCATCTCACGGCTGCGCCGGGGTGACAACAACCCGCGAAGCCGGCGATCAGCCGGCGACCGGCGTCCACACCACCTGGTCGATCCGGCTCGCCCCCGTGGCGAGCATCACGAGCCTGTCGAGCCCGAGCGCGATGCCGCTGGCGGGCGGCATCAGCGACAGCGCGTCGAGGAACTCCTCGTCCACCGGGTAGCGTTCGCCATAGACGCGCTCCTTCTCGGCCATCTCGCCCTCGAACCTAAGGCGCTGCTCGTCCGGGTCGGTGAGTTCGCCGAACGCGTTGGCGAGCTCCACCCCGCAGGCATAGAGCTCGAAGCGCTCGGCCACGCGCGGGTCGGCGTCCTTGGGCCGGGCCAGCGCGGCCTCGCTCACTGGGTACTCGCACAGAATGGTCGGGCGCCCGAAGCCCAGATGCGGCTCGATACGCTCCACCAGCACGCGGCTGAAGATGTCCGCCCAGGTGTCGTCGGCCGCCACCCGGACGCCGGCCTGGGTGGCGGCGGCCGCCAGCGCGTCGCGGTCCGTCTCGCGCTCGTCCATGGTGGCCAGGAGGTCGATCCCGGCGCGCTCCGCGAAGGCGTCCGCCACCGTGACGCGCTCGGGAGAAGCAAAGGGATCCGCCTCCCGTCCGCGAAAGCGGAATGTGGTCGCGCCAGCGGTTTCAGCCGCGAGCCGCAGCAGGGCGGCGCAGTCCTCCATCAGGGCCTCGTAGGGCTCCTCGGCGCGGTACCATTCCAGCATCGTGAATTCGGGATGGTGCAGCGCGCTGCGCTCCCGGTTCCGGAACACCTTGGCGAAGTCGAAGATGCGGCGTTCGCCGGCCGCCAGCAGCTTCTTGCAGGCGAATTCGGGCGAGGTGTGGAGGTAAAGCGGCGTGCGTTCGCCCGCGGGTCCGACGATCTCGGTCGCAAAACCGTGCAGATGCGCCTCGTTGCCGGGCGAAACCTGCAGGATCGCGCCCTCGACCTCGACGAAGTCGCGCTCCTCGAACCAGCGCCGCAGCGCCGCCACGATGCGGTTGCGGGCGAGCAGAAAGGGCCTGCGATCGAGATGAACGTGCGGCGTCCACCACGGCGAGGCGCTCGGCGGGCCGGCGCTCATGCGCGGCTTCCCCGCGAGACACTGGCCATTTCGACAGATTCGTGCTGAAAGGCTGCAGCCTCGGCGACCCGCACGCGCGGCCGCGTGCGCGGCTTGCCAGCGCCCCGCCCCGGGTCGCGACCGCCATTAAAGAGAGACACACCCGTGAAGGTCATCGCCAGCTCGCTCCGCAAGGGCAACATCGTCGACAAGGACGGCAAGCTCTACGTCATTCTGACGGCGGAAAACATCCATCCCGGCAAGGGCACGCCGGTGACCCAGCTCGACATGCGCCGCATCTCGGACGGCGTGAAGATCTCCGAGCGCTACCGGACCACCGAGCAGGTCGAGCGCGCCTATGTGGAAGATCGCAACTACAACTATCTCTACAGCGATGGCGAGGGCCATCATTTCATGAACCCCGAGAACTACGACCAGATCGCGGTTCCGGCGGACGTGATGGGCGACCAGGGCATCTGGCTGCAGGAGAACATGTCCTGCGTGATCAGCGTCCATGACGGCGTGCCGGTCGCCATCGAGGTTCCGGCCCGCGTGACGCTCGAGATCACCGACACCGAGCCCACCGTGAAGGGCCAGACGGCCTCGTCGTCCTACAAGCCCGCCATGCTGAGCAACGGCGCCAAGACGATGGTGCCGCCGCATATCGGCCCCGGCACCCGCGTGGTGGTGATGACCGAGGACAGCTCCTACGTCGAGCGCGCCAAGGACTGACGGATTCGAACCGAGGTTCTCGGTTCTTCGGCGGAACGGCCCCGCGAGCCTGCGCGTTGCACACGCTCAAGCTCCGGGTCCGAACCACAATGTCCCTTGATCGTCGCCGTTTCGCCGCCCTGAGCGGCGCAGCCTTGCTGGCCGGAGCCTCCCCGCTCCGGGCGCAGACTTCGCCGGCGCCGTCGGCCGCGCCCGCATCGCCTCCCGTCTCGCCGACGGTCGCGCAGCCGCCGCCTCCGTCCTTCCGCTTCGAGGACGTGTCCGACCGGGCGCGCCGGCTCGCCTCCGAGCCGTTCCAGGCCGCGCCGCCGGTTCTGCCGCCCGAACTCGCGGCGCTCGACTATGACGCCTACCGCGACATCCGCTTCCGGCCCGAACGGGCGCTGCTGGGCGACAACGGCTCGGCCTTCCGGCTCCAGCTGTTTCATCTCGGCTTCCTGTTCACCCGGCCCGTGGTGGTCAACATCGTCCAGCACGGGCTCGCCGCGCCGGTGCCGTACTCGGCCTCGCTGTTCGACTACGGAAAGAACCGCTTCGGCGCGCCGCTTCCCGTCGGCCTCGGCTTTGCGGGGTTCCGGCTGCACTACCCCCTGAATGACCCCGACAAGCTCGACGAGCTGGCGGTGTTCCTGGGCGCGAGCTATTTCCGCTTTCTCTCGCGCGGGCAGCGCTACGGCCTCTCGGCGCGCGGGCTCGCGATCGGCAGCGGGCAGCCCGGCGAGGAATTTCCGTTTTTCCGCGAGTTCTGGATCGAGCAGCCCGCCAAGGGGGCCGAGCACATCGTCATCTATGCGCTGATGGACGGCGCCTCGGTGACGGGCGCCTACCAGATCATCCTGCGGCCCGGCCCCGAGACCGCCGCCGAGGTGCGCAGCGAGATTTATCCCCGCCGCAGCCTCGCCACCATGGGCGTGGCGCCGCTCACCTCCATGTTCTTCACCAGCGAGAACGATCGCCGCCTCCGCGACGATTTCCGCAGCGAGATCCACGATTCCGACGGCCTGCTGATGCACACCGGCGGCGGCGAGTGGATCTGGCGGCCGCTGGCCAACCCACCCGCGCCGCGCTCCTCGCATTTCGGCGACCGCAATCCGGCCGGCTTCGGCCTGCTGCAGCGGGACCGCAATTTCGCCCGCTACGAGGATCTGGAGGCGCGCTACGACCTGCGCCCGAGCTATTGGGTGGAGCCCCGCGGCGACTGGGGCGAGGGCACGGTGGATCTCATCGAGCTCAACACGCCCGACGAGACCAACGACAACATTGTGGCGTTCTGGACGCCCGCCAAGCCGGCCGAGCCGGGCGAGCCCTTGCGGCTGTCCTACGTCATCCGCTCGCTGGACAGCCCGGACCTGCATCGCGGCGGCAAGGCGACCGGCACGTTCCAGACGGCGCTGGCTGGCCCGGCTTCCTCGCCCGACAGGGTTCGGCGCCGGTTCATGGTGGATTTCACCTCCGGCGACCTGCCGTTCTTTCTCGGCTCGCCCAAGCGCGTCGAGCTCTTCGCCGACGTGCAGGGCGGCACGGTGGCGCGCCGTAGCCTCGAGCCGAACCCGGTGACGCGCGGCTTCCGCAGCTATCTGGACATCGACGCCCCGAAGGGCGCGACCGTCGAGATCCGCAGCTACCTCACCGTCGACGGGCACGCGGTGACGGAAACCTGGGCTTTCGCGTGGGCTGTTCCAGCCTGATGGGCGCAACACAGCCGTTCCATGCTTGAAACGCCCGTTCCGTTGAGGCTTGATCGCAGGGCGCGGCTGCGCGCATGCGAGAACCGATTTCGATGGAAGCGCCCCGGGATTTCGACGCCCTGAAACTGCTGCTGGTGTCCCGGCGGGCCGACCTGCCGCGACGCCTCCAGCAGGTGGCCGAGTTCGCGGTGGCGCATCCGGACGAGCTCGCCTTCGGGACGGCCGCCAGCATCGCCGAACTCGCCAGCGTGCAGCCCTCGACGCTGGTGCGTTTCGCCAAGGCGGTGGGCTATTCGGGCTTTTCGGACATGCAGAGCGTGTTTCGCCACCGCCTGCGGGACCGCTGGCCCGACTATGGCGAGCGCCTGCGCACCCTCCACGACGTCCAGCCGGCCGGCGAGGACCCGGCGCGCCTGATGTTCGGCTTCGCCGAGGCGGCGTCGGCCTCGCTCCAGCGCATGCGCCAGACGGTTGCGTCCGAGGACCTCGACGCCGCGGTCGCGATCCTGGCCGGCGCCGAGACGATCTATCTTGTGGGAATGCGGCGCGCCTTTCCGGTGGCGGCCTATCTGGCCTATGCGCTGCCCAAGCTCGGCATCCGCAGCCTGCTGATCGACAACGTCGCCCATCTGGGGGCCGACCAGCTCGCCCATGTGGGCCCGCGCGACGCCCTGGTGGCGATCAGCTTTTCGCCCTACACGCCTACAACCGTGGAGCTCGCGGCCGCGGCCGCCGCCCGGCACGCTCCCGTGGTGGCGCTCACCGACAGCCCGTTCAGCCCGCTGGCCGAACTCGCGACCGTTTGGCTGGAAGTGATCGAGGCCGATTTCGGCGCCTTCCGCTCCATGGCGGCGACGTTCTGCCTCGCCATGACGCTGGCGGTCGCCGTCGGCGAGCGTCGCTCGGCCGACGGCGAGGCGCTAGCCGCGCGTCAGAGCACCGTGGACCACGGCGTGGGCACGAAGTCGTAGCCCTTGCCGTCCTTGGCGATGAAGCCGTGCGCCGGGAACGGGAAGTGGAAGCCGGCGACATGCATGCGTTCGGCCGCCACCATGTCGAGCACCTTGTGGCGCGTCGCGCGCGCCATGTCGGCATCCTGGTCGAACACGGCCGACCAGTCCGGATTGCGTACGAACAGCGCCGGGTGGTTGGTGACGTCGGACAGGATCATCAGCTTCTCGGAGCCGGACGCCACCGCGAAGATGGTGTGGCCGGGCGTGTGGCCAGGCGCGCCGATGGCCGTGATGCCGGGCGCGACTTCCTTGTTCCAGTCGTAACGCTTCACGTCCTTGGCCATGGGGCCGAACACGCGGCGCACATTCGCGAAGGCGCCCTTCATGCCTTCGGGGGCCTGCGCCATCTTGGCGTCGTCCATCCAGAAGTCCCATTCCATGGCCGGAACCAGGATCTCGGCCTTGGTGAAGCCCTCGATGCCCTCCTTCGGGCGCACGCCGTTGATGTGGTCGCCGTGGAAATGGCTGATCAGCACCGTGTCGATGGAGGCTGGATCGATGCCGGCCGCCTTCATGTTGGGAACCAGCTGGCCGTTGGTGGGGCCGCCGAGGCCGCCGAGGCCGGTGTCCACCAGGATCAGCTTGGAGCCGGTGTTGACGATCAGAGCCGTGAACGTGATCGGCAGCGTCTCGGGCGACATGTAGGCGTCCTTCAGCGCGCCCTGCACGTCCGCCAGCTTGGCGTTCTTCACGAAGCCTTCGGTGAGCTTCAGGTTGTTGATGCCGTCATGGATGGCGGTGATCTCGTAGTCGCCCACCTTGTAGCGGTAGGCGCCGGCGGTCGGCTTGCCGACGGGCGGGGCGGCGGCCAGCGCGGCGGCGGGCGCAACCGAGGCGGCCGCGAGGCCGGTGGCGGCGGTCAGGAATGTGCGGCGATCGATCGACATCGGGATAGCATCTCCTCGCGACTGTTTTTGGCGCTCGTTGATCGTGCGCGTGATGGCGCGACCCGGAACTAGGGCGCGCACGCGCAAGATGGCGTCCGCAACGCGAAAAGGCTGCTCACCTCTCCGTGAACAGCCTCCTCGGATGGGCGAAAAAGATCAGCCGCGGCCGACGAAGGGCATCTTGGTCGCCATCACGTTCATGGTCAGCACGTTGGCGTCCAGCGGCAGGGTCGCCATGTAGACCACCGCGCGGGCCACGTGGTCCGCGTCGATGCGCGGCTCCGGCATCATCGAGCCGTTCGCCTGCATGACGCCGCCCGTCATCCGCTCGGTCATGTCCGTGGCGGCGTTGCCGATGTCGATCTGCCCCACCGCGATGTCGTATTTGCGCCCGTCCAACGCCGCCGACCGGGTGAGCCCGAGCACGCCGTGCTTGGTCGCCGTGTAGGGCGCCGAGTTCGGCCGCGGCGCATAGGCCGACACCGAGCCGTTGTTGATGATGCGCCCGCCGCGCGGATTCTGGTCCTTCATCACCCGGAAGGCGTTCTGGATGCCCAGGAACACGCCCGTCAGGTTGGCGTCGACCACGTTGCGCCACTGCTCCATGGTGAGCTCTTCGAGCGGGATCGCGGGCGCGCCGGTGCCGGCATTGTTGAAGATTACGTCCACGCGCCCGAAGGCCGCGACGGTTTCGTCGAACAGCCCCCGCATCGAGGCCTCGTCCGACACGTCGGTCGGCCGCGCCAGCGTGCGCGCGCCGGGGCCCGCCAGGGCGGCGGACTGCTCCAGCGGCTCGCGCCGGCGTCCCGCGAAAGTCACCGCGAAGCCGGCCCGCGACAGCGCCAGCGCGGCGGCGCGCCCCACGCCCGTGCCCGCGCCCGTGACGATCGCGACCTTGCCTTCCGCACTCATGGATTCCTCCCTGTAATCGTTTTAGAAGCCGTTCGGGCCTGCTCGGCCGCCACTTTGGCGACGCCTTGCCCGCCGGGCAACCGCTTTATGGCGTGACTGAACTGCGCGAGCGCCTGGCCAACAGGTCCACCGCAATCCAGAGTTCCACCTTTAGCGCCGCGGGAACCGGTCTCCGCCTCGCCTGTTGTTCCGATGATCGCACGCAAAGGGAGGATATGATGGCTTCCGCACACAAGCTCCGAGGCGTCCGCCTCACCGTCCTGGCGCTCGCCTGCTCGGTCGCCGTTGCGACGGCGCAGACGCAGCCCCAGGCACCGAACATGCCCAATCCGAAAACGACCGTTCCGGAAAAGATCGACCCGCCGTTGAACAGCGACAAGTCCACCGATTCCGATACCACCGGCACGGTGCGCGGCGGCACGCTGAGCGACCAGCTCAACAAGAGCGATGGCGTGATCACGCCGCCCACCAACATGGACCAGGGCATCCACGCTCCCGCGCCGGTTCCGAACCCCGGGACCATGCCGGTGATCCCGCCGCCGAATGGATCCAACAGCACGATCGATCCCAAGTAAGGTTAGCCGGCAAGGCTCGTAAACACGGAGGATCGCATGAGCGACGCGCATCCCGGCCCGACGCATGAGCGCGGGCTTCCGATCAACGAAACCGAACGGCTGATCGCCTCCGACAAGGTCGAGGGCACGGGCGTCTACGACCGCGCCGGCAACAGCCTCGGCACGGTGTACAACTTCATGGTCGACAAGGTGTCCGGCAAGGTCGCCTACGCGGTGATGTCGTTCGGCGGCTTCCTGGGGATCGGCGAACGCTACCACCCCTTCCCGTGGAGCAAGCTCGACTACGACACCCGCATGGGCGGCTACGTGGTGGACATGACCAAGGAGGAGCTGGAGCGGGCGCCAAGCTACACGGCCGCCGAGGCGCCGTGGAACAACCCCGACTATGGCCGCAGCGTCTACGAATACTATCGCATCCCCTTCTACATGTAAGATGAAGCTCCGGCCTGCGCAGATGATCGCGGGCCGGAGATCGTCCTTGCGCCGGACCGCGGCTGTATCGGGCGTCTGTCGCGCCCGACAGGATGAACGGTTTCTTACAAATCCGGACAATTTGCCGGATAGCCGAAACACCAGGCCAACCAAGCCTTGGTTTCGACACGGGCTAGTCGCGGCATTCCATCAAATTTGAGGCATTTTTCTCAGCCGCTGCTGGGAGGAGCGGCGGCAGGGTCATCCCATCGAGACAGGGATGGTCATGTTCCTCAAGTCGCTCCTCCGTTTGCCCACCGCAGCGCTGCTGATCGGCCTCGGCATGGCGCCCGCCTCGGCGGCCCCGTCCGACCGTCTGGCGAGCCTGCCTTTGGCCGAACCGGCGACCGCCTCCGGCGCGGCGCGCCCGATCATCGCCTGGCAGGAATTCTGCAACCGCAACATCGCGGAATGCCGGGTCGACCTGAGCCAGCCCGAGCGCATCGCGCTGACACCGCAGACCTGGAAGCTGCTCGTCGACGTGAACGCCAAGGTCAACCGCTCGCTCCGGCCGCTCACCGATCTCGAGCATTGGGGCGTGGTCGACCACTGGGACTTCGGCGAAGACGGCTTCGGCGACTGCGAGGACTACCAGCTCCTGAAGCGCCGTCGCCTCGCCGAGGCCGGCCTGCCGCGCCGCGCCATGCTGATGACCGTGGTGCTGGACGAAAACAACGAGGGCCATGCCGTCCTGATGGTCCGCACGGACCGCGGCGACATCGTGCTCGACAACAAGCGCGACGAGGTCCTCACCTGGCAGCAGACCGGCTACGTCTACGTCAAGCGCGAGAGCCAGACCGAAACCGCCTGGGTCAGCCTCAACCACGCCTCCGGGGTGACCGCCACCGCGTCCAAGCGCTGAGCCGCCGGCTCATTCGGCCGCGTTGAGCCGGCTCACCGGGGTGATCCGCAGCGCCGTGATGCGATTGCGCGACTTGCGCAGCACCTGGAAACGGTAGCCGTAGAAGGTGAAAACCTGCCCGGCGTCCGGGATGATCTGCGCCTCGTGGATCACGAGCCCGGCGATCGTGGTGGCCTCCTCGTCCGGCAATCCCCAGTCCATGGCGCGGTTCAGGTCGCGCACCGGCACCGAGCCGTCGACGCTGACCGAGCCGTCCGCATGGGGCCGCACGCCCTGAACGCTGAGATCGTGCTCGTCCTTGATGTCGCCGACGATCTCCTCGAGGATGTCCTCCAGCGTCACCAGCCCCATCACCTCGCCATACTCGTCCACCACCAGCGCGAAATGCGTCTTGCGGGTGAGAAAGGCCTTGAGCTGGTCGGCCAGCGAGGTCGTGTCGGGCACGAACCACGGGTCGAGCGCGATCGCCTTCACGTCGAGCCGCTTGGCGTCGCCCTGCACGGCGTCCAGCGCCCGCAGGAGGTCCTTGGCGTGCAGCACGCCGACGATGTTCTCGGGGGTGCCCGACCACAGCGGCAGGCGTGTATAGGGCGAGGCCAGCACTTCGCGGACGATCTCCTCCGAGCCGAGATCGGCCGAGATCGTCCGCATCTTGGTGCGGTGGATCATCACGTCCGAGACGCCGAGCTCCTCAAGGTCGAGGAGGCCGCCGAACATGCGCCGCGCCTCCTTCTCGACCCCGCCCTCGCGGTGCAGCAGGTCCACGGTGCCGCGGATCTCCTCGCTGGCCGACAGCACGCTCTTGTGCTCGCTGATGTCGACCTTGAACATCCGCAGCACGAAGCGCACGAAGGCCTCGATCGCCATCGTGAGGGGCCCGAACAGCGCCACCACCCACGACACCGGGCGCGCCAGCAGCAGCGCGGTCTGGTCGGGCTTGTTGATCGCCACGGTCTTCGGCATCACCTCGGCGAACACCACCACGAGGATCGACATCGCCACGGTGGCGTAGATCACGCCCTCCGAGCCGAAGAATTGCACCAGCACGCTGGTGGTGAACGCCGACGCCCCGATATTGACGACGTTGTTGCCGATCAGCATGGCCCCGATCAGCCGCTCGCGGGCGATCAGCAGCCGGTTGACGATGCTGGCGCGCTTGTCGCCCTGGTCTTGAAGCGCGTGCATGCGGGCCCGCGAGGCGGCCGTCAGCGCCGTTTCGGCGCCCGAGAAGAAGGCCGAGAGCGCCAGGCAGAAGATCACGATCGCAAGCGCCAGCCAGGGGTTCGCTTGGAATTCGATTTTTTCCATGGTCCTTAGATTCAGGTGCGAGCCAACTCGGCGTCAAGGAAAGCCCGCACGGGGTCCGCATCCACCCCGCGGGCGATAAAGCTTTGGCCGATGCCGCGCGCCAGAATAAACGTCAGCGCGCCGCGCTGGACCTTCTTGTCCTGGAACATGGCGTCCAGGATCGCGGCGGCGTCGCCGTCCCATCCCGGAATGTCGCGGATGCGCGTCGGCAGCCCGACGGTGCGCAGGTGGCCTTCCACCCGGCCGGCGTCCTGCCCGGAGCACAGCCCCAGCGTGGCCGAGAACCGGAACGCGCAGGCGAGCCCCACCGCGACCGCCTCGCCATGAACCAGCCGCGCGCCGTCGTAGCGCGTCAGCCGCTCGAACGCGTGCGCGAAGGTGTGGCCGAGATTCAGGAGCGCGCGGTCGCCCTCCTCCTTCTCGTCGCGCACCACCATGGCGGCCTTGGCGGCGCAGCTCGTCCGGATGGCGTGCACCCGGTCGGCGCCGCCCGCGAACACGCCGCGATGATGCTCCTCGAGCCAGCCGAAGAACGCGGCGTCGTCGATGAGGCCATATTTCGCCACCTCGGCGTAGCCGGCCCGGAACTCGCGCTCCGGCAACGTATCGAGCGCCCCGACGTCGGCCAGCACCAGGATCGGCTGGTGGAACGCCCCCAGGAGGTTCTTGCCATGGGCCGAGTTGATGCCGGTCTTGCCGCCCACGGAGGAATCCACCTGCGCGAGCAGGCTGGTGGGGATCTGCACGAAGCGCATGCCGCGTCGCACCACCGCGGCCGCGAAGCCCGCGAGGTCGCCAATCACGCCGCCGCCCAGCGCCACCACGATGTCGCCGCGCTCCATGCGGGCGCCGATCACGGCGTCGCAGACCTCCTGCAGGCCCGCATAGCTCTTGGACGCCTCGCCGGGGGCGCAAACCACGCTGGCGTAGCGGATGCCGGCCGCCGCAAGGCTCTGCTCCAGGGCGCCGAGATGCGCCTTTGCGACATTCGCGTCCGTCACCACCGCGCAGGCGGACCCGGGCGCTACGCCGCCGATCAACGCGCCGGCGCGCCCGATCAGGCCGCGCCCGATATGGATGTCATAGGCGCGCTCGCCCAGCGGCACATGGACGACGACGTCCTCGACCTCGCTCATTCGGCCGCTCCGTTCAGGGCGAAGTCCTGCGCCAGGGAAAAGCGCTGCGCCAGCGCCTCAATGATCTCCCCCACCACCACGTCATGCGGCACGTCGCGCGACAACACCGTGATGTCCGAATGGGCGTAGACCGGATAGCGCTCTTCGATGAGGCGGCGCAGCGTCCCCTCCGGATCGGGGTTTTTCAGGAGCGGGCGGTTCGACCGCTTGCGGACCCGCCGCATCAGCACGTCGGCGTCGGCCTTCAGCCACACCGACAGGCCCATGCGGGCGACGCGTTCCCGGGTTTCGGCGCTCATATAGGCGCCGCCGCCGGTCGCCAGCACCTTGGGGCCTTCGGCCAGCAGCCGCGCGATCACGCGGCGTTCGCCGTCCCGGAAATCCGTTTCGCCGCGGCTGGCGAAGATCTCCGGGATCGTCATGCCGGCCGCCTTCTCGATCTCGATGTCGGCGTCCGCGAACGGCATCTGGAGCTTCATGGCCAGGCGCCGGCCGACGGAGCTCTTGCCGGCCCCCATCATGCCGACGAGCACGAGCGAACGTTCGCCGAGCGCCGCACGAAGCCGCTCGATCCCCCCGGTATCGCTTCTCGTCTCCGCGACGGCGCTCACTTTCACCCTCCGCAAGCCCGCCAGCCCGCGGCGGCCCTCGTGGCGCTCCCGACCGGCCGGACAGGAACGCCGACGCCTCCTCTAGCACGGACCGCACCGGGTTTTCACGCCCTCTTGCGTTCAACCTACGGGCGTGTTCGAAAGGTGGACCCCTCCTTGATGAGCGCACCGTGCCGGTCATCCTCCGTTTCCTGTTGATCTGCGCCATTCTGGCTGGCTTGGGCTATGCCGGCCTCTGGGCGCTCGCGACCTTCTACGAGCCCGAGCAGCGCGAAATCACGGTGACGATCCCGGCGTCGAAACTGCCGCGATGAGACGGCCCCGCGCCACGCCGGTTCCGGCCAGGCCGACTGCTACGGCCAGCCCGGACCGTCCGCCGCAGTCCGGCTCCGCCGCCAGCGTGGCGGCGTTTCTGGCCATGTTGTCGGCCGAGCGCGGCGCAGCCGCCAACACGCTGGACGCCTACCGGCGCGATCTCGACGACTATGCGGGCTTCCTCGCGACCGAGGGACGCGACGTGCTCGACGTCGG
The DNA here is from genome assembly GCF_056400925.1 of Alsobacter sp. P4_H11. NCBI lineage: Bacteria > Pseudomonadati > Pseudomonadota > Alphaproteobacteria > Hyphomicrobiales > Alsobacteraceae > Alsobacter > Alsobacter sp. P4_H11. The sequence continues at coordinate 178,340 of NZ_JBFUKI010000006.1, forward strand.
CACGGAAACGATTCGCGCCTTTCTGGCCGACCTCTCGGCCCGTGGGTTGAAGACCTCGTCGGCCGCCCGCCGGCTCTCGGCCGTGAAGCAGCTGCACAAGTTCCTGTATGGCGAGAGCTATCGCACGGACGACCCCACCGTGGCGCTGAGCGGCCCCAAGCGCGGGCGGCCCCTGCCCAAGGTCATGCAGATCGGCGAGGTCGACCGGCTGCTCGACACCGCCGCCGAGGGGCTGGACGATTCCGGCCGCCCGCTGGGCGAGCGCCTGCGGGCCGCCCGGCTCTCGGCGCTGCTGGAGGCGCTCTACGGCACCGGCCTGCGCGTGAGCGAACTCGTCGCCCTGCCGGCCAGCGCCGCCCGGGTGCGCGACCAGATGATCGTGGTGCGCGGCAAGGGCGGCAAGGAACGCCTCGTGCCGATGAACAACCGCGCCAAGGCGGCGATCGCCCGCTACATGGCGCTGCGCGAGGAGGCCGCCGCGCAGGACCGGGCGCTGGGCGCCCCGAGCCCCTGGCTGTTCCCGGCCGACAGCGCCTCCGGCCACCTCACCCGGCAGGCCTTCGCGCGCGACCTCAAGGCTTGCGCGGCCGCGGCCGGCCTCTCGGCCGACAAGGTCAGCCCCCACGTCCTGCGGCACGCCTTCGCGAGCCACCTTCTGCACAACGGCGCCGACCTGCGCGTCGTGCAGCAACTGCTCGGCCACGCCGACATCTCCACCACGCAGATCTACACGCACGTCGTGGACGAGCGGCTGAAGAGCCTGGTGCGGGATCTTCATCCTCTGGGGGATGAGTAGCCGTCCCGCGCGGCGCTCGGGCTTTACCGCCCGCGCGACAGCACCAGCACGGCCTGTTCGCCGAACAGGTTCCACACCCACCACGGCATGGTGAGCCGCACCTGGCGGCCGCCGGCGTCCAGCGCGACGCCCTTCTCGATATGCGCGCCGACCTCGTCGCACAGGTCGATGAAGTCGCGGATCGTGCAGAAATGGATGTTGGGCGTCTCGTGCCACGACACCGGCAGGTTCTCGGTGACGGGCATCCGCCCCCCGAAGGCGAGCCGCGTGCGGATTTTCCAGTGGCCGAAATTCGGAAACGACACGATCGCGCGCCGGCCGATGCGCAGCATGTGGTCCAGCACCACCTTGGGCCGTCGCGTCGCCTGGATGGTCTGCGACAGGATCACGTAGTCGAAGCTGTCATCCGGGTAGTCGGCGAGGTCGGCGTCGGCGTCGCCCTGGATCACCGACAGCCCATGCGCGACGCATTGGTTGACGCCCGCCTGGCTGAGCTCGATGCCGCGCGCGTCGACGTTGCGGCCGTCCTGCAGCATGCGCATCAGCGCGCCGTCGCCGCAGCCGACGTCGAGCACGCGCGAGCCCGGCTCCACCATGCCGGCCACCAGCATGAGGTCGATGCGGGTCGCGGCCGCGCTGGTCGAGAACTGTGCGTCAGCCACGCGCCGCCTCCGCGAGGCCGCGCGCCCGGGCGGCCGAATCGATGAAGCCCTTGGTGGTGGCGAAGAGCTCCGGAACCTCGAGCAAAAAGGCGTCGTGGCCCTTGTCGGTCTCGATCTCCACGAAGGAGACGGACGCCCCGGACGCGTTCAGCGCATGCACCACCGCTCGGCTGTCGCTGGTCGGGAACAGCCAGTCCGACGTGAACGACACCACGCAGAACCGCGTCCGCGCGCCCCGGAAAGCCTGCGCGAGCTTACCGTCGTAGTCGGCCGCGAGGTCGAAATAATCCATCGCGCGGGTGAGGTAGAGATAGCTGTTGGCGTCGAAGCGCTCCACGAAGGAGCGGCCCTGGTAGCGCAGGTAGCTCTCGATCTCGAAATCGGCGTCGAACGAGAAGGTCGGCGCCGCGCGGTCCTGCAGCTTGCGGCCGAACTTGCGATGCAGCGCGGGCTCCGACAGGTAGGTGATGTGCGCCGCCATGCGGGCCACCGCGAGGCCCTTCTCGGGCCGCACGCCCTCGGCGAGATAGCGCCCGCCGCGCCAGTCCGGATCCGCCATGATGGCCTGCCGGCCGACCTCGTGGAACGCGATGTTCTGGGCCGAGTGCTTGGCCGCCGTGGCGATCGGCATGGCGCAGAACACCCGCTGCGGGTAGCTCGCCGCCCATTGCAGCACCTGCATGCCGCCCATGGACCCGCCCGCCACGCAAAACAGCGTGTCGATGCCCAGGTGATCCACCAGCATCGCCTGCGCGCGAACCATGTCGCGCACCGTCACGACCGGGAAGTCCAGCGCATAGGGCGCGCCGCCGTCCGCCAGCAGCGAGGCCGGCCCCGTGGTGCCGAGGCAGCTCGCCAGCACGTTGGAGCAGATCACGAAGAAGCGGTCCGTATCGATCGGTTTGCCGGGGCCGATCATGGTCTCCCACCAGCCATTCTTGCCCGTCACCGGATTGACGTTGGCGACGTGCTGGTCGCCCGTCAGGGCGTGGCAGATCAGCACCGCATTGCTTTTGTCGGCGTTCAACGTCCCGTAGGTCTGGTACGCAATGGTGAGCGGCGCCAGCGCCACCCCGCAGTCGAGGTGCAGCGGCTGGTCCGCGCCGAAGCGCGCCACGAGGCTGGTGGGGTCGTTAGCCTCGTTGCGGGGTGTGGGAGGGATCGCTTGGGTGCCGAGGGTCCGCGCCATGATTCCGCCAGTCAGGCCGTAACGTTCGGAGTACAGAACGTCCTTGGGTATCGGCGCGGCCCGCCTACTGCAACAAAAATCATGCGGGGCAGCCGCTTACGCCCCGGCGGCGGCTTCCCAGACCTCACCCGGCCGCAGCGGCCGAAACCGCTCGGGCGCGACGCCATGCTCGGCCAGCGCCCGCGCGAGCGCCTCGGGCGGCCGCTCGACGCCCTCGTCGGTGAGCTTGAACGTGCCCCAGTGGTGGCCGAGCGCCTGCCGGGCGCCGGTGGCCAGCAAGGCCCGCACGGCGTCGTCCGGGTTCATGTGCTGGTCGCGCATGAACCAGCGCGGCTCGAAGGCCCCGATCGGCAGGATCGCGAGCCGCGGCTCCCCGTGCCTGGCCCGGATGGCGCCGAACTGCGCCCCGTCGCCAAAGCCGGTGTCGCCGACGTGGTAGATGACGCCCGCCGGCGTCTCCAGCACGAAGGCGGCCCAGAGCGCCCGCTGTCGGTCCAGCACGCCGCGCGCCGACCAGTGCTGCGCCGGCTCCACATGCACCTGCACGGCGTCCGACAGGCGCACCCGGTCGCCCCAGTCATGCGCGAACATCGGCGCCGCGATGCCGGCTTCCCGCAGGATCGTGTCGTTGCCGAGCGGCGTCACGATCCGCAGCGGATGCGCGGCGACGAGCCGCCGCAGGGTGTCGACATCGAGGTGGTCGTAATGATTGTGCGTCAGCAGCACGGCGTCGATCGGCGGCAGGTCCTCGAAGGCGACGCCGGGCGGGTTCACGCGCTTGGGGCCGGCGAACGACACCGGAGAGCAGCGCTCCGACCACACCGGGTCGGTCAGCATGTTGAGCCCGGCGGTCTGGATCAGGAAGCTGGCGTGGCCCACCAGCGTCACCCGCAGGCCCGCGCCCTCCACCCGCTGCGGCGGCCTGTCGCGGAACGGGCTCGGGAATTCCTCGGGCCACTCCTCCTTGCCGTCCGCCAGGCGCCAGCGGACGAGGTCCTTGAAGCCTTTTCCGTTCAGCCCGCTGGGGTTGAAGAACTTCACGCCGTCGAAATGATCCGAGACGGGGCCTGAGTAATAGGGGTTCTGCCCGGACCGGAGCCCGACGAAACCGCCGAGCGCGGCGCCGATCGCCGGCAGGGAAAAAAGCTTGAGCATGCGTCGCCTGTTCATGCGCCAAAGATGGTCGACGCCGCCGCGGCGGCAAGGGCGCGGGTGAGAACGCCACTGTGCCCGGCGACACGCGCTTGACAACCCCCGGTCAATTTGTTCCTCTTTCGTTCACATCAGGAACACCGCCCATGGTCCCCGCGTGCGCGACGCCGAGCCTTCCCGTTTCCGCCCTGGCGCCCCTCACGGGCGAGCGCGGCGCCTTGCATGAGCCTCTGCGCGCCGGCGCCGGAACCGCGCTGGTGCGCCGTTTCCACGCCTGGCGCGGCCGTTCCGGCCGCCGCTACGTTGTCTCGGCCTATGAGCCCGGCGCGGCGCCGGACTATGCCGGCATGGTGGCGCTGGCCGTGCGGCGCCTGCCGGACGGGCGGCTCACCATGCTGGGCGCCGTCGCGTGCGAGGCCTGGGATGCGCCGCTCGCCTCCGTGCCGGCCTTCGCGCGGGCGGACGAAATCCACCTGCATTTGCTTGCCGAGGATCAGGAAGGCCGAGCCGCAGTGGTGCGGGATCTCTGCGACTAAACCGCGCTCGTGCCCGGGACCAGCCGCTCGGACAGCCACGCCAGCGTCCTGTCGCGGATGCCCATTTCCAGCAGGTGGCTGTGGGTGTTGCGGACGTAGTCCGGGTTGGCCCCCGAGATCCCGACGCCGCCCTCCACGATGCGCAGGAGGTCAGGCTCCGGCAGGCGCGGCGCATATTGCACGTGCGAGCGGTTCACCGTGTAGGCGATGCCCGGAACGGTGCGGCCGTCCACCAGCCGCAGCTGGTGCGCGGTTTCGCGATACACCATCGTGACCTGCTCGCGTTCGCGCAGATAGGCCAGCACCTCCGCGGCCCGCGCGGGCCCGACCCGAAAGGCGACGCCCCGGCAGGAGCCGCCGCGGTCGAGCCCGAGAACGAGGCCGGGCCGCTCGGCGGTGCCGCGGTGGTGAACCGAATACACGCACAGGGCGCGGTGATAGCCATGCAGGGTCGCGACGATCCGCTCGTCGTGCTCGAAGCCGGGCCGCCACATCAGCGAGCCATAGCCAAAGACCCACAAATCGCCTGTATTCGCGTGCATTGCGTCGCTTGCTCTCGGGGGCGTGTGTTGGCGCTTGTCGCGCCAGCAGGTAGAGCATTTTGCGGCCCTGCGAAATCCGGGCGCGAACGAATCGCGTAAGTCGCCACGAAACGGAGTCGTCATGGAGCAGCAGGTCAGGCGCTGGTCGCGGACCAAACGAGAGCCGGTCCGCCGCCCACGCCCGTCGCGGCTGCGCATCTTCGCGCCCTCGCTGCTGCTTCTGCTCTGCGGCGGTGCGGTCGGGGCGTTCTGGACCTTCGCGTCCTGGCGCACCGCCCAGGAAATCGACGCCTGGCTCGGCCGCGAAGCGTCGCTCGGGCGCGAATGGAGCTGCCCGGACCGCAAGATCGGCGGGTTCCCGTTTCGCATTGAGGTGTCCTGCGCCAAGCCGACCTTCAGCGGCGTCGCGGAGGGCCGCGCCGTGCGCGGCCAGCTCGCGGGCGCGGTCGCGGTCGCGCAGGTTTACGCGCCGAGCCACGTGATCGTGGAGGCCGAGGGCCCCTTGGAGGTGCGAGACGAAACCGGCGCCAACCTCTCGGCCGCCTGGGAGCTGCTGCGCGCCAGCCTCGCCGGCAAGCCCGGCGCGGCGCTGGAGCGGGTTTCCGTCGAGGGCAAGGGCCTCACGGTGGTGGCCGCCAACGCGGCCGGAACCCTCGAGACCGGCGCGCGAAGCCTGGAGCTGCACCTGCGCCGCACGCCCGAGCGCCCGGCCGCGGACGGCGCCTTCGACGTCGCCGCCACCCTGAACGGCGCGCGCATCGCGCCGCTGGACGCCATGTTGGGCGGCTCCGACGCCACCGACGCCACCGTGGTGGCGACGATCACCAAGGCCGAGCCCCTCGGCGGCCACGGCCTCAAGTCCGAGCTCGATCGCTGGCGCGAGGCGGGCGGACGCGTCCAGCTCACGAGCCTCACCGTCCTGAAGGGAACCAAGCGCGTGGACGCGGCCGGCAGCCTCGGGCTGGACGAGCTGCACCGGGCGCAAGGCCGCATCGAGGTGACGCTCACCGGCCTGGACGAACTGCTGCAATCCATGGGGGTGGGCAGCCGCACCGCCGCGATCGGCGGGCTGATCGCCAGCGTGCTCGGCGGCAAGAAGGCCGACGTGGAGCCTCCGCCCGGCGCAACCGGGGCGCTGAAGGGCGTCACGCTGCCGCTGCGGCTGGACGCCGGCAAGGCTTTCCTCGGTCCCATCCCGGTGGCGCGGCTCACGCCGGTCTACTGAGGCCTCTCCGGCCACCAAACACGGGGCGACCCTGCCGCATGCGTGAGAGCCCCGCCGCCTATCCGCCGACCTCCGCAAGGGTGGCGTGGATATTCTTCGACTGGGCGACGCAGCCCTTCTTCACCCTTGTCACCACGTTCATCTTCGCGCCGTTCTTCGCCGCCCGCATCGCCGCGACACCGGCGGACGGGCAGGCGCTGTGGGGCTACGCGACGGGCGCGGCCGGCCTCCTGATCGCGCTCGGCTCTCCGACGCTGGGCGCGGTGGCGGACGCCACAGGCCGTCGCAAGCCCTGGATCGCGGGCTTCGGCGCGCTGCTGGCGCTCGGCTGCGCCATCCTGTGGTTCGCCGCGCCGGGCGAACGCTGGGCCGTCCCGGTGGCGCTCGTCGGCTTCGCGATCGCGACCGTGGGGGCCGAATTCGCCACCGTGTTCAACAACGCCATGATGCCGACGCTCGCCCCGCCGGAGCGGCTCGGCCGCCTCTCCGGCACCGGCTGGGCGGTCGGCTACCTGGGCGGCCTGCTGGCGCTCGCCTTCACGCTCGCGTTTCTGTCGGCCGCGCCCGAGACGGGCCAGACGCTGGCAGGCCTGCGGCCGCTGTTCGGGCTCGATCCCGCAACCGGCGGCGGCGACCGCGCCGTGGGGCCGCTGTCGGCGCTCTGGTTCGTGGTGTTCGTGGCGCCGATGTTCTGGCTGTGCCCGGACGGCCGGTCGTCCCGGCTCTCGCTGCAGAAGGCCGCCCGGCTCGGCCTCGCGACGCTGGGCGCCAGCATCCGGGCGCTGTCGCCCCGCCAGCCGCTGGCGCGCTTCCTCCTCGCCAACATGCTTTATGCGGACGGCCTCGCGACCCTGTTCGCGCTGGGCGGCATCTACGCCGCCGGGGCGTTCGGCTGGGGCACGACGCAGATCGGCCTGTTCGGCATTGTGCTGATCGTCACCGGCGCGATCGGGGCCTTCGTGGGCGGCCGCCTCGACGAGATCATCGGCCCTCGCCGCGTGATCGCGATCGGGGTGTCGCTGCTGCTCTTGGCCGTGATCGGCATCCTGGGCACGACGCGCGACACGGTGCTGTTTCTCTGGCCATCCGCGCCGCCCGGCGCCGCCCTGTTCGCCTCCGGGGCGGAGCAGTGCTACCTGGCGCTCGGCTCCCTGATCGGCCTTGTGGCCGGCCCCGTGCAGGCGGCCTCCCGCACCATGCTGGCGCGCCTGTCCCCGCCCGGGCAGGCCGGGCAGTCGTTCGGCCTCTTCGCGCTTTCCGGCAAGGTGACGTCGTTTCTCGGCCCGACGCTGGCCGCGATCGTGACCGACATCTTCGACAGCCAGCGCGCCGGGCTGGCCACGCTGGTGCTGTTTTTCGGGGCGGGCCTCGCGGTGCTGCTCAGTGCGCCCGCGCCGGTCAGTGGCGGAAGTGCCGATAGCCGGTGAACACCATCGCGAGGCCGGCTTCGTCGGCGGCCTTGATGACGTCGTCGTCCCGCATCGAGCCGCCCGGCTGGATCACGGCGGTCGCGCCGGCTTCGGCCGCGGCCAGCAAGCCGTCCGCAAACGGGAAGAAGGCGTCCGACGCCACCACGGAGCCCTTGGCCAGCGTCTCCGGCAGGCCCGCCGCCTTGGCGGCCTCGGCGGCCTTCCAGGCCGCGATGCGGGACGAGTCGACCCGGCTCATCTGCCCGGCCCCGACGCCCACCGTGGCGCCGTCCTTCACGTACACGATGGCGTTGGACTTCACGTGCTTGGCGACCCGGAAGGCGAACAGCATGTCGCGCATCTCGGCGTCGGTGGGCTGGCGCTTGGTCACGACTTTCAGGGTCATGTCGTCCACCACGGCGTTGTCGCGCGCCTGCAGCAGGAAGCCGCCCGCGACCGTGCGCATCGAGAGGCCCTCGGCGCGCGGGTTGGGCAGGCCGCCCGTCACCAGCAGCCGCAGGTTCTTTTTGGCCGCCACCAGCGCGATCGCGTCCTCGTCCGCCTCCGGGGCAATGATCACCTCGGTGAAGATTTCCACGATCGCCCTGGCGGCCTCGGCGTCCAACCGGCGGTTCAGCGCCACGATGCCCCCGAAGGCCGATACGGGATCGCAGGCCAGCGCCTTGCGGTAGGCCTCCACGAGCGTAGCGCCCTCCGCCACGCCGCACGGGTTGGCGTGCTTGATGATCGCCACCGCGGCGGATCGCGCCGGGTCGAACTCGGCCACGCACTCGAAGGCCGCGTCCGTGTCGTTGATGTTGTTGAAGGACAGCGTCTTGCCCTGCAGCTGGCGCGCCGTGGCGACGCCTGGCCGGTTCTCGGGCGTCCGGTAGAAGGCCGCCCACTGGTGCGGGTTCTCGCCATACCGCATGGTCTCGGCGAGGCGCCCGCCCACGGCCCGGTAGGTCGGCGAGGTTTCGCCGAGCTCGCGCGTGAACCAGTTCGAGATCGCGGCGTCATACGCCGCCGTGCGCGCGTAGGCCTTGGCGGCGAGGCGCTTGCGGGTCGCGAGCGTGGTCGCGCCGCCATTGGCCCCCATCTCGCCCAGCACCAGCGCGTAATCCTCCGCGTCCACCACCACGGCGACGTCGCCATGGTTCTTGGCCGCCGCGCGGATCATCGCCGGGCCGCCGATATCGATGTTCTCGACGCAGTCCTCATAGCCCTTGCCGGCCGCGACCGTGGCCTCGAACGGGTAGAGGTTCACCACGAGCAGGTCGATCGGCGCGATTGCGTGGGCCAGCATCGCGGCCTCATGCTCGGGGTTCTCGCGGATGGCCAGCAGCCCGCCATGCACCTTGGGGTGCAGCGTCTTCACCCGGCCGTCCATCATCTCCGGGAAGCCGGTGAGGTCCGACACGTCCAGAACGGGCAGCCCCGCATCCGCGATAGCCTTGCTGGTGCCGCCGGTGGACACCAGCTCGACTCCGGCGTCGTGCAGCGCCCGCGCCAGGTCGACGAGGCCGGTCTTGTCCGACACCGAAAGAAGCGCGCGGGTCACGCGCCTGAGATCGCTCGCCATGATGCACCTTGTCGCAGAGGGCCGCCGTCCACGGCTCGGGCGGACGACGTTGGCGGGCGCGATAGCACGATCGGTTCCGGCGGGGAATGCGCCTATCGGCAAGGCTGCCCGTCAAACGGGCTTGGGACGTAGGTCAGGCCGGGTCGGCGGGGGCGCTTTCGGCCTGCGCCGCGCCGCGGCGGCCGGCGGCGGTCTCGCGCGTGAAGCGCCATTCCACCACGGGCGTCGTCCGGTAGGCGCCATGCACCACGAGCTGCTCGCTGCGGCGGGCGCCGTCCGGGGCGGCGAAGAAGATGCTCTCCTCGATGCCCACCATCATGCCGCCGGCGTCGAACACCCAGGCCGGGCCGTTGGTGGAGGCCAGCCGCACCGAGCGGCCATCCTCGCTGCGCTCGGCCGTGACCGTTGGATGGAGATGGAAGCGCACCGCGAAGGCGTCGGGCCCGTTCTGCGATCCCCGGGCGTTGAGGACCTGGATCCTGTCCTCTCCGGTCAGCCGCTCGCCCGTGAGCTCGGCCAGCACGCGGCGATGGTGGATGACGCCGAACGCGGCCCGGTAGCCGTCATGGCTCGCCTCGATGCCGATGGCGGGCGGATCGGGCTCGCGCCGGGCGATCCGCTCCATCGGGACGTCGCGCGGGCCGGCCAGGATCGGCGATCCCAGAAAGGGCGAGCCTTCCTGCACGAAGCGGCAGGACGAGGTGTCGTTCACCGTCACGGTGGAATGCGCCGCCGTGGAGCGCGCCAGCTGGCGCCAGTGGTCGCCGCCCGGCGGCGGCGAACCGCAATTCACCACGATGCGGGCCGGACCATCCGAGAACTCGAACGAGAGGCAGCCCGCATGCGCGCGGCCGGAGAAATCCTCCGGCGGCGGCTTGCCGGCGTCCATGATCACCAGCGCGCCCCGCGCCTGGATGCGCTGGAACCCGCTATGCGGCGCGTTCTCCATGGCCTGCGAGCGGGCGTCCGTATAGGCGAGCAGTGTCGCCAGCGTATCGGCCGGCGTCACGCTCATGCCGTTGAAGAGGGCCAGCGACCCATCCGCATGCCGGAACAGCCGCAGCATCGGCATCATGCGGTCGATGCCGTTCAGCAGCGCGCGCGGCGGCTCCACGCCCTGGTTGGCGTAGACCTGCCTGAGCGGCAGCAGGTCCGTGAGCAGGTCCACGAGCGTGCGCGGGTTGCGCCCCACATGCCCGCCATCGGGCAGGATCTGGCGCTCCAGCGCGTCCGCGAGCTGGCGCGAGGCGCGGCGTTGCGCGCCCGCGCTCGCGCCCGTGCACAAGGCCACATAGGCGAGCGCGATCGCGCCCAGGAGCCGGCGCTCGCCATCCTCCGTGCGCCCGAGCTGGCGCTGCAGCCGCACGCTCTGGCGCACGATGGAGCGCAGGAACCTGCGATAGAAATCCCGGTCCGCCCCGTCGAGGATCACCGGGGACTGGCTGAGCCACGAGATGAGCCGGCGCGCCATCACGCCGGTTTCCCACGCGACCCCGCGCGGCCGGCCCCAGGCGCCGATCCAGTCGTCCACCAGCGCGCGGGCGTTGGCGCGGGCGAGCGCCGACTCGGCCGCCCTGAGATGCCGCAGCCAGCCGAACCCCATCAGCCCCTCGGCCCAGGCGGCGGAGGGCGGGTCGATCAGGAAGGGCGATTTGCCGCCCGCCGCCACGACCTTGCCCGAAAACGCGAAATAGCCGGCATAGATGTCGCTCGCCACCGTGGGATCGGTGGTGCGCAGGTCCTGCGGGGCCACCACCAGCCGCTCGGCCGCGGGCGCGCCGGACGGCTTCAGCGCCCGCAGCGGCGCCGTGATGACGCGCATGCTCCGCCGCAGCCCGAGACGCGTCGCGAGCCATGCCAGTCGCCAGCGATCCGCGACAACGCGTGTCGTCAAGCAGGCCCACTCCCCCGACGGGCCAACGCCCGTCCGTTTACCAACCGCTAACCATAAGCGCGTGATCGGGCCACCTTGAAGCGGCCATGGTTAACGAGGTCTTAGCAATGCAGCAGGCCCGCCCCTAGGGCTTTCGCCTTTCCGACCCGCATGGCTCGAATGCAACGCCCACGCCGGGACCGGCGTTTACCGCTCCGACCGGAATGACTCGCGCTGCCTCGCCGGCCCGCGTTATCGGTCTTTCTCCTGTCGGACGGGATCCCCGCATGACGTGCAAGACCCTGTTTCTCGCAGCCAGCCTGACGATCGCCGGAGCCGCGGCCGCGCAGGCCGCCGTGGAGCGCGTGCCCTTTTCGGGCGGCGTGGAGCGCGGCGCCATCATGGTCCGCACCTCCGAGCGCAAGCTCTACCTCTCGCTCGGCGACGGAACGGCCCTGCGCTACCCGGTGGCGGTTGGCAAGCTCGGCAAGTCCTGGCAGGGCGCGGCGAAGATCGACGGCAAATACGTGGAGCCGGCCTGGTCGCCGCCGGCCGAGGTGAAGCGCGACAACCCGCGCATGCCGGACCTCATCCCGCCCGGCCCGAACAACCCCATGGGCGCACGCGCCTTGACGCTGGCGGGCGGCGAGTACGCCATCCACGGCACCACCCGCAAGATGCGCGCCTCCATCGGGACGGCGGCCTCCTATGGCTGCATCCGCATGTTCAACGAGGACGTGATCGACCTCTTCGACCGGGTCTCGGTCGGCGCCACCGTCTACGTCACGCCGTAACGACGGGCGTGGGCGCGTCCCGCGTCGCGTAGAGGTCGGCCCGGCTCGGCGGCAGGCCGGCCGGTCCCTTGTTGCGCTTCGACACCAGCGTCTGGAAGATGCCAACCGCCGAGCGCTCGAACGCGAGCGAACAGCCGGCCAGGTACAACAGCCACATCCGGGTCTTTTCCGGCCCGACCTCGGCCTCTGCGGCGGCCCGGTTGGCGTTGAGCCGCTCGAACCAGATCCGCGTCGTGCGGGCGTAGTGCTCGCGCCAGCCCTCGACGTCGTGCACCTCCAGCTTGGCGCGCTCCATGTTGGCGATCGACATGCCGAGATGGTCGAGCTCGCCGCCCGGGAAGATGTAGCGCACCAGCGCCTTGTATTCGGGCCGCATCCGGCGAAAGGCCTTGTCGTCGCCCTTGGCCGGGCGTGAGATCGCGTGGTGCAGGTAGAGCCCGCGCGGGCGCAGCAGCTTGTTGATGGTCGCGAAATAGGCCGCGTGGTTGTCGATGCCGACATGCTCGAACATGCCGATGGACGCGATCTTGTCGAACTCCCGGTCCAGCGCCCGGTAGTCCTTCAATTCCACGGTGACGCGGTCCGACAGGCCAAGCCGGGCCGCCTTCTCGGTCGCGTGCGCGAGCTGCTCCCTGGAGAGCGTAACCCCGGTCGCCTGGACGCCATAGTGTTGCGCCGCATGGCAGATCAGCGCCCCCCAGCCCGAGCCGATGTCGAGGAAGCGGTCGCCAGGTTTCAGCCGCAGCTTGCGGCAGATCATGTCGAGCTTGTCGCGCTGGGCGCGGTCGAGGTCGTCGTGCCAGTCCGGCTGGTAATAAGCGCAGGTGTAGACCATCTCGTCGTCGAGAAAGAGCCGGTAGAAGGCGTTCGAGACGTCGTAGTGGTAGGAAATGTTCTCCTGGTTGGTCTGCGCCTTCCCGGAACGCCGCGACGCGTCGTCCTCGATGCCGCCGAGGCCTTTGCGCGCCTCGCGCGGCGCCAGCAGGAACAGGCCTGCGGCCTTCAGCAGCTTCAGCTTCGAGAGCTTGCGCGCCAGCCGGCCGGTCTTGCCCTCCGGGCGCGCCTTTGCGAGATCGAAGATCGTGCCGTTCTCGAGCTCGATCCGGCCCGCCACATGCGCCTCGATCAGGGTGTCGAGCTTGGGCCGGCGCAGGAGCGACGCGAACACGCCCTCGTCCGCGACCGCGATGCGCAGCCCATCCGCTGGCCAGTTGGCCGGAACGGTGGTCCCGTCCCAGAGCCGAAACGCGAAGCCGAGCTTAAGCGTGTCGTGCGCGTCCGCGAGCGCGGCCCGCAACGCCGCGAGCCTCTTGCGCGCCTTGTCGTCCATGAAAGCAGCCCAACATCGAAAGGGGCCGCCACTCTAGCGAGAAGAGCCGCCGGATCAATTCGGCCGCGCGAAAAACAAACGGCCCGCGCGAGGCGGGCCGTCGGAGGTCGAATGCGGCCGAGAATCAGAACCGGTAGGTGACGCCGACGCCGACCAGCCAGGGATCGAGATTGACCTTGGTCTTGACCGGCACCACGCCCACCACGGAAGCCTTCGCCTCGGTCTGCAGCCAGAGCTTCTTGACGTCGAAATTGATGCCCCAGTGCTTGTCGAGCATGTAGTCGAAGCCGGCCTGCAGCGCGAAGCCGACGCTGTCCTTGACGCTGAGCCTGGTGATCAGGCCCTTCGCGTCCTCGCCGTAGAAGATCGTGTAGTTCAGGCCCGCGCCCACATAGGGCTTGAACGCGCCGAAATTCGTGAAGTGGTACTGCGCGGTAAGCGTCGGGGGCAGCAGCCAGGTGCGGCCGACGGCGTATTTCGCGCCCGTCGGGCCCAGCAGGCCGGCATTGTCCTTCAGGCTCAGATTATGGGGCGTCGTGCCCAGAACCAGCTCCGCCGCGAAGTTCGGCGTGAAGAAGTAGGTGATGTCGAGCTCGGGGATGATCGAGTCGGATACTTCGACCTTCTCGCCCGCCACGGGCACGCCGAACACGCGGAAGTTGTTTGTGGACTCCTGCGGGATCACCCCGACGGCGCGCACGCGCACCATCCAGGGGCTCTGCGCCATTTCGACGAACACGGGCGGCTGCTTAGCGGAGGGGAGGTCCGCCGCGTTGGCGGAGAGGATGGTGCCGGCCAGAAGGGCGGCCGCAAGCGCGACGGTGGAGACGGTTTTCATGATGGTACCCCGGAAGCGAACCCGGTGCGCCTTCGGGGGAGAAGCGGCCGCGGGATCTATGGGGCCTTGATGATCCCGTGCCCACACGCGGGAGTTGATCTGGATCAAAACCGCACAGCTTCAGCCAGTCAGTGGCAAAGCTGCAACACACTGGTCGAGGGTTATGAATGGCAAGGGGCCGGAATGCCCTGGCCACCCTCCCGTCATTGCGGCGACAGCGAAGCAATCCAGCCTGACGCCCCGGCTATTGGCTTACTCTCTCCGTCATCCCCGGCGGCGCGCAGCGCCGGGAAGGGGATCAGGAGTGGGCGCCTTTGCTCTGGATCCCCTTCCCGACCTGCTTCGCAGGTCGCCGGGGATGACGGCGGTCAGGTAACACAACGCCTGACAGGCGCTGGAACGGCCGCGCCACCCTCCCGTCATTGCGAGCGACAGCGAAGCAATCCAGCCTAACGCGGGGGCCCTTAGGCTGGATTGCTTCGCCTCCGGCTCGCAATGACGGCGAGGCGGTATCACGAGCGGGCGCACAGGCCCGGCGGCGGCCTAGTTCTGGAGAGCCGCTCAGAAATCCGCCGTCAGGCCCTTGATCTCCCAGTCGCCATAGCGCACGGGTTCGAGCCCGCCGCGGCCGTCCCGCTCGGGCGGCCGCGCGGCAGCCTCGGCGTCGATGGCGGCGCGGCGCGCCTGCGCTTCGGCAAGCGCGCGCTCTGCCGCGGGCGAAAGGCGCTTCGGCGCCGGGGGCTGGGCGCCATTGTCGTTGTCGTTGTCGGGCTGGCGATCGGTCATGGGTGCTGGTCCGGCTGCCATGGCAAAAGTGGCTGTTCCAGCCCATAAAGTGTGCCGAAGGGCGAAACGCAATGCCGCACGCCGTCGCGCGTGCGATAAGGTGAGATCCTATGCAACGAGACAGCAAGCGGCCCGGCCGCCCCGCGCAGGCCGACAGGGCGCCGCAGGCCCAGAAGGCGCCGCCCGCCGATGTCCCGGGCCTGCCCGCCCGACGGCTTGCGGCCGCGGCCGTGATGGCGGTTCTCGACGAACGCCGCGCGCTCGACGAAACGCTGGATCGCCTGCTGGACGGCCCCGAAGCCGCCGC
Source organism: Alsobacter sp. P4_H11 (assembly GCF_056400925.1). Lineage (NCBI taxonomy): Bacteria > Pseudomonadati > Pseudomonadota > Alphaproteobacteria > Hyphomicrobiales > Alsobacteraceae > Alsobacter > Alsobacter sp. P4_H11. The sequence continues at coordinate 193,361 of NZ_JBFUKI010000006.1, forward strand.
CCTGGAAGACCGCGACCGGGCTCTCGCCCGAGCCATCGCGATGGTGGCGATCCGCCATTTCGGCAGCATCCGCGAGACGCTGCTGGCTCGGCTCAAGAGCGGCATGCCGGCCTCCTCCGGCGTGCTGGCGGCCGCGCTCGCGACCGGCGCGGCGCAGCTCCTCTGGCTCGACGTGCCCGACCACGCGGCCGTGGACCTGACGATCCGGCTGATCCAGTCCGACCGCAAGGCCGAGCGCTATTCCGGCCTCGCCAACGCGGTGCTGCGCCGCATCGGCCGCGAGAAGGCCGAGATCCTGGCCGCCCTCGATCCGCTGGCCGACGAAGCGCCCGAATGGCTGGCCAAGCGCTGGACGGCCCACTACGGCGCCGAAACCGCGGCCCGGATCGCGGCCGCGCAGCTCAACGAAGCCTCGGTGGACCTCACCCCCAAGCGCGATCCCGCCGCGCTGGCCGAGACCCTGGATGCGCTCGTGCTGCCGACCGGCTCGCTGCGCCTGCGCAGCCGCGCGGCTCTCCCCTCCCTGCCGGGTTACGCCGAGGGCGACTGGTGGGTGCAGGACGCCGCCGCCGCCATCCCGGCGCGCCTGCTGGACGTGAAGCCCGGCGAGCGCGTCGCCGACCTCTGCGCGGCCCCGGGCGGCAAGACCGCCCAGCTGGCGGCTGCCGGCGCGACCGTGCTGGCGGTGGACCGCTCCGAGGCGCGGCTCGGCCGGCTTTCGGCCAACATGGAGCGTCTCGGCCTCAAGGTGGAAACCCGCGCCCTCGACGCGCTGTTGCTGGACGATGCAGACGGCTTCGACGCCATCCTGCTCGACGCGCCCTGCACGGCCACCGGCACGCTGCGCCGCCATCCGGACGTCGCCTGGACCAAGGACGACCCGGACCTCGTGAAGCTCGCCAGCCTGCAGACGCGCCTGCTCGACAAGGCCGCCAAGCTGCTGCGGCCCGGCGGGCGGCTGGTTTATTGCGTGTGTTCGCTGGAATTCGAGGAAGGCGAGCGGCAGGTCCAGATGTTCCTGGCCCGCCACCTCGACTTCAAGCGCGCCCCGATCACGGCCGACGAGGCCGGCATTCCCGAAGCGGTGTCGACCGACGGCGACCTGCGCACCCTGCCGTTCATGCTGCCCAACGAGGAGCCGCGCCTGAGCGGGCTTGACGGGTTCTACGCCGCACGGCTGGTGAAGGCTTCAGCCTGATATTTCTCCAGAGGCTCAACTCTCGCCGTCATCCCCGGCGGCGCGTAGCGCCGGGAAGGGGATCCAGGGCACGAGGCGGGAGTCTGGGCGTTCCTCACGGCCGCAGGACCACACTCCCGTCATTGCGAGCGAAGCGAAGCAATCCAGGTGCCGGGCGAAGGCCCAGCGTCAGCTGGATTGCTTCGCTTCGCTCGCAATGACGGCGAGGCTTGCGTCGGCAACGCGATCAACGCCCTCGCCGCTCCCCTCATCCGGCCCTTCGGGCCACCTTCTCCCCGTGCCGGGGAGAAGGGCTCTATGCCCGATCAGGCGCGCTTGTTCTGGCGGTTGTCGATGAGGTCGTTGACCACGCCGGGATCCGCCAGCGTCGAGGTGTCGCCCAGCGAGCCGAACTCGTCCTCGGCGATCTTGCGCAGGATGCGGCGCATGATCTTGCCCGAGCGGGTCTTGGGCAGGCCGGGCGCGAACTGGATCAGGTCCGGCGACGCGATCGGGCCGATCTCCTTGCGGACCCAGGTCACGAGCTCCTTGCGCAGCGCCTCGGTGGGCTCCTCGCCGGTCATCAGGGTCACGTAGGCGTAGATGCCCTGGCCCTTGATGTCGTGCGGATAGCCGACCACGGCCGCCTCCGAGACCTTCGGGTGCGCCACCAGCGCGCTCTCGACCTCGGCCGTGCCCATGCGGTGGCCGGACACGTTGATCACGTCGTCGACGCGCCCGGTGATCCAGTAGTACCCGTCGGCGTCGCGGCGGCAGCCGTCGCCCGTGAAGTACTTATTCGGGTAGGTGGCGAAGTAGGTTTCCATGAAGCGCTGGTGATCGCCATAGACGGTGCGCATCTGGCCCGGCCAGGAGTCCGCGATCACGAGGTTGCCCTCGCAGGGGCCTTCCAGCACCTTGCCTTCGGCGTCCACCACCTGCGGCTGCACGCCAAAGAACGGCAGCGTCGCCGAGCCCGGCTTCTGCGCGGTGGCGCCCGGCAGCGGCGAGATCAGGATGCCGCCGGTCTCGGTCTGCCACCAGGTGTCGACGATGGGGCAGCGGTTGTCGCCCACCACCCGGTAGTACCATTCCCAAGCTTCCGGGTTGATCGGCTCGCCCACCGAGCCGAGCAGGCGCAGCGACGAGCGCGACGTGCGCTTCACCGGCTCCTCGCCGGCGCCCATCAGCGAGCGGATCGCGGTCGGGGCCGTGTAGAAGATGTTGACCTTGTGCTTGTCGACCACGTCCCAGAAGCGCGAGATCGACGGATAGGTCGGGATGCCCTCGAACATCAGCGTGGTCGCGCCGTTGGCGAGCGGGCCGTACACGATGTAGCTGTGGCCCGTGACCCAGCCCACATCGGCCGTGCACCAGTAGACGTCGCCGTCGTGGTAATCGAACACGTACTGGTGCGTCATCGACGCGTAGACGAGATATCCGCCCGTGGTGTGCACCACGCCCTTGGGCTTGCCGGTGGAGCCGGACGTGTAGAGCAGGAAGAGCGGGTCCTCGGCGTTCATCGGCTCGACCGGGCAGTCGGTCGACGCCTTGGCGGCGGCCTCGTCGTACCAGACGTCGCGGCCCTCCTTCATCGCGATCGAGCCGCCGGTGCGGCGCACCACCAGCACGGTCTTGAGGCAGTCCACCTTGTCGGCGGCGGCGTCCACATTGGCCTTCAGCGGCACCTTGCGGCCGCCGCGCAGGCCCTCGTCGGCGGTGATCACTACGGCCGAAGCCGCGTCCTCGATGCGGCTCGCCAGCGAATCCGGCGAGAAGCCGCCGAACACGATGGAGTGGATGGCGCCGACGCGGGCGCAGGCCAGCATCGCGTAGGCGGCTTCCGGGATCATCGGCAGGTAGATGGTGACGCGGTCGCCCTTGCGGACGCCATGCGCCTTCAGCACGTTGGCGAAGCGGCAGACTTCCTCATGCAGCTGGCGATAGGTGATCAGCTTCGACTCGTTCGGGTCGTCGCCTTCCCAGATGATCGCCGTCTGGTCGCCGCGCGTCGCCAGGTGCCTGTCGACGCAGTTCAGCGCCACGTTGGTCTGGCCGTCCTCGAACCACTTGATCGAGACCGCGCCGGGCGCGTAGCTGACGTCCTTGACCTTGGTGTAGGGCTTGATCCACTCGATCCGCTTGCCCTGCTCGCCCCAGAAGGCGGAGGGGTCCCGCACGGACTCGGCGTACATGGACTGGTATTTCGCGCCGTCGACCCAGGCGCGCTTCGCCCAGTCGGCGCTGACGGGATAGACCTTCTCGGACATGGCGCTTTCTCCCAAAACGCGCGACCGCCCTGCGGCGGCCGATGCAACTCAGTCGGGTCGCGGGGTCGACCTCTGTTGGGCGCAATTATGCGAAGCGTCGGCGCCCGCGCAAGGCATGCCGCGCTCGTGCTTTGGTCGGGGCGACTTTGGAAGGAGGCCTCAGAGCCCGCTCATTTCGCGCACCACGTTCCATTCGGCGTCCGTCACCGGCTGCACGGAGAGCCGCATGGAGGTGACCAGCGCCATCTTGGCGAGGCGCGGCTCGAGCTTGACGGCGCCGAGCGACACGGGGCGGGGCAGCATCTCGACGGCCTTGATGTCCACCATCACCCAGGGCGAGCCCTCCGGGGCCGTGTGGTCCGGATAGGCCTCGCGGATCACCTCCACGATGCCGACGATCTCCTTGCCAACGTTGGAATGGTAGAAGAACCCGCGATCGCCGAGCCGCATCGCCATGAGGTTGAGCTTGGCCGAATGGTTGCGCACGCCGTTCCAGTGCGTGCCCTTGTCGCCCTCCGCCACCAGGGCGTCCCACGAGAACACGTCGGGTTCGGACTTGAAGAGCCAGTGGGCCATGGTAGGGCGTTCCGATGAGGGCGTGGACGTGATCTAGCGCAAGCGCGGCCGGGAGCGCTACTCCAGCCCGGCGATCGCGCGGGCGAAATCGCGCGCCTCGAACGGTTCGAGATCCTCGATCCCCTCGCCGACGCCGATGAAATGCACCGGCAGGCCGAACTTCGCCGCCAGCGCCACCAGGATGCCGCCGCGCGCGGTGCCGTCGAGCTTGGTCATCACCAGCCCGGTGACGCCCGCTATTCTGCCGAAGATCTCGGCCTGCGACAGGGCGTTCTGGCCCACGGTGGCGTCCAGCACCAGCAGCACGGCGTGCGGCGCCTCGGCGTCGAGCTTGCGCAGAACGCGCACGACCTTCTCCAACTCGGCCATCAGCTCGGTGCGGTTCTGCAGCCGCCCGGCGGTGTCGATCAGGAGCACGTCCGTCCCGGCCTCGCGCGCTTGCGTGAGCGCGTCGAACGCGAGCCCGGCCGCGTCCGCGCCCTGCTGGCGCGCCACCACGGGGGCGCCGACGCGCTCGCCCCAGACCTTCAGCTGCTCGATCGCGGCGGCCCGGAACGTGTCGCCGGCGGCCAGCATCAGGGTCTTGCCATCGGCCTTCAGCTTGGCCGAGAGCTTGCCAATCGTGGTGGTCTTGCCCGAGCCGTTCACGCCCACCATCAGGATCACGAAGGGCTTCTTCGTCGCATCGATCACCAGCGGCCGCGCGACGGGCGCGAGCACGCGCTCGACCTCGGCGGCGAGGATCTGCTTCACCTCCTCGGGCGCGATGTCTTTGCCGTATCGGCCCTTGCCGACCGCCTCGACGATGCGGGACGCCACCGTGACGCCGAGGTCGGCCTGCACGAGCACGTCCTCGAGATCCTCCAGCGTGTCGGCGTCGAGCTTGCGCTTGGTGAAAATGTCCGTGATGCCGCCGCCGATGGCGGACGACGAGCGCGTCAGCCCCTCCTTGAGGCGCGTCCACCAGGAGCGTTTCGCGGCGGGAGGCTCCGGCGCGGACTCCTCGGCGAGCGTAGGCGCGTCGGCGAGCGCGGGCGCGTCGGCGAGCTCCGGCGGTGGCACGACGACGCCCGGGAAGGCCGCCATGAGCTCCTCGGCGACCGAGGCCTCCTGAAGCGCTTCGCCCTCCGGATCTTCGGCCACGGGGTCGTCCGGCGTCGCAGGCTCGGGCGCGGGGGTCGGCGCAGGCGCGGGCTGCTCGCGCCCGAACAGGCGGGAGAAAAATCCGGGCTTCTTCTCGGTCTCGTCGCTCATGGGGCCTCGATAGCGGTTTCGGCGGAAGCCGGAAAGGGATAAGCCCGCCTGATGACCGCATCCGCATCCCTGTGGGGCTCCGCCGCCCCCCCGACCAAGGCCGCGAACGCGCCCGCGCTCGACCTCGAAGCGCGGCTGCTCCATCGCGACGGGCTGATGCTGATCCTCGACAAGCCGGCCGGCGTCCCGGTGCATCGCGGTCCCAAAGGCTCGCGCCCGGGCGAGATCAACCTCGAGCAGTTCTTCGACCAGCTGATGTATGGCCTGCCGCGCGTTCCCGCGCTGGCGCACCGGCTCGACAAGGACACCTCCGGCTGCCTCGTGCTGGGCCGGCACCGCAAGGCGCTGGAAAAGCTGGGGCTGCTGTTCAAGCAGGGCAAGGTTGGCAAGACCTACTGGGCCGTGGTGGAGGGTTCTCCCGCCGAGGACGCCGGCGAGATCGACCTGCCGCTCGGCCGTCTCGACGAGAACCGCGGCTGGTGGATGAAGGTCGATCCCGCCGGCCAGCCCTCCCGCACCCTCTGGCGCGTGGTGGGCCGGGGCGAGGACCCCGCCACGAGGCTGCCGATCGCCTGGCTGGCGCTGGAGCCGATCACCGGCCGCACCCATCAGTTGCGCGTCCACTGCCAGGCCATGGGCTGGCCCATCCTGGGCGATCCCATCTACGGAACCGGTCCGCGCGACGGCGGCCCGCCGCTGCACCTGCATTCGCGCGAGATCGTGGTGCCGATCTCCAAGAACAAGGAGCCCGTGGTGGCGACCGCGCCCGTCCCCGGGCACATGCGCGAAAGGCTGCTGGCGTGTGGGTGGGACGGCGTGGAGCCTGCTTCGGCAGGGGACATCTCGAGTGATCGGGAAACGCCGCAGGACTAATTTCTTTGAAGCCGCACGCTCTCAGCCGTCATCCCCGGCGACCCGCGAAGCGGGGCGGGAAGGGGATCCAGGGGTGAGCGCGGCGGCTCTGGATCCCCTTCCCCTCCGCGGCTACGCCGCTCCGGCCGGGGATGACGGGGAGGGTTGGGATCAATCCGCCTTGCGGCGGCCGAAGTCCGGCTCGGGCGTTTCCTGGCCGACGTCGATGATGCCGCGGCGGATCGTGCGGGTGCGCGAGAACAGGTTGAACAGCGCCTCGCCGTCGTTCCACCGGATGGCGCGCTGCAGGGCCGAGAGGTCCTCGTTGAAGCGCCCCAGCATCTCCAGCACGGCGTCCTTGTTGTTCAGGAACACGTCGCGCCACATGGTGGGATCCGACGCCGCGATGCGGGTGAAGTCGCGGAAACCGCCGGCCGAGAACTTGATCACCTCGCTCTGCGTGACCTCCTCGAGGTCCGCCGCCGTGCCGACGATGTTGTAAGCGATGAGGTGCGGCACATGGCTGGTGATGGCCAGGACCAGGTCGTGATGCTGAGGGGTCATGATCTCGACGTTGGAGCCGAGCGCCTCCCAGAACGCCCGCACCTGCGCGACCGGATCGGGATCCGTGCCCTCGGGCGGCGTCAGGATGCACCAGCGACCGTGGAACAGTGTCGCGAAGCCCGCGTCTGGGCCCGAATGCTCCGTCCCGGCCACCGGGTGGGCGGGCACGAAATGCACGCCGGACGTCAGATGCGGCTGCACCTGCGCGACCACCGAGCCCTTCACGGAGCCCACGTCCGACACGATCGCGCCGGGAACCAGCGCGCCGCTCATCTCGGCCGCCACGGCCCCGCACGCGCCCACCGGCACGCACAGGATCACGTAGTCGGCGCCGCGCACGGCCTGCGCCACGCTGTCGCAGACTTCGTCCACGATGCCGAGCTCGGCTACCCGGGCGCGCACGGCCGGCGAGGCGTCCGCCGCCACGACGGTGCGAGCCAGATGGAGATGCCGCGCGGCCCGCGCCAGCGAGGAGCCGATCAGCCCCAGGCCGACAATCACGAGCCGGTCGAACAGCGGTTGTTCGAGCGGCGGTCCCAGACGTTCAGGCACCGGCCCCGCCTTTCATGAAATCGCCGAGCGCCTGCACGACGAGGCGGTTCGCCTCCTCGCCCCCGATCGTGAGCCGCAGCGCGTTGGGCAGCCCGTAGGCGCCAACGGCGCGCAGCACGAGCCCGCGCTGGGTCAGGAAAGCGTCGGCCGCCTTGGCGGTCTTGCCGGTCTCGGGGAAATGGATCAGCAGGAAGTTGCCGACGCTGGGCGTGACCTTGAGGCCGAGCGCCTCGATCTCGGCGGTGAGCCAGGGCAGCCACTGCTCGTTATGGGCGATCGCGGCCGCCACGTGGGCGTCGTCCGCCACCGCGGCGACGCCGGCCTCCAGCGCCGGCCCGCCGACATTGAACGGCCCGCGAATGCGGTTCAGCGCGTCCGCCACATGGGCGGGCGCATAGCACCAGCCGAGCCGCAGCAGCGCGAGCCCGTAGATCTTCGAGAAAGTGCGGCACATCACGACATTGTCGCTGGTCGACACGAGCTCGATCCCGGACGCGTAGTCGTTGCGGCGGACATATTCCGCATAGGCGGCATCCAGCACCAAAAGCACATGCGGCGGCAGGCCGGCATGGAGGCGCTTCACCTCCTCGAAGGGCAGGTAGGTGCCGGTCGGGTTGTTGGGGTTCGCCAGGAACACGATCTTGGTGCGCGGCGTCACGGCCGCCAGGATGCCGTCCACGTCGGCGTGGAAGTCCTTTTCGGGAACCACGACGGGCGTGCCGCCGGCCGCCAGCAGGGCGATCTTGTAGACCAGGAATCCGTATTGCGAGTAGATGCCCTCGTCGCCCGGGCCCACATAGGCATGGGTCAGCAGGTTCAGGAGCTCGTCCGAACCTGCGCCGCAGACGATGCGGGCCGGGTCGAGGCCGTATTTGGCCGCGATGGCCTCGCGCAGGCCCGTAGCCGAGCCGTCCGGGTAGAATTCCAGCTTGTCGGCCGCCTTGCGGTAGGCCTCGGCGGCGCGCGGCGAGGCCCCGAGCGGCGTCTCGTTGGACGAGAGCTTGTGCACCTTCACGCCGGCCGGCGCGCCGCTCTTGCCGGGAACATAGGCCTCGATGTCCAGGACGCCGGGGCGCGGAACGGGGCGGGTCGAAAGGGCTGTGCTCATCGGGCGGGTCCAGTGCGGAAATTGCGCTAATCAGGCGGGTAGGCGGAACCGGGCGGCGTGGGAGCCGATCTCGCAGATGTCGAACACGCCGACGCCGAGGCCCGCCATGGCGGCCATCAGGGCGTCCAGCGTCACGCTTCCGGGCGCGGCCACCAGCAGGTTAAGGCCGGAATCGTCGCCGGCGCTGCTCTCGACACTGGCGCCCATGCGGGCCAGCGCCGGCTGCAGCCCCTCGCGCCAGCGCTCGACCCCGAGCGCGTAGAGCACGATGTCGCGCACGGCCGCGTCCTCGATCGGCTTGGAGATGCAGTAGACCGGCATGCCGGCCGGGTGCTGCGGCCGCTCCACGAAGGGCAGGCGCGCGATGATCTTGGGCCGGTCGGGCCCGGCCAGCGCGGTCCACCACGCGCCGGCGGCGCGGCCGGGCTCGGCCCGGAACACGCCAAGGTCGCCGGCCGAATGCGCCACCGCGTCGATCACCGCCTTGGCGCTGTCATGCGGCATGTACGGAACCGTGAAGCCGAAATGGAACCGGCAGGTGTCGCGCATCGGCGCGTCGCCGCCCGAGATGTCGGCGTGCACCGCATAGGGCGCCTGCACATACGTGAAGGTCGACACGATGATGCGCCAGATGCTCTCCACCGTGTCGAACGGCAGCGTGCCCTTGTGGCGGCCGGCCAGCACCCGCATCTGCGACGCCTCGCGGCCGGGCCGGAAAGCCGAGCCGGATGCCTGCGTCTTCTTCACCTGGATCAGCGTGTCGATGATGCGCCCGCGCTCCATCAGGAACTCGTGCATGCCCGCATCGATGCGGTCGATCTCGCGCCGGAGATCGTCCAGCGTCGGCAGGGAGCCGGGGGAAGGAGCGTCGGCCATGGCGTGCGGTCCAGCAAGCGGCGGGTTTTCGCCGCGCCGGCGCAGTCATAGAGCAAAACCGGCCCGGGTGTGAACGGGAAAGGCGCTTATAGCGGACGGCGCCCGCGCGACACGTCGGGCCAGTCCGTTACTTCGGCAGCACGTAGATGAAGATCTCGATCTCGGCGTCGCCGGCGTTCTGGCCCTGGTTGACGTATTCCTCGGTGAAGTTGTCCTTCGCCTCGATGCCCTTGGCGTCCAGATAGGCCGAGATCGCCTCGTAAGTGCTGTCGATGTCGTCGTAGGGCGCCTTGTGGACGAACCGGATGGCGCGCCCGGCCGGGGTCTGGCCGAACTGTATGTCGCTCGACAGCCCGGCGGGCCGGCCGATCGGGGCCGCGTCCACGGGCAGCTGCGCCTCGTATTCAAAGCCGTTGTCGTCGGTTTTCAGGAAGGTCGCGAGCGGCTTGCCGGCGGGCTTCAGGCCGGCCTTGCCGAGCTCGGACTGCAGCCGCCCGAAGGCTTCCGTGAGCTTGTCGTAGCCTTCGTCCCAGTTGGCTGCGCCGCGCAGCGTCGCGGCCGGCTTGCTCGCGATCGTGACTTCGTCGGGCGTGGAGGGATCGGCCGGCGCGGGCGCAAGCGTGGCGGCGGCGCCTGTGGCTGCGGGGGCTGGCGCGGCGGGGGCCACCGGGGTAGCCGGAGCGGCGGGCGTTGGGGCTGCGGGCGCGGCCGGGGTCGCGGGCGTTCCGGCCGGAGGCGCAAGCGGCTGGCTCTGGACCGGCGCGGGCGCCGGAGCCGTCTGCGCCAGCGTGGAGGTCGCGATCGCGACGCCGCCGAGCGCGCCCAGGAGCGAGGCGCCGAAGCGCAGCTGTGCGCTCTTTGAACCGATCAACATCTTCGCCGCCATCGCGAACCATCCAAGCGCTTGCGCGAGGCGCGAATCACGCCCCAGATCCCGGAACCCAGAATAGGCCGGGCCGCCCGGCGCGGTCGAGGTTTCGGCGCGCTCGGGGCGGAGCCGGACTCGCGTTTGAGCCCGCGATGGCTATATGTCGCGCAACACCCTTGTCGGCGAGCGCAGGCTCGGCGGCGCGCCTCCTGCCCGGAAACCGCCATGAGCGCCCTAGTCGGCCGCCCTTTCCTGAAGATGAACGGCCTCGGCAACGAGATCGTGGTGCTGGACCTGCGCGGCTCGCGCATCCGGGTGCAGCCCGAGGAAGCCCGCGCCATCGCGCAGGCGCCCGGCTCGCATTTCGACCAGCTGATGGTGTTGCACGATCCGCGCACGCCCGGCACGGACGCGTTCATGCGCATCCTCAACACGGACGGCTCGGAATCCGGCGCCTGCGGCAACGGCACGCGCTGCGTCGCCTGGGCGATGAGCCGCGGCACGGACCGGCGCGACCTGCTGCTCGAGACCTCGGCCGGCCTCCTCCAGTGCCGGCGCGAGGACGAAATCACCTTCACGGTCGACATGGGCGCGCCCCGGCTGCGCTGGGACGAGATCCCGCTGGCCGAGGAGTTCCGCGACACCACCGGCATCGAGCTGCAGATCGGCCCCATCGACGCGCCGGTGCTGCACACGCCCTCCGTGGTCAACATGGGCAACCCGCACGCGATCTTCTGGGTCGACGACGTCGAGGCGCACAATCTGGAGCGCGTCGGCTCGCTGCTCGAGCACCACCCGATTTTCCCCGAGCGCGCCAACATCTCGCTCGCGCACGTGACCGCGCCGGACGCGCTCACGCTGAAGGTGTGGGAACGCGGCGTCGGCCTGACGCGCGCCTGCGGGTCGGCTGCCTGCGCGGCGGCCGTGGCGGCCTCCCGCAAGGGGCTCACGGGCCGGCGCGTCCGCGTGACGCTGCCGGGCGGCGACCTGCTGATCCACTGGCGCGAGACGGACGACCACGTGCTGATGACCGGCCCGACCGAGCTGGAGCACGAGGGCGTGTTCACGGCCGACCTCTTCGCCGGAGCCGCCTAGGTGAACGAGGGCGCGCCCGCGAAGCTGCAAGCTTCGCCGGTCGAGGTCGTCACCTTCGGCTGCCGGCTCAACATCGCCGAATCCGAGACCATGCGACGCGCCGCCACGGCGGCCGGGCATGACCGGCTGGTGATCGTCAACACGTGCGCGGTGACGTCTGAAGCCTCCCGGCAAGCCCGCCAGACGATCCGCCGCCTGCGCCGCGAGCGGCCGGACGCCCGGATCGTCGCGACCGGCTGCGGGGCCAATGTCGAGGGCGAGCGGCTGGCCGCCATGCCGGAGATCGACCTGCTGGTCGGCAACGCCGAGAAGCTCAAGCCCGAGACCTGGCGCGACCTCGCCGGCGCGCCGCGCCTGCAGGTGGCCGACATCATGGCCGAGACGGCCGCAGCCTCGGTTTCGCCGGACGGCTTCGAGGGCCGCACCCGCGCCTTCGTGCAGGTGCAGAATGGCTGCGACCACCGCTGCACCTTTTGCGTGATCCCGTTCGGGCGCGGCAACTCGCGCTCCGTGCCGGTCGGCGACGTGATCGACCAGGTCGCCCGGCTGGTGGACGCCGGCTATGCCGAGGTAGTGCTCACCGGCGTCGACATCACGAGCTACGGCGCAGACCTGCCCGACGCGCCGCGCCTTGGCGCGCTGGTGAAGGCCGTGCTGGCGGATGCGCCCACGCTGCGCCGCCTGCGGCTTTCCTCCATCGACTCGGTCGAGGCCGACGACGACCTGCTGGACGCGCTCGCGACCGAGCCGCGGCTGATGCCGCATCTGCACCTCTCGCTGCAGGCCGGCGACGACATGATCCTGAAGCGCATGAAGCGCCGCCACACCCGCGATGACGCGATCCGGTTCTGCCAGACCGTGCGCGGATTGCGCCCCGACATCGTGTTCGGGGCCGATCTCATCGCCGGCTTCCCGACCGAGACGGACGCCATGTTCGAGCGCTCGCTTGCGCTGGTGGAGGAGTGCGGCCTCACCCAGCTGCATGTCTTCCCGTTTTCTCCGCGCCCCGGCACGCCCGCGGCCCGGATGCCCGCCGTCGATCCCGCCATCGTGAAGGCGCGCGCCGCCCGGCTGCGGGCGAAGGGCGAGACCGCGCTGGCGGCGTTCCTGGCCGCGCAGGTCGGCCGCACGCACGAGGTGCTGGCCGAGCGCGGCGGCATGGGCCGCACGGCCTCTTTCACGCCCGTGCGCCTCGCCGCCCCCATTGAGCCGGGCCGCATCCTCGAAGTCGCCGTGGTGGCGCATGATGGCCGCGAGCTGAAGGCGGCCTGACGCCGCAAGGCCATGCGGGTTTCGTCGCATTGCAGGCGCCGTCTGCTGCCAGTACAAGCGAGCCATGCTGCGCTACGCCAATCCGACGCTGTTTCTCGACCTCGCCCGCCGGCTGATCCCGGCCTTCGCGGGGCTGGGCGCGCTCGCGATCACGGTGGGGCTTTACCTCGTGTTCTTCGTTGCGCCCGCCGACTACCAGCAGGGCGAGACCGTGAAGATCATGTATGTCCACGTGCCGGCGGCCTGGCTCGGCATGGCGTGCTACAGCCTCATGGCGCTCTCGGCCATCGGCACGCTGGTGTGGCGGCATCCGCTCGCGGACGTGTCCCAGAAGGCCGCCGCGCCGCTGGGCGCCGCGTTCACGCTGCTGTGCCTCGTCACCGGCTCGCTCTGGGGCAAGCCGATGTGGGGCACGTGGTGGGTGTGGGACGCCCGGCTCACCTCCGTGCTGGTGCTGTTCCTGATGTATTGCGGCGTGATGGCGCTCTGGAACGCCATCGAGGATCCGGGCCGCGCCGGGCGCGCGGTCGCGATCCTGACGCTGGTGGGCTCGGTCAACATCCCGATCGTGAAGTTCTCGGTGGATTGGTGGAACACCCTCCACCAGCCCGCCAGCGTGTTCCGGATGGGCGGCTCCACCATCGACGCCAGTATGCTCTGGCCGTTGCTGATCATGGCGGGCGGTTTCACCTGCGTGTTCGTGGCCCTGCATCTGGCCGGCATGCGCAACGAGATCCTGCGCCGCCGCGTCCGCACGCTCGGCCTGCTGGCCGCCCAGCGCGAACCTGAGCCCGCAGGGCTGCCCCTGCCGGAGCATCCCTGATGGGCGCATCGCATACGGGCTTCATTCTGGCGTCCTACCTGATGGCCGCCGCCGTGTTCGTCGGCCTCACGGCCCGCACCGTGCTGGAGCACCGCGCCCTGAAGCGACAACTCGCCCGGCTCGAGGAGCGCGCCCCGCGGCGCCGGTCTCGCCTGACATGACGCAAGCCGCCGCCCCCGACAGCGCCCCGCCGCGCCGCAACCGCCTCGTCGTGCTGCTGCCGCTCCTCGCCTTCGCGGCGTTGGCAGGCCTGTTCTTCAGCCAGCTGGACGGCTCGGACAAGTCGCGCCTGCCCTCAGCGCTGCTGAACAAGCCCGCCCCCGCCTTTGCGCTGCCGGCGCTGGACGGCCTCCTGCGCGACGGCCAGCCCGTGCCCGGGCTTACGACCGCCGACCTCAAGGGCCGCGTCACGGTGGTGAATGTCTGGGCGTCCTGGTGCGCGCCGTGCCGCGAGGAGCATCCGCTGCTGCTGGAGCTCGCCAAGGTTCCGGGCGTCCGGGTGGTCGGCATCAACTACAAGGACCAGCCCGAAAACGCCCGCCGCTTCCTGGGCGCGCTCGGCAACCCGTTCGCGGCCGTGGGCGTCGACGCCGCGGGGCGCTCGGCCATCGACTGGGGCGTCTACGGCGTGCCCGAGAGCTTCGTGATCGCCCCGGATGGGACCATCGCGTACAAGCAGGTCGGCCCGATCTCGCCCGAGGCCTTGAAGGGCCCGCTCATGGACGCCATCCGCAAGGCCGGGCAGAAGGGCTGAGGCTCACTCGCCGGCGGTGTGGTCCTTGATCTCGTGCTTGAGGATCAACGGCGTCTGCGACAGCGCGAAGGCCAGCGTCAGCGGCATGATGCCGAACACCTTGAAGTTGACCCAGAAATCCGTGGTCTGCGTGCGCCAGACGACCTCATTGATGGCCGCCAGCACGAAAAAGAACAGCCCCCACCGGAACGTCAGCTTGCGCCAGCCCTCGTGGTCGAGGCGGAACACGGTGTCGAGCACCACCGGCAACAGCGGCTTACCGAACGCGAGCCCGCCCAGGAGCACCACGCCGAACAGCGAGTTCACGATCGTGGGCTTCAGCTTGATGAAGTGATCGTCCTGCAAATAGAGCGTCAGCCCGCCGAACACGAGCACCACCACGGCCGTCACCATCGGCATGATCGGCAGCCGGCGCGTCAGCGCATAGGACACGGCCAGCGAGATCAGCACGGCGCCCATGAACAGCCCGGTGGCGATGAAGATGCCGGCGCGCTGGTTCGCCAGGAAGAACACCACCAGCGGCCCCATCTCGAGCGCCAGCTTGAGCAGCGGGTTCAGCGCCCGGAGGGGCGGGCCTTCCAGAAGGCCGGAGTCGTCTTTCGGCTCGGGCGCGGCGATCGGGGCTTGCGTCATGGGCTCGTTTCGATTGGGCGGCTCGGGGCGGAGTGGCCGACGAGGGTGGCGGGAGAATGGCGGACGCGTTCGGGCGCGCGGCGGTTGCGTCCGCCGGCCACGACTTCTATCAGAGCGCCATGCGCCCGCGCCATCCCGGCCGCGCCGGCGCGACGCCGAGGCTGAAAGAATGTCCGAGTCCTACGCCATCGCGATCGAGCCCCGTCCGGCCCTGCCGGTGGCGGGTTCCGACAAGCTCTTCCCGGTCCGCCGCGTCTACTGCATCGGCCGCAACTACGCCGCGCACACGCGCGAGATGGGCGGCGACCCCACCCGCGAGCCGCCCTTCTTCTTCGCCAAGGCGGCCGACACCCTGCAGCCGGTTCCGGCCGGCCAGACCGTGGACCACCCCTATCCGCCGCAGAGCTCCAACTACCACCACGAGATCGAGATGGTGGTGGCGCTGAAGTCCGGCGGCCGCGACATCCCGGAGAGCGACGCGCTGAACCACGTGTTCGGCTATGCGATCGGCCTCGACATGACCCGCCGCGACCTCCAGGACGAGGCCAAGCAGCTGCGCCGCCCCTGGGAGACCGGCAAGAGCTCGGACCTGTCCGGCCCGGTCGGGCCGATCCACCCGGTTTCCGAAGTCGGTCATCCCGCCAAGGGCGCGATCGGGGTCAGCGTCAACGGCGCGGCCAAGCAGCACGGCGACCTGTCGGACATGATCTGGTCCGTCGCCGAGCAGATCGCCATCCTGTCGCGCTTCTACGAGCTCAAGGCCGGCGACATGATCTTCTCGGGCACCCCCGAAGGCGTCGGCAAGGTCGAGCGCGGCGACGTCATGGTGGGCTCCATCGAGGGCCTGGGCGAGATCAGCCTGAAGGTGGTGTGACGCGAGGTCCAGCGAGCGCCGCGTTCCCCCGTCATTGCGAGCGACAGCGAAGCAATCCAGATGATGCTAGGCCATGAGGCTCTGAGCCTTTCGCCCGGCTTCTGGATTGCCGCGTCGCTTCGCTCCTAGCAATGACGGCTAGGCGCACCCGCCACCGCGCCTCCCAGCCGCTCACCCCTCGCTCTTCAGCGGCCTCGTCATCAGCCGCTCCACCGCGTCGTCGATGCCAACCTGGCCGGACAGAACCGCGTCCACGGCCTCGCAGATCGGCATGTCGACACCGGCCGAGTGCGCCATGTCGACCAGCGCGCGCGCCGTGAAGGCGCCTTCGGCGAGCTTGCCGTGGCCGGCCTCGCCCACCGGCAGGCCCTCGCCGAGATCGACCCCGAACGCGAAGTTGCGCGACTTGGCCGACCCACAGGTCAGAATCAGGTCGCCCAGCCCCGACAGCCCCATCAGGGTCTCGGGCCGCCCCCCAAAGGCTCGCGCGAACCGCGTCAGCTCGGCGAATCCTCGCGCGGTCAGCGCCGCCCGGGCGCTTTCGCCGAGCCGGCGCCCGGCCACGATGCCGGCCGCGATCGCAAGCACGTTCTTGGCCGCGCCGCCGATCTCGACGCCCCGCATGTCGACGCCGTGATAAACGCGGAATCGCGAGGACGAGAGCGCCTGCGCGAGCGCCTCCGCGAGGCTCTCCTGCGGGGCGGCCAGCACCACGGCGGTGGGCAGGCCGCGCGAGACGTCGTCCGCGAAGCTCGGCCCGGACAGCACGGCCGGAACGGCCCGGGGCATCGCGGCGGCCGTCACGTCGGTCATGAAAGCGCCCGTCGCCCGCTCGATGCCCTTGGCGCACACCACGGCGGGGCGACCCCCCGGCAGAATGGGCGCCAGAGCCAGCGCAACCTCGCGGAGCGCCTGCGCGGGAACCACCAGCAGGGCCGCATCCACGTGTCGGAGGTCAGCGAGGTCTGCCGTCGGCGCGACGGCGTCCTCCAGCCGCACGCCGGGCAGGCGGCGGGCGTTCTCGCGCCGGTCGCGCATGGTCGCGACCTCGTCGGCGTCGCGCGCCCACAGCGTCACGCGACGGCCGGCGCGCGCGGCCGCGTTGGCGAGCGCCGTGCCCCAGGCGCCGCCGCCGACCACCCCGATCGCCTCGAAGGCGGTCATCCGGCGAGCTCCGCCAGCGGCCAGCGGGCGCGCGGCGCCGTTTCCAGCCCATCGACGAGCCCGAGCCGCAGGCGCTCGGCGCCCGCCCACGCGATCATCGCGCCATTGTCGGTGCACAGCGCCAGCGGCGGCGCCACGAGCCGCAGCCCCGCCTCGCCGGCGAGCCGCTGCAACGCGCGCCGGATCGACTGGTTCGCGGCGACGCCGCCGGCCACCACCAGCGCGTTCGGCTTGCCGCATTGCTCGCGGAACACCCGCAGCCCGGCCCGCGTCCTGTCCACCACCACGTCCACGACGGCGGCCTGAAACGAGGCGCACAGGTCCGCCACGTCCGTGGCGGTCAGCGGCGCGATACGCTCGGCTTCGAGCCGCACGGCGGTTTTCAGGCCCGAGAGCGAGAAATCCGGGTTCGGCCGTCCCGACAGCGGCCGCGGCAGCGCGAAGCGCTCCGGATCGCCGCGCTCGGCCTCCTTCTCCACCTGCGGGCCGCCCGGATAGGGCAGGCCCAGCAGCTTGGCGGTTTTGTCGAAGGCTTCCCCGATGGCGTCGTCCATCGTGGTCCCGAGCCGGACATAATCGCCGACGCCGCGCACCGCAAGCAATTGCGTGTGGCCGCCGGAGGCGAGCAGCAGCAGGTAGGGAAACTGCACCTTGTCGGTGAGCCGCGCCGAAAGCGCGTGCGCCTCGAGGTGGTTTACGGCGATGAACGGCTTGCCGGCCACCAGCGCGAGCGCCTTGGCGGTCGTGAGACCGACGATCACGCCGCCGATGAGCCCCGGCCCAGCCGCCGCCGCGACGCCGTCGAGGTCCGACAGCTTCACGCCGGCGGTCTTCAGCGCGCGGGCGACGATGCGGTCCAGCACCTCCACATGGGCGCGCGCCGCGATCTCGGGCACCACCCCCCCATAGGGCGCATGCTCGGCGATCTGGCTCAGCACCTCGTTGGACAGGATCGTGGCCTCGCCCTCGCGGGGCGAATCGACCACGGCGGCCGCCGTTTCGTCGCAGGTGGTCTCGATGCCCAGAACGCGCATGGTGGGCTCCCCGCCGCCGTCGGATCAAACCGGGTCCGACTTTCCCGGCCCGTCCCGACACCCTATAGTCCGCGCCGCCCGGGAAGGAAACAAACCACGGCGGCGAGGACCAAGGCTTTGGCGAACGGCGATATTCGGCTCAGGATCGGCACGCGCGGCAGCCCGCTGGCGCTGTGGCAGGCCCGCGAGGTGCGCGCCCGCTTGCTGGCCGCCCACCGGCTGCCCGAGGAGGCCGTCGAGCTCGTCGTGATCAAGACCTCCGGCGACATGATCCAGGACCGCGCGCTGTCGCAGGCGGGCGGCAAGGGCCTGTTCACCAAGGAGATCGACGCCGCCATGCTGGCCGGCGAGATCGACCTCGCGGTGCATTCCGCCAAGGACATGCCCACGGCCTTTCCGCTCGGCATCGACATCGTGGCCTATCTGCCGCGCGAGGACGTGCGCGACGCGCTGATCTCCGCCACCGCGACGTCACTTGCGGACCTGCCGCAGGGGGCGGTGATCGGCACCGCCAGCTTGCGGCGGCGCGCGCTCGTGAAGCGGCTGCGGCCGGACGTGTCCACGACGTTGCTGCGCGGCAACGTGGAGACGCGCCTGGGCAAGGCCGAATCGGGCGAGATCCACGCCACGCTGCTCGCCATTGCGGGGCTGAAGCGGCTTGGCCTCGCGAATCGCGCCGCCGCGATCCTGGACATCCATGATTTTCCGCCCGCGGTCGGCCAGGGCGCCATCGCGATCACGGCGCGGCCGGACGACGAGACCGCCGCCCGGGCCCTCGCCCCGATCGCGTGCGCGACCACCGCCACCGCGCTGGCGGCGGAGCGCGCCTTTCTCACCGTGCTCGACGGTTCGTGCCGGACGCCCATCGCCGGTCATGCCACGCTTGCCAATGGCGAGGTCAGCTTCCGCGGCATGCTGCTGCGCGAGGATGGCTCGGAATTCTATGAAGCCCACCGCGCCGGATCGCCCGCGGACGCCGCCCTGATGGGCGCGGACGCGGCGCGGGAGATCCTGGCCCGGGCGCCGGACGACATTCTCGCGCCGAAGGACATATTGGAGCCAAACGGCGGCTCCGCGCATTGACGTCGCTCGCCGCGCAGCCCCGCGCGGCTCGTTTCAGGATCATCGTCCCGCATGCAGGTTCTTCTCACGCGCCCCGAGAACGACGCCGCCCGCACGGCCGAGCGGCTGTCGGCTTTCGGCCATTTGGCCGTGATCGCGCCGGTCCTGAGCATTTCGCCCACGGATGCGCGCCTGCCCGCGGAGGGCTTCGACGCCCTCGTGGCGACCTCCGCCAACGCGCAGCTGGCGTTCCGGTCCGGCGTTCCGGACGGCTGGGCGGCGCTGCCGCTATTTGTTGTCGGCGATCGCACGGCCGAGCCCTTCCGGGCGCTCGGTTTCGAGCGCATCCATGCGGCCGATGGGGACGCGACGTCGCTCGCGGCGCTGATCCGCACCCACGCCGCTCCGGCCGCGCGGCTGCTGTATCTGGCCGGGACCGACCGCAAGCCGACCCTGGAAGGCGCCCTGATCGACGCTGGCTTCGCGCTCACGGTCCTCGAAACCTACCGGGCCGAGGCCGCGCCCGCGCTGCCTGTTGCGGCCGCCGAGGCGCTGCGGGCCGGGACGCTGGACGCCGTGCTGCACTATTCGCGCCGCAGCGCCGAAATCCTGTTCGCGCTCGCGTCGCACGAACGGCTGGGCGACGCGCTGAAATCGCTGCGCCACCTTTGCCTGTCCGAGGATGTAGCCCGCGCGGTGCGCGGCCTCGGCGGCGCAACGGTGGAAACCGCGCCCGGAAACGGCGAGGCGAGCCTTCTCGCGCTGCTGGACGCCGGACCTGCCCCCTCCATCTCCGAACGGATTGGTGGTGAGGATGCGGCCGGTGAGGCTATAACGAACGAACAGACAGGCTCCGGTGGAGCCGCCCGACCCGAGCGGAGCATCATGGCTGAGACGGATCAACGCGGCGGAGGATCCCGAAAGCGGGGTGGAACGCGAGGTGAGCCGGCCGTGCTCGACCTGACGGCCGAGACGATCGCGGGCGGCGCGTCTGCGACCCCCACTGATGCGGCGACTTCGGCAAGCGACATCGCCGCCCCGGCGACCGAGCCGGCGAATCACCCCGAAGTCGCGCCCGACCCCATGACCCCCGAGGCGCCGGGAGACGAAACGGCGCCCATTACGCCGTCTGCAGCCGATGCGGAGGCCACCGCCGCGGCCGCCGAACCCGCGCCCGAGTCCTCCGCCGCCACGTCCGTGCCCTCGGCCGGCCGGCTGGACGCGCCCACGCGCAGCGCGGACCGCTCCTCCGGCGCGCTCGTGCCCGCGGTCGCCGGCCTGATCGGTGGCCTGCTGGGCGCAGGTATCGTGGCGCTCGCGCTCTACGTGTGGAGCGGAGCCGCCGACGTCAACGAGCGCCTGACCCAGCTGGAGACCGGCGTGGGCGAGAAGGCCACCCGCCGCACCCTGGAGGCGCTGGAGAAGCGCGTCGGCGCGAACGAGGCCGCCCTGCAGGGCTCGCGCGCCGACCTGGACGGCCTCGCCAAGCGCCTGCCCGCCGACCCCGCGACCGCCCTGGCGCAACTCACCGAGCGCCTCGACAAGGTCGAGAGCGGCGTCACCATGCTGGAGAGCCGCCCCGCGACCCCGGCGGTCGCTCCCGCGCCGCCCCCGCCGCCGCCCGTCCCGGCGCTTGGCGCGCGCGAAAGCGCCGTGCTGACGGTCGCATGGCTCGTGCGCGACGATCTTGGCCGCGCCCAGCCCTATGCGCGCGAGCTGAACGCCCTGAAGGCCGCGAAGGTCGACGCCGGCGCCCTCACTGCGTTGGAAGGCTTCGCCGACAAAGGCGCGCCGACGGTGGCGCAACTCTCGGCCCAGTTCGCGCCGCTCGCCGAGAAGCTCGCCAGCCCGGCCCCGGCGCCCACGCAGGGCACCGCCTGGGAGCGCATGCAAAGCCGCATCACCGGCCTCTACAAGGTTCGCCCGCTGGGCGAAGCCGCCGGCGAATCCAGCGCCGCGATCGCGGCCCGCGCCGACGCGGCCCTGAAACGCGGCGATCTTGCGGCCGCGGTCGCGGAACTCGACAAGCTCCCGGCCGACGACAAGGCCGCGATCAAGCCCTTCCTCGATCTCGCCCAGGCGCGCCTCGCGGCCGGCCGTGCGGCGGATGCCCTGGTGACCACGGCGGCCGACCAGGTTCTCGCGGCCACGCAATCTGGAGGCGCGGCCCGATGATCCGCACACTCGTCTTCATCGCGATCCTGATCGGCCTCGCCTTCGCGGGGGCGTGGCTCGTCGAACAGCCCGGCCAGGTGGTCGTCACCCTGCCCCGCTACGGGCAGATCCAGACCACGTTGATCGGCGCCGCGGCGGCGCTGGTCGCCTTCGTGGTCGCCGTGCTGGTGCTCTGGACGGCGCTGCGCTTCATCCTGCGGCTACCCTCGATCCTGAGTTTCACGGCCCGCGCCCGCAAGCGCGCCCGCGGCTTCTCGGCCGTATCCCGCGGCATGATCGCGGTCGGCTCGGGCGATCCCCGCTCGGCCAAACGCTACGCCGCCGAAGCCGCCAAGCTGCTCGGCAAGGAGCCGCTCGCGCTGCTGCTCAAGGCCCAGGCCGCCCAGATGGCGGGCGATCGCGGCCAGGCCGAGGGCGCGTTCCGGCAGATGCTGGACGACAACGAAACGCGGGTGCTCGGCCTGCGCGGCCTCTTCGTTGAAGCGCGCCGCAAGGGCGACCTCACGGCCGCCCGCGCCTATGCGGCCGAGGCCGCCCGCCTCGCCCCCTCGGTGGCGTGGGCCGGCGAGGCGCTGCTCGAATTCCAGTGCTCCGACCAGGACTGGACCGGCGCTCTCGCGACGCTGGACCGTGGCGCCCGCAGCCTCGACAAGGCCGCCGTGAAGCGCCAGCGCGCCGTGCTGCTCACCGCCGACGCGCTCGCGCGGGCCGAGCGCGAGCCCGAGGCCGCGCTGCTGCGCGCCCAGCAGGCCGTGAAGCTGGCGCCGGGCCTCGTTCCCGCCGCCGTGCTGGCCTCCCGCCTCCACGCCCGCCGGGGCGAATTGCGCCGCGCCTCCAAGGTTGTCGAGGCCGCCTGGGCGCAGGCCACGCATCCCGACCTCGCCACCGCCTACATGGACGTGCGCCCCGGCGATTCGGGCCGCGACCGGCTCGCCCGGGCCGAGAAGCTGCTGGCCCTGCGCCCGCATGATCCGGAGGGCCGCATCGCGGTCGCGTCCGCGGCCCTGCATGCGCGCGATCTCGTGCGCGCCCGCAAGGCGCTCACGCCTCTGCTGGAAGGCCGGCCGAGCACGCGCGTGTGCCTGCTGATGGCGGATCTGGAGGAAGCCGAAGGCTCCTCCGGCGGCGTGCGCGAATGGCTGTCCCGCGCGTCTCGCGCGCCACGGGACCCCGCCTGGATCGCGGACGGCGTGATCGCCGATCGCTGGGCTCCGGTGTCGCCCGTCACCGGCCGCCTCGACGCCTTCGTGTGGGGCGCCCCCGTGGAGCAGATCGAGGCTCCGGCGGCCGAGCCCACGCCGGCGGCGCCCACCACCGCCCTGCCGCTGCCCCCGTCCGAGGACGTGCTCGCGGATGTCGACGAGGCCCCCGCGCCCGTGCTGGCCGACAAGCCCCAGCCGGCGCCGACAACGCTCGTGCCGCCTGCTCACGCGGCTCCGGAGCCCGCCGAAGCGCCGTCCGCGACGCCAGCCGAAGTGATCCCGCCCGCGATGCCGCCCAAGGCCCTGGAGGCTACGCCTCACCCGGCGAACCACGGCGACGATCGCCCACCAGTCCGGGAGGCTTCGCCGTCCCGGGAGGCTCCGGCCCTGCGCGTCGTCTCCGACACGCCCCAGGCAGCCGTTCCGCAACCCGGTGCGGCGGCGGCCATACCGCCAGCCGATAAGCCCGCCAGCGCGGCGCGGTTCGACGCTCCTGCGCCCGGCCCAGCCGCCACGCCCTCAATGGCTGTCGACGGCCGCTCGCGCCGGGTCTCGCCGCCCTCGGAGGTGATCTTCCCGCTCGCCGCCGCCCCGGACGACCCAGGCCCAGGCCCGGAACCGTCTCGCCGCGGCTCGATCACGTTCCTGCAATGATCGAGGGCGGCCCAGCCGCCCTCCTTTCTCTCCCAATCGGCACGGCCCCGCTTGCCAACGCAGCCGGTTCCGTCTAAGACCACGCCCGTCGCCGCAATAGCTCAGCTGGTAGAGCACCTCATTCGTAATGAGGGGGTCGGGGGTTCGAATCCCTCTTGCGGCACCACTTTCCATCTCCAATCGCTGATTGTTCGCGGGCTCACGAAGTGAGTTCGGCCCCAATCCCACATCTGTGCCCACAGCTCAGCCGCCGAGCGGCTGTTCGTCGACGCGCTTCGTGCGCCGCGGCGGGAGGGGAGGGGGTTCGCGCGCTGTTGACCGCGCGAGCGGCGTACGAATAGGCTGGTCCTATCCGAGGGGCGCCTGCTTCGGCAGGCTGAGACGGCGCAAGCTGGACCCTTTGAACCTGATCCGGGTCATACCGGCGGAGGGACAGGATCTCATCTTGCCACTACGCATCTGCCCCGGATTTCCACGCACGCCTGTGCTTTGGAGGTCCTCGTGAACACTCATGTTAAGCTCGATCCCGCGTCGCCCTCGACGGTGACGACCGGCCCGCTGCCGGCCTCGCGCAAGGTCCATGTCCCCGCGCCCGGGTTTCCCCAGGTCACCGTCCCGGTGCGCGAGATCGTGCTCAGCGCCGGAACGCAGGAGCCGCCGCTGCGCGTCTACGACGCCTCCGGCCCTTACACGGACGCCGACGCCGTGATCGATCTGGCTGCCGGCCTGCCCGAGGCTCGCTCTCTCTGGCTTTCGATCCGTCCCGGCCTCGTCGCCGCCCAGCCCCGAGCCGTCCGGCCCGAGGACAATGGGTCCGTCTCGGCCGACGCGCTCGCCCCGGCTTGCCCAGCCGAACGGCGGGTCCTGACCGGAACTCCGGGCGCCCTGGTCACCCAATACGAGTTCGCCCGGGCCGGAATCATCACGGAAGAAATGCGCTATGTCGCCGCCCGCGAAAATCTCGGCCGCGAGCTGCCCCTGGCGGGCGCGGAAGAAGCGCTCGCGCACGGCGAAAGCTTCGGGGCCGCCATTCCGGCCCATGTCACCCCGGAATTCGTCAGGCAGGAGATCGCCGCCGGGCGCGCCATCATCCCGGCCAACATCAATCACCGCGAGCTCGAGCCGATGATCATCGGCCGCAACTTCCTCGTGAAGGTGAACGCCAATATCGGCAACTCGGCCGTGACGTCGTCGGTCGCCGAAGAGGTCGAGAAGATGGTCTGGGCGATCCGCTGGGGCGCCGACACCGTCATGGACCTCTCCACCGGCCGCAACATCCACAACACCCGAGAGTGGATCCTGCGCAATGCGCCGGTTCCGATCGGCACCGTCCCAATCTACCAGGCGCTCGAGAAGGTGCACGGCGATCCCGCCAGGCTCGACTGGGAGGTGTTCAAGGACACGCTGATCGAACAGGCCGAGCAGGGCGTCGACTATTTCACGATCCACGCCGGCGTGCGGCTCGCCCACGTGCCGCTCACCGCCCGGCGGGTCACCGGCATCGTCTCGCGCGGCGGCTCGATCATGGCGCGCTGGTGCCTTGCCCATCATCGCGAAAGCTTCCTGTACGAACGCTTCGACGAGATCTGCGCCATCATGCGGCGCTTCGACGTGTCGTTCTCGCTGGGTGACGGCCTCCGTCCGGGCTCCATCGCGGACGCCAATGACGCCGCCCAGTTCGCCGAGCTCGACACCTTGGGCGAGCTCACGAAGGTCGCCTGGCGCGAGGGTTGCCAGGTCATGATCGAGGGCCCCGGCCACGTGCCGATGCACAAGATCAAGGCCAACATGGACAAGCAGCTCGCGACCTGCGGCGAAGCGCCCTTCTACACGCTCGGGCCACTGACGACCGACATCGCGCCCGGCTACGATCACATCACCTCCGGCATCGGGGCGGCCATGATCGGCTGGTTCGGAACAGCGATGCTCTGCTACGTCACCCCGAAGGAGCATCTTGGCCTGCCCAATCGCGACGACGTGAAGACCGGCGTGATCACCTACCGGATCGCCGCCCACGCGGCGGACCTCGCCAAGGGGCATCCGGCGGCGCAATTGCGCGACGACGCCCTGTCCCGCGCCCGGTTCGAATTCCGCTGGGAGGATCAGTTCAACCTGTCGCTGGATCCCGACACCGCCAGGGAGTTCCACGACGAGACCTTGCCGAAGGACGCGCACAAGGTCGCGCATTTCTGCTCGATGTGCGGTCCGAAATTCTGCTCGATGAAGATCAGCCAGGACATCCGGGCCGACACCCTCGCGGAGGAGGAACGCCAGAAAGGCCTCGCCGCCAAAAGCGCCGAGTTCGTCGCCTCGGGGGCGAGCCTCTACGTGCCGCAAGGGTGAGACGCGCAGCCGGGGCTGCGCTGGCGCGCAGCTCCGGCGCGTGGCATCATCGGTCCGTTCAGGAGCCCGAACACTCGGGAGAATCGGGAAGGCGGTGAAACTCCGCCACGTGCCCAACGCTGTAAGGGGGACCGCTTTCGCTGGATGCCACTGGCTTTTGCCGGGAAGGCGCGGAAACGGGACGATCCCAAGTCAGAAGACCGGCCTGAACCCATAGGGCACGCTCGCGGACGGAGCGCGGCCAGCTTCGATCTGTGAGGGGAATCATGGACGCGAATGGGCTGTTCTCCGACCAGGAGCGCACGGCCGTATACGACTGCATCTTTAATCGGCGAGACGTGCGCGGCGAGTTCCTGCCGCGCCCGGTACCGCCCGAGGTGATCGGGCGCATCTTGCGAGCGGCGCACCACGCTCCGTCCGTCGGCTTCATGCAGCCGTGGGACTTCATCGTGGTGAGCGATCCCGCCATCAAGGCCGCCCTTCACGAGGCGTTCACGGAGGCGAACAATGAAGCCGAACGGCGCTTCGATCCCGTGCGGGCGCGGGCCTACCGAAACCTGAAGCTGGAGGGCATCCGCGAGGCGCCGATCGGCGTCTGCGTGACGTGCGACCGGAACAGAGCGGGGCCGGTGGTGCTGGGGAGGACGCACCAGCCTGACATGGACATCTACAGCGCCGTCTGCGCCGTCCAGAACCTGTGGCTGTCCGCCCGGGCCGAAAACGTGGGCGTGGGTTGGGTGAGCATCATCAAGTCCGAACGGCTCCGCTCGATCCTGGGGATCCCGGATGAGATCGTGCCGGTGGCTTATCTCTGCCTCGGCTATGTCAGCACGTTCAACAAGGAACCCGATCTCCAGGCGGCAGGCTGGGCGAAACGGGCCGAGCTGCCGGCGCTGGTCTCCTTCGATCGGTGGGGAGCTCACGATGAAAATAATCCAATCTTCAACGCCGCGCGGGCGAAAGCTCGCCGACCCTGACCGTCGCCGGGCGATGGGCTCGCGCCGGCGAGCTCATCCCAGTCGCCGGATTCCCGACGCATCCAGGCGCGCGAGGGCCTGTGCGACGGACGTTCCCCCGATCAGCAGGTCCGGGCTGATCTCGGCCAGTGGCGCGAGAACGAAAGCGCGGTCCATCATGCGGGGGTGCGGAAGGGTGAGATCGGGGCCTTCCAGAACGACGCCCTCGTAGGCCAGAATGTCCATGTCGATCAGCCGTGGACCCCAGCGCTCGACGCGCACGCGGCCCATGTCATGCTCGATCGCAAGAAGCAGGTCCAGCAGCTGCCGCGGGCCCAGATCGGTCTCGATCTCCGCGCAGGCGTTCACGAACCAGTCCTGCGCAACCGGCCCCCAGGGAGGAGTGCGGTAATCGCCGGAGCGCGCGATCACGCGCACCTCCCGGTCGGCCAGCCGGCGCAGCGCGTCCGCGATGGCGGCGCGCTTGGCGGCCGCGTCGACGCCGATATTGCCGCCCAGGCTCAGCCACGCCCTAGCCACGGCGGCGCTCGATCTCGACCGCGACCGTATCGAGGATGTGCTGCACCGGCGCCTCCGGTTTTTCCACTTTGACCGTCACGGCCTGGACGCGCGGGTGGGCGTCCAGCACGGCTGAGGCGATCGCTTCGGCAAGGCCCTCGATGATCTTGAAGCGGCGCTGTGTCGCGATCCCGACCGCAAGATCCGCCAGGGCGCCGTAGCATACGGCCTGGTTGTAATCATCCGCCGCGCCGGCCGGGCGAAGATCCAGCTCGCAAGTGAGCGTGATGTAGAAACGCTGGCCGAGGGTCGCCTCCTCGGGCAGCACGCCATGGCGTGCATAAACGGCAAGGCGCGAAAGGGTGACGCGGTCGGTCATGAAAGCTCCTGGCGCGAAGAACTGCTAGCTCGCGCGCGCGCATCCGGCTGGAAACATCGCGGCGCGCGGTTCACGTCGCGTTCGGGGGGTATCCCGCGCCGCCACGATCGCGCCAAAGCGCGTCGAGGGTGCGCACGGCGTCGACATGCGCTTTCACGTCGTGAACGCGGATGATGTCGGCGCCGCCCGCGATCGCAGCCGAATGGGCCGCGAGCGTGCCGAAAATCCGGCTTTTCGGGGCAACATCGTCGCCCAGGATGCGGCGCAGAAAAGATTTCCGCGATGCCCCGACCAGAACGCGAAATCCGAACGCCTTGAGTTCGGCCACGCGCCGCAACGCATCCATGTTCTGCGCCCAGCTCTTTCCAAAGCCAATCCCGGGATCGAGGATCAGCCTCTCCTCGCGGAGCCCTGCATGGCGCGCCAGCCCGATGGTGCGATCGAAGTAGCGCCGGAACTCCTCGACGATGTCGAGCGAGGGATCGATCGTCTCCCGGTTGTGCATGACAACCACGTCGCAGTCATGGTCGGCCGCCACCGCGACCATGTCCGGGTCGCGCTGGAGACCCCAGACGTCGTTGATGATGCGAGCCCCGGCGGCCAGCGCCTTTCGGGCGGTGTCCGCACGGTAGGTGTCGATCGAAATGGGGCGCGACAGCGCCGGCGCGAGGGCCGCGACCACGGGGAGCACGCGGCGCTGCTCTTCCTCCGCGCCGATCGCCTGATGCCCCGGACGGGTGGATTCACCCCCGAGATCGACGATGTCGGCGCCCTCGGCTTCGAGGTCCTGCGCATGGCGGATAGCCACCTCGGGATCAAAGAAGTCGCCCCCGTCCGAGAACGAATCCGGGGTGACGTTGACGATGCCCATGATGAGCGTGCGGGCGGGGAAGCCAGGAGGCTGCATGGCGGTCCACTCGGTCTAGACGCGCCCGCTTATCGACCCGAAATGCACCTCTGTCGAGAAGCGGCCGCAGATGTTCGCGACGGTTGCGGCGCTCGACACGCCTCAGGCGGCCGCCCTCATTCGCGAGCGTCGGAGGGCTTCAGATCCGGCGGCGGCGCTTCTGCTTCGGCCGCAAGCGCGGCTCGGAATTCACCGAGCCGGGCGCGGTAGCCCTGGGCGTCGCCATATTCCAGGAACTCGTAATAGCGCTTGTGCGGGTCGCTGATCCGCAGCGCGTGCTTGATCGGGCACCAGTACTGCTCCGTGCGGCTGCCGATCTCACGCACATACGCGATCACGCCGTTCGCATAGCTGCAATAAAGGCAGTTCAGCGCCTCGATCCAGTTGAGGTAGCTGAGGTGGCGCCGGTCGAGGCTGACGAAGTCGCTGCGCCGAACCCGCGGTATCGCGTAAGCCCGAAAGCAGACGGCCTGGTACAGGCTCGCGCACCCGTCCAGCATCGCGATCGGCACGACCAGCGAATAGATCACCGGGGCGGTCACGATCTTCACGAGGTTGGAGTGGGCCAGGAAGCTCGCGACGGTGACGCGCAGGCGTTTGTTTTCCATCGCGATCCCGTGCTCGAAGGCGACGAGCCGCTTTTTCACCGTCCAGCCGAGCACCTTGCGGCGGGCCTCGATCTCGCGATCCAGCTCTCCCTGAAGGCGCACGATCTCGCCCGCGAGTTCCCGCATCCGTTCCGTCACTGGCCGGTAGCCTTCCATCGTTGGCGGGGCGAAGACCGACGCGCCGGAGCAACCTGGCCTGGGGTCCAACGACGCCCCGCGGGCGCGCGCTGACGCATCACGGCGCGCCGCCGGACGCCGAACCGCCACGCTGCGCATGGTTGCGGCAGGCGCGCAAGCACGTTCGAGTTGGGTCCGAAGAACTGAGCGCTGCGTCGTTACCGGGTGGCGACCCGGCCGCCGTCGACGAGGCTGGTCGGGGGAAAGACCACGAGCCGATCACCCACCGCGAGCCCCTGCGCGACGGCGGCCACCTGCGCGGTGCGGCGGATCACCTGCACGGCGCGTTCGCGCGCCCGCCCGCCCTCGATCACGAACGCCGCCCAGCCGTCGCCCCGGCGGAACAGGGCGCTCGCCGGCGCCAGAATCGCGTCCTGGATCTCCGCTACCGCGATACGGACATCGACCCGAAAGGCGTCGCCGAGTCCCGACCAGCTCGGGCGCGGGCTCGTGATGTCGATCACCACCCAGACACGCTGCTCTTCCACCCCAAGCGCCGAGACCTTGGTGAAGCCCGCCGGCTCCACCAGGCGGACCTTGCCGGCCAGCGGCTCCGGTCCGCCCCAATGGTCGATCACAACGTCGGCGCCGGGCCGAACCTCGACGGCGTCCGTGGTCAGGAGGTCGACAACGATCTCCAGATCATGCGGATCGCCGAGCTCCACAAGCGGCGCGCCGCTCGGCACGACGGCTTCGCTTTCCTGGCTGAGCCGGAGCACGCAGCCGTCCACCGGGGCGGTGACGTCCCAGCGGTCGACGGTATCCTGGTCGTTATACCGCGCCAGCAGCGCCTTCGCCTGCGCGAGCTCGTGCTCGGCGGCATGGCGGCGCAGTTGCGCGGCCTCGCGGTCGCGTTGCGCCAGCCGCAAGGCGAGTTCCTCGCGTTCGAGCTGCTGGGCCGATGAAATGCCCTTCTGGTTCAGGGTCTTTACGCGGTCGGCGTCGGCGCGGTTCTGCGCCTCCTGTTCGGTGGCGCGCTCGAGCCGGGCCTGCGTTTCCTGGACGGTGGCTTCGGCGGCCCCGACCCGCTCTTCGAGTTCGCGCCGGGTCCGGCTCTCCAGCAGCGGCGGCAAGGACGGAAGCAGCGTCGCCACCGTGTCCGCCTGCCGGACGGCGTCGCCGATTTTCAGCCGGGACCGCAGCACGCGCCCCGCCAGCGGGGCGGACACCACGTAGCGATTCCGGATGCGGGTCCTGCCATCCTCCTCCACGCTGGCGCGAAACACGCCCCGGGTGACCTCGCCCACCTCCACCAGGCTGGGCCTCGGCCAGAACGCCCACGCCAGCGTGGCGCCGATCGCGATCGCGGCCAGCACGCCGATCAGAGCCTTTCGGGTCCAGGCCATCGTCACTCCCGCGTCTTCAACGCAGCCACGAGATCCAGCCGGTCGACCCGGCGCCGCACCAGCAGCGCGCAGCCGATACCCGCAAACGCAACAGCCAGCGCCGCGATCGCGTAGGTGGGAGCGCTGATCACGACCGGGATCTGGAAGCTCTCATTGTCGCGCAGCGCCAGCAGGCCGGCGACGAGCTGCCGGGCGAGCACGAGGCCAATCGGGATCGCGATCAGCATCTGTGCGGCGAGTTCGGCCAGCAGGATGCCTGACGCCTCGCCGCGCGTGAAGCCCAGCACGCGCAGGCTCGCGAGTTCCCAGGCGCGCTCCTGCAGACCGATGCGCGCGCTGTTGTAGACCACGCCGACCGCGATCATCAGCCCGAACAGCGTCAGGACGACCGCAGACACCACCACCATCCCGGCGATTTTCTCGTCGAAAACCTGCAGCCAGACGCTTTTCACCGCCACGGCGACGACGCGCGGCCGGTCGGACAGGGATCGCCAGATGGCGGACGCGCGTGCGGGATCCACCCTGATGGCCGCTTGCGAGATGCGGTCGCCCTCGCGCATGAGGCGGTTCAGGGCGTCGATGTCGATATAGGCGCTGAAGCCCAGAAGTTCGTCCGCGAGGGCGACGACCGGCACGGCGGCCGCCGGGCGTTTTCCGTCGAGCGCCTCGACCACCAGGGTCGAACCGACGCCGACGCCAAGCCGCTCTGCCAGCCCGCGGGTCAGCGTCAGACCGTCCGGGCGAACCGCAACCGGGCGCAGGTCCTGCTCCCGGGGAACGCGCAGCTGCGCGCCGGCCGAAAGCCCCGTCAGCCCCAACCGATAGTCTCGCGGACCGGCGCGGAGGCGGACGGGCACGACCCGCTGCCCCTCCACGGCCAGCACGCCCGGGATCGCGGCGATCTCGCGGGCGGCTCTTCCGGCGACCGGATCCGTGAACGACACCACCGCGTCGGCGCGGTCGACGCCCTCGAACTGGACCGCGATCATGAAGGCGAGCGCGTCCCACCAGAACAGCCCCATCACGATCATCGGCACGGCCATCGCGAGGCCGAGCACGGAAAGCATCGAGCGCACCGGCCGGCCCGCAAGCCCCCGCAGCGCCATCTTGGTCTTGGGCCGCCATCGACGACCGAGCATCACGTGGCTGAAGGCGGCCGGCGCCGCCGGGCGCATCGCCTCGGCAGGGCGCAGCGCCAGCACGCGGCGCACGGCCGAGAGCGCGCCCGCCGATCCGGCCGCCACGCTCAACAGCACCGCGAACAGCGGCACGAGCGCCGGCATCTCGTAGATGAGCTCCGGGAAGCGAAAGAACGGCCGGTAGTTGTTCAGCATGCCGTGGCCGTACCAGACGCCCATCGCCACCCCGCCGGCGCAGCCAAGGCCGCAGAGCACGATGACGAACTTGAGGTAGTGCATGGCGATGGGCAGGGACGGAAAACCAAGCGCTTTCAGGGCGGCGATCTGCTCGCGCTGCGCCTCGACCAGACGGGCAAGGACGATGTTGAGCAGAAAGGCCGCGATGCCGAAGAAGATCGTCGGCACGGTCAGCGCCAGCGTGCGCTGTTCGGCGAGTTCATCCGACAGGAACCGGTGCGAAGGCTGATCGCGCCGCCCATACCCGCCCCGTCCGCCATAGCGGTCGAGCACGGCGTCCAGCGCAGCAAGGACGGACTGTTCGGACGCCCCTGGCGCCAGGGTCGCGGCGACCGCGTTGAATGCGCCCTTCATGTCGAAGGCGGCCGCCACCGCGTCCTCGTCCGCCCACAACACCGCAAAGGTCCGATCGTCCGGCAGTGGATTGCCCGGCCGGGACGCGTAGACGTACTCGGGCGAATACGCGATGCCGGCGACGCTGAACGCCTGCATGCGGCCGTTCAGGATCACCCGAATGGGATCGCCCGGCTGCACCGACCAGATTTCCGCAAAACCCGCGCTGACGAGGACCTCGCTTCGACCAGGCTCGACCCAGCGGCCTCGCTCGAGCGTGAGCCTGTTCAAGGCCGTCTGGCCGGATGGCGGCAGGGACACGATCCGCCCCGCCACCGAAAGCGCCGATCGGGGCCAATCGAGCCGGACGTCCCGAACCACCCGGGCCTCGACGACGCCGACGCCCGGGATCTCGGACAGGCGCGGAAGCAGGCTCCTGGGCGCCCTTTCGACCTCGGCCCAGACATGGGCGAAACGGGTTTTGTCGTAGAAGCGGTCCTGATTGGCGACCAGCGACGTATAGGTCCCGACCGACCCGACCAGAACCGTCACGCCGGCGCCGATCAGAAGCGCGATCGTGACCACCTGAGCGCGAAGCGACCAGAGATCGCGAAGGAGCTTGCGGTCGAGCAGCGTCACCAGTTCAGCTCGCCGGGCGCGAGGCGGCGATCGTTGACATGCTCGCCGACGATGCGCCCACCCGCGAGTCGGAGCACCCGGTTGGCCATGCCGGCGATCGCGCTGTTGTGGGTGATCACCACCGTGGTGGCGCCGACATCGCGGTTGGCGCGGTCGATCGCCTGGAGCACGAGCTTGCCGGTTTCAACGTCCAGCGCGCCGGTGGGTTCGTCGCACAGCAACGCGTCCGGGCGTTTGACGATGGCGCGCGCCACCGCCACGCGCTGTTGCTCTCCGCCGGAGAGCTGCGACGGGAAATGGTCGAGCCGCTGCTCCAGCCCGACCAGCGAAAGAGCGTCCCTCGGCTCCATCGGGTTCTCGGCGATCTCGGCCACGAGCTGCACGTTCTCGAGCACCGTCAGGCTCGGGATCAGATTGTAGAATTGGAAGACAAAGCCGACATGCTCGCGGCGATAGCGGGTCAGGTCCGCCTCGCTCGAGCCGGTGAGTTCGTGATCGCGCCAGCGCGCCGTGCCCGATGTGGGCGCGTCGAGCCCGCCCAGGATGTTGAGCAGCGTCGATTTGCCTGAGCCAGACGGCCCCAGCAACACCACGAACTCCCCGGCCATGATGTCGAGGTCGAGGTCCCGCAACGCGAAGACGGTCGCCGCGCCGGCCCCGTAGGTCCGGCAGAGCTTGCGCGCCACGAAGACCGGATCGCCCTGCCGAACGGGCTGGCTCAGGACGGATGGGGGGCTGGCGCTCTCACCCATGCGGCGCCTTCCCGGTACCCCTCCGCGAGAAATCGCTCATGGGCCCGGCGGCGCGAACGCGTCGCTGAAGGGCACGATGGTGACCATCTCGTCGTTGACTGTCGTCACGCCGGGCACGTTCTCGGCCAGAACGCGAAGCCCGTCCCGCTCGCGGTCGTCGAAAACGCAGCCGGACAGCGTCACTGCGCCGTTTGTCACGGAGGGCCGGATCGTCGCCTTCGGCGCCCAGCCCTGCGCTTCGAACGCCGCCAGGAGATTGGCGCGGATATCAGCGTCCGACGCCGGGGCGGCGATCTTGCCGCGCGCCAGGATCGCGTCCAGCGCGCGCAGCAGGTCGGCGCGGCTGACGATGCCGACCAGTTGCCCGTTTCGCAGCACGGGGACGCGCTTGATCCGGTGCTTCTCCATGAGCTGAACGATGGCGCTGAGGTCCGTGTCTTCTTCGGCGCTCACAACGTCTGGCGTCATGACCTCGCACACCACACGCCCATGCGTCTGGGCGAATTCGGCGGACATGCGCCCGGGTCCGAGCAGGAACTCCAGCCATTTCGGCCGGTTCGGCTCGGTGGCGAGTTCCGACCGTCGCAAGAGGTCGCCCTCGGAGATCATCCCCACGAGGCTCCCGCCGGCGTCCGTGACCGGCAGCCCGCTGACCCGGTGGGCCAGCATCGCCCGGACGGCGTCCGCGAGCGGAGCCGTGTCCCTGACGGACACCACTCCGAACGACATCACGTCTTTCGCTTTCACGTGCTCCCCCTTTCGGGCGATCCGGGGCGTCGAAACGTGACCTGCGGGCGGAGTGAGCCGCCTCGCCTCGGCCAGCGCGCCCGGGACCGAACCCAGACCCGCACAAACGCCGCGCAGGCCCGAGGCGCCCGATCATCGACCATCACGTCGACGCAGGCGCTGACCTGGATCAATCAAGGGGGGCGATTGCCCTTGTCGCCGGCCTGGGCCGGCTCAGATACATCCCAGGCGAGCGGCGATGTCGAGCCACCCGAGGCCGCCGACGAACGCCAGGGATCCGCGTTCGGCGAAGAAGCGCGCGAGACGCTTGTCGATCGCCAGAATCTCCGGGCCGAGCCCCTCGACGAGCCGTCGAAGCACCGCGAGCGCGGTTTCCGGAACCGCATAGGAGCATCGCTCGCCGTGAAAGAGGTTGCCGAGCTTCACGACCTGGCCGTTCCGCTGCAGCACCGCGAGGGCGCGCCGGACCGCCGAGCGCTGCGCGGGGGTGGGTTCGTCGACGTCATAGATCGTTCGCGCGAGGTTTGGAGCGCTCATGTGCTCGACCTGGCGCAAGGCATCCAGGATGCCCTGCTCGACGGGACGCTTCTTCGTCATGGCTGGCGCGCCATGATGCGCAGATCGGAAGACCCGTCGCGCCGGACGGTTTTGGTTAATATCATGATGACGAGGATCCGCATAAGCAAGACGAGCGCGCTACGGAGTTGAGCGGCGTCAAAGTCTCGGACATTTGCGTTGTCCGGCGGATCGGCGGCCGGAAGAGCCACCCGGAATCTCACCGGGTCCTTGCGATAAGCTTTTTTAGCCGCCCCCCGCGCCGGTCGCAATACGCTAATTGAGGGTGATCGCGCCTACGACTTGCGGCGATGAGCCCTTCCCCAACGCAAAACCGCCGCCCGGGGGAGCCCGGGCGGCGGTCTGCTGCGGCGGCGACCGAAGAAGCCGCCCGCGATATCAGGTCAGACCGTGTAGGAGCGAACCCGGGTGCTGCCCAGCGTGGTGTCGCGACGAACGCCGGCCGCCGTCGAGGCGGTCGGGACGGCGGCGTCCGCGCCGGTGTAGCGGCCGTTCCAGCCCTCGGAGCGCCAGGTGGACTCGCGCTGGCTCAGGTCGATCGTGCCCTCGTCGTCGAGGATGTCGACGATCTGCGCGTGGTTGGCGTCGGTGGCCCGCACGGTCACGAGCGTGCCGCCGCGATGCACCGCTTCCGCGTAGGTGTGCGCGTCAGCCTCATCGACGCCAGCGCCGGCGAGCGAGCCCAGGATGCCGCCCGTGGCGGCGCCCGCCGCGGCGCCGACCAGGGTCGACGCGAGCCAGCCGGCCGCCACGACCGGACCGAGGCCCGGAATGGCCAGCATGCCGAGGCCGGCCAGCAGGCCTGCGCCGGCGCCGAGCGTGGTGCCGACCGTTGCGCCGGTCCCGGCGCCCGTCTTGGCGTCGTCATGCACCGGCGAACCGGTGGTGGCCGAGTAACGATCGCGCTCGGCGGCGTCGTTCGACACGATGCTGATGTCCTGGTGCGACACGCCGGCGCTTTCCAGGCGTCCCACCGCGGTGGCGGCGTCGGAATAATTGTCGAATACGGCGGCTACTGTTCTGCTGTTCATAACAAATCTCCAATGATCAAAATCGGGCGCGCAGGCTTACTCAGCCGCGATGTTGCCCTTGTAGTCGAAACCGACCGTGACGCTCTTGCCATTGTGCATGGCCTTGCCGCGCCAGATCCCCTGATCGTCTTTCTTCAGGTCGGTCACATTGGTGAGGCCGGCGCCTTCGAGCTTGGACTTGGCCTGGCCCTCGGTGAAGCTGTTGGCGCCCTTCTCGAGCGCGCTCGACTTCACGATGTTCACCGTTCCGGACGTGTTCGCGCTGGAGGGCGCATTGCCGTTCGGGTTCACGGCCTTGTTGGACGATCCCGTCGCGCTGCCCGTTCCGGGCGAAGCGGGAGCGGGGTTGGTCTGGGCCATGGCCGCGCCGCTGAGCAGCAGGGCGGCGCTGACGAGCACCAAGACACGCTTCATGAATAATCTCCCGCAAAATGACGCAGCGGTGATTTGCTGCACCTGCCTAATTCATGGTCAACCTAAGTGTTCCATGAAATCTGCGTAAGAAAGATCATGGAGGGTGCTGCCGAGTTTCAGCTTCGGCATCCTTGCAGGCTCACCAGCAAGGAATTTTGCTGCCGAAACCTGAAGCGTGACTATAGCTGCGTCTTGGATCTGAATGGCAACGAGGCGCGCATCTTCGCGGTGTAGACGCGAAAAAGCCGCCATGGGTTACCCCAGGCGGCGTTCGCGGCAGTTCCCGAGCGTTCATGACGCCATTACATCCGTGGTCGGACGAAGGCTCGGGCCGCGCACCCACTCGGACAATCCGGGAAGCGCATGATTTATTAATGCCAAGCAAAGATGTCGAAATGATGACATCTATCAATCTTTCCTATTGTCGAGCGACCCTAATTGCAGTCTACTGTCTTGGCGCTCCCAAATCCGGTTTCGGATCATGAATGGTCGCGCAGAACGATGGTCTCACGATATTGAGAGACCCGGTGTTTTCAGGGTGGCGGGGAAAGACCTTGCCGCCAAGTCGTGTTGCTGAAGGATCCGTCACAATGGTTTGCGTGATAGACGGATCAGGAGGGTTTCGCCATGAGTCAGCTTGAGCGGCTCGAACATGTTCTGGCGCTGTGCTCCAGCGCCCGCCGTCTGGCCAATCCAACCCAGGAACCGCTGGTCGCCAGACTTCTCGACATGCTTCTTCTGGAACTCGGCGAAACGCTGGCGCAAACGCCCGGCCATCGTGTCCGGGTCATGCACGGCTTCATGCCCGAACAGGTGAACGCGCCGCCGGACTACTGATCGCGCCGGCGCGCGCCGAACTCACTTGCCCGCAGGAACGCCCGTCGCCGCCGGGACGTCCGTCCCCGCAGGGACGCTTGTGCCCGCAGGGAGGCTCGCCGTCGGCTTCGGCCCCTCGTCCATGAACTGCGCCTTGGCGAGCGCCGCGAAACGCCCGCCGGCCGCCACGAGCTGGTCGAAGGACCCGGTCTCGACGATGCGGCCATGGTCGAACACCAGAATGCGGTCCGCCGACCGGATGGTGGCGAGCCGGTGCGCGATCACGAAGGTGGTGCGCCCGGCCATCACCTCTTCGAGCGCGATCTGCAGCTTGGCCTCCGTGCCGGCGTCCAGCGCCGAAGTGGCCTCGTCGAGGATCAGGATGGGCGGGTCCTTCAACAGCGCCCGCGCGATCGAAATGCGCTGGCGCTCGCCGCCCGACAGGGAGCGCCCGCGCTCGCCCACCATGGTGTCGACGCCCGCCGGCAGCCGCTGGATGAACTCGGCCGCCTGGGCGCGCTCCAGCGCGAGCGTAATCTCAGCGTCCGTGGCGTCCGGCCGCCCGACCCGCAGGTTCTCGTCGATCTCGCGCGCGAACAGCATCGGCTCCTGGAACACCACGCCGATGTTGCGGCGGAGCGACGTGAGCGACACGTCGCGGATGTCCCGTCCGTCGATGCGGATATGGCCCGATTGCGGGTCGAAGGCGCGATGCAGCAGGCCCAGCGTGGTCGACTTGCCCGAGCCGGTCGCGCCCACCAGCGCAACTGTTTCGCCCGGCTGCACGGCGAAGCTCACATCCGTCACGGCCGAGCGCTTGCCGTCATACGAGAAGCTGACGTCCTGGAACTCCACCAGTCCGGTGGCGCGGCCGAGATCCGGCGCCCCCGGCGCATCGCGCACGGCCGGCGTGGTGTCCAGCACGTCGAAGAACTCCTGCAGCTTCGGCACCTGCAGAAACAACGCGTTGATGAAGGTCACCACCTGCTCCATGCGGGAGATCAGCATGGTGGCGAGGCTCATGAAGGCGACGATCTGGCCCACCGTGGCGAGGCCCTGCAGGTTCAGGTAGGTGCCGAGCAGGAAGATGCCCAAGATCGTCAGCGTCGCGGAGGCGCGCGTCGCCACGGCGGCGAGCGCCCACCAGGACAGTACCGGGATCTGCGCCTTCAGGAGCTGGTCGGTCAGGTCCCGCATCGCCCGGGTCTCGTGCTCGATGCGGGTGAAGCTCTGGATCACCGGCACGTTGCCGAGCGCGTCCGAGGCGTGCTCGGCGAGGGACGAGTTGTAGCGCTCAACCGAGCCCTGCATGGTCTCGGTCTTGCGCAGCACGCTGGTGGTCAGGATCGTGAACACGACCATCAGGATCACGAGCAGCAGGCCCAGCCGCCAGTTGATGAACAGGCTCAGCGGCAGCAGCACCACCAGCGTCACGAAAGACGCGAAGTGCTCGCGGAAAAACGACAGCAGCAGGCCCTGCATGCCGCCGGCGCCATCCAGCATCACCTTCAACACGCGGCCCGAATGCGTCGCCGTGTGGAAGGACAGCGGAAGGGTCAGCACGTGCTCGAAGAAGTTCGCCATCACGGCCAGGCGTCGGCGATGCGCGATACGGTCGGCGTGCAACGCCACCAGCACGCCGCCCGCGATCGTGAACAGGCCGAAACCCACCCATGCGGCGATCACCGGCGCGAGCTCGCCCCAGCTGGGCGCGACCTTCACGGCCTGGGCGTGCGACAGGAGATCGATGATCTTGCCAAACAACAGCGGCTCGGCGAATTGCGCGACCGCGAGGCCGACATTCGCCATGGCGAGCAACACGCCCAGGCGCGCCTCGGGGCCGAGTTGCTGCAAGACGCGGACGTAAAGACGAAAAGTCGACATGTCGGTACTCAGGCTGCCTTGGCCGTTTATCTCATGCGGAGAGCGAACGCCAACCTGCGAATTCAGCGCCGTACGGCCGGGCTCACTTAACCGTTCTTTCAGCCGCCGAAACGTATGGTTGGTTCCATCTGAGCGCAGAAGCGCCTTGCAGGCCCCAGAACGCCGGGAAAGCACCGTCATGGATTTCGCAACCGCCGTCGGTCTGGTGTTCGGATTCGGCGTCGTCTTCACCCTGATTGCGATGGGCGGAAGCTTTTCGCTCTACTACGACATCCACGCGGTGATCGTGATCGGCGGGGGCTGCACGGCTGCGACCATCATCCGCTTTCCATTCTCGGCGCTGATGCACGGCCTGCCCATGGGCATCAAGTTCGCGTTCAAGATGCGCAGCATGAATCCGCGCGACCTCATCGACGAGATCACCAAGATCGCCGACACGGTGCGCAAGACGGGCCCGACTTCGCTGGAGAACGTCCAGGTCGACGATCCCTTTCTGGCCCAGGGCGTGCGCTACCTCGCTGATGGTTACGACCGCGACTTCATCCGCGACGCCATGGAGCGGGACCGCGACAACTTCCTGCAGCGCCTCGACGAGGGCCAGAAGATCTACCGCCACGTGGGCGACGCCGCGCCGGCCTGGGGCATGATCGGCACGCTGGTCGGCATGGTGCAGATGTTCGCCAACATGGACGACCCCTCCAAGCTCGGCCCCTTCATGGCGATCTCGCTGCTCGCGACGCTCTACGGCGCGCTGGTCGGCAACCTCATCTGCCTGCCGCTGGCCGACAAGCTGCACCTGAAGCTCGAGGAGGAGGACATCTCGCGGACGCTGATCATCGACGGCGTTTTGCAGATCCGCGACTCCAAGAGCCCCACCATCGTGCGCGAAATGCTGATGGCCTACCTGTCCGATCACGACCGCCACAGCATGGCCGAAGCCGCCTGACGGGGCTGAAGGGAACAGCCCATGGCGCGCAAGAAAGCTGGAGGCCACGGCGGGCACGGCTGGTTCGTGACCTTCGCGGACCTCATGGCGCTGCTGATGAGCTTCTTCGTGATGCTCACCGCCATGTCGACGCAGGATCAGAAGAAGATGCAGGCGGTCGCCGGCTCCATGCGCGACGCCTTCGGGGTGCAGCGCGAGTCGCGCTTCGCGGGCGTGATCGAGTCGGACGGCATCCCGACGCGCCCCAATCTCAAGAACATCAAGCAGGCGCCGCCCGAGCAGGGGTCGGACTTCACGGCCCCGAGCCAGTTCGACCGGCCGGACGACGGCATCGCGGTGACGTCCTTCGACCGCGCCTTTGCGCTCGCGGCCGCGTCCCTCCGCCAGGCGCTGCAGGACATGCCGGAGATCACCGAAATCTCCAAGAACATCATCATCGAGGAAACCAAGGACGGCCTGAACATCTCGCTGGTGGACCAGGACGGCCGGGCGATGTTCCCCGACGGCTCGCGCGAGCCCTATGAGCGCGCCCGCAAGGTGCTGCAATCCATTGCGCCGGCCGTCCGCAAGATGCCGAACCGCATCGCGGTGGGCGGCCACACCTCGGCGGCGCGGCCCGGATCGCGGCCGGGCTGGACCGCCTGGGACCTCTCTGTCGGCCGCGCCGCCGCAGTGCGCGAGATCCTGGCCAACGCCGGCATTCCGGACAACCGCTTTGCGTCCGTGACCGGCAAGGCCGACACGGAGCCGATGTTTCCGGACAACCCCTATCTGCCGGCCAACCGCCGGGTGACGATCACGCTGCTGCGCGAGGCGCCGCCGTTGCCCTTCGGCAAGTTCTGAGACGAGACCTTATCGGCCGCCTTCCACGATGATGTCCCAGTAGACGCGGTATTTCGCGCCCGGCCGGTCAACCGCCGCGATGCCGAAGTGACGTCCGGTCGGGGCCAGCAGTACGCGATTGTGCGGCGGCGAATCCCGCCAACCCGAGAACGCCTCCGCGAGCGTGCGATAACCCGCCGAAACGCGCTCGGCCCGGTTGACGCCGAGCCCGGCCTTTTGCGCCGAGATCGTCGGCGTTTCGCCCCATGTCGACGTGTCGGTCTCGGCCACTCCGCTGGCGCGCCGGCGCGCCTGCGCGACGAGCTCGGCGTCGAGCGCGAGCGGCGCGAGGCCTGATTTCGCCCGATAGGCGTTGATCATGTCGAGCGCCGCCGCCTCGTCCAGCGCCGCTCCCTGGTCGAGCCGCTGGTAGAAGGTCGGCACGGTTTCGACGCTGGGAGGAGGCGCGACCGTGCAGCCCGCAAGGGCGACGACCGACAACGTCGCCAAAACGGCGAGATGATGCTTCAAGGCTGCGTTTCCTCTGGGGGCTTCTGCTCGGTCGCTGAACCGACGCCGTTTTCGCTGCGTCCTGTGCGGCGGCCGCCGGGCAGCAATCCGTGCCGCAGCGCTTCCACTTCGCCGCGCAGGTCCGAAATGCCTTCGATCTCGAACTTCGGCGTGCCGGGCGGCTGGCCGATGCCCAGGTCCTTCAGGCGACGGAAGATCACGAAATGCAGGTCGCTCGATACGCGCGACACCATGTCGACGTCCGACACGAACGCGATCAGGTCGAAGCTGAGCTCGTCGCCCTTGATGCTCTTGAACAGAACTCGCGGCGCGGGGTCCTCCATCACGTCCGGGTGCTCGGCGGCGGCGTCACGCAGCAGCTTGGCGATTGTGTCGGCGTCGGCATGGCGGGGCGCCGGCACCGAGATCAGGACACGGCCGGTGCGGTCCGCATGCACCCAGTTCTTCACCACGCCGGAGACGAGGTTGGAGTTCGGCACGATCAGGGTGCCGCGGTCGAAGGTCTCGATCTGGGTGGCGCGCACGTTGATACGCCGCACATGCCCCTGTTCGCCGCCCACCACGACCCAGTCGCCGACCCGGATGCCGCGCTCGGCCAGCAGGATCAGGCCCGACACGAAGTTGTTCACGATCGACTGGAGGCCGAAACCGATACCGACCGATAGCGCGCCGGCCACGATGGTCAGCTTGTCGAGGCTGAGCCCCAGATAGCTGACCGACACCGCCGAGGTGAGCACGAAGCCCAGATACCCAAACCCCATCGTGATGGAGTTCTTCAGCCCGGCGTCGAGATGCGTGTGCGGCAGGTATTTTGACTGCAGCCAGCGCTGCACCGCCCGGGTGATGAAGATGCCGCCCGCAAAGAACACGATCGCGAGCAGGATCGTCGAGAGCGAGAGCGTCACCCCGCCGATTGTGATGCCGAAGAACAGCGCCCGCACGGAGGAGAAGATGTCGCCCGATTCTACGCCCCACGGGGCGAGCAGCAGCAGCAGCGCGAGGCCGAGCAGCACGACCCGCCCGAAGCCCGCCGCCAGGATGCCGATCTGCTCCAATGACCCGCGCGAAAGCCCGACCGTGGACTGCACCAGCCGCGACGTCCGGCCCCTGTCCGAGAACGCGCCGGTCACGAACTCGTCCAGCAGCGTCATCGAGAGCATCAGCACCGCGATCACGATGCCGGCCCAGGCGACTTGCTCGGCCAGGAACCACGCGAACGCGATGTAGCCCACCACGGCGGCGCTCACCACGGTGGCGACCAGGATCCAGCCGGCGATGCGCAGCGGCCCGGTCAGGTCCGGCTCGGTCGAGACATGCGGCCCGAACGCGGCCTCGTCGCAGGAGTCCACGGACCGGATGAGCTGCAGCGCCCGGCCCACCACGGCCGCGACCGCAAGGGCGAAGAACCCCTTGGTGGCGATCGAGAGCTTCAGGCCGGCCGCGATGCTCTGGTACAGCGTCTCCAGCACGCGGCTGGA
Organism: Alsobacter sp. P4_H11; assembly: GCF_056400925.1. Taxonomy (NCBI): domain Bacteria; kingdom Pseudomonadati; phylum Pseudomonadota; class Alphaproteobacteria; order Hyphomicrobiales; family Alsobacteraceae; genus Alsobacter; species Alsobacter sp. P4_H11. The sequence continues at coordinate 235,780 of NZ_JBFUKI010000006.1, forward strand.
GGCCAGCAGCACCGCCATAAGGGTGGCGAGCCGCATCAGCCAGTCGGCGCGATCGTCCGACACGTTGTACAGGCGCCAGTTCATGCGCCCCGGAGCGAGCAACCCGTCCGCGAGCCCTTGCACGAAGCTGATGAACGCGATGCCGGCCACCAGCGAGCCGAACACCGGCTCCAGCCGGGTGGGCAGCAATTCGAGCCCGCGCACGATCTGGTAAAGCAGAAACGCCGCCAGCGTCGGGGCGGTCGCGCTCACGAGCGTCACCGTGGCGGCCGCGATGGCCTTTTGGAACCGGTTGGGCTGGCCGGCGAGCCGATCGCGCTTCACGAAGGCCAGCGCGAAGCGCCGGACCGGCAGGATAAGCAGCAGCGCCAGCGCGAGAGCGCCCGCGAAGGCGGCCGCGCCGGTGGGCGACAGGCGTTGGCGCGCCCGTTCGATGGCGTCCCCGGCCACGACCGAGATCGCCCGCACGTCGTGCGGCGACGACGCGCCCACATCGAGCCAGAGCGACGGCGACAGGACGCTCTCGGAGGGCTGGAACAGCCGCTTGGCGAACTGGTCGCGGCGGCGGTCCACCACTTCCTTGTCGATCTGGTCGACCTGCACGAGGAGGCTGCGCGCCAGCCGGATCGTTTCGTCGACCTCGTTCAGCGAGGCGTTGCGCTCATCGCGCTCCTTGGCGACGTCCGGCGACTCGGGCGGGGACTTGTCGTCGGGCTTCGGGCCGAGCTCCTTGAGGCGCGAACGGATCGCGTCGGCGCGCGGCGTCAGCTCGGTGACGACGTTGCGGACCTGCTCGGCCAGCGGCTCCAGCGTCGGCCGCACCTGCTGCAGCGCCTGGTCGGTCTCGCGCCGGGCGACGCCGGCCTCGAGCTGGTCGAGCTGGAGGCGGATGCCCTCGAGCTTGGTGCGCTGGGCCGTGATGGAGCCCGGAGCGGCGTTGGCGGGAGCCGGGGGGGATGGTGGCGAAGCCGTCGGCGCGGCGGCTGGCGTCTCCTGCGCGAACAGCCACTGGGCGTGGCCGCTGCTCATCCACGACAACGATCCGGCCGCCAAGGCGGCGAGCACGGCGAGGCGGATGGCGAAGGGCCTGGCGGCCGTCAGGCGTGCGGGCATGCGATCCTTCCGGTCAGCGAACCCAGGGCGGGCCGCCACGATTCGGCAGCCCGACAAGATGCCCAAGGATGCGACCGAAGCAAGGCGCAGGCTGCCGCGAGCCCGCGATCAGGCCCTACTTGGACGCCTTGTAGCGCTCCACGCCTTCGAGGATCAGCTTGCGCGCCTCCTCGGCGTCGCCCCAGCGCAGGACCTTCACCCACTTGGTGGTCTCGAGGTCCTTGTAGTGCTCGAAGAAGTGCTTGATCTGGTCCAGCGTGATCTCCGGCAGGTCGGTGTAGTTCTCGACCTTCTCGTAGCGCCGGGTGAGCTTGGGCGACGGCACCGCCAGGATCTTCTCGTCCCCGCCGGCCTCGTCCTCCATGAACAGCACGCCCACCGGGCGCACGCTCATCACCGCGCCGGGCACGATCGCGCGCGTGTTGGCGACGATCACGTCGCAGGGGTCGCCGTCGTCCGACAGCGTGTGCGGGATGAAGCCGTAGTTCCCGGGATAGCGCATGGACGTGTACAGGAAGCGGTCGACAACCAGCGCGCCGGACTCCTTGTCCATCTCGTACTTGATCGGCTCCCCGCCGATCGGCACCTCGATGATGACATTGACCTCGTGGGGCGGGTTCTTGCCGAGCGACACCGCTTCGATACGCATCATACTGCTCCGATCGTCCGGCCCGTGCGGCCGGTCTCTTGATAAGGTGGGGTGGGTTGTAGACGCCGCCCGGACGGGGGACAAGAACGACTTTCCGGCAAGGTCGCCGGCGCGTCAGCTCCACCCGAAGGCGAAACGCTGCCGCACTTCGCCGCCGAAGCGCTCCTCCATCTCGCGCACCTTGATGCCGCCGAGATGCCGGTAAAACCCCACCGCGCGCGAATTGTCGGCCAGAGACCACACGATCAAGCCGCCCATCCGGTGGCCGATCAGGTCCCGCCGCGCGGCGTCGAACAGGCGCCGGCCAAAGCCCAGCCCCTGGAACTCGGGCGCGAGGTAAAGCTCGAAGATCTCGCCCCGGTAGGGCGACACGGCGAGCCGGTTGCGGCCATAGCTCGCATAGCCGCGCACCTTGTCGTCGAACTCCAGCACGGCGATGCGCCCGCCGCGCGCGATCACGCGGCTCCACCAGTCGGGCCCGCGCCGCTGCACCATGCGCTCCAGCTCGCGGCCCGGGATGATGCCCCAATAGGCCTCGCGCCACGCCGCGTCATGCACCGCGGCGACATCGGAGGCGTCGGCGGACCGGGCGAGGCGGATGGAGATCGCGGCCTGGGTCACCCCCAAAGAATAGGCCCCGAACATTCGAGCCGTAAAGACCCGCCGGCGTGCACGCGACGGTTGCACGCGGAGCCCCGCCAGGGCGCGCGGGATTGCGACGCCGGGCCGCGGCTGCTATGGCCGGGCGACCGCCCAGAACCCGGAGCCGCGGCCGCGTGCTGAAGTCGATGAAGCCCGAAGACCGCTACGCCCGCCGCATGGCGCGGATCGCGCGTTGGGACCGGCCCATCGGGGGCACCTGGGATAGGGTCAAAGCCTGGACCAACATGCTGGCCAGCGACCACGGCGTGTTCCGCCTCGCCTACCTGAATCTGCACAAGGTGACGCCGCAATTCTGGCGCGCCGCCCAGCCGGCCCCGCCCGACATCCGCGCCGCCGCCCGCCAGGGCCTGCGCACGGTCGTGAACCTGCGCGGCGGGCGCGAGCACGGCTCCTGGCCGCTCGAAAAGGAGGCCTGCGAGCGCGAGGGCGTCCGGCTCGTCGACTATGTGGTGCGCTCGCGCGGCGCGCCGGACCGCGACGCCGTGCTGGGGGCAAAGCGCTTCTTCGAAACGCTCGAATACCCCGCGCTCGTTCATTGCAAATCGGGCGCGGACCGCGCCGGCTTCATGTCGGCCCTCTACCTGCTGATTCACGAGAACCGGCCGCTCGACGAGGCCATGGACCAGCTCGCGCTGCGCTACGGCCATTTCCGCTTCGCCAAGACCGGGATCCTGGACGCCTTCTTCGAGCGCTACCGCGACGAGGGGCTGGCGCGCGGCATGCCGTTTCTCGAATGGGTCGAGACCGTCTACGACCCCGAGGCGCTCGAGCGCGACTTCAAGCCGAGCTTCTGGTCCGACGTGATCGTGGACGGGCTGCTCAAGCGCGAGTGAGATCGAACTCGGCCATTTCCAGGCCGCCGTCGCCGGCCTGGAGCCGGTGCAGCTTGGCGTAGATGCCGCCGCGCGCCAGCAGCGCATCATGCGGACCGCTCTCGGCCACGCGCCCACGATCCAGCACCACGATCATGTCGGCCGCCCGGATGGTGGAGAGCCGGTGCGCGATCACGAGCGAGGTCCGCCCGCGCGTGAGCACCGCCAGCGCGTCCTGCACGGCCCGCTCGGATTCGGCGTCGAGCGCACTGGTTGCCTCGTCGAGCACCAGGATGGGCGCGTCCTTGAGCAGCGCCCGCGCGAGCGCGATCCGCTGGCGCTCGCCGCCCGAAAGCCGCGACCCCCGGTCGCCGACCGGCGAGTCGTAGCCGTCCGGCAGGCCCATGATGAAGTCGTGCGCGGCCGCGGCCCGCGCGGCCGCCTCGATCTCGTCCTGCGTCGCGTCCGGCCGGCCGAACGCGATGTTGGCCCGCACGGTGTCGTCGAACAGCACCGCCTCCTGGGTCACCACCGCGACCTTGGCCCGCAAGCTCGCGAGCGTGACGTCGCGCACGTCCACGCCGTCGATCCGCACCGCGCCGTCCGTCGCCTCGAACAGGCGCGGCACCAGCGACACCAGCGTCGACTTGCCGGATCCCGACCGCCCCACCAGGGCGGTCATCTTGCCGGCCGGAACCACGAGGTCGATGCCATGGAGGGCGACCTGATCGTCGTAGCGGAACGACACGTTCTCGAACGCGATCTCGCCGCCCGCCACCTCCAGCGGCTGCGCGTTCGGCCGATCCTGGATGGTCGGCCGCTCGTCCATCACGGCGAACACGCGCGACAGCGACGCCACGGCCTCCTGCAGGATGGCGTTGAGATTGCCGAGCGTCCGAAGCGACTGCGCGGCCAGCAACAGGGCCGTGATGAAGCCCGTGAAGTCGCCGATCGTGGTCTGGCCCTTGATGATGCGCCAGCCGATGAACACCAGCACGCCCGCGACCGCGAAGCCGCCGCCGATCTCCAGGATGGGATCGAGCCGTGAGCGCTGGTTGGCGGATTTCATCTTGAGCCGGCGGATCTGCTCGAAGAACGCGCCGGCGCGCTGCTTGAGATAACCCTCCAGCCCATAGGTTTTCGCCGTGCGGATGCTCGCGAGGCTTTCGGACACCATGCCGGCCATCAGGGCCGTCTGTTCCTGGGTCGACAACGCCGTGCGGCGAAGCTTCTTACCGATCCGCGCGATGGCGGGCGCGAGAAGCGGCAGCACCACCAGGGCGATCAGCGTGACCTCCCAGTCGATCCAGAACATCACCCCCACCACCGCGATGGCGGTCGCGAGGTCGCGCAGGAACACGGTCGAGAGCCTGGTGAGCGCCTCCCGGATAAAGGCGAAATCGGTGGTGAAGCGCTGCGTCAGCGCGGCCGGGGTTTCGCGACCGAGCTGCGCCACGTCCGAGTCGATCAGGCTGGCGTAGAGCGCCGTCTGCATGTCGGCTTCGATGCGGGTGACGATCCGGTTGGTCAGGATCGACTGGGCCAGCATGGCGAAGCCCTTCACGGCCGTCACCAGGATCACCACGAAGGGCACGAGCTGGACGAAGCGCTTGTTCTGCTGGTCGAAGGCGTCGAAGGCCTTCTTGATCACCACCGGATAAAGGCTGCTCGCGCCGGCCAGGATCAGCACAGTGACGAGGATCAGCGCCAGCTGCCGCCAATGCGGCCGCATCCACTCGGCCCAGAGGCGGCGGACATACGGAAGCGTGTCGTGGCTGACGAGCGTGCGTGCCGGCTTGGTGGCCATCAGAACCTGTTGCGTGCGGCTGGGGAGCGTCGGCTTGGGTCCGGCGCGTCTCACCCGCTCTTAGCCCATTTCGGCGCAAGTGGCGACGCGACCCTCGGCGAGGATCATGTCAGCGGCCAAAGATGCCCTTGAACAGCTTGGCCAGGCTGTTGCGCTTCTTCTTGCGTTCCAACTCGGCCGCGTCCTTGACCCACGCGACCTGCACGACCCGGCGCTCGCCCGCGAAGGGCGGGTGCCCGTGCCAGGAGTTATCGGCGCGCAGGAACGCGAACATGGTCCCCATGGTGGGCGGGACCTCCAGCACCATGTCGTCGAAATTGTCCGGACCGCGCAGGACCCGCAGGCGGCCGGCGCCGCCGTCGTCCCAGGCGTCGTTCATGTAGACCAGCAGGGTCATCACCTTGCTGGGCCCGTCCGTGTGAGGCCGGCCATCCTTGGCCTGCGAGATCTTCCGGATGGTGGTCAGCCGCGGATAGGGGCTGAGATCGATCCCGAATTTCTCCGACAGCAGGGCCGTGAGGCGCGGGCCCTCGAGTTCGTCGATCAGCGCCTTGAAGGCGCCTTTCACCTCGACGTCGTCGACGGTCAGGAATCCCGGCTTCGTAATATTCGGAAACTCCTCGCGCAGTTGCGGGACCATGTCCTTGCGCAACACGTCCGAAGCGAGAAAGAAGCTGTAGGGCTCGCGCGACACTGGCGCGGCGCGCACGACGTCCGAATTGATGATGCTCGTCTCGGCGGCCATGGTCTCCCCCGTTGCGCAACATTCGCCCCCGGGGTGATTTCTAGCGATTGCTACCTATGGGTGCAATTTTACGAATCCCAATGTCGCCGAATCTGCCGCGCAGGGCCGTCATGGAGTACGACAGCGAACCCAGAGCGCGTGCGGATAGGCGTCGGGACGATCGGCGACGTCCGAGCAGCGCTGGCCATCGATGACCCGCTCGCTCTCCTGCCCGACCTTCCGGGTCGTGATCGCGCCGGTTGTTTCGGCCGGATCCCTGCGGATCGGCGCCGGCGCGGCCGCCTGGCTGTCGGCGGGTGGCGAGGAGGCCTGCTGGGCCGAGCGCTCCTCGCCGACCGCCGGCGCTGTTAAAGCCATCCCGGCCAGAATAACGAAGCCTGCCAGTGTGCGCATCGAACTCTCCTTCGAGAGATCAACGCCTTAGAGGCAATGCGGTTCGCCGTTGCGGCTGCGGTCTAGTTAACGCCGTCCAGCAGACGGCGGGCTATCACCTGCGCCTGGATCTCGGCCGCGCCCTCGAAGATGTTGAGAATACGGGCGTCGCACAGCACGCGCGAGATTTCGTATTCGAGCGCGAAGCCATTGCCGCCATGGATCTGCAGGGCGTTGTCGGCCGCCGCCCAAGCGATGCGCGCGCCCAGCAGCTTGGCCATGCCGGCTTCCACGTCGCAGCGCTTGCCGTCGTCCTTGGCGCGCCCGGCGAAATAGGTGAGCTGCCGGGCGATGTTCACCTCCACGGCCATCATCGCGATCTTGTCTGCGACGCGCGGGAAGGCGATCAGCGGCTTGCCGAACTGAACGCGCTCCTCGGCATAGCGCAAGCCGATGTCGAGCGCCGACTGCGCGACCCCGACCGCGCGCGCGGCGGTCTGGATGCGGGCCGACTCGAAGGTCTGCATGAGCTGCTTGAAGCCCTGCCCTTCGACGCCGCCGAGCAGGTTCTCGGCCGGGACCTCGAAGCCGTCAAAGGCGAGCTCGTATTCCTTCATGCCCCGGTAGCCGAGCACCTCGATCTCGCCGCCCGACATGCCTTTGGCCGGGAAGGGATCGGCGTCCGTGCCGCGCGGCTTCTCGCCGAGCAGGATCGACAGGCCGCGATAGCCGGGCTCGTCCGGGTTGGTGCGCACCAGCATGGTCATGACGTCGGCGCGCACCGGATGCGTGATCCACGTCTTGGCGCCCGTGACCCGGTAGACATCGCCCTCGCGCACCGCGCGGGTCTTCAGCGAAGCGAGGTCCGAGCCGGTGTTGGGTTCAGTGAACACCGCCGTCGGCAGCACCTCGCCGCTGGCGATCAGCGGCAGCCACCTCGCCTTCTGTTCCTCGGTGCCGCCGCCGATGATCAGCTCGGCCGCGATCTCGGACCGGGTGCCGAGGGAGCCGACGCCGATATAGGCGCGCGACAGCTCCTCGGAGACCACGCACATCGAAACCTTGGAAAGGCCGAGTCCGCCGAATTCCTCCGGCAACGTCAGCCCGAACACGCCGAGTTCGGCCAGCTTGGAGACGACCTCCATCGGGATGTAATCGTTGCGCAGGTGCCAGCCATGGGCGTGCGGCAGCACCTCGGCCTCGGCGAATTTCCGCATCTCGGCCCGGATCGCCTCGAGCGTCTCGTCGAGCCCGCTGTCGCCCATCGTGGGCGCGCCCTGCGCGTCGCGGATGCGGGCCACCAGCCGGGCGCGGTGGGCCGGCGTATTGCCGTCCGCGATCAGCGTTTCCACGGCGCCGGTCCGCCGCGCCGCGATCTGCGCCGCCGAGAGGCCGAGCGCCGGCAGGCGGATGATCTCGCCCTGGCTCATCGGAATGCCGCCGAACGCCTGGGCGCAATACTCGCCCACGCCGATCGCGATCAGCAGTTCCTCGGTTTCGCCGTAGCGTCCTTCGGCCTGCAGCAGCCGCCCATAGGCGGCGAGCTCGCGGATGGCCTCCGCGTAGGTGGCCAGCCAGGCGAGGCCATGCGCGGCGTGCTGCTCCTGCTCGAGCAACGCCGCCGAGATCTTTCCGTCACGGCTGACCTTCGCCCGCACCGCGGCCGTGGCTTCGCCCGCGAGAGCCGACACCGCCGCGGCGGCGTCTTCGGCCAGCGCGAGCCAGTCGGGGGCGTCGTGGGTTCGGGCGGCGGCGACGGACATCGGGGGCTCCTCGGCTCCTGCACGGCGTTTTTCGCAATGCAACATGGCGCGGAGCGCAGCCCTCGGCAATGGGCCTTTTGGCGGGCGCGGCTGCTCAGCCCTTGCGCGTCGCCAGCGCCACGCCGGCGCTCGTGACCACCATCCCGACGATCTGGATGGCGCTCAACGTCTCGCCGAACAGCAGGAACGCCTCGATCGCGACGGTAGGTGGCACCAGATAAATCAGCGCGGCGGCGCGTGACACCGCGCCGTTGCGGATGAGGAGCAGCAGCAGCCCGATCGCGCCGAGCGACAGCGCCACCACGGACCACGCCATGGTGAGCACGACCTGGAGGTTCCATTCCACCCGCAGCGGCTCCAGCAGCAGCGCCGCCGGGGCCACGGCCAGGAACGCTCCCGCATATTGCAGCGCCGTGATGGTGCGCAAATCGCCAGTCGCGACGAAGCGCTTCTGGTAGAACGAGCCGAGCGTCACCCCGACCATGCCGACAAGGTTCACGACGATCGGCGCCGCCACGGCCGAGAGCCCGGCCGCATCCACGCCGGTGAGCTTGGGCTGCAGCACCAGCGCGATGCCGACGAAGCCGAGCGCGATGCCGACCCATTGGCGGCCTGAAATCTTCTCGCCGATCAGCGTCGGCGCCAGAAACGCCGTCATGATCGGCTGCACGGCCGCGATCAGGCCGGATACGCCGGTCGGCAAGCCATGCGCGATCGCCCACCAGACGCCGCCGAGATAGATGGCGTGCAGCAGCACGCCCGACGCCATCGCGTGCAGCGCCTCGCGGCGGGACGCCGGCCAGGGCGCGCCGGCCAGCCGGGCGATGAGGCTCACCAGCGCGCCCGCAATCGCGAAGCGGATGGCCAGAAACGTCAGCGGATCCGCATAGGGCGCGCCGTAGCGGGCCGAAATCCAGCCCGTGGACCAGATCAGGACGAACACCGCCGGCGCGGCGCGCAGCAGGCTGGGGGACACGCGAAACTTCTCCGGTTGGCGGGAGGACGTCCCGGACGGGACCTGCGGCGTTCTGGCCAGGAACGCCCCCATAGCAAGGCACGTTGTTGCGGTCGAGGCTCAGCCGGGCCATATCCTTCGGGGATGGCCTGCGATCCTTGGGATCGCCATGCGGCGTCGAGGAGAATACACGGCCCGATGCGGCGATTGCCACGCATCATCTATGACGCCTACTGGCGCTTCGTCGAGGACGACGGGTGGGCCATCGCGTCCCATATCGCCCTGTCGGGGCTGATGTCGCTGTTCCCGTTCCTGATCTTCATTACCTCGCTGGCCGGCTTCTTCGGCTCCAAGCGGCTCGCCGACGAGGTCGTCGGGCTATTGCTTGAGGCCTGGCCATCGCGCGTTGCCGATCCGCTCAGCAACGAGATCCACAACGTGATGAACAACGCCCGCGGCGACATCCTGACGGTGGGCGTGCTGCTGGCGATCTACTTTTCATCCAACGGCGTCGAGAGCCTGCGCATCGGCCTCAACCGCGCCTACCGGCTCAAGGAGCACCGCGCCTGGTGGCTGCTGCGGCTGGAATCAATCGCCTATGTGCTGGTGGGGGCGGCGGCGCTCTTGTCGCTCGCCTTCCTGGTCGTGCTGGCCCCCATCCTGTGGCAGACCGCGATCCTGTATGTGCCGCAGCTGCAGCCCTACAACTACGTGATCACGATCGGCCGCTTCGGCGTAGCGACCCTGATCATCGTGTCGGCGCTGCTGATCCTGCATCTCTGGCTGCCCTGCGGCCGCCGCGCCTTCCGGGAGATCGTGCCCGGCGTCGCGCTCACGGTCGCGCTGGCGCTGTCGTGCGGCCACGCCTTCGGCATCTATCTCGCCAAGGCTGCCAACAACTACGCGTCCACCTATGCGGGGCTGGCCTCCGTGATGGTCGCGCTGGTGTTTCTCTACACCATCGCGTCCATCTTCGTGTATGGCGGCGAGTTCAACGCCGAGCTCGCCCGCGTCCGCGAGACCTACGCCGAGCAGGAACGGCGCCTCAACGTCATCGAGCGCGGCCGCGCCTTCCTGCGCCGCCGCGCCTGACGGTCTCAGCCCGGCTGGTTCTCGAGCACGTCGTCGAAGGACCGCAGCCCGGCCCGCTGGGCGTTCACCAGCACGGCCATGTTGCCGGGCGCATGCTGGTTCTTCCACATCTTGGTGTGCGCCATCGGGATCTTCTCCCACGGGAACACCTCGCTCATGCACGGGTCGATCCGCCGGTCGATCACGAACTGGTTCGCGGCCGTCGCCTGCTTCAGATGCGCGAAGTGCGAGCCCTGGATGCGCTTCTGCCGCATCCACACGAAGCGGGCGTCGAAGGTGAGGTTGAACCCGGTCGTCCCGGCGCAGAACACCACCATGCCGCCGCGCTTCACCACGAAGGTCGACACCGGGAAGGTCTGCTCGCCCGGATGCTCGAACACCACGTCCACGTCCTTGCGGCCCGTGATGTCCCAGATCGCCTTGCCGAATTTGCGCGCCTCGCCCATGAAGGCGTTGAACTCCGGCGAGTTCACGGTCGGCAGCTGGCCCCAGCAGTTGAAGTCCTTCCGGTTGAGCACGCCCTTGGCGCCCAGCCCCATCACGTAGTCGCGCTTGGTCTCGTCCGAGATCACCCCGATCGCGTTGGCGCCCGACGCCGCGCAAAGCTGCACGCCAAACACCCCGAGCCCGCCGGAAGCGCCCCACACCAGCACGTTGTCGCCCGGCCGGATCGTGTGCGGCGCATGGCCGAACAGCATGCGGTAGGCGGTCGCCAGCGTCAGCGTGTAGCAGGCGCTCTCCTCCCAGGTGAGATGCTGCGGCCGCTTCATCAGCTGGCGCGACTGCACCCGGCAGAACTGCGCGAAGGAGCCGTCCGGCGTCTCGTAGCCCCAGATCCGCTGCGACGACGAGAACATCGGGTCGCCGCCATTGCATTCCTCGTCGTCGCCGTCGTCCTGGTTGCAGTGGACGATCACCTCGTCGCCCACCTTCCAGCGCTTCACCTTGCGGCCCACCGCCCAGACGACGCCCGAGGCGTCCGATCCGGCGACGTGCAGCGGCTGCTTGTGGCCGTCGAAGGGCGAGATCGGCTGGCCCAGCGCCGCCCACACGCCGTTGTAGTTCACGCCCGCCGCCATCACGAGCACGAGCACCTCGTCGTCGCCGATGGTCCAGGTCGGGACGGCCTCCAGCTGCATCGCATCCTCTGGCGGGCCGTGCCGCTCGCGGCGGATCGACCAGGCCCACATCTTGGCGGGCACATGGCCGAGCGGCGGGATCTCGCCGATGTCGTACAGGTCCTTGACGGCCCGGCTCTTGGGGGCGGGCTCGGCGGTCTGGGTCTGGGCCACGGCGATCCTCCTTGGGGGAAATGTCCCGGTGATCTTACCCGTCATGCTGCACTGCGCCATAGGGCGAAGGTTTGAGGCCGCGTTGGCCCATTAACAAACGCTTTGCACGTTCAGGTTATTTTCAACCCATGCTGCACCGAACATCGCGGACAGAATGAACCTTCTTCGCACCTTCGGTTTTGGCCAGATCCCGCAGGATGCGGTGAACTGGGTCTTGTTCGGCATCCTGATGGCGAGCCTGATCGCCGCCTGGATCGTCGACAGCATCATGCAGGATCTCGGATTCGGCATTTTCGTGAATGCCGCGGTGCTGTTTTTCGGCGCGATCGCCGGCATCGTGCTCTGGAACATGTACTACATGCCGGTCACCAGCACGGACGCGACGACCATGGTCGCGGTGGCGGTCGGCTCCGCCTTTGGCGCGGTTCTCCTGGCCGGCGGCCTGCGCAGCCTCACGCACTGACGCTCAGACCTTTAGCCGGGTGGCGGCCCGCATGGCCTTGCCGCATGTTGCCGCAATGCAGCATGATGGCGAGAGCCAACCGGAGACCGCACGCATGAGCCCCGACCGCGGCCGCCCCGAGCGCGACAAGCCCTGGATCTTCCGCACCTATGCGGGCCATTCAACCGCGGCCGAGTCGAACAAGCTCTACCGAAACAATCTCGCCAAGGGCCAGACCGGCCTCTCGGTCGCGTTCGATCTCCCCACCCAGACCGGCTACGACCCGGACCACGTGCTGGCACGCGGCGAGGTCGGCAAGGTCGGCGTCTCGATCGCGCATCTGGGCGACATGCGGGCGCTGTTCAGCGACATCCCGATCGTCGAGATGAACACCTCGATGACCATCAACGCCACGGCGGCCTGGCTGCTGTCGCTGTACGTCGCGGTCGCGGACGAGCAGGGCGCGCCCCGCAAGGCCCTGCAAGGGACGACGCAAAACGACATCATCAAGGAATATTTATCGCGCGGCACCTACGTGTTCCCGCCCGCGCCCTCGATGCGGCTGGTGAAGGACATCGTGCTGTTCACCACCGCCGATCTGCCGAAGTGGAACCCCACCAATGTCTGCAGCTACCACCTGCAGGAAGCCGGCGCGACGCCGACCCAGGAGCTCGCCTACGCGCTCGCCACCGCGGTCGCGGTGCTCGACACCGTGAAGGCGGCGGGCGTCGACGACAAGACCTTCGCCGAGGTGGTCGGGCGCATCTCGTTCTTCGTCAACGCCGGCATGCGCTTCGTCACCGAGTTGTGCAAGATGCGGGCGTTCACGGAGCTCTGGGAGGAGATCACCCGCGAGCGCTACGGCGTCACGGACGAGCGCCATCGCCGCTTCCGCTACGGCGTGCAGGTGAATTCGCTCGGCCTCACCGAGCCGCAGCCGGAAAACAACGTCTACCGCATCCTCATCGAGATGCTGGCCGTGGTGTTGTCCAAGAACGCCCGGGCCCGCGCCGTGCAGCTGCCCGCCTGGAACGAGGCGCTGGGCCTGCCGCGCCCCTGGGACCAGCAATGGTCGCTGCGCATGCAGCAGGTCATGGCCTACGAGACCGACCTGCTCGAATATGGCGACATCTTCGACGGCTCGGTCGAGATCACCCGCAAGGTCGAGGAGCTCAAGGACCTCGCCCGCGCCGAGCTCGCCGCCGTAGACCGCATGGGCGGGGCCGTGGCGGCGGTGGAGAGCGGCTATCTCAAGCGCATGTTGGTAGAGTCAAACGCCCGCCGCATCGCCGGCATCGAGGGCGGCGACCAGACGGTGGTCGGCGTGAACCGCTGGCGCGAGACCGAGCCCTCGCCGCTCACCGCCGGCGAAGCCTCCGTGATGACAGTCCCCGAGCAGGTCGAGATCGAGGCCATCGGGCGCATCCGCGCCTGGCGCAGCGAGCGCGACCAGAAGGCCGCTGACGCCGCCCTGGATGCGCTGTGCTCCGCCGCGCGCGAGGGCCGCAACGTCATGGAGCCCTCCATCGCGTGCGCCAAGGCGGGCGTGACCACGGGCGAGTGGGGCGAGGCCCTGCGCGAGATCTTCGGCCAGTACCGCGCCCCCACGGGCGTCACGCCCGAAACGCGCACCTCCGACGCCCAGCGCGACGTGAGCCTGCTGGTCGCCGATCTCGCGGCCGAACTCGGCGAACAGCCCCGCATGGTGGTCGGCAAGCCCGGCCTCGATGGCCACTCCAACGGCGCCGAGCAGATCGCGCTGCGCGGCCGCGACGTCGGCTTCGAGGTCACCTACGAGGGCATCCGCCAGACGCCGGCCGAGATCGTCGCCCGCGCGCAGGAGACCGGCGCGCACGTGATCGGCCTCTCGATCCTGTCCGGCTCGCACGTGCCGCTGGTGCGCGACGTCATGGCCCGCATGCGCGCCCAGGGGCTCGGCCACATCCCGGTGGTGGTCGGCGGCATCGTGCCGCCCGAGGACGAGCTTGTGCTCAAGAACATCGGCGTCACGGCCGTCTACACGCCCAAGAACTACGTGATCGACGAGATCATGAAGGACATCGTCCGCATCGTCGCCAAGGCGCCCCGCACCGCGCCCGAGGATGACGCGCCCGCGCCCCGGCGGGCTGGGCGGCGGTGATCTGGACAGCCCCAAGTCACCGGGTTATATTGCCCGCAATATGAGAGTTGTGATCGATACGAATGTTCTGGTCACGGCTCTCCGGAGCCCAGCGGGCGCTTCGGCCGAAGTCTTGCGCTTGGCGGGAGATGGCGAATTGATCGCGTTGAGTTCGGTCGCGCTGTTTCTCGAGTACGAGGCCGTGTTGTCCCGCCCCGAGCATCTGGCCGCTTGCGATCTTTCGGTCGGAGACATTCGAGGCTTTCTCGGTGAACTCGCCCGGGTGATCCAGCCCATCGAGATTCACATGCTCTGGCGTCCGAGGGCTCGTGATCCTGATGACGACATGGTGTTGGAGGTCGCCGTAAACGGCGGAGCCGCCGTAATCGTCACGTTCAATAGTCGTGATCTGGACGTGGCGGCCCGATCCTTCGGTGTCGACGTTGTAACGCCTCGGGATCTGCTCAGGAGATTGTAATGGGAACCAAGAGCAACTTTGCCCTACGCCTGCCTGCATCCCTCAAGACCGCTCTCGAGCAAGTTGCGCGCGACGATGGAACGACCCTCAATCAGCTCATCGTGACAGCTGCGGCCGAAAAACTCGCGGCATTGAAAACGGCCGAACTCTTCCAGCAATGGTCAGAGCACGCCGATCGGAGCACGTTCGATCGCCTGTTGGACCCATCACGGGGCCACGCGCCCTCGCCGGACGACCAACTGCCGCTTGGCTACACAAGGCGAGCAGCGCGTCAGAACTAGTGTTCTGCCGCCTTTTCACACCCGCGCCGCGATCGCGTCCGCGATGGCGACGACGCGCTTGCCCATTTCGGCGTGCAGTCGCTCCACCATCTTGCCCTCGAGCTGCAGCGCGCCCTTGTCGCGGTTTTCCGGCAGGTCGAACGCCGCGATGATCTTGCGCGACCATTCCACCTCGTGGGCCGTCGGAGCGAAAACAGCGTTGGCGGGCGCGATCTGGCTGGGATGAATCAGCGTCTTGCCGTCGAAGCCGAGATCCCGCCCCTGCTCGCATTCGGCCTGCAAGCCGCTTTCATCCGTGATGCCGTTGAACACGCCGTCCAGGATGTCGAGCCCGTAGGCCCGCGCGGCCGTGACGCTCACGGACAGCCAGTGGAAAAAGGGCATGCGGTCGCCCGTGAAGCGCGCGCGCGTCTCCTTGGCGAGGTCGTTGGTGCCCATCACGAAGCAGGTGAGCCGATTGGCCGGGTCGGCCGCCGCCGCCGCGATCGCCTGGATGTTGAGGATGGCGAGCGGCGTCTCCACCATGGCCCAGAGCCGCGTATGCGCCGGCGCGCCCGCCTGGCTCATCATTGACGCGACGCGCACCACCTGTGCGGGCGACGACACCTTCGGGACCAGGATGGCGTCCGGTCCCGCCGCCGCCAACGCCTTCAGGTCGCCCTCCCCCCATGGCGTATCCAGGCCATTGATGCGACCCACCACCTCGCGGGAGCCGAAGCCCCCGGCCCGGATCGCGGCTGCGACCTGCTCGCGCGCGGTCGCTTTTGCGTCCGGCGCAACCGCGTCCTCGAGATCCAGGATCACCCCGTCGACGTCCAGCGTCCTGGCCTTCTCGAGCGCGCGGGCGTTCGAGCCCGGCATGTAGAGCACGCTGCGGCGGGGGCGGATGGCGGTCTGCGTCATGGCTCACCTGAAGGATCGTTTTCGCAGCGCAGCATAGACGCGGCCTTTTGGGCGCGCCATCGTCGGAAAGGCGGAAGCGGAGGCCGGAATGGCGCGTTGGTTGGCGGGTGTGGACGGCTGCAAAGGCGGGTGGGTCGCGGCGGTGCGGGAGCCTGGCGCAGCCGGGCCGACCATCGAGGTCTTCGCCCGTTTCGCCGAGCTTCTCGGCCGGTTGCCCGCGGACGCCATCGTGGCGGTCGACATGCCGATCGGGCTGCCGGAGCGGATCGGCCCCGGCGGCCGTGGCCCGGAAGCGCTGCTTCGGCCCCTGCTGGGCGAGCGCCAGTCCTCCGTGTTCTCAGTGCCGTCGCGGTCGGCCGTAAGCGCTCCTGATTACGGAGCGGCCTGCGCGGCCGCGCTGGCGACCTCCGAACCGCCCCGCAAGGTGTCGAAGCAGTGCTTCTTCCTGTTTCCCAAGATCCTGGAAATCGACGCCCTCTTGCGCGCCGATCCGCCGCTGCGGTCGCGGATCTTTGAAAGCCACCCCGAAGGCGCGTTCATGCGCCTGAATGGCGGCCCGCTTGGCGAGCCGAAAAAGGTGAAGTCCCAAGCTCACGGCCCGGGGCTGGAGCAGCGCCGCGCGCTGCTGGAAAGAGCCGGCCTGGCGCGATCCCTTCTGGACGCCAGGCCGCCGCGCGGGGCTGGCGCCGATGACGTTCTCGACGCTTGCGCGTGCCTGGTCACGGCCATCCGGCTGCAGCGTGGCGAGGCCCGCAGCCTGCCCGCGCAGCCAGCCTTTGACGCGCACGGCATCCCGGTCGCAATCTGGATGTAAGCCTGCGCGGCGGTTCTCGGTCGCGCGATCACCAGGGCAAGCCCGTGACCGACACTCTCCATCCAGGCTGGCCCGACCGTGACGCCCTCCGGGCGCTCGCCCGCGTCGTGGCCTATCGGCCGGCCGAGCCCACCGCCGTGCTCCCGCCCGACGACCTCGCTGTCGCCCGGCGGCTGTTGTGGGACACGCCTCCGGCGACCGCCGATGACCTGGACGCCGTGCGCCAGTGCCAGGAGCGCGTCGCCTCCATCAACCTGTGGCTCACAGGCGCGCTGCTGGCCGGCTTCGAAGCCGCGCAGGCGCCCCCCGCCCATGATTGCCCGTGGGTGAGATGGATGCTGAACCTGGAGACAGGGTCGTCGCCCTCAAGGGGCGCTGGCGAAACTCAAGTCTGACGCGGGACACTGGGGCCGTGCCGCAGCGCGCCCCCTCTCCCTGGCACAGGGAGAGGGCTGGGGTGAGGGTCTCCCCACCTCTGCAATGTGTTTTTGGACCGCCCTTACCCTGTCCCTCTCCCCTGATGGGGAGAGGGGATGCACGGGGATATTGAGCTTCCGGGAAGACCTGCTTAAGCGGCCTTGGGCTTCAGCAGCTTGCGGTTGATGATCGCCTCGGCGATCTGCACGGCGTTCAGGGCGGCGCCCTTGCGCAAATTGTCGGACACGCACCAGAACGCGAGGCCGTTCTCGACCGTCGAGTCCGTGCGGATGCGCGAGATGTAGGTCGCGTCCTCGCCGGCCGCCTCGTGCGGGGTGATGTAGCCGCCGTCTTCCTGCTTGTCGATCACCAGCACGCCGGGCGATGACCGCAGGATGTCGCGCGCCTCGTCGGCCGTGATCGGATTGGCGAACTCGACGTTCACGGCTTCCGAATGCGAGATGAACACCGGCACGCGCACGCAGGTGGCCGTCAGCTTGATCTTGGGGTCGAGGATCTTCTTGGTCTCGACGTTCATCTTCCACTCTTCCTTCGTGAACCCGTCCTCCATGAAGACGTCGATGTGCGGGATCACGTTGAAGGCGATGCGCTTGGTGAACTTCTTGGCCGCGACCTCCTGCAGGGAGTAGAGCGCCTTGGTCTGGCGATCGAGCTCCTCCATGCCGTCCTTGCCGGCGCCGGACACCGACTGGTAGGTCGACACCACAACGCGGGTGATCTTGGCCTTGTCGTGCAGGGGCTTCAGCGCCACGACGAGCTGCGCCGTGGAGCAGTTCGGGTTGGCGATGATGTTGAGCTTGTCCTTGCGGCCCATGTAGTCGGCCAGGACGTGAGCGTTGACCTCGGGCACCACCAGCGGCACGCGCTCGTCGTAGCGCCAGCAGGACGAGTTATCGATCACCAGGCAGCCCTGCGCGCCGATGCGCGGGGACCATTCCTTCGAGACCGCCGAGCCGGCCGACATCAGGCAGATGTCGGTCTTGGAGAAATCGTGGTGGTCCAGCGACTGCACCTTGAGCACGCGGTCTCCGAACGAGACCTCGTGGCCGAGGCTGCGCTGCGACGCCAGCGCGATCACCTCGGAGATCGGGAACGCCCGCTCCTCAAGGATGGAGAGCATCTCGCGGCCCACATTGCCGGTGGCCCCCACGACCGCCACGCGAAAACCTTCGGCGCCCTTCGAACTCATGATCGTGTTCCTATCGTCTTTGAGATCTCTCCCCCGGATCGAGCCCGCCTGACCGGCGGGTCCTCTTCCCCCGCCGGGGGATGATCCGGAGCGAGGACGAGCGTCAGCGTGCCGCGCCGCCTTTGGCGGCCGGCGTTTTCGTCGTCGTTTTGGACGTGACGAAGCGCATGGCGAGACGCTGTTCCGGAGGCGCAGCCCGAGGGCGCGCCGATCGCGCAGGAGAAGCACGAGCGGGGGCGTGAAGTCAATCCGTCCTTTGCCGGGCTTTGCCGCCCTTAGCCGGACTTTGCCGGACTTTACCGGACCTTGGGCCTGTCGCGTTAACGCTGTCGGTCAACCCAGCGTTGACTCTCCCCCGCGAAACCCCCGGCGCGGTAACGGCCGACTCAACAGATTGCCGACAATTGGAGGGATCGGAGCCATCGATTGGCTCAGCGCGCCCCAGAACGGGGCGACGGGATGGGGTTGCGTCATGTCCCAAGCGACGTTGTATTTTCCGGATATGGAGCGGGCCGCAGGGCCGTCGCTGGGCGATGCCGGCGTCGGCCGCGCCGCATGGGCGATCGTGCGCGCGATCGGGGTCGGCCGCGTCGCCGGCCTCGCCGGCGTGGTGGCGCTGATCGGGGGCGTGCTGCTCTGGAACCCCGATCTACCGCGCTTCGCGCGTTCGGACGACGCGCCGGCCGCGACCGCGCCGGCCGAACCGCTCAGCTGGGTGCAGGTGTCGCGCCCGATCGCGATGTTCGCGCTGGACACCACCCTCCTGCCGCGCGAGGGCCGCGCCATCGAGGCGCGCCGCCATGCGGGCGGCGGTGGGCGCGAGGAGATCCAGTCCTTCGGACGCCCCGAAACAGGGCAGCCCTTCGCCCGCATCGTCGCCTATCGCCCCGGCTCGGAAGCCTCCGCGCCGGGCTCGCTCTTTCTCGACACCGCCCGCCGCGCCGCCGAGGCCGGCTACGCGGTCACCCGCAGCGCCGTCCCGGTCCCCACCCCCACCAAGTTCGGGTCGGCGGAGACGGCGGATGTGGTGCTCTCGCGCGCGGGCGCGCAGCACGCGTGCGTGGCCTGGCGCGTGCTCGCCGACGACGCGGACCTGCGCCTCTCCGGGTGGATGTGCGGCGGCGCGGACAGGCCCGCGGACCGGGTCACGCTCTCCTGCGCGCTCGACCGCCTGGACCTCGTGGGCGCAGGCGACGACCGCGCGCTCAAGGCGTACTTCACGCGCGCCGAGCGCAACCGCCTGCCCCAGTGCGCGACCCGAGCGACGCCCGGCGGCCGGCGCGCCGGCTGGCTCGACGCGGACGCGGACGCCGCCCTGCGCCTGCGCTCGCATTCGTGATCCCGCGCCGGGACCCACGAGCCCTCGAAAATGTTGTACAATCACGAACCCAACATGCGAGGCATAAGATGTTCCGTCACGCCGCAATCCTGGGCCTCGCGGCCCTCACGGGCGCGCTCTCGGTCGTGTCCGCGGACGCGCAGACCCGCCGCCGGACCAACGAGATCACGGTCACGGGCCGGTCCTACCTGAACGCCGGCACGATGGTGAAGCCCGGCACCGGCTACCAGCTCAACTACGTCTATGTCGGCCAGGGCAATGCCACGCCGGTCTATTCCAACATCAACAGCCGGTTCGGCGGCGAGACCCTGCCGAGCCGCTGGGACCTGCCGAACTGCTGCGGCACGACGGTCAATTTCGGCCCCTGATCGCGGCTGGATGAAGAACGGGCTCCGCGCGGGATTCTGTCCCGCGCGAATACCGTTTACGATGGCGGCATGATCCTCCGAATCGCCTCCATCGCCGGCCTCCTGGTCGCCGCCGCCGCTCCCGCCGCCGCACAGGCGGATTTCGGCGGCTGCCTGTCCGGCCTGCGCTCCACGATCGTCCAGGGGGGCGTCTCGGCCGCCACCTTCGACGCGGCGACGCGCGGGCTTCAGCCCGACATGAAGGTGCTGGATTTTCTGAACGATCAGCCCGAGTTCAAGACGCCGATCTGGGACTACCTCGCCGCCCTGGTGGACGAGGAACGCGTCGCGGACGGCAAGGCCATGCTGCGCCAATGGAGCCAGGCGCTTGCGACGGCCGAGAGCCGCTACGGCGTCGACCGCCATGTCATCGTGGCCGTCTGGGGGGTGGAGTC
Source organism: Alsobacter sp. P4_H11 (assembly GCF_056400925.1). Taxonomy (NCBI): domain Bacteria; kingdom Pseudomonadati; phylum Pseudomonadota; class Alphaproteobacteria; order Hyphomicrobiales; family Alsobacteraceae; genus Alsobacter; species Alsobacter sp. P4_H11. Next base: position 255,848 of record NZ_JBFUKI010000006.1, read on the forward strand.
CGACTTCGGCAAGGCCATCGGCAAGCGGCCGCTGGTCCAGTCGCTCGCGACGCTGTCCTGCTACGGTCGCCGCCAGGGCTATTTCCGCGGCGAACTCGCCTCCACGATGAAGATCCTCGACCGTGGCGACGTCGCGCCAGAGCACCTGACCGGCTCCTGGGCGGGCGCCTTTGGGCACACCCAATTCATGCCCTCCACGTTCCTGCGCCTCGCGGTCGACCTCGACGGCGACGGCCGACGCGACGTGGTGGACTCCATTCCGGACGCGCTCGGCTCCACGGCCAACTTCCTGAACAAGGCCGGCTGGGTCTCGGGCGGAACCTGGGGCTTCGAGGTCAAGCTGCCGCCGGGCTTCAACACCGGCCTGGCGGGCCGAACCAAGAAGCGCCCGATGGCCGATTGGGAGCGCCTCGGCGTGCGCCGGATCGACGGACGGGGCATGCCGGGCGGCTCGGCCGGCCTGATGATGCCGGCCGGCCCGAACGGCCCGGCGTTTCTGGTGACCAAGAACTTCGAGGCGATCTACGGCTACAACGCCGCCGAGAGCTATGCACTCGCGATCGCGCACCTGTCGGACCGCCTGAAGGGCGGCGGCCCCATCGTGACCCCTTGGCCGACCAACGATCGCGGGCTGTCGCGCGCCGAGCGGCGCGAGGTTCAGGCCATGCTCAACCGCAAGGGCTACGACGTCGGGCAGCCGGACGGCGCGATCGGCACGAAAACCCGGCAGGCCATCGCGGATTTCCAGGTCAAGAACGGCATGGACCGCAACGGCCGCGCCTCCGGGTCCGTGCTGGATGCCCTGCGGGCCGGGCGCTGAAGCTCAGAGCTTGACCAGCACGTAGCCCTTTTGCTGCAGGTCGACCACTTCGGCGACGCCCGCCGGCACCAGGTCCCTGGCGGTCGCCCCATACAGGTCCTCGACCGGATAATGCCGCCCGACCAGGGTGTTCCGGCAGATCACGAAGCGGATGCCCGCACCCCGGAGCTTGTCCACCATGCCGGAGAGCTTGCTGTTGCTGGAAGCGTCGTAGAGCAGGCTCGCGCCGTCTCCCTGCAGGATCGCAACCATGTCGAGCTTGTCCTTGCCGACCGCGTTGACGTGGTTGAGCATGGACTGCAGCCGCGCCGCATGGTCCCGGCCAAACCAGCCGCCGCCCTGCGTCACGTGGTAGACGACCTTCTGGCGCGCATAGGGCTCGTGAATGGCCGGCGGCACCACGACGGGCTCGGAGAAGAATTGCGGTGCGACGCTCGGCGCCGACGCGAGCGCCAGCAGCCCCGCGAATGCGGCTGAGCGAAGAACGATCGAGCGGTTCATTCGGTGGCTCCCGGCTGTATCGGTCACTCATACAGCCTCGTCAATTGATATTTGCTAAACATGAGAGCCGGCCTTTCGCTTGCCAAGCAACACGCCGAAACTTAAACACCGCATCAACTTTTGTTCCTCGCAGCGGGGCCGATCATGAGCAGCCACAACATTCTCCTTCTGCCGGGTGACGGCATCGGCCCCGAGGTGATGGCCGAGGTGAAAAAGGTCCTGAGCTGGCTGGGCTCGCAGGGCGCGGCCACGTTCGAGACCGAGACCGATCTGGTCGGCGGCGCCGCCTACGACGCGCACAAGGTTGCGATCACGGACGCCGCCATGGCGCGCGCCACGCAGGCGGACGCCGTGCTGTTCGGCGCCGTCGGCGGCCCCAAGTGGGACGACGTTCCCTATGAGGCGCGGCCCGAGGCCGGCCTGCTACGCCTGCGCAAGGACCTGGCTCTTTTCGCCAATCTGCGCCCGGCCATCTGCTATCCGGCGCTGGCCGACGCCTCCTCGCTGAAGCGCGAGCTCGTCGAGGGGCTGGACATCGTGATCGTGCGCGAGCTCACGGGCGGCGTGTATTTCGGCGAGCCGAAGGAAATCGTCACGCTCGAGAACGGCCAGAAGCGGGCCGTGGACACGCAGGTCTACACGACGTCCGAGATCGAGCGCATCGGCCGGGTCGCGTTCGAGCTGGCGCGCAAGCGCCGCAACAAGGTGACGTCGTCCGAGAAGCGCAACGTCATGAAGTCCGGCGTGCTCTGGAACCAGGTCGTCACCGCCCTGCACAAGGCCGAATACGCCGACGTGCAGCTCGAGCACCAGCTCGCCGACTCGCTGGCCATGCAGCTCGTCCGCAACCCCAAGCAGTTCGACGTCATCGTCACCGACAATCTGTTCGGCGACATCCTGTCCGACATCGCCGCCATGCTGACCGGCTCGCTGGGCATGCTGCCGTCCGCGTCGCTGGGCGCCGAAGACCCGGCCACCGGCAAGCGCAAGGCGCTCTACGAGCCCGTGCACGGCTCGGCCCCGGACATCGCCGGCAAGGGCATGGCGAACCCCATCGCGATGATGGGCTCGCTCGCAATGGCGCTGCGCTACTCCTTCGGCCTGCTGGAAGCCGCCGACATGGTGGAGAGCGCCATTTCCAACGTGCTGGCGAGCGGCCTGCGCACCGGCGACATCGCCGCCAAGGGTCAGAACGCCGTGTCGACCAGCGAGATGGGCGACGCCATCCTCAAGGAAATGCAGCGCCTCGCCGGCTGAAAAAGGGGCGGCGTCGCATGCGGCGCCGTCTTCCATAGACAAACATCAACGCAAGGCGTTTCATGTCGCCCAAGAGCCGCGCGCTGACGCGGCGCACGGGGAGAAGCGCACATGTGCCGGATGTTCGCGAGCCTGCCTGCCGAGCAGTACGCCTACCAGACCCGATCGGTCCGCCTGGGCGGCCACGCCACCTCGATCCGCCTCGAAGCTGCGTTCTGGACCATTCTGGACGAGATCGCGGCGCGCCAGGACGTGAGCCTCGGCAAGTTTCTCACCAAGCTGCACGACGAGGTGCTGGAGTTTCGCGGCGAGCCGAACAACTTCACCTCGCTGCTGCGCTGCGCCTGCCTGACCTATGTGGCGGACATTCGCGGCGAAGCCTCGGCCGAAGCCGAGTTGAGGCGCCAGGCCGCCCGCGACTTCATGGGCCATTTCGCTGGTCCCGCCGCCATCGCGGCCGAATAATCGTCACGTAGTATCGCGCTACTACCTGCCCGCCTCTTCCCGGCCCTAGCCTTCAGCCCATGAGCCGCCCGCCTCCAGAAGCGGCCATGGGGAGAACGCTTCTTGACTACACCGGCCCTTGCGTCGCGTCCGCCGTTTCGTCGTCCGGTCCTGCTCGTCGCGCTGGCGGCGCTCGGGCTCTGCGCGGTCCCGTCCTTCGCGCAGGATGCGAACCCCGAAGCCGCCAAGCAGCAATTCCTGACCAGCTGTGGCGTCTGCCATGCGGCCGAGCCCGGAGCTCCGCCCCGGCAGGGCCCGAACCTGCACGGCGTCTTCGGTCGTAAATCCGCGAGCCTTCCCGGATTCGCCTATTCGGACGCGCTCAAGACGGCCGAAATCACGTGGGACGAGGCGACGCTCGACCCGTGGATCGCCAACGCCCAGGCGGTCCGTCCCGGCACGATCATGAACTACCGCCAGGCCGACCCGGCCAAGCGCAAACTGATCATCGCCTATCTGAAGAGCCTTTCGGCGAAACCCTGAGGAGACCATGGCCAAGGCCATCCATTCCATGATCCGCGTGCTGGACGAAACCCGTTCGGTCGCTTTCTACCGCGCCGCCTTCGGGTTGGAGATCGCCGACCGTTTCGCCTTCGAGGGCTTCACGCTGGTGTATCTGCGTAGCGCCGACGCCGACTTCGAGCTCGAGCTGACCATCAACCACGACCGGCGCGAGCCTTACGCGCTGGGCGATGGCTATGGCCACATCGCGTTCGCGGTGAATGACCTCGACGGCGAGCACGCCCGCTTCACGCGCGAGGGGCTCTCGCCCAATCCCATCAAGGAGTTCTTCCGCGAAGGCGCGCTCCTGGCGCGCTTCTTCTTCGTGCAGGACCCCGACGGCTACAAGATCGAGGTTTTGCAGGCGCACGGACGCTACCGCTGAACCTCGACCGCACATGACGACCGGGACAACCCGGCGCACCCAAGGAGGAAACGATGCAAGACCAGCATATCCATGATCCCGACCAGCCCGCGGACCCGGGCCGACGCGCATTTCTGGCGAGCGGCGCGGCCATCGTGGTTTCTGGCGCGGCCCTGGTTCACGGCGGCGAGGCCTGGGGGCTGGAGGTGAAGAACCTCAAGCCTGAAACCATGCAGACGCTGATCCGCATGGCGCGCGACGTCTACCCGCATGATCGCCTGCCCGACCGCTTCTACGCCGTCGCCGTGAAGGGCTACGACGACAAGGCGGGATCAGATCCCGCCACTAAGAAGCTGATCGAGGACGGCGTCACGTCCCTCAACGCCGCCGCCAAGAAGAAGCACGGGGTTCCGTACGCCCAGGTCGGCTGGGAGGCGCAGCGCGTCGCTCTGCTGAAGGGCGTCCAGACGACCAAGTTCTTCCAGACCGTGCGCGGCAACCTGGTGGTGGGCCTCTACAACCAGAAAGAGGTCTGGCCCCTGTTTGGCTACGAGGGCGATAGCGCCAGCAAGGGCGGCTACATCAACCGCGGCTTCAACGACATCACGTGGCTCTGACGGGCAGGGGGATTTAGGATCATGGCTACGTTCGATCTGAACGACGACACCGTCGTGGTTGTCGTCGGCTCCGGCGCCGGCGGCGGAACGCTCGCGACGGAACTCGCCCTGAAGGGCGTCAAGGTGGTGTGCCTGGAAGCCGGCAAGCGCCACGAGATCGAGGACTTCGTCAATGACGAGTGGGCCTCCTTCGCGCAGCTCGCCTGGACGGACAATCGCACGACCTCCGGCTCCTGGCGGGTCGCCAAGGACTTCGCCAACCTGCCGGCCTGGATCGTCAAGGCGGTCGGCGGCTCCACGGTGCACTGGGCCGGCGCCTCGCTGCGCTTTCAGGAGCACGAATTCCGGACGAAGAGCGTCTACGGCGACGTGAAGGGCGCCAATCTGCTCGACTGGCCGGTGACGCTCGCCGAGATGGAGCCCTGGTACACGAAGGCCGAGGACCGCATGGGCGTGACCCGCACCAACGGGATCGCCGGGCTGCCGGGCAACAACAACTTCAAGGTGCTGGAAGCCGGCGCCCGCAAGACCGGCTACAAGGAGGTCCACACCGGCAACATGGCCATCAACTCGGCCGCGCGCGACGGCCGCGGCTCCTGCCAGCAGATCGGCTTCTGCTTCCAGGGCTGCAAGTCCGGCGCGAAATGGTCGACGCTTTACGCCGAGTTGCCCAAGGGCGAGGCGACCGGCAAGCTGGAGGTGCGGCCCGAGAGCTATGTGGTCCGCATCGAGCACGACGCCTCCGGCAAGGTGAGCGCCGTGGTCTATCATGACGCCAAGGGCCAGATGCAGCGCCAGAAGGCCCGCATCGTGGCGGTGGCGGGCAACTCCATCGAGAGCCCGCGGCTGTTGCTCAATTCCGAGAGCAGCAAATACCCGAACGGACTTGCCAACTCGTCCGGCCAGGTCGGCAAGAACTACATGCGGCACATGACCGGCTCGGTCTACGGCGTCTTCGAAAAGCCGGTCCGCATGTGGCGTGGCACCACCATGGCGGGCATTGTTCGCGACGAGGCGATCCATGATCCCAAGCGCGGCTTCGTGGGCGGCTACGAACTCGAGACCCTCTCGTTGGGCCTGCCCTTCATGGCGGCCTTCCTGGATCCGGGCTCATGGGGCCGCGAGTTCACGACGGCGCTCGACAGCTACGAGAACATGGCGGGCCTGTGGATCGTCGGCGAGGACATGCCCCAGGAAAAGAACGGCGTGACGCTGGACAAGACCGCCAAGGACAAGTTTGGCATGCCGGTGGCCAACGTCTATTTCGACGACCATCCCAACGACGTCGCCATGCGCAACCACGCCTACGGCAAGGGCACGGCCATCTACGAGGCGGTTGGTGCCACCCGCACCTTTCCGACCACCCCCTATCCGTCGACGCATAATCTCGGCACCAACCGCATGTCCGAGAAGCCGCGCGACGGCGTCGTCAACAAGTACGGGCAGGCTCACGACATCAAGAACCTGTTCGTGTCGGACGGCTCGCAGTTCACCACGGGCGGCGCCGAGAACCCGACCCTCACGATCGTGGCGCTGGCGCTGCGGCAGGCCGACTACATCGCCGGCCAGATGGCGAAGAACATCGTGTAAGGCGACCGGAACGCGCCGGCCGTCCGACACCGGCGGGCGCGATCGTTGCTGACTCAACAAAAAAACCCCGCCGGGCGCACCGGCGGGGTTTTTGCAGTTCCTACGCCCGAGGCGCTCAGAGCCAGGGCTGGCTGGCCGTCTTGGTTTTCTCGTAGGTGTCGATCGAGGCGGCTTTTTCCATCGTGAGGCCGATGTCGTCGAGGCCGTTCAGCAGGCAGTGCTTGCGGAAGGGGTCGATGTCGAACTTCACCACGCCGCCGTCCGGCCCGCGGATTTCCTGGGACTCGAGATCCACCGTCAGGGTCGCGTTGGCGCCGCGCTTGGCGTCGTCGAACAGCTTGTCCAGGTCTTCCTGGCTGACCGTGATCGGCAGGATGCCGTTCTTGAAGCAGTTGTTGTAGAAAATGTCCGCGAAGCTGGTCGAGATCACGCAGCGGATGCCGAAGTCCAGCAGCGCCCAGGGAGCGTGCTCGCGCGACGAGCCGCAGCCGAAATTGTCGCCCGCCACCAGGATCTGCGCCTTGCGGTAGGCCGGCTGGTTCAGCACGAAATCGGGGTTTTCCGTCCCGTCTTCCTTCAGCTTCATCTCGGCGAAGAGGCCCGCGCCGAGCCCCGTGCGCTTAATGGTCTTCAGGTACTGCTTCGGGATGATCATGTCGGTGTCGACATTCATGATCTCGAGCGGGGCGGCGACGCCGGTGAGCGTGGTGAAGGGCTGCATGGTGTCGATCTCTCGCGAGCGTTGGCGCGGTGTCAGCGGGTTCTAAACCAATTGCCCGGCTGGGGGAAACCGCTTTCTGGGAGCATGCGGGTCACTCCGCCGCCGCCTCTAGCCCGTACATGTCGTCGTCACTCAGCCCGAAATGGTGCCCGATCTCGTGCACCAGCACGTGGGTGACGAGGTGGCCCAGCGTTTCGTCGTGCTCGGCCCAGTAGTCGAGCAGCGGCCGGCGATAGAGCCAGACCATGTTGGGAAACTGCCCCGTCTGCAGCGTCGCGCCTGCCTGCGCGAGGCCGACGCCGCGAAACAGGCCGAGCAGGTCGAACTCCGTCTCGCACTGCATCTCGGTCAGGGTTTCCTCATCCGGGAAATCGTCGACCTTGATCACCACGCCCTCGCACAGCGCCCGGAACTCCGCCGGCAGGCGAGCGAAGGCCTCGGCGGCGAGCTTTTCGATGTCGGCGAGCGTCGGGGCCGCGAGGGCCGACCAGTCTAGGGAAGCGGTGGACGTCATGTGGGGTCTCGCGGCGGGTTCAGCCGCAGATGGCGGTTGCGGCCCGTTCCGTCAACGCCCGAACGCGCCCGTGAGGTCGCCCAGCAGGTAGAGCACGAACAAGAGCGCCAGCGCGCGGGCGATGCGCTTGCCCCAGACCTCGACGCGGTCCTCCGCCGGAGCATCCGCGGCGCCGAAGTGGCGGGCCGCCCGCGCCATCGCGGAACTCAGCACAGTGCCGCTCTCCGATTGAGCACGGTCGAGGATCTCCTGCGATTCCCGGCGTCGTTCCTCGTCCGTGCGTCTGCGCTCGCCCGCCAATTTTCGACCCCGTTTCGCGCCCGAAAGCGCCCAAACCGACGTTCATGAATCTAAACGGCGGCTGAACGGCCCATTGCAGCTTCATTCAGCCTGGAGTTGCAACTCTACGCCTACGCCGAGGGGCACGGCCTCACATGAGGAGAAGAGATAACATGTTTTCACCCCGTTCACTTGCGATCCAGGTCCTGGCGGCCGGCGCTCTGACGCTCGGCGGCCTGGCCGGCGCCCAGGCGGCGCCGCTTCCCCCGGTCGCGGCCGCGCCCGTCCAGCAGGACGGCCTCACCACCACGGTCCAGTGGGGCCCCGGCTACGGCTACTACGGCCCGCGTCGGCACTACTGGGGCGGCGGCCCGCGCTACCGGCCCTACTACGCCCGCCCGTATTGGGGCGGCCCGCGCTGCCGCGTCGTCCGCCGCTGGGACCCCTACTGGGGCGGCTGGCGCACCACCCGCCGCTGCTGGTGAGCGCGCTCGCCTGAAACACGAAAGCCCGGGCTCACGCCCGGGCTTTTTACGTGAACGGTCTCAAACCCGCGTCAGCGCCACTCGCGGATGTCGACGAAATGGCCCGCGATGGCGGCGGCCGCCGCCATGATGGGCGACACCAAATGGGTGCGGCCCTTGAAGCCCTGCCGGCCCTCGAAGTTGCGGTTGGACGTCGACGCGCAGCGCTCGCCCGGCGCGAGCTTGTCGGCGTTCATGGCCAGGCACATGGAGCAGCCCGGCTCGCGCCAGTCGAAGCCCGCGGCCTTGAAGATCTTGTCCAGGCCTTCTTCCTCGGCCTGCATCTTCACAAGGCCGGAGCCCGGGACGATCATCGCGTTGACGCTGGCCGCGACCGTGCGGCCCTCGACGATCTTGGCCACGGCCCGCAGATCCTCGATGCGGCCGTTGGTGCAGGAGCCGATGAACACCCGGTCGAGCCGGATGTCCTGCATGCGCTCGCCGCCCTTGAGGCCCATATAGTCCAGCGCGCGCGTGATGGCGGCCTTCTTTTGCTCGGACGGGGCGTCATCCGGCCGCGGCACCGTGCCGGTGATCGACACGACGTCCTCCGGGCTCGTCCCCCAGGTGACGATCGGCGGCAGGCTGGCGGCGTCGAGCCGGATCTCGCGGTCGAAATGCGCGCCCTCGTCGGTGACCAGCGTGCGCCAGTAGTCAACCGCCATGTCCCAGGCCATGCCCTTGGGGGCCTTGGGCTTGTCCTTGAGATACGCGAAGGTCTTCTCGTCGGGGGCGATCAGGCCCGCGCGGGCGCCGCCCTCGATGGTCATGTTGCAGACCGTCATGCGGCCTTCCATCGACAGCGAGCGGATCGCCTCGCCGGCGTATTCGATGACGCTGCCGGTGCCGCCAGCCGTGCCGATCTCGCCGATGATGGCCAGGATGATGTCCTTGGCGGTGACGCCGGGCGGCAGCTGGCCGTCCACGGTCACGCGCATGTTCTTGGCCTTCTTCTGGATCAGCGTCTGCGTGGCGAGCACGTGCTCGACCTCGCTGGTGCCGATGCCGTGGGCCAGCGCCCCGAAGGCGCCGTGCGTCGAAGTGTGGCTGTCGCCGCACACGATGGTGGTGCCCGGCAGCGTGAAGCCCTGCTCCGGCCCGATGATGTGGACGATGCCCTGGCGCTGGTCGAGCTCGTCGTAATACTCGATGCCGAAGTCGCGGGCGTTCTCGGCGAGCGTCTGCACCTGGATGCGCGACTCGGGATCGTCGATGCCGTGCCGGCGATCGGAGGTCGGGACGTTGTGGTCCACCACCGCCAGCGTCTTTTGCGGCGCCCGAACCTTGCGGCCGGTGACGCGCAGCCCCTCGAAGGCCTGCGGGCTCGTGACCTCATGCACGAGGTGACGGTCGATATAGAGCAGGCAGGTTCCGTCGGGCTGCTGGTTGACGACGTGGTCGTCCCAGATCTTGTCGTACAAGGTGCGCGCGGCCATGGCTCTGCCTCAGTGCGGGGTGGCGTTTTCCGGGTCTCATTTACCCAAGCTGGGCCTCGAAGGGAAGCGCCGAGGCATGTGCGGTGCGCGCGGCGTGCGGCGCGCGTCTAAGGCAAAATTAAGCGGGCCGTGGTTCGGTGGCGGCTGACCGGGACCTTTAGGACACCGGGCCGGAGATCCCGCATGGCGCCTTTGTTCTCGCTCGTGATGTGCACGCTCGGCGATCGGCCCGAGATGGACCGGTTCCTGGCCGCGCTCGCGCGCTCGACCTGCCGCGACTACGAGCTCATCGTGGTCGCACAGGGCAGCGAAGCCGTGATCGAGGCCGTCGCCCACAAGGTGAAGTCCTGGCCGGGCCTCGAAGAGATCGTGATCCGCACCAGCCCCAAGGGCCTGTCGCGCGCCCGCAATGTCGGCCTCGCGGCCGCGCGGGGCCGCTATGTGGCGTTTCCGGACGATGACTGCTGGTATCCTGAAGACTTCCTGGCGCGCGTGGCGACCGAGTTCGAGGCTGATCCGGCCCTGATGCTGCTCAGCGGCAAGGCGGTCGACGCCGACGGCGTGTCGTCCAGCACCACTTATGCGCCGGAGCGCAGCGTGATGCAGAAGCGCACGGCCTTCCGCCAGGGCATCTCCACCGCGATGGCGATGCGCCGCAGCGGCCCCTATGCGGCGCTGCGCTTCGACGAGGCGCTCGGCGTCGGGTCGGGCACGCCGTTCGGGTCGGGCGAGGAGACCGATTTCCTGCTGCGAGGGCTGGAACTCGGCGGCCGCGGGCTGTTCGACCCCAGCCTGCATGTCGGGCACGAGCAGCACGTGGTTGTCCCATCGCCTGGCTATTTCGAGCGGCGGCGCTCCTATGCGCGCGGCTACGGCCTGGTGCTGCGGCGGCACCGTTTCTCGCCCCTGTTCGTGGCGCTGAACTTCGCCAAGACGGCCTGTGGCTGCGCCTATTATGCGCTGCGGGGCGACATCGCGACCGCGACCGCCAAGTACAACTGGGTGCGCGGCGCGATTGAGGGCTATGTGGCGGCTGGACGTCAGCCGGAGGGCGCGCCCGTTCTCGCGGTTCCGGGCGCGCCGCAGGCCTGAGCGCCGCGACGTGAACCGCTTCCTGATCTCGATCTCGAACTCGGCCGTCAGCGCGATCCTGATCGTGCTGCTGAGCTGGACGCTGTCGCCCGCCGCCTTCGGCGAGCTCACCTACACGCGCAGCATCGTGCTGTTTTGCGTGACCGCGTTGTTCGACTGGCTGTGCCTGAGCGTGATCCGCTACTGGGCCGGCGAGAGCGACGGCCGCGCCGCGCGCCAGAGCACGCTTGAGGGGCTGATCGGCTGGACCGTGCTGGCGATCCCGCCGCTGGGCCTTGTCGGCTACGCAGTCGCAGGCGCCGGCGTCAGCCCCGCAATGCTGCTCGCGATCGTGATCCACGTGGTCGCGCTGGGGTATGCGGAGAGCCGCGTCGCGATCGCCCGGTCGGATTGCGACGATCGCGATCTCGGCATGATGATCCTGCCCCGCGCCGCCTCGACGCTGGCCTTCGCGGCCGCGGCCGTTCTGGCCGGCGCGCAGGCGCTCGGCGTGCTGGCGGCGCTCGCGGCCGCGCAGTGCTCCAGCATTCTCTATCTCGTGGTCGCCCGCCGGCCCTTCCACGTCGCGCTGCGCCGCCCGGATGGCGCGCTCACGATGAAGTTCCTGCGCTTTGGCGGCGCCAGCGTGGTGGCGGACGCCGCCAATGCGGGCGGCGCGCTCGCGCTCGCCACCATGGCGGTCGCCAGCCACGGCGCATCCACGTATGGCGGCTATGCGCTCGTGAACGAGCTGCTCACCCGCACGGTCAGCGCCGCCGGATTCGCGCTGGAGCTGGCGCTGTTGCCGCTGGCGCTGCTCGCCATGGCCGAGCGGGGCAGGGCGGCCGGGCTCGCGGTTCTGTCGAAAAACATCGGTTTCTCGATCGCGGCGCTGGCCCCGATGCTGGTCGGCTTCTTTCTGGTGGCGCCCGCCTTTGCGCAGGTCGCGCTGAGCCCCGACCAGCGGGACAGCTTCGTGGCGCTCGCCGGCTGGGTGACGCTGCAATGCGTGTTCACCACCGGACGGCAGTTCATCCTGAACCAGCCGCTCTTTGCGGCCGAGCGCACCGCCCCGATCGTCTGGTGCATGCTGGCCGGCGTGCTGACCTCGGTCGCGATGGGCTGGCTGCTGATCCCGCGCCACGGGGCCATCGGCATCGCGTGGGCGCAAACCGGCGGGGCCGCCGTCACCTTCGCGCTGCAGGCGGTGGTGGTCGGCCTCGTCTTCCCGGCTTTCCCCAGCTGGCGCGCGGCCGCCGCCATCGTGGCGGGATGCGCCGCCATGGCGGCGGCGCTTTGGCCGTGGCGGACTCTCCTCAGCGGAGCGCCGGGCCTCGTCGCCATGATGGCGGCCGGCGCGGCCGTTTACGCGGCGGTACTCTGGCTGCTCGACTTCGAAGGCGTCCGCTCAACAAAAAGCCTGCGCGCGATCGGTCGCACGCAGGCTCAAAGCTCCTAGAGCGGCCGCCCTCGGGCGGCCAGCTCGCGTCTTAGACGGCGGCCTTGGGGGCCTTGTTCTTCGGCGCGTCCTTGCGCTCGGCGATACGGGCCGACTTGCCGCGGCGATCACGCAGGTAATACAGCTTGGCGCGGCGCACCTTGCCGGTGCGGACCACCTTGATGGACTCGATCAGCGGCGAGTAGACCGGGAACACGCGCTCCACGCCCTCGCCGTAGCTGATCTTGCGAACCGTGAAGCTCTCCTGGATGCCGCCGCCGTTGCGGGCGATGCACACGCCCTCATAGGCCTGCACGCGGCTGCGCTCGCCTTCGACGACCTTGACGTTCACCTGCACGGTGTCGCCGGGACGGAAGTCCGGGATGGCGCGGACGGAAGCGAGGCGGTCAGCCTGCTCCTTCTCGATCTGCTGGATGATATCCATGTCATTACTCCTGCCGGATGAGGCCCTCGGTTGATCCGTGGCCAAGCGTTCGGCGCCGCTGTTTTCAGTTGGACGCGGGTCCATACACGAGCGGGCGGGCTTTGTCGAGCCGCCGGGTGCGCTAGCGCAGCAAATCCGGCCGGCGCTCGCGCGTGATCCGCTCGGCTTCGGCGCGGCGCCACTTGGCGATGCGGCCATGGTCGCCCGACAGCAGCACGTCCGGGATGGCGCGGCCCTCCCAGTCGCGCGGCCTCGTGTAGTGCGGATATTCCAGCAGTCCGCCCTCGAAACTCTCGTCGTCGCCGGATGCGTCCTTGCCCATGACGCCGGGCAGGAGGCGCACGCAGGCGTCCATGGTGACCAGGGCCGCGATCTCACCGCCCGACAGCACATAGTCGCCGATTGAGACCTCCTCCAGCCGGCGACCCGCGATCACGCGTTCGTCCACGCCTTCGAAGCGCCCGCACACGATCAACGCGCCGGGGCCGGCCGCGAGCTCGCGGACGCGGGCCTGGTCGAGCGGTCGGCCGCGCGGGCTCATCAGCAGACGGGGCCGGACGTCACCCTCCGGCGAAACCGCGTCGATGGCGGCCGCCAGCACGTCGGCGCGGATCACCATGCCGGCCCCGCCGCCCGCCGGAGTGTCGTCCACGGCCCGATGCCGGCCGAGACCGTGGTTGCGGATGTCGTAGGCGTCGAGCGACCACGCCCCGCGCTTCAGGGCGTCGCCCGCGAGCGACAGCCCGAGCGGCCCCGGAAACATGTCCGGGAACAGCGTCAGGACGGTCGCGGACCAGCTCATCTCAAAGCGCGGCAAGGCTGGCCGGATCGACGTTGCCGCCGCACAGCAGCACGCCGACGCGTTCGCCCGGCCGCGGCTGGTAGGCGCCGCTGAGCAGGGCCGCGAGCGCGGCCGCGCCGCCCGGCTCGGAGGCGATGCGGTAATCCGCCCACAGGCGCTTCTGGGCTGCGCGGATCGCCGAGTCCTGCACCAGCGCGACGTGGTCGATCGCCGCGCGCGCGATCGCGAAAGGCAGCGCGCCGACGCGCCGGGCGCCCAGCGAATCCGCCGCAACCGACTCGACCGGCACGTCCACCGGCTCGCCCGCTTCCAGGGCCGCATGGAGGCACCGCGAGCCCTCCGGCTCCACGGCCACGACCTTGACGCGACCGCCCCAGAACCCCGCCATGCCGGCCGCGAGCCCGCCGCCGCCGACCGCGACCAGCATGGTCTCGATGGGCGCGAAGCCGAGCCGGGCCTGATCCTCTTCCCACTCCAGCGCGACCGTCCCCTGGCCTTCCAGGGTCCCGACGGCGTCATAGGGATGGATCTTCAGCGCGCCGCTTTCGGCCGCGAAGCGGTCGCAGTTCTCCTGGGCGTCCGCATAGCGCGCGCCGGCCACCACCACCTCTGCGCCCTGGGCGCCGATAGCCGCGATCTTCACCGGGGACGAGATCTCGGGCACGAAGATGCGCGCCTCGTAGCCCAGGCGCTTAGCCGCCAGCGCGGTTGCGATGCCGTGGTTGCCGCCGGACGCCGCCGTGACGCCGGCCGGCGGCACGACCCCGCCCAGCAGCGTGTTGAAGGCGCCGCGCGTCTTGAACGAGCCTGCGTGCTGCAGCAGTTCGAGCTTGAAGGTGACCTCTGCGCCCGCGAACGGATCAGCCGCCATGAGCGGCGTGCGCCGGACATGCGCGGCGATGCGCCGATGCGCGGCCCTGATGCTCTCGGGAGTGACCGGCAGCGTCATGGCTCAGCCGCAATGCATTAGGGAGAAGCGTCCTTCCGGCCCGGGACCGACCGGCTCGAACCGGCGAGTCTGCGGGTCGCGTATCAGCAGACGCCCGGTGGTCACGCCGAAATAGGCGCCATGAAGCGCGATGCGCTTTTTCTCCACCAGCGTGCGGATGCACGGGAAGGTGAGCAGGTTGGCGATGCTGTTCTCCACCGACGCCATGCCGAGCTTTTCGACATAGCCCTCGTCGGCAGGCGAGCCGGGGCCGACAGCCTCATAGGCCGGCGCGATCAGCTTGATCCAGCGGCCGATGAAGTCGCCCGGCGACAGCGGGCGCGCATAGGGGTCGGCCTCGCTCTCCGCGAAGGCGCGAACGCCGCCGCACAGCGCATGGCCCATCACGACGATGTGCTCCACCCGCAGGCCCATCACGGCGAATTCCAGCGCGGCCGAAGTGCCGTGGTTGTGCTCGTCGCCTGGCTCATAGGGCGGCACCAGGTTGGCGACGTTCCGGACCACGAAGATCTCGCCCGGCCGGGCGTCGAAGATCACCTCGGGCGAGACGCGCGAGTCGCAGCAGCCGATCAGCAACACGCGCGGTTTTTGCCCGGCTGCGGCCAATTCCTCGAAGCGCTCGCGCTCGCGGGGCAGGCGGTTCTCGCAAAAAGCGCGGTAGCCCTCCAGCAGCTGCGGCGGAAACACGTTCAGATCGTCAGCAGGCAGATCGTCGGCGCGCTTGTCGTCGGTCATACGGCCTCCTCGGGGGGTTCTTCCTCGCCTGAAGTCTCGAGCGGCGGCTCGGCGATCAGCCGTCCTCCGGCGATGTCCACGCGAGGAACCACCGCCTTGGTGAAAGGAAGCATGATCGGCCGCCCGCCGGAAGCGGGCTCGATTTCAAGGATGTCGCCGGCGCCGAAGTCCAGCACGGCCAGCACGGTGCCGATCGCTTCGCCGTTCGTGGCCTCGACCTTCAGGCCGATCAGGTCCGCCTGGTAGAATTCGTCCTCGTCCTCGACGGGCGGCAGCAGGTCGCGCGGCGTATAGAGGCGGGTGTTGGTGAGCGCCGCGGCCTTGTCACGGTCGGCGACGCCTTCGAGGCGCACCACCAGCATGTCGTCTTTCACGAGTCGGGCGGAGAGGATCTTGAACGGGCGCGCGCCGGCCTCGTCGGTGAGCGGCTTGTAGTCCGCGATTGCGAGCGGGTCTTCCGTATAGGACTTCAACCGCATCTCGCCGCGCACGCCGTGCGGGGCTCCAAGCACGCCCAGGAGAATGAGATCGCGGGTCACGCTGGTACTCCGTTCTTCCCTTCTCCCCGGGACGGGGAGAAGGTGGCAAAGCGCCGGATGAGGGGAGCGGCCAAACGAGAGCGCTTCCCCGCCACCCTCGCCCCGGCCCTCTCCCCGTTCTGCACGCAAGACGCGCCCGGGGGAGAGGGGGAAGCGCGAGCCTTACTCGGCCGCCGCAGCGGCCGCGGCGGCGCGCTCCTGGGCCTTCTTCTTCGGCTTGGACTTCTCGGGGTTGTTGCGGGCTTCGCGCTTCATGAGGCCGGCGGCGTCCAGGAAACGGGCGACCCGGTCGGTGGGCTGCGCGCCCTTGGTCAGCCAGTCCTTGGCCTTCTCGGCGTCGAACTTCACGCGCTCGGCCGAATCCTTCGGCTTCATCGGGTCGAACGTGCCAAGCTTCTCGATGAAGCGGCCATCGCGCGGATAGCGGCTGTCGGCGACGACGATCGAGTAGTGGGGACGCTTCTTGGCGCCGCCGCGGGCGAGCCGGATCTTGAGAGACATGGTGTTTTCCTCAGTTGTCCCGTCTGTGTCGGATTGAAAGGGAGCGCAGGCCGCCGACGGGATGCGGGCGGTCGCGCGCCGAACTCACTTCTTCTTCCCCCCGAAGGGGTTGAACCCACCGCCGAGGCCCGGAAGCCCCGGGATCTTTCCGCCGCCGAGCCCGGGCAGGCCCGGCCCCTTGGCGCCGCCGGTCAGCCCCGCCGGAGGCGCAGCTGGCAAGCCGCCGCCCATGCCGGGCGGCAGGCTGCCCGGCGGGAGCTTGTCCTTGAGCTGCGCCAGCATCTCGGGCGTGACCTGCGGCATGCCGCGGCCAATCCCGAACATGTTGGCGAGGCCCGCCATGGGCCCGCGCTTTCCGCCCTGGCCCATCATCTTCATCATGTCGGCCATCTGCCGGTGCTGCTTCAGGAGGCGGTTGACCTCCTCGACCTTCGCGCCCGAACCGGCCGCGATGCGCTTCTTGCGCGAGGCCTTCAGGACGTCCGGGTTGCGGCGCTCGCCCGGCGTCATCGAGTTGATGATCGCGATCTGCCGGCCGATCACCTTGCCGTCCATGTTGGCGCTGGCGATCTGGTCCTTCATCTTGGCGATGCCCGGGATCATCCCCATCAGGCCGCCCATGCCGCCGAGCTTCTCGACCTGGCTGAGCTGCTCGCGCATGTCGTCCAGGTCGAACTTGCCCTTGCGCATCTTGTCGGCGATGCGAAGCGCCTTTTCCTGGTCGATCGACTGCGCGGCCTTCTCGACCAACGAGACGATGTCGCCCATGCCGAGGATGCGGTTGGCGATGCGCGCCGGGTGGAACTCGTCCAGCGCGTCCATCTTCTCGCCGACGCCGACGAGCTTGATTGGCTTGCCGGTGACGGCCCGCATGGAGAGCGCCGCGCCGCCGCGGCCGTCGCCGTCGACGCGCGTCAGCACGATGCCGGTCACGCCGAGACGGCTGTCGAAGGCGCGCGCGGTGTTCACCGCGTCCTGGCCCGTGAGCGCGTCCGCGACCAGCAGCACCTCGTGCGGATTGGTGAGCGCCTTCACCTCCGCGACCTCAGCCATCAGGGCCTCGTCCACGGTGGTGCGGCCGGCGGTGTCGAGCATCACCACGTCGAAGCCGCCGAGCCGGGCGGCCTCCATGGCGCGGCGCGCGATCTGCACGGCTGACTGGCCGGCAACAATCGGCAACACCTCGACGCCGACCTGCTTGCCGAGCACCGCGAGCTGCTCCATGGCGGCCGGGCGGCGGGTGTCCAGCGAGGCGAGCAGCACCTTCTTGCGCTCGCGATCGGTGAGGCGCTTGGCGATCTTGGCGGTCGACGTCGTCTTGCCCGAGCCCTGCAGGCCGACCATCAGGATGGCGACGGGCGGCACCGCCTCGAGGTTGATGGGGTCTGCCTCGGAGCCCAGCGTGTCGACGAGCGTGTCGTGGACGATCTTGACGACCATCTGGCCGGGCGTGACCGACTTCACGACCTCGGCGCCGACCGCTCGGGCCCGAACCTTGTCGGTGAACGAGCGCACGACCTCGAGCGCCACGTCCGCCTCGATCAGGGCGCGCCGGACCTCCCGCAGGGCGGCGTTGACGTCGTCCTCCGTCAACGCGCCGCGGCGCGTCAGCTTGTCCAGAATGCCTGAGAGCTTGTCGGACAGCCCTTCGAACATCAAACACCACCTGATTGCGTGATCCGCCCCGGGGGCGATCAAGCGCATGAATGCGGCGACCTCACGTCCTGAACCGGCTCCGGGCGTTGAATGACCCACAAAGCGAAACGCGCCCGAGGGCGCATCGCGCTGTCGGACGGTGACCTCCGGGCGCGGGGCCCGGGCGGCGGCTCAAGACGAAGATCGTCGTTGATGGGCGGGGCATAGGCGAAATGGCCTGCCGAGTCAACGAAACCACGGCGGCCGGGGCGGGCTCAGCCCGCGCGGGCGGGCAAAACGGGCGCGTCGGCGCCGAGTTCGGCGAGGCCCTCGGCCAGGAGCCGGTCGGACGCTTCCTCGATGCGCGCCTGCAGCACGGCGGCGAATTCCTCGCGCGGCATGTCGGGAGGCAGCGGCGGCAATATCTCGACCAGAATGGTGCCTTTCCGATGCTTCAGGCTGCGCCTCGGCCAGAACAGGCCCGAATTCAGCGCGATCGGAAGGCAGGGCACGCCCAGGCGCTCGTAAATGTGCGAGATGCCGTGCCGGTAATTCGGCGGCGCGCCCGCGGCGCGGCGGGTGCCTTCCGGAAAAAGCAGGATCTGGCGGCCCCGGTCGTGCCGAATCTCATCGCGGGCCTTGTCGTTTAGCTGCCGCAGCACGGCCGGGCCGCCGCGCCGGTCCACCGGCAGCATGCGCGACTTCAGGGCGTATTGGCCAAACAGCGGAATCCAGGTGAGCTCGCGCTTCAGGATAAAGCACGGGTCGTCGAACAGGCCGATGAGCGCGAAGGTCTCCCAGATCGACTGGTGCTTGGAGGCGACCAGCAGCGGGCCGGGCGGGATGTTCTCGCGACCGCGGACCTCGAGGCCGATGCCGCCGATGACGCGGCAGATCCAGACGAAATAACGGCCCCAGCTGCGGATATAGGCCATCAGGGCCCGCCGGGGCAGAAAGAACGTCGGCAGCGCCAGCAGCATATAGGCCACCAGGCTGATGTAGAGCACGACGTTGAGGGCGAGGGAGCGAAGCGTCATGGCGGGGTCCGGACGATCCGTCGAGGACGGCCGTCCTGCTTAGTGGTTTTTCACCCCGAGGGAAACGGCCCCGGCACGCGTCAGGCGTTCTAGCGTCGGGCCGCCAGCTTGGCTTCACGATGCGGCGGAGCTGACGCCATCGCGCTGTCGGGAACGCCTAGCCCGATGCGCGCCATCGCGGCTACGAATTTCACGTATTCGACCGCCAGCAGCCGGACGGTGCCGGGCTCGCGCCACCAGCCGTCGAGATCGAGTTTATCCGCCACCACCGGATGCGGCAGGAACTGGCCTTCCGGCATTGCGTGCGCGAGTTCGGCCAGCGTGCGCGGCATGTGGTAGGTGGACGTCACCACGAGAAGGCGACGGAAGCCGTGCTGCCGGGCCCAGTTGCGGGTCTGCTCGGCGTTACCAATGGTGTTCAGCGCCTGGTAGTCGAGGTCGACGCAGCAATCAAAGAACGACTTCAGGTCAGGGCGCTGTTTGCCGACGCTGTCGCGCGTCGTTCTGGCGTTCACGCCCGTGATCAGGAGCCGCTCTCCCTTGCCGCGCGACAGGAGCTCCATCGCGTCCGCGATGCGCTCGGCGCCGCCCGTGAGCGCCACGATGCCCTCGACCTTGTCGGTAGGCGGCGGCTCCGTGCGGGCGAGGCTCTGCACAAACAGGAAGAACCCCGCCGCGAGCCCGACGGCCGCCAGCAGGCACGCCGTCACGGTCAGGTTTCGCGCGAGCCTCAGCATCGTGATCCAGTTTGGTCGCCTATCCGCGTCATGATTTCGTATTCATGATCACAGAAGGTTAACGATAATGAACCCGCCTGTCTGGCGGGCCGGCATGCGGTCAGGAGAGCTCCTGGAGCGTCCGCCTCACCGTGAGGCGCGACACCACCGCGGTCACCACCGCCACCAGGAGGGCGATCGCCACCACGGCGAGGAAACCGCGCCAACCAAGGGCGAAACGGCCAAACAGCGCTTCGAGTTGCGTGCCCTCGGGCGTCGCCGTCCAGGCGGCCGCCGTCCATCCGGCCGCCAGGTAGAACCCGAGCGCGGCCGCGCCGCCGATCAGGCCGCCCCGCAGGCCGAGCCGCAGGAAGTGGCGCTGGAACTCCACCGCGATATAGGAGTCGCTCGCGCCGACGAAGTGCAGCACCTCCACGATGCCGCGATTGCCGTCCATGGCGCCGCGCGTCGCGAACGCCACCGCGAGCCCGGTCGCCGACAACACCAGCGCGAGGATCCCCAGCCCGAGCAGCACGAAAGTGTTCGCCATGGTGGCGAGGCGCTCCATCCAGACCCGGTGGTCGTCGAGGCTCGCCCCCTTCACGTCGTTGGCGAGCGTCTGGCGCAGCGTGGCGAAGTCGACGCGGGCGTCCGGGGCAATCTTCAGCACCACGAGGCGCGGCACCGGCAGCTCGTCGAAGTTCAACCCGACCCCGAGCCACGGCTCCAGCAGCCGCTCGGACTCCTGCTTGGAATAGATTCGAACCTCCGCGACCCCGGGCGCGGCGCGCGCCGCGGCGGCCGCCTTCGCGACCTCGTCGTCTATGGCCCGGCCCGGCCCCGGCCGCACCTGGATGGTGACTTCGCGCGACACCTGGCTGCGCCAGTCCGCCGAAGCATCCGACAGCAGCTGCGCCGCACCGGCCGTCAGCCCGGCCAGAAAAGTCATGATGGCGATCACGGTGACGAGCGCCCGGCCGGCGATGGACGCGGCCGGCACCAGGGGCTGGTTGCGCCCGAGCGGCCGCTCCCGCTTCTCGCCGGCGGCCTCGGGCTCCCATTCCAGGCCCGGCGGCGCGTGCGGGGAAGGGTCCTTCATGTCGACGTCAGTCATAGATGTGCAGCCGTCCGTCGCCCAGCACCAGGCGGCGCGCCTGGTCGAACTGGTCCATGAGGGCGAGATCATGCGTCGCGATCACGATCGCGGTGCCGGTCTTGTTGAGCTCGACGAACAGCCGCAGGAGGCGCCGCGCCAGGGAAGGATCGACGTTGCCGGTCGGCTCGTCGGCGAGCAGCAGGTCCGGCCGCACGATCAGGGCGCGCGCGATGGCGGCGCGCTGCTTCTCGCCGCCCGAAAGCACCGGCGGCAATACGTGCATGCGCTCGCCCAGGCCGACCCAGCGCAGCAATTCGACCACTTCGCCGCGATAGCTCGACTCGTCGCGGCCTTGCACGCGCAGCGGCAGCGCGACGTTCTCGTAGGTCGTGAGGTGGTCCAGAAGCCGGAAATCCTGGAACACGACGCCCATGCGTCGGCGCAGGCCCGTCAGCATGTCCTTGTCGAGCGTGTTCACGTCCTGCCCGAACAGGTGGATCAACCCACGGGTGGGGCGTAGCGCCAGGAGGATCAGCCGCAACAGCGTCGTCTTGCCGGCGCCCGACGGCCCGGTGAGGAACTGAAACGATTGCGGCTCGATCGAGAAGGTGATGTCGCGCAACACCTCCGAGCCCATTCCGTACCGCAAACCGACATTCTCGAAGCGGACCACGCTTGCACACGCCCCTGTGGATGAACGGCCGGCGAAAGGCGCCGCCCAGGCGGTCTTTACCATTCATTAAGGCTGCAGGACGACCAATGAACGGCGAGGCAGGAGAAGTCCTCCGCAACCACTGTGCCTGATTCGCGATGCTGATCGTTTGTCCGTCCTGCGCAAGCTCCTATTCGCTGACCCCCGAACAACTCGGGGCAGGGCGGAGCCTGCGCTGCGCAAAGTGCCGGCATACCTGGCACGCGACCCCCGCCGATGCGCTGGATGAGCCTCTCGACGCGGTGGCGATCGGCGCCGCCGAATCCGATCGCGCCCACGACGCCGCCGCCGAGGCGGAAATCTCCCACGCTGAAATGATCGAGCCCCTGGTCCCGGCGGAGCAGCAGCCGACGAAATCCCTGAAGCCGGCCGCGAAGCCGAAGCACCGGGCCGCGAAGAAGCCTCGCACGCCGATCAAGGTCTCGGCCGGCTTGGCGGCGGCCGCCGTGCTGGTCGTGGTGCTGGGCGCCGGGTTGGGGCTGCGCGCCAAGATCGTCAGGATCCTGCCGCAGACGGCCGGCCTCTATGCGGCCATCGGAATGCCCGTGAACCTGCGCGGCCTTGAATTTTCGGCCCTTCGTTCCGAGTTGCTGGTCGACAAGGACAAGGCCGTCCTGCTCGTGGAGGGCGAGATCACGGGCGTCGCCGCCCAGACGACCGAGATCCCCAAGGTGACCGTGAGCTTGCGTGGCCCGGAGGGTCGCGAGATCTACGCCTGGACGTCCGATGTCGGGCGCGCCGCCCTCGCCAAGGGCGAGAGCACCACCTTCCGGGCGCGCCTGGCGTCGCCGCCCGGCGAGGGACGTGACGTAGTCGTGCGTTTCGCCGAAACTGTTCCGCAAGCGCCGACGCATTGACGGGGGCGGCCCGCGCGAGCCGCCATGGCTGAGCGCCCCTCCAGACAGGATTAGAGACGATGTTCGAGAACCGGCGGGTCCGCGTATTGTTCGACGAGGCGGCCATCGCGGTCCGGAACGAGGAGATCGCCCGTGATATCGCGGCGCGCCAGCCCAAGGACCTGCTCGTCATCGCGATCCTGAAGGGCAGCTTCATGTTCGCCGCCGACCTCATGCGGGCGCTGCACCGGGTCGGGCTGACCCCGCAGGTGGAATTCATGCACCTGTCGAGCTACCGGGCTGCGACTGTCTCCTCCGGGCAGGTCTCGATCCTGCGCGACGTCGAGAGCGAGGTGAAGGACCGCGACGTGGTGCTGGTGGACGACATTCTCGAATCAGGCCGCACTCTGGCCTTCGCCAAGGATCTGCTCGCGGCGCGCGGCGCGCGCGTGATGACCTGCTGCCTGCTCGAAAAGCCCGGCAAGCGCGCCGTGTCGATCAATCCCGATTTCGTGGGCTTCAGTTGCCCCGACCTTTTCGTGGTCGGCTACGGGATGGATGTCGCGCACTCGTTCCGCGAACTCCCGTTCATTGGCGTCGTCGAGCGCGACGACGCCGTCCAGACCTGACCGGCCGGCGACAGCCCGGCGCACGCACCAGGAAGCAAGAAGGAAGGATCGATGGCGCGCATCCTCATCGCCGATGACGAGGAGCCCTTGCGGGGCTTCATTGCCCGCGGCCTCCAGCTCGACGGCCACCTCGTGGACGCCGCCGCGGATGGGGCCGAGGCGCTCGACATGCTCCTGCTCGAAGGAGCGGCCTACGACCTGCTCCTGACCGACATCCGCATGCCCATGATGGACGGCATCGCGCTGGCGCTGGCGGCCGCGAAAGCGCGCCCCGACATGCCGATCCTGCTGATGACCGGCTACGCCGACCAGCGCGAGCGGGCGCGCAACCTCGAGGCGCTGATCAAGGAGGTGCTGCCGAAGCCGTTCTCGCTCGCGCACCTGCGCGACGTGGTGCGCGAAACGCTCGACGGTCAGTTCAGCAGCACGATGGATGCGTTCAGCGCCGACGCGAAAGCGACCCAGCACGCATAAGGGACCAGGATCCAGCCGGCAGGCGGATCCAGCCGCCGAAACAGCACGATGGTGGCCAGGATCGCGATTTCGAGCGCGATCACGACCACGAGGCCGAGCTTCGGATTGTGCATGCCGAAAAACGCCACGGACCAGAACGCGTTCAGGGCCATCTGGATCAGCCAGACCGCGATGGCCCGGGTTCGACCGGGCGTCCCCGGGTTGAGCCGCAGGATGCGCCAGAACGCATACGCGATGGTGAGGTAGAGCAGTCCCCAGACCGGGCCGAAGATCCAGTTCGGCGGGTTGAACGACGGCTTGTTCAGCCCCGCATACCAGGTCGGGATGTTGGGCATGGTCGCCATGTTGCCGACCCCGCCCGCCAGCGCGACGAGGCCGATCGCCAGCAGGGCGGCGAGTCCGGCGTTCATGGGCTTGCGGGACCGGGTTTCGGCCCCGTGAGGCTGCGCTTCACTGGTCATCATGTCCTCCGCCACCAAGGTCGCGCGATCGCGCTGGAAAGCAAGGGCTCGCCGCCCACGCGCGGGGTCGCGGGGCTTGTGGCCGGCCGCCCTCTCTGGTTGAGTTCGCGCCTTCTCGTAAGGACGCCCCATGTCGAGCAACAAAAGCCCCCGCTGGTCGAAGCGCACTCTTTCCGCCCAGGCGATGGGGCATACGGACCCGGTGACCCACGCGGTGGTGTCGCCGATCCATGTCGCCACCACCTATCTGCGCGATCCCGATAACCAGTACTCCACCGGCTACGTCTATGGCCGCCCGGACAACGCCACCGTGCGCGAAGCCGAGGGCGTGATCGCCATGTGGGAGGAGGCCGACGCCGCCCTGGTGTTTTCCTCGGGAATGTCCGCCGCCACGGCGGTGTTCCTGGCGCTCGCGCCCGGCGACCATGTGGTGGCCCCGACCGTGATGTACTGGGCGCTGCGCAACTGGCTCCTCACGGACGCCAAGCACTGGGGCTTGGTGATCGACTTCGTCGACACGAGCGACGTCGACGCGGTGCGCAACGCCGTGCAGCCGAACCGTACGAAGCTCGTCTGGCTGGAGACGCCCTCCAACCCGCTCTGGTCCATCAGCGATATCGCCGCCATCGCGAAGATCGCGCATGCGGCAGGCGCCAAGGTGGCGGTCGACTCCACCGTTGCGACGCCGGTGTTCACGCGTCCGCTGACGCTGGGCGCCGACATCGTCATGCACGCCGCCACCAAGTCCCTGAACGGCCATTCGGACGTGATCGCGGGCGCGCTCGCGACCGCCAAGCAGGACGCGCTCTGGGCGCGCATCGTCTCCAACCGGCGCAATCTTGGCGCCATCCTGGGGCCGTTCGAGGCGTTTCTGCTGATCCGCGGCATGCGGACGCTCGACTTGCGGGTTCGCGCCGCCGCCGCCAATGCGGCCGATCTGGCGCAGCGTTTCTCCAACCACGCCCACGTGTCCTCCGTGCTCTATCCCGGCCTGAAGACCCACCCGGGCCACGACATCGCGGCCCGTCAGATGCAGGGCGGCTTCGGCGGCATGCTGTCGATCCGCGTGCGGGGCGGCGAAGCCAGCGCGGTTGCGACGGCGGCCGGCGTGAGCCTGTGGAAGCGCGCGACCTCGCTGGGCGGGGTGGAGAGCCTGATCGAGCATCGCGCCTCGATCGAGGGCGCGGGCTCGCCCTGCCCGCCCGACCTGTTGCGGCTGTCCGCCGGCATAGAGGATGTGGAGGATCTGTTCGCGGATCTCGACCAGGCGCTCCGGCGGGCGCACGGTTGAGCGGCGGCGGGCGGCTACTCGGCCGCCTGCCTTCTCTCGGGGGCCAGGCTCTTCACCGGCGCGACGACGTCCGGCAGCGGATGCGCGGCTTCGAACGCCCCGATGTAGTCGCGCGTCAGCGGCACGACGTCGACCCGCTTGGCGAGTTGCACCTGGAACACCACGTGGCCGCCATACCGGAAGGTCGCCTCGCTGCCGGCCAGGTAGAACTCCCACATGCGGCAGAACCGTTCGTCGTAGAGCGCGCGGATCTCGTCTCTGTTGCGGTTGAACCGCTCCCGCCAGCGTTTCAGCGTCTCGGCGTAATGCAGGCGCAGCACTTCGACGTCCGTCACATAGAGCCCGGCGCGCTGGATCCAGGGCAAGATCTCCTGCAGGGCCGGCGAGTAGCCGCCTGGAAAAATGTATTTCTGAATGAATGCGTTGGTGGCGCCCGGCCCGTCTGCGCGCCCAATCGTGTGCACCAGCGCGACGCCGTCATCCGCCAGCAGCGAGGCGATCTTGCTGAAATAGGCGTCGTAGTGGTTCAGCCCGACATGCTCGAACATGCCGACCGAGACGATCCGGTCGAAACGGCCCTGTTCGGCCCGGTAGTCGCGCAGCTCGAAACGGACGCGGTCGGCGATGCCGGCGTCCTGCGCCCGGGCGTTGGACACCCGGTGCTGCTCTTCCGAGAGGGTCAGCCCGGTCACGTCGATCCGGTCCAGCGTCGACAGATAGAGACCAAGGCCGCCCCAGCCTGACCCGACGTCCAGCACCTTCTGGCCGGCCGAGAGCAGCAGCTTGGCGGCAACGTGCCGCTTCTTCTGGGCCTGCGCCTGCTCGAGCGTGTCGGTGGGCGACAGGAAATACGCGCAGGAATACTGGCGGTCGTCGTCCAGGAACAATTCGTAGAGACGGTCCGAGAGGTCGTAATGATGCGCCACGTTGGCGCGCGACCGGGTTGCGGGGTTGAACTGGAGCGCGCGCCGCGCCAGCACGCGCAGGCGGTCGTTCAGCAGCGCCAGCGGACCACCCGGGATAGCCCATTCGGCGTTGGCGAGAATGATGTCGAGCAGATCATAGATCGTCCCGTTCTCGACCGTGATTCGCCCATCCATGTAGCCCTCCCCGAGGGCCAGCTGCGGATTGGCGAGCAGCCGGTACATCGTCGCCGAATCATGGATTCGCATCGTCACGCTCGGGGCGCCGCCGCCAAAGCTCTCGATGGTGTTGTCCGGGAGGGCGATCCGTAATGCGCCCCGCTTGATCAGATGCCGCCCAATGAGCCCAAGAAGGTGCATGGCCAACTCCGTTCCCGCGTGCGACGCCGCCGAAACAGCGCCAGCATGAACTTGGCGGGAACGCATGCCGGCGGCCGGGAGTTGCATTGGGGATTGGTCATGTACGTTGCCGGGCCGCATCGCCCGCTGGATTATTCATTAAATTCGACGATGTAGGACATTATACCGATTGGGTCTGGAGATTGCGTCTGATAGTTAGGCGCGTGACTTGGCTTGCTCTCGGAGCCAAGACGGCGCGGTTGCGCCGCCCGGGGCGGATTTGCGTTGATGAAGCGGTTGACGACCACGGACTTGCAGAATGCTGCGCTTGAGCATTGTCGTGAACAGTCCCGCCTTGCTGACGCGATTAGTGGCCGCCAAAGCGAAAAATGTGAAGAAGCTTGCGCTTCCTGCATGTCAGCCATGCGGAAGGCCTTAAGATACGTCGGCGATCAGGTCGGCTTTCTAGTAACGGACGACGAATCCACCGCAATGCACTAATCGGCTGTCGTGAGTTTAGCCTACGTCCGCCGATCTCACGTAAAGGTTCATCGTTCCCAAACTCACCCGTTACTTTCGTTTTTCCCGTGTATTCTGAGAATTCGCTTGCATTTGGGCACACTCGCAAAGATGTTTTGCAGTGCCATTTCGTGTTGTGGTGATTTTGGTTGACCGGCCTGAGATTGGCGTCTACTTTGCCAACGCCACATATGTATTGTGGGCTATTGTCTTAATTCAATATGGTTCGTCGTGGCGAGCGCTGTCATCGAGTTGATCAAAGACGCACCCCTCTTTCGAGGCGTGACGGAGGATACGCTGAGGGCTCTCACGCAGGGCTCGTTCGTTCAGCGATACCCCGCCAACGTCTTGCTGTTCGACGAGGGTGAGGTTTCACCCTTCGTGTACGTGCTGCTGGAGGGCCAGATCGAGCGCTTCTCGGTGCATCGCGGGCGCGAGTCGGGGCTTGGCTTCATCGAGGCCGGTGCGACGTTCATTCTCTCCGCGGCCATCACCCTTCAGCCAAATTCTTACTCGGCGCGCACCCTGGCCAATTCCCGCTTCGTGCTGATGCCGGCGCAGAATCTGCGGGCCGTGTTCCAGACCGACTTGCGCTTCGCCCAGAACCTCGCCCGCGACGTCGCCGAGAGCGAGTGCGAAGTGCTTGCGGAATTGAAGAACCAGAAACTCCGCACCATGGCGGAGCGGCTCGCCAACTGGATCCTCACCACTGTGCCGGCGGAAGCGCAGGGCGAGTGGACCCGCCTGCCGATGAGCAAGCAGGCGCTGGCCCTGTATCTGGGCACCACCCCCGAAAATCTCTGGCGCAGTTTCGTCGCCCTGGAGCCTTACGGCGTCGGCGTGCGGCGCAGGGAAGTGTCGGTGGCGGATTTCGCCAAGCTGACCGATTTCGCCGGTCCCAATCCGCTGATTGACCGCCGCAAGACGCGATCCGACGCCGAGCGCATCGGCGCCCCGGCGTCCGACTGACCTCGCTCTCCACGACACAAAACGCCTAAAACGAAAAAAGCCGCCTTTCGGCGGCCTTTTTTCGTCGCTGCGTCTCTTCGGGGTGGAAGAGACTTTGGAGCGGGCGAAGGGATTCGAACCCTCGACCCCAACCTTGGCAAGGTTGTGCTCTACCCCTGAGCTACACCCGCATCCTCCGGAGCGCTTCGGCCGCCGGCGGGCGGTATATGCCGCAACTCGGCCGACGATGCAACAGGGCGCGCGATCTTTTCTTGCCGTCCCGCCCGCTGCCGGGCTTGCGAGCCTGAGAACCGCTCACGTATGAACCCCTAAGTCCGCCGTCACCAAGGATCGCCGATGCCCGCCACGCCAGAGGATGTCTTCGCTTTTCTCGCTTCCCTCGGCATCCCGCACGAGACCGTGGAACACCCGGCCGTTTTCACCGTCGAGGAATCCAAGCGGCTGCGGGGCGAACTGCCCGGCGCGCACGTGAAGAACCTCTTCGTGAAGGACAAGAAGAGCCGGCTCTTCCTGGTCTCGGCGCTGGAGGACACCGTCATCGACCTGAAGAAGCTGCATGAGCTGATTGGCGGAACGGGTCGGGTCTCGTTCGGGTCTGCCGAGCTGCTGGTCGAGACGCTCGGCGTCACGCCGGGCTCCGTGACGCCTTTCGCGGCCATCAACGACACCACCGGCCGGGTCACGGTGGTGCTCGACAGCCGCCTGCTCGAGCACGAGCGCATCAACGTGCATCCGCTGGTGAACACGATGACGACCGGCGTGTCGCGCGACGACCTGCTCCGCTTCCTGCGGGCGACCGGCCACGAGCCGCTCGCAATCGCGGTCGGCGAGGCGCGCCAGGACGCCGTCACCTAAATGCGCCTCAGGCGGGTGGTCGACGTTGCCGAGCCCACCTGCGGGGCCCATGTTACGCTCATGCGAACGCCGGGCGCTCCCGGCCAGGAGATCGAAGATGGCCTTTGAAGCCACGAGCGCCGCCCCCGCGGGGGCAGACACCCTCGTCTCGGACACCACGACCCAGGGCTTCCGCCAGGACGTGCTCGCCGAATCGATGCAGCGGCCCGTTCTGGTCGACTTCTGGGCCCCCTGGTGCGGTCCCTGCAAACAGCTCACGCCCGTGATCGAGAAGGCCGTCAAGGCGGCCGGCGGCAAGGTCAAGCTCGTCAAGATGAACATCGACGAGCACCCGCAGATCCCCGGGCAGCTCGGCATCCAGTCGATCCCGGCCGTGATCGCGTTCCAGCGCGGGCAGCCGGTCGACGGCTTCATGGGCGCGCTGCCCGAAAGCCAGGTGAAGCAGTTCATCGAGCGCCTCGTCGGCCCGCTCGGCCCCGGCGCGACCGCGGAGCTGATCGCCGAAGCCGAAGCCCTGCTGGCCTCCGGCGATGTGGCCGGCGCCGCAGAGCTCTATGGCGCGGTGATCGACCAGGAGCCCGAAAACCTCGCGGCGCTGGGCGCGCTGGCCAAGATCCATGTCGAGGCCGGCGATCTGGAGGGCGCCAAGGCGATCCTCGCCATGGCCCCGGCCGGCAAGGAGAACGACCCCGCTCTCGCGGGCGCCAGGGCGGCGCTCGATCTCGCCGAGAAAACGGCATCGCTGGGCGACACGGCCGACTTCTACGCCCGGATCGATGCGGACCCGGCGGATTACCAGGCCCGCTTCGATCTCGCTCTGGCGCTCGGCGCCAAGGGCGAACGCGAGGGCGCGACGGACCAGCTGGTCGAGATCATCAAGCGCGACCGCACCTGGAACGACGATGGCGCGCGCAAGCAGCTGCTTCAGTATTTCGAGGCTTGGGGGCCCATGGACCCCATGACCATCGCGGGACGCCGCAAGCTTTCGGCGCTCCTTTTCCGATAGGGCGCGGGGCGAAGCCCCGACAAAGGAGCCGGCCATGGCCATGAACGCCAGCTATCGGAGCGCCGCCGATCTTCCGGCCGTCATCCCGGTGTTTCCGCTGCCGGGAGCCTTGCTGCTTCCGCGCGGCGAGATGCCGCTCAACCTGTTCGAGCCGCGGTATCTCGCGATGCTGGACGACGCCCTGAAGGGGCAGCGCGTGATCGGCATGGTCCAGCCGGACGTCGAGTCCGAGATCATGCCGCGCACGCCCAGCCTCTACGGCGTGGGCTGCGCCGGCCGCATCACCCAGTTCACCGAAACGGGCGACGGGCGCTGCCTGATCACCCTCACAGGCGTGGCGCGATTCCGAATCGTCGAGGAGCTTCTGGTGACGACGCCCTACCGCCAGTGCAGGGTGGATTTTTCCGCGTTTTCGTCGGACTTCGAGGCCCGCGCCGGCGAAGGCGAGGTCGACCGCGAATCGGTGATCAGGACGCTCAAGGCCTTCGTGGAGGCCAACGACCTCTCGATCGACTGGAAGGGCATCAAGGAGGCCTCCAACGAGGCGCTCGTGAACGCCCTGTCGATGATGAGCCCCTTCGAACCGCGCGAGAAGCAGGCGCTGCTGGAAGCGCCGGACCTGAAAACCCGGGCCGAGATCCTGGTCGCGATCACCGAGATGGATCTGGCGCGCGGCCAGGACGGATCGGAGACGCCGCTGCAATGAGCCAGGAACCCGTTCCGGACAACGCCCCGCAGGCGACCCGCATCGATCCCAAGCTTCTGGAAATCCTCGTCTGCCCGCTCACGCGCGGGTCGCTGGACTATGATGCGGCCCGGCAGGAGCTGATCAGCCGCTCTGCCAGGCTCGCCTACCCGATCCGGGACGGCATACCGATCATGCTGCCCGAAGAAGCGCGCCGCCTGGACGAGTAGTCCGCCGACGCCTGTGCCGGGCGTGCCTGCGTGCGGCGTCGTTCACCTCAATCACCGCCCTAAAGCGGAACGCCGCGCAGAAGGCGGGGCATGTCCGGCGACACCGCCGCGGCCTGGCGGATAAAGAAGCGCTTCAGCCCCGGCATCCTGTCCACCATGCCGAGGCCGGCGTCGCGCAGGAGGCGCAGGGGCGTGTTGTCGTTCGAGAACAGCCTGTTGAGGCCCTCCATCACCATGCCCATCGCGACTGTGTCGAAGCGGCGCGCTCGCTCATAGGCGGCGAGCACGTCGGGCGAGCCCGGATCGAGGCCCAGTTGCGCGGCGTCCACGACCGCCTCCGCGAGCGCGGCGACGTCCCGGAACCCAAGATTCAGCCCCTGGCCGGCGATCGGGTGGATGACATGGGCGGCGTCCGCCACGAGAGCGAGGCGCTCCGCCGCGAACCGCCGCGCGACCATAAATTGGAGAGGCCACGCAGCCGGCCGCGTCTCCAGCGTGAGCCGGCCGTGGCGCAGCCCGAAGCGGCGCTCGATCTCGAACAGCAGATCGTCGTCCGCCAGGCCGAGCAGCGCCGGCACGTTCTCGCTGCGCTCCGTCCAGACGATGGACGACCGTCGGCCGCGCAGGGGCAGGATCGCGAAGGGCCCGGACGGCAGGAAATGCTCTTCGGCCCGGCCTTCGTGATCCCGCTCGTGCCCGATCGTCGCCACGATGCCGGATTGCCGGTAGGGCCAGGAAACCGTCCCGATCCCGGCCTGCTCACGCAAGGGCGACGCGGCGCCGTCGCAGGCCGCCACAAGGCCGACCGAGAGCGTCTCGCCGCCCGAAACGCGCACGCGCGCCGTATGCGGCTGCGGCTCCACGCGAAGCACCCGTTCGGCGCGAACCTCGACGCCTGCCTCGGCGGCGCGCCGGCTCAGGGCCCGGATCAGGCTGGCGTGCTCGACCATGTGGGCGAAGGGCTCGTCAGGCCCGACCTCTCCGCCGAAATCGAGAAACACCGGCCTCACCGGGTCAAAGGTGCGGCTGTCCGTGATCGCCATGCTGCGGATCGGCTCGGCGTCGGTCGCGATCTCGTCCCACGCGCCCAGCACCTCGAGCATCCGCCGCGCGCCGGTCGCCACCGCGAAGGCGCGGTCGTCACGGCGGGGAGCCGCCGCCAGGGCCGGATCGCAGATCGAGACCGCAAGCCGGCCGCCCACCGCGGTCTTGAGCGCCAGCGCCAGCGCGAGCCCGGCCGCGCCGCCGCCCGCCACGAGCAAGTCCAAGCGGGGCTGGCGGGGTGAGGCGTCGCTCATCGTGAGGATCTCCGGCTGGCTTCCACCCTTGTCCTACGCCCGCGCATGCCGGCCGACAATGCGAACACGGCTGGCGACAGCCCGCGGGGGAGTGGCATAACGTCAGCCCGAACCGTGAGATCCGCCATGTCCGACCCCGTCGCCGAGTTGCTGACCACCCTCGACCTGGAAACGTTGGAGCTGAATCTGTTTCGCGGGCGCAGCGACTACACGGCGTGGCAGCGCGTTTTCGGCGGGCAGGTCATTGGCCAGGCCTTGATGGCGGCCTGCCGCACGGTCGAGAACCGCATGCCGCATTCGCTGCACGGCTACTTCATCCTGCCCGGGGATTCCAAGCTTCCCATCGTGTACGAGGTGGAGCGGGTTCGGGACGGGCGAAGCTTCAGCACGCGGCGCGTCAAGGCGATCCAGCGGGGGCAGACCATCTTCACCCTGTCGGCGTCCTTCCAGAGCGAGGAGGGCGGCTTCGAGCATTTCGTCCCCATGCCGGACGTGCCGATGCCCGAGGACCTTCCCAGCGGCGATCAGACCGGCGTGCAGGTCGCGCCCAGGATGCCGCCCTCCGTGCAGCAATATTTCGCGCGCAAGCGCCCCATCGAACTGCGCCCCGTCGACGTGACCCGCTATGTGAGCCGCGAGCCGCGCGACCCGGTGTTTCGCATGTGGATCCGCGCGACCGCGCCCTTGCCGGACGATCCGATCATCCACCGCTGCGTTCTCGCCTACGCGTCCGACATCGCGCTGCTGGATTCGGCGCTGGTCGCACATGGGCGCAGCGTCTTCGATCCCGACATCCAGGCCGCCAGCCTCGACCATGCCCTGTGGTTTCATCGGCCGTTCAAGGCGGACGAGTGGCTTCTCTACGCTCATGACAGCCCGTCCAGCGGTGGCGCGCGCGGCTTCTCGCGCGGTTCCGTGTACACGCGCGACGGCATCCTGGTCGCGTCCGTCGCGCAGGAAGGGCTGATCCGGCCCCGTACCGCTAAAGTGCCTGCCGAGTAAGCATTCGCCTAAAAAGAATGCACAACCAGGACGCGTGCTCGAAGCGAAGCGCACGTTGCTGGAAGGTCGCACGCCGAATCGGCGCGAATCAGTTCGCCTGACCCTAGCCCAAAGTGCAGGGCCGAACTGGCACGACCCTTGAAAGGTGTTCTCCGGCTCGAACCGCGCATCGTCGATGTGCAGGTGGCGTAACGGGGATCCGACATCCATGAAAATCGTGATGGCCATCATCAAGCCGTTCAAGCTCGAGGAGGTTCGCGACGCGCTGACCGCCATTGGGGTGCACGGCCTGACAGTGACTGAAGTCAAAGGGTATGGCCGGCAGAAGGGGCATACCGAGATCTACCGCGGCGCGGAATACGCCGTCAGCTTCCTCCCGAAGCTCAAGATCGAGGTGGCGATCGCTGCCGACCTCGTCGGCAAAGTCATCGACGCGATTTCGGCCGCCGCCAAGACCGGCCAGATCGGCGACGGCAAGATCTTCGTGTCTCCCATCGAGC
Organism: Alsobacter sp. P4_H11; assembly: GCF_056400925.1. Taxonomy (NCBI): domain Bacteria; kingdom Pseudomonadati; phylum Pseudomonadota; class Alphaproteobacteria; order Hyphomicrobiales; family Alsobacteraceae; genus Alsobacter; species Alsobacter sp. P4_H11. The sequence goes on from NZ_JBFUKI010000006.1 coordinate 289,169, forward strand.
AGGCCGTCCGCATTCGCACCGGCGAGCGCGACGCTGACGCTCTCTAAGCCGCTTCCTGGCAGGAGTTATCACCAATGAAGTTGTCTACCACAGTCAGGGCGAGCGTGTTTGGGGCGTCGCTCGCCGTGCTGACGAGCACCGCCGCGTTTGCGGCCGATGCGCCGGTCCCCAACAAGGGCGACACGGCCTGGATGCTCATCGCCACCGCCCTCGTGCTGATGATGTCGGTCCCGGGGCTCGCCCTGTTCTACGGCGGCCTGGTCCGCACCAAGAACATGCTGGCGGTGCTGACCCAGGTCTTCGCCATCGTGTCGATCGTGGCCCTGCTGTGGGTGTTCTACGGCTACTCGCTCGCCTTCACGAATGGCGGCGGTCTCAATGACTTCGTCGGCGGCTTCTCGAAGGCCTTCCTGAAGGGCGTCGACACCAACGCGGTCGCGGCCACCTTCTCGAACGGCGTCGTGATCCCCGAGCTGGTCTACATGGCCTTCCAGATGACCTTCGCGTGCATCACGCCGGCCCTGATCGTCGGCGCCTTCGCGGAGCGGATCAAGTTCTCGGCGCTGATCGCCTTCGTGGTCCTGTGGGTCACGTTCATCTACTTCCCGATCGCCCACATGGTCTGGTACTGGGGCGGCCCGGACGCCATCGGCGACGCCGCCAAGGCGGTTGCGGCGGCTGGCGCTGACGCGGCTGCGAAGACCGCCGCCGAAGCCAAGCTCGCCGAGGTCACGGCCGACGCCGGCATGATCTTCAAGTGGGGCGCTCTGGACTTCGCGGGCGGCACCGTGGTGCACATCAACGCCGGCATCGCCGGCCTGGTCGGCTGCATCCTGATCGGCAAGCGCGTCGGCTACGGCAAGGAGCTGATGGCTCCCCACTCGCTGACGATGACGATGATCGGCGCCTCGCTCCTGTGGGTCGGCTGGTTCGGCTTCAACGCCGGCTCCAACCTCGAGGCCAACGGCACCACCGCGCTGGCCTTCGTGAACACCTTCGTGGCCACCGCGGCCGCGGCCGTGTCCTGGCTTTTCGTGGAGTGGATGGCCAAGGGCAAGCCCTCGCTGCTCGGCATGGTGTCGGGTGCGGTCGCGGGTCTCGTCGCCATCACGCCGGCCTCGGGCTTCGCGGGTCCGATGGGCTCCATCGTCCTCGGCCTCGCGGCCGGAGCGCTCTGCTTCTTCTTCTGCTCCACGGTCAAGAACGCCATCGGCTACGACGACTCCCTGGACGTCTTCGGCGTCCATTGCGTTGGCGGCATCCTGGGCGCCATCGCGACCGGCATCCTGGTGTCCCCGGACCTCGGCGGCACCGGCCTGGTGGACTACGCGGCCAAGCCCGGCGAAGCCGCTCCCGGCGAATACGTCATGGCCACGCAGGTCTTCGCCCAGCTCAAGGCAGTCGGCCTCACCCTGGTGTGGTCGGGCGTCGGCTCCGCGATCCTCTACAAGGTCGTGGACGTGATCTTCGGCCTGCGCGTCACGCAGGAGAAGGAGCGCGAGGGTCTCGACATCGCCGAGCACGGCGAGCGCGCCTACAACTACTGAGATGCGTCGGAGGGCGCAGTCCCCTCCATTCCTCCCTGAACTGGGCGGCAGGCATTCCCTGCCGCCCTTTTTCTTTTTGGGGCTGCGCCACGCGCCGGCTCCGCCGGGCCCCGATGGTTAAGCCACCTTTAACCGGGGCGTCCCTACGGTGAATCACCCGGCCTGCGCGTATGCGCGGGTCGCCCCCCATTGTGTGTGGACCCGGCGAATGCGGACGACACGAGCGAGCGGTTCAGGTCTGGACCAACTCTCGGAAGCCCTGCGCGACTTCCTGTGGCGCCGCGCCGCCGAACTCACCGGCTTGATTCTGCTGGCGGTCGCGGCCGCCTGCGGCCTCGCGCTGGTGACCTGGTCGGTCCAGGACCCGAGCCTGAACCACGCCATCAACGGGCCCGTCCGCAACCTGCTGGGCCGCCCCGGCGCGATCGCGGCCGACGTGCTGATGCAGATCTTCGGGCTGGCCGCCATCGCGCTGATCGCCCCGCCAGCGCTCGCGGGCGTGCGCCTGGTTTCGGGGCGTCGCCTGCTGCGCAGCCGCTTGCGCGTGCTGCTCTGGATATTGGGCGCGACCGCGGCCGCGGGCCTCGCCAGCTCGCTCCCGACCACCGGGCGCTGGCCTCTGCCGACGGGACTGGGCGGCGTGCTCGGCGACGCCGTACTGCGCGCCTTCCACGCCGTTCCCGGCCTGAACGGCGGCCTGGCCCGGCTGATCCTGACGATCGCGCTCGGCGTGCTCGCGATCCTGACCCTGTCGGCCGCTTCCGGGGTGGGCTTCGACAAGGAGAGCGACGCTCGCGCGGAGCCGCGCGAATCACGTGCCGCCCGCAGCGATGATTTCGAGGACGATGACCGCAACAGCGAGCCCGGGATCGCGATCGTGTCGGTCGGGGCCATCATCCATGGCCTGCTCAGCCTGAAGAGCGCGATGGCTCGCGCCTGGCGCCGCCGCGCCGCCCGGCCGAGCTTCATGGCCCGCGTCCGGGCCGCCATGCCGGCCCGCGCGCCGGACGATTTCGACGATCTCCTCCCGGCGCCCGCCGGCCGCGCCGAGCCGGGCTTCGCCCGCGCGGCGGCCGACACCGCCGAGCGCCCGGCTCCCCGCCGCGAACAGCCGCAGCCTGCCGGCCACGCACGTCCGCAGCCGCAGCCGGCGCAGCCCGATGACGATGACGACGATTACGACGCCGTCCCGGATGACGAACCCCTCGACGCCGGCCTGGTCATCGACGGCGTCGCGGCCCCGCGCGTCTCCGCGCCCGCTCCCGCGCCGCGTCCCGGCAAGCGGCTCGCCAAGGAGGCGCAGCCGTCATTCCTCGATCGCGACGGCTACCAGCTGCCGCCGCTAGCGCTATTGTCTGAGCCCAAGAAGACCACCGCGCCTAACATCTCGGCGGACGCGCTGGAGCAGAACGCCCGCCTGCTGGAAGGCGTGCTGGAGGATTTCGGCGTCCGCGGCGAGATCATCAAGGTCCATCCCGGCCCGGTCGTGACCCTGTACGAGCTCGAGCCGGCGCCCGGCATCAAGTCGTCGCGCGTGATCGGCCTTGCGGACGATATCGCCCGCTCGATGAGCGCCGTATCGGCCCGCGTGGCCGTGGTGCCCGGCCGCAACGCGATCGGCATCGAGCTGCCCAACCAGAAGCGCGAGACCGTGTTCCTGCGCGAGCTCCTGGCCTCGGAGGACTTCGAGAAGTCGAAGTTCAAGCTGGCGCTTTGCCTCGGCAAAACCATCGGCGGCGAACCCGTGATCGCCGAGCTCGCCCGCATGCCGCATCTGCTCGTCGCCGGCACCACCGGCTCGGGCAAGTCGGTCGCCATCAACACCATGATCCTGTCGCTGCTCTATCGGCTCCAGCCCGAGCAGTGCCGCCTGATCATGGTGGACCCCAAGATGCTCGAGCTTTCCGTCTATGACGGCATCCCGCATCTCCTCACCCCCGTGGTGACGGACCCCAAAAAGGCCGTCGTGGCCCTGAAATGGGCCGTCCGCGAGATGGAGGAGCGCTACAAGAAGATGTCGAAGCTCGGCGTCCGCAACATCGACGGCTTCAATGTCCGCGTCGTGGAGGCCAAGCAGAAGGGCGAGATCATCACCCGCACGGTGCAGACCGGTTTCGACCGCGAAACCGGCGAGGCCGTGTACGAGGACGAGATCATGGATCTCGAGCCGCTGCCCTACATCGTCGTGATCGTCGACGAGATGGCCGACCTCATGATGGTGGCCGGCAAGGAAATCGAAGGCACCATCCAGCGCCTCGCCCAGATGGCCCGCGCGGCCGGCATCCACGTGGTGCTGGCGACGCAGCGCCCGTCCGTGGACGTCATCACCGGCACCATCAAGGCCAACTTCCCGACCCGCATCTCCTTCCAGGTCACCTCCAAGATCGACAGCCGCACGATCCTGGGCGAGATGGGCGCCGAGCAGCTGCTCGGCCAGGGCGACATGCTCCACATGGCGGGCGGCGGGCGCATCAGCCGCGTTCACGGCCCCTTCGTGTCGGATGACGAGGTCGAGAAGGTCGTCGCGCACCTGAAATCCCAGGGCCGGCCGCAATATCTCGAAGCCGTTACGCAGGACGAGGAAGAAGGCGGCGCGACCGAGGAGGCCGAGGACGGCGCCGTGTTCGACAAGGGCGATTTCGGCGCGCCCAGCGGCGACCTCTACGACCAGGCCATTGCGGTTGTGCTGCGCGACAAGAAGGCATCCACCTCCTACATCCAGCGCCGCCTCCAGATCGGCTACAATCGCGCCGCCTCGCTCATGGAACGCATGGAGAAGGAGGGCATTGTCGGTGCGCCCAACCATGCGGGCAAACGCGAGATCCTGATCGAGCAGCCCGCCGGACGTGGCGACGCTCCGTTCGACGAGGATTGAGGGAGCTGGCGAAACGAGCCGTGAAACGGCCATACAGGCAGGCTAGACGCAGCGCATGACCAGCAACGCCATCACCATCGCGCTTGTCGGCCTTGTCGGCCTCGGCCTCGCCGGCGGCCCTGCGGCCGCCCAGACCGGCGAGCCCCTGACGCTGCCGACCCCCGCCGTGACAGCCGCGCCGAAGCCCGTCGCCAAGCCGACCGCGCCGCGCCGCATTCCGCTTCCGCTGCCTCGTCCGGCCAATCTCGGCGCCGGCGACGGCGGTCTCGGCATCGAGCCCGTCCAGGTCGCGGCGGCCGGCCCTGCGCCCACCGTCCAGCTCGCGAAAGCCGAGGCTCCCGTCGACACATCCCAGCGCGGGATCGTGGAGCGCGCCAACGCGACCCTGAACGCCATGAATTCGCTCAGCGCGCAATTCGTGCAGGTCGGCCAGAACGGGAAGCGCCTCGAAGGCAATCTCTACGTCCAGAAGCCGGGCCGCATGCGGTTCGAGTATCGCGCCGCCCCGATCGAGATCGTCGCCGACGGCTCCTCGGTGGCGATCCGCGATCGCAAGCTCAACACCCAGGACGTGTACTCGATCGGCCAGACGCCGCTGAAGTTCCTGCTCAAGGAGCGCGTGGACCTGTCGCGCGACACCCGCCTGATCAGCGCCGAGGCGGAGCCCGACCTGGTCAGCGTCACCGTCGAGGACAAGGCGACCTTCGGCGGGACATCGCGCGTCACGCTGTTCTTCGATCCGAAGTCCTTTGCGTTGAAGCAGTGGCTCGTCGTTGATCCGCAGGGCTACGAAACCAACGTCACCCTGCGCAACGTCCAGCTTCAGGCGAAGCTCGACCAGAACCTCTTCAACATCAACTTCACACGCGTTCTCGAGTAAGCGCCCGCCGCGACGGCGCAGCGCTTGCGGCCATGAGGGCAAACCGATACCCCTGCCGAGCTTCTAGCCCGGGAGGAACGTCGCTTTGCGCCTCAATGTCGCGACCTGGAACATCAACTCCGTTCGCCTGCGCTCCGGCCTGGTCACGCAGTTCTTGCAGGACCACCAGCCCGACGTTCTCTGCCTGCAGGAAACGAAGTGCCCGGACGACCGCTTCCCGCTCGGCGATTTCCGCAAGCTCGGCTACAACCACATCGCGATTCACGGCCAGAAGGGCTACCACGGCGTCGCCATCGTCTCGCGCCTGCCCTTCGAGGAGCGCGGCTCCAAGGCGTTCTGCGGCAAGAACGACGCCCGCCACATCAGCGTGTCCCTGAAGGACGCCGGCCCCGCCTCAGGGGTCACGGTGCACAATTTCTACGTGCCGGCTGGCGGCGACATCCCGGACCCCGCGATCAACGAGAAGTTTGCGCACAAGCTCAGCTTCCTGGACGAGATGCGCGACTGGTGCCACCTGGACAAGCCCAGCGCCGGCAAGGCGATCGTGGTCGGCGACCTGAACGTGGCTCCGCTCGAAAACGACGTCTGGAGTCACAAGCAGATGCGCGACGTGATCTCCCATACGCCGATCGAGCGCGAGAAGCTTCTTGGCGTCATCGAGTGCGGCGATTGGGTGGATGCGATCCGGACGCTCACGCCGGAGCCGGAGCGCGTCTACACCTGGTGGAGCTACCGCGCCAAGGATTGGCAAGCCGCCAACCGCGGCCGTCGTCTCGACCATGTCTGGGTGTCGCGCGAACTGGCCGGCAGCCTCGCGGGCAGCGCCATCCTGCGCGAAGCGCGCAGCTGGGAGCGGCCATCGGACCACGTCCCCGTGATGGTCCATCTCGACGTCTGATCAGCCGCGCCCTTTGGTGAGCGGCTGATCCAGCCGGTCGACGTTGAGCAGGCGATACCGCACCGACGAAAGCCCGGCGGACGTCGCCTGCGCGTGCGCGGCGAGGTGTTCGCGCATCGTGTCGGCCGAGTCCGGGAATTCCTGCATCACCCGCCGGAAGATCTCGCGCGTGATCCGCAGCGTCGTGGTCGGCTCGCGCGCCGTCGCGGTGGCGGGGCGCTCCGTGTCGATGATCATCGCGAGCTCGCCAAGCAGCACCCCCGCCTGCACGATCATGGCGGCGCTTTGATCGCCCGCGTCCAGCAAGACCGCTCCGCCGGTCAGGAGATATCCCCCGTCCGACACATCGCCGCGACGGAACAGCACGTCGCCGCCCCGAAAGCTCCGGCCCTCGGCCGCGAACGCGATGAGCTGCAGCGCCTCGGGCTCCGCGCGGCTAAAGAGCGGCACGCGTTGCAGCAGGTCGATGTCGCGCTTGAGAGACAATGAGCGTCCAGAACAGCCGGATCAGGGAAGGAGTTTGTAGCCGCCCGCCTCGGTGACGAGGATCTGCGCGCTGGACGGGTCGCGCTCGATCTTCTGCCGCAGGCGGTAGATGTGGGTTTCCAGCGTGTGCGTGGTGACGTTGGAGTTATAGCCCCAGACCTCCGCCAGCAGCACGTCGCGGGTGACCACCTTCTCGCCGGCCCGATACAGGAAACGCAGGATCGCGGTTTCCTTTTCGGTCAGCTTCAGCTTCGAGCCGTTCTCGGCGACCAGGAGCTTGGCGCTGGGCCGGAACGTGTAGTGGCCGATCGTAAAGACCGCATCCTCGCTGGCCTCGTGCTGGCGCAGATGCGCGCGGATACGGGCCAGCAGCACCGAAAAGCGAAACGGCTTGGCCACGTAGTCATTGGCCCCGGACTCAAGGCCCAGCACCGTGTCGGATTCGGAATCATGCCCGGTCAGCATGATGATCGGCGACCGGAAACCGTTGCGCCGCATCAGCTTCACGGCTTCGCGGCCGTCCATGTCGGGCAGGCCGACATCCATGAGGGCGAGGTCGACGCGGTCGTCCTTGACGAAAGCCAGCGCCTTCGCGGCGGTGTCGACGGTCTGCGGAGCGAATTCCTCGTGCAAGGCGAGCTGCTCGGCGAGCGCTGAGGCGAGTTCGACGTCGTCGTCGACCACCAGGATGCTGCGGACGTTCGACATGGCGTTCCGCTGGTTGGCGCTGCAGGAGCGCAGGTTGGCGCCGGACGCGCAAAGATGCTTCAACTAGCCCAGCCGCGGCCTGCGCCGCAACCAGCCTCACCCGCTCGCGCGGGAGCAAAGCCCGAGGTGACAGTGGCACGTGGAGCACCGTTCCGCCATATCCGCGTGATTCGCCGCCCGGGTTGTCCCCGGCGCGGTGTGTTGATCGCAGGCGGATGGACGGTCCCGTGCGCGCTCGGACGCGGCGGCGTCTCTGCCGCCAAACGGGAGGGGGACGGCGCGTCGCCGCGCGCGACGCTTCGGCCGCTGCAAGCGTTCTACCGCGCCGACCACGGCCAACGTCCCCGTTCGGGCCTGCCGCTCCGGCCTATCCGCAACCAGGATGGCTGGTGCGACAGCCCGCAGGACCGCAACTACAACCGGCCGGTCGGCCTGCCCTACGCCGCGAGTTGCGAGGCGATGCGTCGGCCGGACGCGCTCTACGACATCGTCGTCGACCTTGACTGGAACCGGCGCCCGGCAGTGCGCGGGCGGGGAAGCGCCATCTTCATGCACGTCGCGCGCCCGGGCTTCCTGCCCACCGAAGGCTGCATCGCGGTGAGCGCGGCCGTGCTCCGCCGGCTGCTGCCGCGCATGAGCCGCCAGACGCGTATCACGATCACCTGAGACGAGGACCTCTTGAGCAAATCCTGCCTTCTGTTCGACCTTGACGGCACTCTGGTGCATACCGATCCGGTTCACCTCGAAGCCTTCAACGCCATGCTCGCTCCGTTTGGGCGCGCCGTGGACGAGGCGTTCTACCAGCAGCACGTCATGGGCCGGCAGAACGCCGCCATCATGCGCGACATCTTCCCGGACTTGCCCGAGGCGGAACACAGGCGGTTGGCCGACGAAAAGGAAGCCAGGTTCCGGGCACTCGCCGGCGCCGGCGCGCTCCATCCCCTGCCTGGACTTCTCGACCTCCTCGCAAAAGCGCACGAGCAGCATATTGGATGCTGCATCGTCACCAATGCGCCACGCGCCAACGCAAGCCAGATGCTGTCGGCCATCGGCCTGGCCGAACGCTTCGACGTGATCGTGATCGGCGACGAGCTCGAGCACGCCAAGCCGCATCCGATGCCATACCTGACAGGCCTCGCCCGGCTGGGCGGTGCGGCGGAGCGCTCGGTCGCGTTTGAGGATTCGCGGTCCGGCATCCAGGCCGCCTCCGAGGCGGGCCTTCCCGTGATCGGCGTCGCGACGTCGCTGGACGGGCCCGCGCTGCTTGCAGCCGGCGCAGCCCTGGCGGCGCCCGACTTCACCGATGCGGCCGCACTCGCGTTGATCCGCGAGAGGACGGGGTTGCGGGTCTGATCAGCCCCGGTGGCCGAAGATGGCGCTGCCCACCCGCACATGGGTGGCGCCAAGCTGGATAGCTTCCTCGAAATCCGCGCTCATCCCCATCGAGAGCGTCTTCAGGCCATTCCGCTCCGCGATGACGCGCAGCAGCGCGAAATGCGGCGAGGGCGGCTGGTCGGCCGGCGGGATACACATGAGACCTTCCACCTGCAGCTTCCAGCGGTCGCGGCAGGCTTCAAGGAATGCGTCAACCTCGTGCGGCGCCAAGCCGGCCTTTTGCGGCTCCTCGCCGGTGTTGACCTGCACGAGCAGCCGGGGCGCGCGACCGGTTCTGGCGATCTCCTTGGCGAGTTCTTCGGCCAGGCTTTCGCGGTCGACGGTCTCGATCACGTCAAAGAGCTGCACGGCTTCGCGCGCCTTGTTGGACTGCAGGGGTCCGATGAGGTGGAGCTCGACGCCGGAGAAGCGTTCTTTCAATGCGGGCCACTTCGTCTTGGCTTCCTGAACGCGATTCTCGCCGAAGACGCGTTGCCCAGCGTCCAGCACGGGCGCGATCTCGTCTGCCGTGAATGTCTTCGACACCGCGACAAGGGTCACGGCGCCTTCCTGACGGCCGGCCTCATGGGCCGCGCGGGCGATCGCGTGGCGAATTTCGACCAGGCGCTCGGGCGCCCCGGACTCAGTGCCCATGACATCTCCTGTCGACGCATCGAACGGCGCCATGCCGTTGACCGAAAAGCTTTATCGTGTCCTAGTCCGGCGCACGCGCGCCGCGCAAGCGGCGCGATCCCACCGCTATTGTCGCCCGCGAGAGGGCAGGCCAAGACGAGGCCCTTGATACACTCATGACGTCCGAGCGCTACAACGCCCGCGAGGCGGAACCCAAGTGGCAGCGGGTCTGGGAAGAGCGCGAGCTGTTCCGCACCCGGAATGATGATCCCCGCCCCAAATACTACGTGCTCGAGATGTTCCCGTATCCATCGGGCCGCATCCACATGGGCCACGTTCGCAACTACGCGATGGGGGACGTGGTCGCCCGCTACAAGCGCGCACGCGGCTTCAACGTGCTGCATCCCATGGGATGGGACGCGTTCGGCATGCCGGCCGAGAACGCCGCGATGGCGAACAAGGTTCACCCGGCCACCTGGACCTACGCCAACATCGCGACGATGCGCTCGCAGCTCAAGTCCATGGGGCTCTCGCTGGACTGGCATCGCGAGATCGCGACCTGCGACCCGAGCTACTACAAGCACCAGCAGCGCCTGTTTCTGGACTTCATGGCCGCTGGCCTGGTGGATCGCAAGACCGCCAAGGTGAATTGGGATCCGGTGGACCACACCGTGCTGGCCAACGAGCAGGTCATCGACGGCCGCGGCTGGCGCTCGGGCGCGGTGGTCGAACAGCGCGAACTGACGCAGTGGTTCTTTAAGATCACGGACTTCGCCCAGGAACTGCACGACGCGCTCGACCAGCTCGACCGCTGGCCCGAGAAGGTGCGCCTCATGCAGCGCAACTGGATCGGCCGTTCCGAAGGCCTGATGGTTCGTTTCGCACTCGACTCGACCACTGCTCCGGGTGGGGAGCGCGAACTCGAGATCTATACGACACGGCCCGACACCCTGTTCGGCGCCAAGTTCCTGGCTATTGCTCCGGACCATCCGCTCGCGCGCGCCGCCGCGGCCGGCAACGCCGATCTGGCCGCCTTCATCGAGGAGTGCAAGCGTACCGGAACCGCCCAGGAGGCTATCGACAAGGCCGAGAAGAAGGGTTTCGACACCGGCATCCGCGCCCGCCATCCCTTCGATCCCGCGTGGGAGTTGCCGGTCTATGTCGCCAACTTCATCCTGATGGAATACGGCACCGGCGCGATCTTCGGCTGCCCGGCGCATGACCAGCGCGATCTGGATTTCGTGAACCGGTATGGCCTCGGCAATACCCCGGTCGTATGCCCGCCCGATGTCGCGCCCGAAGCCTTCGTGGTCACCGACATGGCCTATGACGGCGACGGCCGCATGATCAACTCGCGCTTCCTCGACGGTATGACGATCGCCGAAGCCAAGGAGGAGGTCGCGCGTCGTCTCGAAGCCGAATCGTTCGATGGCCGGCCGGTCGCGAGCCGCAAGGTGAACTTCCGCCTCCGCGACTGGGGCGTCTCCCGGCAGCGTTATTGGGGCTGCCCGATCCCGATCATCCATTGCGAGAGCTGCGGCGTGGTGCCGGTTCCGAAGGCGGACCTGCCCGTCAAGCTGCCCGAGGATGTGAGCTTCGACCTGCCCGGCAACCCGCTCGACCGGCACCCGACCTGGAAGGCGGTGGATTGTCCGCAGTGCGGCCGCGCGGCGCGGCGCGAGACCGACACCATGGACACCTTCGTGGATTCGTCCTGGTACTACTCGCGCTTCACTGATCCGTGGCTCGACGACGCGCCGACGGATCGCGCCGTGGTCGACCATTGGCTGCCGGTGGACCAGTATATCGGCGGCATCGAGCACGCGATCCTGCATCTGCTCTATTCCCGCTTCTACACCCGCGCGATGCGGGCTGCAGGCCATGTCGGTCTCGATGAGCCGTTCCGCGGCCTGTTTACGCAGGGCATGGTAGTTCACGAGACCTACAAGGGGCCGGACGGCGCCTGGGTGTCGCCTGCCGAGATCAGGATCGAAGCCGACGGCGCCGAGCGTCGCGCCACGCTGCTGTCGTCGGGCGACCCGGTGGAGATCGGCGGCATCGAGAAGATGTCCAAGTCGAAGCGCAACACCGTGGACCCGGACGACATCATCGGCACCTTCGGGGCCGACACGGCCCGCTGGTTCATGCTGTCCGACTCGCCCCCGGAGCGGGACGTGATCTGGACCGAGGAGGGCGTTCAGGGCGCCTCCCGCTTCGTGCAGCGCCTCTGGCGCCTCACGGGCGAAATCGCCCGGGTCGCGGGTCCGGTCGGGGCGGAAGCGCCGGCCTCGTTCACCGCCGAGGCTTTGGCGATCCGGAAAGCCGCCCATAGGGCGCTCATCCGCACCGAAGAGGATGTTGAGCGGCTCCGTTTCAACCGTTGCGTGGCGCATGCCTACGAGCTCGCGAACGCGCTCTCGGCCGCGATCGGCGCGGTGACGGACGACACTCGCCGCGAGGACCTGGCCTTCGCGTTACGGGAGGCCGGCGAGGTTCTGATCCAGATCGTCGCCCCGATGATGCCGCATCTCGCGGAGGAGTGCTGGCTCGCGCTCGGCCACACGCGCCTTGTCGCCGACCAGCCCTGGCCGGTCGCCGATCGCGCGCTGGTGGTCGAGGACGAGATCACGTTGCCGGTGCAGATCAACGGCAAGAAGCGCGCCGACGTCACCGTCAGCCGGACAGCGTCGAGCGCCGAGGTGGAAGCCGCCGTGATGCAGCTCGAGGCGGTCCAGCGTGCGCTGGAAGGCCGGCCCGTTCGCAAGTTCGTCGTGGTCCCGGGAAGGATCGTCAATGTCGTCGTATGACCTGGCCCGCCGGACACTGCGCTCCGGCCTGATTCTCGGTCTGCTCGCTTTGCCGCTGGCCGGGTGCTTCCGCCCCCTTTATGGCGAAGCGGCCGGAGGCGGCTCGGTCGAGGCGGCGCTTCGCGGCATCGTCGTGGACGAGGTCCAGGACCGCATCGGCCACTACCTCGTCCAGGAGCTCGGCTTTGAGCTCAACGGCTCCGGCCAGCAGACCGCCGCGCGTTACCGGCTGTCCATGACCGTCAAGGAGACCATCCAGGCCGCAGTGGTGAACACCACGACCGGGCGCGCTGACGCGGCCACGATCCTGGCCACCGTCAACTTCACCCTGACCGAGATCGCCACCAAGAAGCAGGTCATGCAGGCGGTGGCGTTCGGGACGGCGTCCTACGATCGGTCGCCGCAGCGGTTCGCGGCCGTTCGCGCCGCGCGCGACGCCGAGATCCGCCTCGCCAAGACGCTGGCCGACCAGTTGCGCACCCGCATCGCCGCCAAGCTGGCGACCGGGACCTGAGGTGGCGACCCGCAAGGCGCACGAAGTCGATTCGTTTCTGCGCCGGCCCGATCCCGCCTTTACGGTATTCCTCGTCTACGGCCCGAATGGCGGCCTCGTGAACGAGCGCGCCCGCGCGCTCGCCAGAAGCTTCGTCGAAAACCCCGAAGATGCGTTCCAGCTCGTCCGGCTAGAGGGTGACGACATCGCGTCCGACCCGTCGCGCATCGCCGACGAGGCCAACACCATCGGGCTGTTTGGCGGCCGCCGTTCGATCTGGGTCCGGGCCGGATCGCGCAACATCGCTCCCCTGATCCAGCCGCTGTTGGCCGTTCCGCCGCAGGACGCGAGGGTTGTCATTGAGGCCGGAGACCTCGCCAACCGCAATCCACTCCGCACTGCGGTGGAAGGCGCCAAGACCGCCATGGCGCTGCCCTGCTACGCGGATGAGGGCCGCGATCTGCCCGGCATCATCGACGGCGTCCTCGGCGAGTGGGGCCTCACCGCCGACCGAGACGCCAAGGAGTTGCTGCGCCAAAGCCTCTCGCCCGATCGGCTTCTGATCCGTCGCGAGCTGGAAAAGCTCGCCTGCTACGCCGACGGAGCCCACGCCATCACGGTGCGGGATGTGGAAGCCGTCGTGGCGGATGCCGGCGTGTCGGTTCTCGACGCCGTGCTGGACGCCATTTTCCTCGGCGACATGAACGAACTCGATCGAGGTCTATCCCGGCTGTCCCAGGAAGGCGAAGACGCGGGCGTGCTGGTCGGCGCTGCGCTTCGACACGCCATGACGCTGCACAAGGCGCGGATCAACCTGGACAACGGCATGGACATGGACCGTGTCACGGAAACGTCCAGGATCTTCTTCAAGCGGAAGCAGGCTTTCCAGCGGCAGCTCACCAAGTGGCCGCGCCTGACGCTCGAGAGTGCGATTGCGACCTTGCGCGAAGCCCAGGCTCAAGCCCGCCGCAACGGCGGGCTCGCGATGTCGCTCGCATCCCGCGCGTTCATCACTGTGGCGATGCGGGCGAGCCGAAGCTGATCAGCCGTCAGGTCAGTGCCGCAAGCGGCGGCAGAGCGCATCTAGCTGATCCAGCGTCTTGTAGCGGATCTTGACCTCGCCGCCTCTCGCCCCGTGCTGGATCGTCACCACCATTCCGAGCACGTCCTCCAGCGCTTTTTCGAGCGCCCGCGTATCCGGATCCTTGTCAGCCCGAACCTTTGGTGACGGCGCGGCCGCTTCCGCGTGGGCGTCCTGCGACATCTTCTCGACGTCGCGCACGTTCATGCCTTTCTCGACGATCCGGCGTGCGGCCGCCTCAGGGTCAGGCATGGTCAACAGCGCCCGGGCATGGCCCGCCGTGAGCTGGCCGTCGGCCACCATCGCCTTTACGGGCTCCGAAAGTTTCAGAAGGCGCATGGTGTTGGCGACGTGGCTGCGGCTCTTGCCGATGATGCGAGCGAGATCCTGCTGCGAGTAGTCGAATTCGGTCGCCAGTTGCTCGTAGCCCAGCGCCTCCTCAAGCGCGTTCAGGTCGGCGCGCTGGACGTTCTCGACGATCGCGAGTTCAAGCGCTTCGCGGTCCGTGGCTTCCACCAGGATGACCGGCGCTTCGTGCAGTCCTGCGCGCTGGGCGGCGCGCCAGCGACGTTCTCCGGCGATAATCTCGTAGACATCCGCCAGCCCGGGCAAGGTGCGCACCAGGATGGGCTGAATGATGCCCTTCTCGCGGATGGAAGCCGCAAGGTCGTCGAGATCGCTTTCCTCAAACGTCTTGCGCGGATTACGGGGGTTCGGACGCAGGAACTCCACCGGAACGCGCCGTTGACCCTTCGCGCGCTCCACGGCCGCGACTTCATCCCCTACGTCGCCAATCAGGGCCGCCAAGCCGCGACCAAGGCGGGACCGCGCCTCTTCAGCCATCATGAACTCCCGACAATGTCGTAAACGAAACGATCAAGCGGCCTGCAGGGCGCGCTCACGCTGAATGATTTCGGACGCAAGCTTCAGATAAGCCTGCGAGCCCGTGCATTTAAGGTCATAGAGCAGGACCGGCTTGCCATAGGAGGGCGCCTCCGACACGCGGACGTTCCGCGGGATCACGGTGTCGTAGACCTTGTCGCCCATGAATTGCCGTACGTCCTGGACGACCTGATTCGACAGGTTGTTGCGCGGATCGAACATGGTCAGCACCACGCCGTGGATGCTCAATGTCGGGTTCAGCGCCGCACGAACCTGCTCGACGGTCTTCAGAAGCTGGCTGAGGCCTTCCAGCGCGAAGAACTCGCATTGGAGGGGTACAAGCACGGCCCCGGCCGCCACCATGGCGTTGATGGTCAGGAGGTTGAGCGACGGCGGGCAGTCCACCAGCACATAGGTGAAGCCTTCTTCCCCGATGGCCTGCTGATGCGCATGCAAAGCTCCGACGGCGTCACGCAGGCGATGAACGCGGTCGCGCTCCGCCGCAATCTCGAGCTCGACGCCGAGCAGGTCGAGTGTCGAAGGAGCCACCGACAGACGCGGCACCGCCGTCTCCTGAACGGCATCATGGAGCGACGCCTCTCCGACGAGAACGTTATATGTCGAAATCTTCCGGCTTTTGCGGTCGATTCCAAGACCAGTCGACGCATTGCCCTGCGGATCGAGGTCGACGATCAACACGCGTTCGCCGATCGCCGCCAGCGCGGTACCAAGATTGATCGCCGTGGTAGTCTTCCCGACGCCACCTTTTTGGTTTGCGAGCGCAAGAACACGGGGTCGATTGCCGGACCGACTGAGACGAATGGAGTCGAAGGTCATAACCGCCACTTTCTAAAGCGACGCGGGGCGAACATTCTGAATGAGCAGGATTCGGGCCTTCGAATCCGTGCGGCTCGCCACTGTCGCGTGGTCGAATGTCCAATATTTAGAGGCCTGGGTCAATTCGGCGTCTATATCTTGCCCCTTGGGGAATACCCCCAGGACCTGACCTTTCAACACCTGATTGGTCAGGTTCAGCAGTTCGTTCAGAGGTGCGAGAGCACGAGCCGTCACGGCTTCGACGTTCAGCTGCGGCAACACGGCTTCAATACGGCCCGAATGCACGGTTGCAGGCAGACCTGACGAACGGACGATCTCCCGGAGAAATCCACACTTACGCCCGTTGCTCTCAACGAGGTGAACATGAGCGCCGGCAACTTGCTTCAACAAGATAGCGAGGACCAGCCCTGGGAAGCCGGCCCCGGACCCCAGGTCAGCCAAGACCTTTCGGTCGCCGAGACACTCCAGAAGCTGCGCGCTATCGGCGATGTGCCTCTCCCAGACATCGTCGAGCGTACGGGGGCCAACCAGGTTTTTGACGCGTTGCCACCGGGTCAGAGACGAAACGAACTCATCCAGCATCGCCGCCGTTTCACGTGAAACATCGAGCGATCGAAGGACCTGCTCTCGCGAAGCGTTTGTCACGGGTGCGAACCGATCGCTCGTGCGCTCGCCGCCACGACAGCTAGGGCCGCCGGCGTCATGCCCTCAAGGCGGCTTGCCTGACCCAGCGTTTCCGGGCGCACGGAACTTAATCTGGTTCGGAGCTCGGCCGACAATCCGGGGAGACCTTCGTATCGCATAGATGCCGGAAGCACGGCCGCCTCGTCCCGACGGAACGCCGCGATGTCGCGATCCTGCCGCTCTAAATAAACCGAGTAGGTTGCGTCCACGCTGAGCCGTTCAGCTATATTGGGGGGAATGGACCCCAGCTCCGGCCAAACGTCGATAAGTTGCGGAAACTCGATCGTCGGATAGGACAGGAGCTCAAACGCGGAGCGAAGAACGCCGTCTTGGTTCAGCCGAAGGCCGGCTTTTGCAGCGTCGGACGGGGTGATGTGCAGACTCTGAAGCTGGGCCCGGCCTGCATCCAGGTCAGCTTTCATCGCATCGAACGCCCTATGCCGGCCTGATCCCACGACCCCGACCTGAGCGCCCCACGCAGTGAGCCGGTCGCCGGCATTATCGGCCCGCAGCGAGAGCCTGTATTCGGCGCGCGACGTGAACATCCGGTAGGGCTCGGTCACCCCCCGGGTGACGAGATCGTCGATCATGACTCCGAGATAGGCTTGGGTCCTGTCGATTGTCACCGCGTCTTGCCCGCCAGCCAGACGGGCGGCATTCAGTCCAGCGAGCAAGCCTTGAGCCGCGGCTTCCTCATATCCGGTCGTTCCGTTGATTTGCCCCGCCAGGAACAGCCCTGAAAGCACCTTGGTCTCCAAGGTCGCGCGAAGGCAGCGCGGGTCGACGTAGTCATACTCGATCGCATAGCCGGGCCGACGCATCACCGCGGTTTCGAGGCCCGGGATCGTGGCGATCATCTCGCGTTGAACATCGACGGGCAGCGAGGTCGAGATGCCATTCGGATAGACGGTGTCATCGTCCAGCCCTTCGGGCTCAAGGAAGATCTGGTGGCTCGTCTTCTCGGCGAAACGAACGACCTTGTCCTCGATGGAAGGACAATAGCGCGGCCCCCGACCCTGGATTGCGCCAGTGTAGAGCGGCGCGCGGTCCATGTTGCGGCGGATCACCTCGTGAGTCTGAGCGGTCGTGTAAGTGATCCCGCACGAGACCTGCTGGACGTCGAGCCGGTCGGTCATGAACGAGAACGGCTCGGGTGGATCGTCGCCGGCCTGCATCTCCAGCGCATCCCAGTCGAGGGTCGAACCATCAAGGCGAGCAGGCGTACCGGTCTTCAATCGACCGAGCGGCAGCGCAAGACTGGCCAGGGAGGCGGCCAGCGAAATGGACGGCGCCTCGCCCATTCGCCCGGCCGGCCTTTGCTCATCACCGATATGGATGAGCCCGTTCAGGAACGTTCCAGTGGTGAGCACGACTGATTGGGCGGACAGCTCACGGCCATCCGCAAGCCTTACGCCCTGTACCGTCCCACCCTGGTGCAACAGGGCCGCCGCCTCGCCTTCCAGGATGGTAAGCCCCGCGGTCGCGAGCAAGATTTCCTGGACGGCCTGGCGATAGAGCATCCTGTCCGCCTGGGCCCGGGGACCCCGCACTGCCGGTCCCTTGCGCCGGTTCAGCACGCGAAACTGAATGCCGCCTCTGTCGGCGGCTAGGCCCATTACCCCATCCAGCGCATCGATCTCACGGACCAGATGGCCTTTGCCGAGGCCCCCAATGGCCGGATTGCACGACATTTCGCCGACTGTGGCGAAGCGGTGCGTCAGCAGCGCCGTGCGCGCCCCCATGCGGGCGGCGGCCGCGGCCGCCTCGGTACCGGCGTGGCCTCCGCCGATGACGATGACGTCGAATTGCTCTCTCATAGGGCTTCCATAGCTCGCGACGCCGTTCTTCGCCACAGCCATGCGCGGCGATGTTCCACGTGAATCTATTTGCCGATGCAGAAGCTCGAAAACACCTTGTCGAGGATATCCTCCGAGGTGACGCGGCCGATCAGCCCATCAAGGCTGCGCAACGCCAGGCGCAGATCCTCGGCGATGAACTCGACCGGACCGCCCTCGTCGTGGGATCGCTCAGCTCGCCCGAGATGCTCGGCCGCCTCCTGAAGAGCGAGCCGATGTCGCTCTCTGGTGAGAACGCCACCGCTATCGAGTGTCTGTCCGAGATGCCGGATGACTTCCGCATGAAGCTCGTTGAGGCCGGTTCCAGCCAGCACCGAAATCGCGAGTTCGCCGTGTTTGCTCGACCGTTCCGGAACTGAATCGACTTTCGACCGAACCCTTACGGTCGGACGATCGGCTAGCTCGTCGTCGACGGACCCGCCGCCGGGATCAAGCCAGAGAACAAGGTCGGCGCTCCTGGCGCGGTCGCGTGCGCGGTCCATGCCGATCTGCTCCACGATGTCGCGAGCAGCGTGAAGCCCTGCCGTATCAATCAGCCGCACGGGAAGCCCGTCCAGTTCGAGATCAACCTCGATCAGGTCGCGCGTGGTTCCCGGAATCGGCGTAACGATCGCGGCTTCCCGGCCTGCCCACCAGTTCAACAGCGTGGACTTCCCGGCATTAGGCGGCCCGGCGATCACCACCGTGAACCCATCCCGCAGCCGCTCCGCGCCGCGCTTTTGCAGCTGGGCCGCGATCTCATTCGTAACGGCCACTACGGCCTCTCTCACCGCCGGAGGTAGAGATTCTCCGACGTCGTGTTCATCCGAGAAGTCGAGCGCCGCCTCGATCAGCGCCGATGCTTCAATGAGCAAGTCGCGCCAGCCGGCGACCACGCGGGCCAAGCCGCCTCCAAGCTGCCCAAGCGCCTGCGCGCGCTGTCGGTCCGTATCCGAATCGATCAGGTCGGCGACCGCCTCCGCCTGGGTCAGATCGAGCTTGCCGTTCAAAAGCGCGCGGCGCGTGAATTCCCCCGGCGCAGCGGGCCGCAAACGCGGCATGCTCCCCAACGCGCGAAGCAGCGCGCCTTGAACAGCCCGGCCGCCATGAATGTGGAACTCGGCGACATCTTCGCCCGTGAAGCTGTTCGGCGCCTCGAACCGCAGCACCAGCGCCTGATCGATGACGCCGTCATGCCCGGTCAGCGTCCGGAGGCTCGCAACTCGCGGAGGCGGGACCTCGCCGCTAAGCTGAAGCAGCGCTTCGTGGACGGCAGGCCCGCTCACACGGATGACGCTGATCGCGGCGCGGCCGGGCGCGGTCGCGACAGCGTAGATCGTCTCCGCCTCGACGCCCGTTTGCATTCACCAACTCCCAAATGAGAGCGGCGGCCCGTGAGCCGCCGCATGTCGTTTCAGAGCCGAATCAACATTGATCCGATCAGGTGTTCATTGAGTCGAAGAAGTCCGAATTCGTCTTCGTCTGCCGAAGCTTGTCGAGCAGGAACTCGATCGCGTCCACGGTGCCCATCGGGTTGAGGATGCGGCGCAGGACGTACATCTTCTTGAGCACGTCCGGCGGCACGAGCAGCTCTTCCTTGCGGGTGCCGGACCGCGTGATGTCAAGCGCCGGGAACACGCGCTTGTCCGACACCTTGCGGTCAAGAATGATCTCGCTGTTGCCGGTGCCCTTGAACTCTTCGAAGATCACCTCGTCCATGCGGCTACCCGTGTCGATCAGGGCGGTCGCGATGATGGTGAGCGAGCCGCCTTCCTCGATGTTGCGGGCCGCGCCGAAGAAGCGCTTCGGACGCTGCAGCGCATTGGCGTCGACGCCGCCGGTCAGCACCTTGCCGGAGGACGGCACCACGGTGTTGTAGGCGCGACCGAGGCGGGTAATCGAGTCCAGCAGGATCACGACATCACGGCCGTGCTCTACCAGGCGCTTGGCTTTTTCGATCACCATCTCGGCCACCTGCACGTGCCGGGAGGCCGGCTCGTCGAAGGTGGAGGAAACGACCTCGCCGCGCACGGAGCGCTGCATGTCGGTTACCTCCTCCGGCCGCTCGTCGATGAGCAGCACGATGAGGTAGCACTCGGGATGGTTCGTGGTTATCGACTGCGCCACGTTCTGGAGCAGAACAGTCTTACCGGTGCGTGGCGGCGCGACGATGAGGCCGCGCTGGCCTTTGCCGATCGGCGAGACGATGTCGATGATGCGCGGCGAGAAATCCTTGCGGGTCGGATCCTCGATCTCGAGCTTGAGGCGCTCGTTCGGGTAGAGCGGCGTCAGGTTGTCGAAGTTGACCTTGTGGCGCGCCTTGTCCGGATCCTCGAAGTTGATCGTGTTGACCTTCAGCAGCGCGAAGTAGCGCTCGCCTTCCTTCGGGCTGCGGATCTGCCCCTCGACCGTGTCGCCGGTGCGCAAGCCGAAGCGCCGGATCTGGGAGGGCGAGACGTAAATGTCATCCGGGCCGGCCAGGTAGTTCGAATCAGGCGACCGCAGGAAGCCGAACCCGTCGGGCAGCACCTCGACGACGCCCTCGCCGATGATCTCCACCTCGTTGGACGCCAGCTGCTTGAGGATCGCGAACATCAGCTCCTGCTTGCGCATGGTGCCGGCGTTCTCGACCTGCAGCTCCTCCGCGAAGGCGAGCATCTCCGTCGGGGACTTCGCCTTGAGGTCCTGGAGCTTTATTTCCCGCATGGGTATGTCCTGGGAGTCGCGGCCCTGACCGGGCATCTGCGAGCGGTGGGTGAGAAAAACGTGGGACCGAATGCATCGGTTCCGGGAGTGGGGTCGACCGGGGCGTCGGGAAACCGAGCCACGAGGAAGACCAAACCACTGCTTGGGGAGGCGTTCGAGCGATAACGCGTTTTGCGCCCCAGCACAAGTCCCGCAGCCGTTCTCGCCTCAGAACGGCTTGACGATCACCAGGATGACGATCCCGATCATCAACACGGTCGGGACCTCGTTGAGGATCCGGAAGAACCGCGCCGGCTTCTGGTTGCGATCGGCCGCGAAGTCCTTGACGTAGCGCGACAGCATTCCGTGCACGCCGGACATCAGCAGCACCAGGGCGAACTTGCCGTGGAACCAGCCCGCCTTCCACCAGCCGCCCTGCCAGACGAGCCAGAGCCCGGCGATCCAGGAGACGATCATCGCCGGATTGATGATCGCCTTCAGGAGGCGCCGCTCCATCAGCTTCAGGGTCTCGGACTTGTCCGACCCCTTCACGGCGTCGGCGTGGTACACGAAGAGCCGGGGCAGATAGAGCATTCCGGCCATCCAGGCGATGATCGCGATGACGTGCAGCGCCTTGATCCAGTCGTAGCTCACGCGACCTCTCCCCGGACAAGCTTTACCAGTCGTCCCACATGCTCGACCGGCGTTTCCGGCACGATCCCGTGGCCGAGATTGAAGATGTGAGGTCCGCCCCCGAAGGTGCTCAGCACGTCCCGCACGCCGTCCTCCAGCGCCGCGCCGCCCGCCACCACCGCGAGGGGATCGAGGTTGCCCTGCACGGGCTTGAGGGACTGCACCTGAGAGGCCGCCCAGGCGCCGTTCACGGCCCAGTCCAGCGCCACCGCGTCGGCGCCGGTCTTCTCGGCCACAAGCCGATGGCCGGGCCCCGACGCACGCGCGAACACGATGATCCGCGCATGGGGCGCCTGCGCCCGGACGCCGTCCACGATCCGCCGGATTGGACCCAGCGACCAGCGCTCCAGGCCGGCCGGCGTCAACGCGCCCGCGAAACTCTCGAAGATCTGCACCGCGTCGACGCCGGCCTGAAACTGCCGCACGAGGTACCGAATGGACGCGTCCACGAGCCTGTCGATCAGCGCGGTCAGAAATTCCGGATCGCGGTAGGCCAGGAGCCGGGACGGAGCCAGTTCGGGCGTGCCCTTGCCGGCGATCATGTAGCTCGCCACCGTCCAGGGAGCCCCGCAGAAGCCCAGGAAGGTTGTTTCCGAGCCCAGCCCCGCCTTGACCCGCTCGATGGTCTCGAAGACCGGTCCCAGGCGTTCCAGGTCGATCTCGTCCGAGAGCCGCGAGAGACCGCCGTCGAGCGTGATCGGGTGCAGGCGAGGGCCCTCGCCTTCGGCGAACGTCACCGGTTGCCCCAGAGCGTCGGGGACGACCAGGATGTCCGAGAACAGGATCGCGGCGTCGAAGCCGAACCGCCGGATCGGTTGCATCGTCGCCTCCGCGGCTTTCGCGGGCGAGTAGCAGAAATCCATGAAGGACGGCGCGGTAGCGCGAAGCTCCCGGTACTCGGGCAAGTAGCGGCCCGCCTGTCGCATGATCCAGATCGGAGGCCGCGGCAGCGTCTCGCCAGCCAGCACCCGGAGGAGCGGCTTGCCGCTCGCCGACGGCTTTTCGCCCGAGAGGGGAGAGGAGGTCACTTCTAAATACCTTTTTCTAAGACTCTTTATTTTGATCCTTCTCTTAGACCGCCCGCCTGCGGAACGCCAATTGGTCCACAGGTCGCACACAGCTTGCCGGCCGCATCGCCAAGAACTCCATCGAGATGGTGAGCATGCCGGAGGTCCAGGGCCGTTAACGATTCATTAAGGGTTTTGCAGGAGGTCGGGCGCATCCAGCTCTGTCGCGACGATCCTGCCGATCGTCTCCGTCCACCGCTGTGGCCAACAGGCGTTCGATTCCATCCCCCGCCGGATCGTCTGTTGATCGGCGTCCCCCGACTTGCGACATTGTCCCCAGGGCCTGGCCAGACAGGTCGATCTCTCCACGCCATTCACAGCCGTCCACAGGGCTGTGGATCGTCTGGATCAAAGGATCCCGACCTTGGGACGCAGCTATTTCCATCTTCACCTCGTCTCGGATGCGACGGGCGAAACCCTCATCGCGGTGAGCCGTGCGGCGGCCGCCCAGTATCAGGGCATCTCGGCGATCGAGCACGTATATCCGCTGGTGCGAACCTCGACGCAGCTCGATCGCGTGCTGGGCGAGCTCGAAGCGGCGCCCGGCATGGTGCTCTATACGCTGGTCGAGCCCGAACTGGCCGGCCGCCTGGAGGAGGCTTGCCGCGAGTTCGGCTGCCCGTGCCTCTCCGTGCTGGACCCGGTGCTGAGCATGTTCCAGTCCTACCTGGGAACGGTTTCGACGCATCGGCCGGGCGCCCAGCACGTCCTGAACGGCGACTATTTCAAGCGCATCGACGCCTTGAACTACACGATGATGCATGATGACGGGCAGCTTCCGGAGGACCTGGAGTCGGCCGACATCATCCTCATCGGGGTGAGCCGCACCTCCAAGACGCCGACCAGCATCTATCTTGCCAACCGTGGGGTGAAGACCGCCAACATCCCGCTTGTCCCCGGTATCCCGCTGCCGCCCGGCATCGAGAGCGTCAAGCATCCGCTGATCGTCGGCCTGGTCGCGTCGCCCGAGCGGATCGTCCAGATCCGGCAGAACCGGTTGCTGACCCTGAATGCGTCCGACCAGAGCCCCTATGTCGACAAGCTCGCCGTCACGGAAGAGATCGCGCTCTCGCGCAAGCTGTGCGCGCGCCACAACTGGCCCATCATCGACGTGACGCGTCGCTCCATCGAGGAGACCGCGGCAGCCATCATGGACCACCTGAAGCGACACCGGCTTCGGTTCATCGTGGAGTAGCGCATGCCGGCGTCGAACCTTTGGGCGGATCCTGATCCGCTGATCCTCGCGTCCCGCAGCGCCGCCCGCATCTCGCTTCTGGCGGCGGCCGGCATCCCGCTCGAGGCCATGGCGGCCGATGTGGACGAGCGCGCGCTGGAAGAGAAAGCGCAGGCCGGTGGGGCTGGCCCTGGCGAGACCGCGTTGGCGCTCGCCCGCGGCAAGGCCAGCGCAGTCGCGCAGTTGCGGCCGGGCCGGATGGTGCTGGGAGGCGATCAGACGCTGGCGTGCGGGGCCGTGCCGTTCCACAAGCCAGTCGACCGGGAGGAGGCCGCCGAGCAGCTGCGCCGCCTGTCGGGGCGGCGTCACGAACTCTACTCGGCCGCGGTCGTGATGCGCGACGAGGCCGTGTTGTTCCAGACCGTCACGTCCGCGAGCCTCGCCATGCGCGCGTTGTCGGAAGACATGATCGCGCGCTATCTGGACGCGGCCGGCGAATCGCCGCTTGCGAGCGTCGGCGCCTACCAGCTCGAAGGCTTGGGGATTCATCTCTTCGAGGCCATCGAGGGGGATCACTTCACGATTCTGGGGCTTCCGTTGATTCAGCTTCTCGCGTTCTTCCGGCAAAGCGGAGCCGTCCCGCAGTGACCGCCGTTCCCAGCGCCTGCATCGTCGGTTGGCCCGCGAAGCATTCGCGCTCGCCCCTGATCCACGGCTATTGGCTCCGCACGCTCGGCCTCGAAGGCTCCTACGGGTGCGAGGAGGTTCGCCCGGAGGACGTCGTCGGTTTCTTGAAGACCCTGCAGGCCCGAGGCTATGTCGGCTGCAATGTCACAGTGCCGCACAAGGAGGCGGCGTTCGGCGCCGTGGACGTGCTTACCGACCGGGCGCGCGCGCTTCAGGCCGTGAACACGGTCTGGATCGAGAACGGCGTTCTGCATGGCGACAACACCGATATCCTCGGCTTCGTCGCCAGCCTGGATGCCGAAGCGCCCGGGTGGTCCAGCCGCACCGCGCATGCGTTGGTGCTGGGAGCCGGGGGCGCCGCGCGCGCCATCGTGGCCGGGCTACTCGATCGCGGCGTCGAATTGGTCACCATCCTCAACCGCACGCGCGACCGCTCCGAGCAGTTGGCCGACTTCTTCGGAAAGCGGGTCCAGGCCTCGCGCTGGGACGCCGTCTCGCAATTGATGCCGGCCGCCGACATGGTGGTGAACACCACATCGCTGGGCATGAGCGGCCAACCCGAGCTCGACGTCTCGCTGGAGGGCCTCAAGCCTGGCGCCATCGTGACGGACGCCGTCTACATTCCGCTCGAAACGAGGCTGCTCGCCGAGGCCCGCCAGCGGGGCAACCCTGTGGTGGATGGCCTTGGCATGCTGCTCCACCAGGCCGCGCCCGGCTTCGAGCATTGGTTCGGCAAGCGCCCGGAAGTAACGCCCGCCTTGCGGCAGCTGATCGTGGACGATCTCGCCCGGAGCGCGCGGTGACGTTCATCCTCGGCCTTACGGGCTCCATCGGGATGGGCAAGTCCGCGACGGCCGGCTTTTTCAGGGAAGCCGGCGTCCCGGTGCACGACGCCGACGCTGCGGTTCACGCCCTCTACGCGGGCGCTGCGGCGGAAGCGATCGAGACTGCATTTCCCGGGACCACGCGCGACGGCGTCGTCGATCGCGAAGCGCTCGGCAAGGTCGTTCTGGGGGATTCGGCGGCGCTCAAACGGTTGGAGGCCATCGTTCACCCGCTTGTCCGCCAGGCTGAGGCGGACTTCGTCCGGCGCTGGATGGCGGCCGGCGCTTCGCTGATCGTCCTCGACGTTCCCTTGCTGCTGGAAACGGGCGGCGACCGGCGCTGCGACGCCGTGCTGGTGGTGAGCGCTCCGGCTTCTGTGCAAAAGCAGCGCGTGCTGGCTCGCCCGGGCATGACTGCCGAGCGCTTCGAGGCCATTCTGGCCAAGCAGATGCCCGATTCGCAAAAGCGGGCCCGGGCGCACTGGGTTCTGGATACGAGCCAGGGCTTCGGCGCCGCGAGGCGCGGCGTGCAGGACGTGATCCGCGCCTGTGCGGGACGGATCGGCTCCGCCGCGACGCAGCGGTGAGCTGCAGGAATACGGCAAGGGCGCCCCATGAGTCGCGAGATCGTCTTCGACACGGAAACCACGGGCCTCAGCCCATTGGGCGGCGATCGCGTCGTTGAAATCGGCTGCGTCGAACTTCTGAACCACATGCCGACGGGGCAGAACTTTCACGTCTACATCAACCCCGAGCGGGACATGCCGCAGGGAGCCTTCGCGGTGCACGGGCTCTCGAGCGAGTTCCTGTCGGATAAGCCCGTCTTCGCCGCGATCGCGGACGCCTTCGTGGACTTCATCGGCGACGCCAAGCTGGTCGCCCACAACGCAGCCTTTGACATCAGCTTTCTCAACGCCGAGCTGGGCCGGCTCGGACATGGCCCCATCGATCAGGGCCGCGTCGTCGACACGCTGGCGATCGCCAAGCGCAAGTTTCCGTTCGCGCCCGCCAGCCTCGACGCGTTGTGCCTGCGCTTCGGCATCGACAACTCCCGCCGCACCAAGCACGGCGCGCTGCTGGACGCCGAAATCCTGGCGGAAGTCTATGTCGAGCTGCTGGGCGGCCGGCAGACCACGTTGGGCCTCGTGGCCGCGGGCGTGAAGACCGCCGTGGAGCGCGCCTCCGCGCGGCGCGGATCGCTGGTGCGTCCCGAGCCGCTTCCCTCGCGCCTCACCGCCGGCGAAGCCGCCGCCCATGAGGCGTTCATCGCGACGCTCAAGGGCGAGATCGTGTGGCGGCGTTACCTCCCCGAACAGGAAGCCGCCAAGGCCGCTTCCTGACACGAAAGCTTCCTCCCGACATGAAAAAGCCGGCCACAAGGGCCGGCTTTTCTCGCAAATGGGCGAAGGGTCAGGCGTTCGCCGGCTGCTGCTGCACTTCGGCGATGCGCTGGCGGAACAGGGCAGCGAAGTCGATCGGGTCGATGAACAAGGGCGGGAAGCCGCCATTGCGCACGGCGTCGGCGACGATCTGGCGCGCGAACGGGAAGAGTAGCCGCGGGCACTCGATCATCACCACCGGATGGACGTTCTCCTGCGGGATGTTCTGCACGCGGAAGATGCCCGAGTAGATCAGCTCGAAGCTGAACAGCAGGTTCGGCGCTTCGCCGGCCTTGCCCTCGAGCGTCAGCTCGACTTCGTAGTCCGCATCCGCGATCTGCTTGGCGTTGACGTTCACCGAGATCGAGATCTGCGGCGGGTTCGCCTGCGGGGTCAGCGAGCGCGGAGCGTTCGGGTTCTCGAACGAGAAATCCTTGATGTACTGCGCGAGCGCGTTGAGCGAGGGCGAGATGTCCTGCTCGGGAGCGCCGGCGGCGCCGTTTCCGTTGGCCATGGGGTTCTCCTCTGGAGGCCCTGCCTTGGCCCCCGATCCGTTGAGCGATGGCCGGCTTGCGACGGCTCTTCGGCGCGCGGGCTAACACGGAAAGACGAGCCCCACAAGGAGCGCCTGCGGCTTCGCGCCTTCACGCGGCGGCTTGCGCCTGCGCGCTTCGCCACGCCCGCGGGTGGAAGTCCAGCGCAGGACGGTCCATATAGAAGGGAACCCGATATTTCGGCGCGGGGCCGAGGCGGCGCGAGACGACGAGACGATGCAGGACTCCTTCGACCTCACGACCATCATTTTCCTGGCCTTGGCGGTCTTCGTGATCTGGCGTCTTCGCTCGGTCCTGGGAACGCGCACCGGCAACGAGCGTCCGCCCGTGATGCGCCGGGCGCCGCAGACGCCTTCGCCCGCCAACGATTCCAACGTCGTTCGCCTGGATCGCGGGCCCGAGGAAGCCGCGGCTCCGCCGATGGGCCAGCACGACCCTGACCGCTGGCAGGGATACGCGGAGGACGCCACTCCGCTTGCGGCGGGCTTCGACGCCATCGCGGCCGCGGATGGCGGCTTCGACCCCAGGGTGTTCCGGGAGGGCGCCAAGTCGGCCTACGAGATGATCGTGACCGCTTTCGCGAGCGGCGATCGCAAATCTCTGAAGGACCTCTTGTCCAAGGATGTCTACGAGGGTTTCGTCAGCGCGATCACGGAGCGCGAAAAGCGCGGCGAAAAGGTCGAGACCACCTTCGTGTCCATCGACAAGGCCGAGTATGTCGACGCGCAACTGCGCGGCCGCACGGCCCAGGTCACGGTGCGCTTCGTCTCGAAGCTGATCACCGCCACCAAGGACCAGACCGGCGCGGTGATCGACGGCGATTCGACCAAGGTCGTCGACGTGACGGATGTGTGGACCTTCGCCCGCGAGGCAGGGTCCCGCGATCCGAACTGGAAGCTCGTCGCCACCGAAGCCGGGCACTGACGACGTGCCCGGGATGCGGCTGCGCGCGGTCGCCCGCGCGGCGATCCTGCTGCTCGCGCTGCTGCCGTCCACGGCTCGCCCCGAGACCCTCGCGATGTCGACCGTTGATCTGCCGATTCGCTCCGGTCCTGGCGGCTCCACGCTGAAGCCGCTCGCGTTCGCGGCGCTCGCCGGCTGGGGGGCGGACGACCACGCGGCCGCGTTCAGGGCCTTCGCGAAAACCTGCAAGCCCATCGCCAATTCCGGCGCGTCGCTCCGGCCCGGGCTGCCGCCGGACCCCGCCCTGGTCGCCATTTGCCGGCGCGGGCTAGAGCTCGGCCCGCTGAAAGCCGCGGCCGCGCGGGCGTTTTTCGAGCGCGAGTTCCAGCCCTACGAGATCACGCCCGCTGAGGGGCAGGGCTTCCTCACCGGCTATTATGAGCCCGAGATGGAAGGCTCGCTGACCCGAAGCGAGCGGTTTCCCGTCCCGGTTTTGGCCCGTCCTGACGATCTTGCGTCCTATCCGGGCGGCGTTCCGGGTCTCGACGGAGGTCTCACGGCGGCGCGGAAGACGCCCGCCGGGCTCGAGCCCTATCCGGACAGGGCC
This sequence comes from Alsobacter sp. P4_H11, assembly GCF_056400925.1. Lineage (NCBI taxonomy): Bacteria > Pseudomonadati > Pseudomonadota > Alphaproteobacteria > Hyphomicrobiales > Alsobacteraceae > Alsobacter > Alsobacter sp. P4_H11. The sequence continues at coordinate 317,762 of NZ_JBFUKI010000006.1, forward strand.
GCGATCTGGGGTGGCGCCCTGAACGGCCGCAAGCTCGAGCTCCTGTATGTCCGGGACGAGGTCGAGCTCTTCCTCGCGCAGGTGCAGGGTTCCGCGCGGGTGCGGCTTCCGGACGGCAAGCTGCGCCGCCTGGTCTATGCCGGGCGGAATGGCCATCCATACACGTCCATCGGCAAGGTGATCGTCACCGAGGGCCACATGACCCTCGAGGAGATGACGCTCGAAAAGCTGAAGGCCTGGCTTCGCGAGCACCCGGACGACGGCCGGCGGATCATGCGGCTCAACCGGTCCTACATCTTCTTTGCGCTCGGAAAGGGCATGCGGCCCGACCAGGGCCCGACCGGCGCGGCCTCGGTCGAGCTCACGCCCGGGCGCTCCATCGCGGTCGACCGGTCGCTCTGGCCCTACGGTCTGCCGTTCTGGATCGACGCGGACCTGTCATCCGCGACGGGCTCGCCTTTCGCGCGTCTCATGACCGCGCAGGACACGGGTTCGGCCATTCTCGGCGCCGCGCGCGCCGACATCTTTCTTGGCTCGGGCGCCGAAGCCGGCCGGCAGGCCGGGCTGGTGCGACACAGGGGCCGCTTCGTCGTGCTTCTCCCGAAAGTCCGGCCGTGACCCAGCGCCGGCGCCGATCCCTCACCAGCGACGAGGTCGCCCTCTGGGCGCAGGTGACCCGGCACGTGAACCCCATGCCGGGCCAGGCTCCGGTGGTCGCCCCGCCTCCCGCCGAGCCGCCCGCGCCAGCGCCGCCTGCGAGCGATGTCGCCAAGGCTCCCGGCGCGCTCGCCAAGCCGAAGCCCGCGCCCGCGCCGATCGCCCCGCTGGCTCCCCTCGAACGCCGTCTCCGGCAACGGCTATCGCGCGGCTCGCATGCGATCGAGGCCGTGATCGACCTCCACGGCATGCGCCAGGCCGAGGCTCACGACGCGCTGCGAGGCTTTCTCCACCGCGCCCAGGCGCAGGGCCATCTCGTGGTTCTCGTCGTGACCGGCAAGGGCGGAGGTCCCGCCGAACGGGGAGGGCTGTTCGAAGAGCGCGGTGTCCTCAGGCGGACAGTCCCGCACTGGCTGCGGCTGCCGGATTTGCGCCCCCTCGTGGTCGGCTTCGAAGAGGCGGCCGCACATCACGGCGGCTCCGGCGCGCTTTATATCCGGATGCGCCGCCCGCGTGGGCCGGGCGCGTCATGACGCCGTTCGGCGCGCGCCTGCGCGAGCTCCGCGCCGAGCGCGGCGTCCAGTTGAAGGACATGGCCGAAGCGCTGGGTGTGACGCCCACCTACCTGTCAGCCCTGGAGCACGGCCGCCGCGGCCGCCCGAACTGGGGCTTCGTGCAGCGGGTGATCCACTACTTCAACATCATCTGGGACGACGCCGAAGAGCTCCTGCGCCTCGCCGACGTCTCCCATCCGCGCGTCACGGTCGACACCGCCGGCCTCTCTCCGGACGCGACCCGCCTCGCCAACCGCTTTGCCCGCATGGTCGGGCGTCTCGACGGCGACGACATCGCCGGCATCGAGGCGATCCTCGCCGCCGCTCAGGCCCGCCCCAAACCTTGACCCGGTCCGCGCCTTGCCCCACACGGGCGCACCGCCATTCAGGAACGCCGCCTCATGACCGCACCGCTCTATGACGTCCTCGGCCTCGGCAACGCCATCGTGGACGTGCTGGCTCGAACCGACGATGCGTTCCTTCTCGCGAACCAGCTGCATAAAGGTGCGATGCGGCTGATCGAGGAGCAGGAAGCCGAGCGGCTGTTTTCGGCCATGGGCCCGGCGACCGTGATCTCGGGCGGCTCGGTCGCCAACTCGATCGTCGGCGTCGCGTCGTTCGGCGGGCGCGGGGCCTATATCGGCAAGGTCAAGAACGATGAGGTTGGCGGGCTCTTCACCCACGACATCCGGTCGATCGGCGTCCATTTTCCCACCGCGCCGTCTAACGACGGCCCCGCCACGGCCCGCAGCTTCATCCTGGTGACTCCCGACGGCGAGCGCACCATGAACACCTACCTGGGCGCCTGCCAGAACCTCGGCCCCGAGGATGTGGACCCTGACGTGGTGGCGGCGTCGAGCATCGTCTACCTGGAAGGCTATCTTTGGGATCGCGACCAGGCCAAGCAGGCGTTCCGGCGCGCCGCCCAGCTGGCGCATGCGGCAGGCCGACAGGTCGCGCTGACGCTGTCGGACAGCTTCTGCGTCGACCGCTACCGCGACGAGTTCCTCGACCTGATGCGCACCGGCGCGCTCGACATCGTGTTCGCGAACGAGAGCGAGCTGAAGAGCCTCTACCAGACGGCCGATTTCACCACTGCGGTTTCGGCGTTCCGTGACGAGAACCTGCTGGGCGTCGTCACCCGGTCCGAAGAAGGGTGCCTCATCGTCACCCGCGAGCAGACCCAGGCCGTGGACGCCTTCCCGATCGAGAACCTGGTGGACACCACCGGCGCGGGCGACCTGTTCGCGGCAGGCTTCCTGTTCGGCGTCGCGCGCGACCTCGAAGCGACGACCTGCGCCCGCCTCGGAGCGCTCGCGGCCGCCGAAGTGATCCAGCATGTCGGCGCGCGTCCGGAGGTCAGCCTTCTGGACCTTGCGCGCGACAACGGCGTGCTCTGAGCCGAAACGGATTCACGTGAAACATTGCAGGGCGGCTCGCGCCGCCTTGCCGGATTCACGTGAAACGGGAGACAGTCCCTAGAGCTTTCGCAGCGCGACCTGCTCGATCCGGTGGCTCGCGCCCTTGGTCAGCACCAGGCTGGCGCGCGGGCGGGTCGGCAGGACGTTTTCGCGCAGGTTCGGCAGATTGGTCCGATGCCAGATCGCCTTGGCGGTGGCTTCGGCTTCCTCGTCCGTGAACTCGGAATATTTCTTGAAGAACGAACGCGGGTCCCGGAAAGCCGTCTGGCGAAGCGTCATGAAACGCGACACGTACCATTTCTCGAGCAGGTCTTCCTCGGCGTCGAGATAGACCGAGAAGTCGAAATAATCCGACACGAACGGCACCGTCTTGCCTTCGCGCGAAAGCCGGCTCGGCTGCAGCACATTCAGGCCCTCTACGATCAGAATGTCCGGCCGATCGACGGTCACGAACTCGTCCGGCATGACGTCGTAGGTCAGGTGCGAGTAAACCGGCGCCTTGACCTTCCGCTCACCGGCTTTCACCTGAGACAGGAAGCGCGTCAGGGCCAAGCCGTCATAGCTTTCCGGAAAGCCCTTCTTCTCCATTAGCCCTTCACGCTGCAGCACGGCGTTGGGCAACAGGAAGCCATCGGTGGTCACGAGGTCGACCTTGGGGGTGTTCGGCCACCGCGACAGAAGCGCCCGCAGCACGCGCGCGGTGGTGGATTTGCCGGCCGAGACGGAGCCTGCGATGCCGATCACGTACGGCATCTTGCCATCCTCGGCGAGAAGGAAGCGCTGCGTGGCCTTGAACAGCCCTTGTGTGGCCGCGACATACAAAGACAGCAGGCGCGAGAGCGGCAGGTAGATCGCCACCACCTCCTCGAGCGAAATCGGATCGTGCAGCGACTGCAGCTTGATCAGGTCCTCGACGCCCAGCGTCAGGGGTGTATCGGCGCGCAGGGCAGCCCACTCGTCCCGCGAGAAGACGCGATAGGGCGAGAGCTCGTCCGGCGCTGGCGTGACGCGCTCGTTCATGCGCGCTCCTTTGCGGGGCTTGGTTCGTCGTCAGCCTTGCGGGCGTGACGCCTTTTCCTGGAGCCCGGTTTGCGCGGTCCGGCGGGCGAGCTCGTCGAGGACATCCTGCAACGACAAGCCTCTCGCGCGAAGCACGACTAAGAGATGATATAAAACGTCGGCGCTTTCCATCTTCAACGCATGAACATCGCCTTCGACGGCTGCGATCACGGCTTCGACGGCTTCTTCGCCGAGTTTCTTGGCGGCGTGGGACGGCCCCTTGGCGAGCAGCTTGGCGGTGTAGGATTCATCCGGCGACGCTTTCGCGCGCTCGGCCAGATAGCTGTCCAGGTCGTTGAGCGAAAACGCCATCAATCCATCCTCACCGGCAGCCCGGCGGCCGCAAGCCGTTCCTTGGCCTGCCGCACCGTGTATTCGCCGAAGTGAAAGATCGATGCCGCGAGCACCGCGCTTGCGTGACCCTCGCGCACGCCTTCAACCAGATGGTCGAGGTTGCCGACCCCGCCCGAGGCGATCACCGGCGCGGGCACGGCGTCCGCCACCGCGCGTGTGAGCGCCACGTCGTAGCCGGTCTTCACGCCGTCCCGATCCATGCTGGTCAGCAGGATCTCGCCGGCGCCCAGCTCGCAGACTTCCTCCGCGAACGCGATCGCGTCGATGCCCGTGGCCGTGCGGCCGCCATGCGTGAAGATTTCCCAGCGCGGATCTTCGTCCGGACCCGAGACCCTCTTGGCGTCGATCGCCACCACGATGCACTGGACGCCGAACTTCTCGGCCGCCCGGCGCACGAAATGGCGGTCCGTCACCGCCGCGGTGTTGATCGAGACCTTGTCGGCCCCGGCGAGCAGCAGGGCCCGGATGTCCTCGACCGTCCTGACGCCGCCTCCCACCGTAAGCGGCATGAAGCAGGCTTCGGCCGTGCGGGTGACCACGTCGATCAGCGTGCCCCGCCGCTCATGGCTGGCCGTGATGTCGAGAAAGCAGAGCTCATCCGCCCCGGCCGCGTCATACGCGATGGCGCTTTCCACCGGGTCGCCGGCGTCGCGAAGGCCAACGAAGTTCACGCCCTTGACGACGCGCCCGTCCTTCACGTCTAGGCAGGGGATGACCCGCACCTTAAGCATCGGGCGTGCTCCCCCGCACGGAAAGGATCAGCTTGAGCGCTTCCTCGGCGTCCAGCCGGCCGTCATAGAGGGCCCGGCCAGAGATCGCGCCCTCCAGCACGGCGCAGTCCGGCTCCAGCATGCGGCGCACGTCGTCGATGGACGCCAGGCCGCCCGACGCGATCACCGGAATGCTGACCGCGTTGGCGAGCGCGAGCGTCGCCTCGATGTTGAGGCCGGTCAGGATGCCGTCGCGCGCGATGTCGGTGTAGACCAGGGCCGCCACACCGACGTCCTCGAACTTGCGGCCAAGGTCCTCGGCGGACATCTCCGACAGGCGTGCCCAGCCTTCCACCGCCACACGGCCGTCACGCGCGTCGATGCCGACCGCGATCTGGCCCGGAAAGCGGCGAGCAGCCTCGCGCACGAAGTCCGGATCACGCACAGCCGCCGTTCCAATGATGACGCGACGGATGCCGCTCGCAAGCCAGCCTTCGACGGTCCGCATGTCGCGGATGCCGCCGCCGAGCTGCACGGGAAGGCTCACCCGGCCCAGGATGGCCTCTACCGCCTGGGCGTTCACCGGCCGGCCCGCGAAGGCGCCGTCGAGATCCACGAGGTGCAGCCACTCGAAGCCCTGCGCCTCGAAATCCGCCGCCTGGGCGGCCGGGTCGTCGTTGAACACGGTCGCGAGCGCCATGTCGCCCTGCACGAGCCGCACGCAGCGGCCCTCCTTCAGGTCGATTGCGGGAAACAGGATCACGGACGCCACCTCAGGAAATTCGCGATGAGCGCCAGTCCGAGTTTCTGGCTCTTCTCGGGATGGAATTGTGCGCCCGCCATGTTGTCACGCGCCACCATGGCGGTGACAGGACCGCCATACTCGGTTTCGGCGACGACCAGCGAGGGATCAGCGGCCGCGAGATGGTAGGAATGCACGAAATAGGCGTGCCATCCGTCCGGCCCGGTCGGAATCCCTGCAAGCAACGGGTGCTCGCGCCGGACATCGAGCGTGTTCCAGCCCATGTGAGGGATCTTCAGCGCCGGATCGTCGGGCTGCAGAAGCGTGACGTCCCCCGGGATCCAGCCGAGGCCATCCGTGGTGACATATTCGAGCCCACGGCTCGCCATCAGCTGCATGCCGACGCAGATACCCAGAAACGGCTTGCCGCGCCGACGCACGGCCTCCTCCAGCGCGTCCACCATGCCCGGAACGGCATCAAGGCCGGCCCGGCAATCCGCGAACGCTCCCACGCCCGGCAGCACGATCCGCTCCGCGCGAAGCACGGCGTCGGGGTCCGATGTCAGCCTTACGGGCGTGTCGAGCCCGGCTTCGCGGGCCGACCGCTCGAACGCTTTCTGGGCCGAGTGCAGATTGCCCGACCCGTAGTCGATGATCGCGATGCTCATCGGGCCGCCCCGGCGTCAGGAAACAGCCCGAGCACCTGCGGCTGCGGTCGTGACGCGTATCCCTGCCCGGGGGTCTGCCCGGCCGGACGCGCGCCCGGGGCGGCAGCCGTGCGCGACAGCCACCGGTCGAAGAAGCGGCGCTCCGCGTCGTCCGCCGAGGTGCCCGTCACCACGTCCGCGATCGCGTAGCCGCGGCGCCCGAGGCCCCAAGCCTTCAGGTCGGGCGCCGAGATCGCGACGAATAGCCCGATCAGGAGGTCGAGCGTCGCAATCGCGGTCTCGCTTAGGCCGGCCGCACGCCCCAGAAACACGACAGCCATCGTGATGACCACGAAGGCCAGGAACGCCCACCAGAGGCGGTTGAACAGCAGCCACAGCAGCGGGAACACCAGCGCGGTCCAATGGAAGCCGTCCTTCACCAGGACGGCGCGCTCGAGGCCCTCCGGGGAGCCCGGAACCGCCTCGGCCGGAAGGTGGACAGAATAGGTCGTCATGAGGCGCCTTTCCCCAATTGCATGCGGGCGCGCAGGGTCAACTGCGCTCAGAGCGCGCCCTTGGTGGAGGGAACGCGCTCGCCTTCGCGGGGGTCCACCGCACACGCCTCACGCAAGGCGCGCGCCAGACCCTTGAACAGGCTCTCGGCGATATGGTGGTTGTTGTCGCCATACAGCGTCTCGGCGTGCAGCGTGATCCCGGCATTGGTCGCGAAAGCCTGGAACCACTCGCGCACGAGCTCGGTGTCGAACTCGCCGATCTTGTCGCGCGTGAACTCGGCCCGGAACACCAGGAAGGGCCGGCCCGAGATGTCGATCGATACGCGGCTCAGCGTCTCGTCCATCGGCAGATGCGCGGCGGCGTAGCGCCGAATGCCGCGCTTCTCGCCAAGCGCCTCCGCGAAAGCCTGGCCGAGCGCGATGCCGACATCCTCGACGGTGTGGTGCTGGTCGACATGCAGGTCGCCCTTGGCCGAGACCGTGACGTCGAACAGGGCGTGGCGCGTGAAGAGCTCGAGCATGTGGTCGAAGAAGCCCACGCCGGTGGCGATCCGGGCTTCGCCGGTTCCATCGATGCTCAGGCTGACCGAGATCTCCGTCTCGGCCGTCTTGCGCGACACGCTCGCCGAACGCATGGCGTGAACTCCCGCGGGCTCTGCAGGGAAGAAAAGGTCGCCCGCCGGGCCGCTTCTAGCAACTCGCGTGCCTGAACGCCACTCTGCTGCATCTTTCGTGAGCACGCGCTCCGCCAGCATGGTTGCCGACCGGCGCCCATTGGAGCAGCCGTCCGCAACCCCTATGTGTGGTGGGACGAAACTCCGGAAGATTCCATGGCTGAACACGATGACGGGCGCTGGCGCGCCACGACGATCCTGATGGTGCGCAAGGGCGGCAAGGTCGTGATCGGCGGCGACGGTCAGGTGAGCCTCGGCCAGACCGTGATGAAGTCGAACGCCCGCAAGGTGCGCCGGCTCGGCAAGGGCGACGTGATCGTCGGCTTCGCGGGCGCGACCGCCGACGCCTTCGCGTTGTTCGAGCGGCTCGAGGCCAAGATCGAGCAGTATCCCGGCCAGCTCATGCGCGCCTGTGTGGAGCTCACCAAGGACTGGCGCACGGACCGCATCCTGCGGCGGCTCGAGGCCATGATGCTGGTGGCCGACAAGCAGGTCGGCCTCGTTCTGTCCGGCGCGGGAGACGTGCTGGAGCCGCAGGATGGCGTCATGGCGATCGGCTCGGGCGGCAACTACGCGTTGTCGGCGGCCCGCGCGCTGATCGAGAACACCGACCTCGACGCCGAAGCGATCGTGCGCAAGAGCCTCGGCATCGCGGCCGACATCTGCGTCTACACGAACGGCAATCTGACCATCGAGAGCCTGGACGCGGCCTGAGCCGCTCCGGCCTCCACCCTTCCCGACAGGGCAGAACGGATCATGAGCACTTTTTCGCCGCGCGAGACGGTTTCCGAACTCGACCGCTACATTGTTGGCCAACGTGACGCCAAGCGGGCCGTCGCGATCGCGCTGCGCAATCGCTGGCGCCGGCAGCAGCTGGAAGGGCCCATGCGCGAGGAGGTCCTGCCCAAGAACATCCTGATGATCGGCCCCACCGGTTGCGGCAAGACCGAGATCGCCCGGAGGCTCGCCAAGCTCGCCAACGCGCCCTTCCTGAAGGTCGAGGCCACCAAGTTCACCGAGGTCGGCTATGTCGGCCGGGACGTCGAGCAGATCGTTCGTGACCTGGTCGAGATCGGCATCGGGCTCGTGCGCGAGACCCGCCGCAAGGACGTGCGCGCCCGCGCTCACAAGGCCGCCGAGGAGCGCGTGCTGGATGCGCTGGTCGGGCCCGGATCGAGCCCCAACACCCGCGAGAGCTTCCGACGCAAGCTGCGCGACGGCGAGATGGACGACAAGGAGATCGAGATCGAGCTCGCCCAGGGCCAGTCCGGCATGCCGATGTTCGAGCTGCCCAACATGCCGGGCGCATCCGTGGGCGCAATCTCGCTGGGCGACATCTTCGGCAAGATGGGCGGGCGCACCAAGACGCGGCGCACCAGCGTGAAGGAAGCCTATGAGCCGCTGGTCGCCGAGGAAAGCGACAAGCTCCTCGACCAGGACCAGATCGTCTCGGAGGCGATTCGCAACGTCGAGGAGAACGGCATCGTGTTCCTGGACGAGATTGACAAGATCTGCGGCCGCGAGAACCGCGGAGGCGCCGACGTGTCGCGTGAGGGCGTCCAGCGCGACCTGCTGCCCCTGATCGAGGGCACAACCGTCAACACCAAGCACGGGCCGGTGAAGACCGACCACGTGCTGTTCGTGGCCTCCGGCGCCTTCCACGTGTCGAAGCCGTCGGACCTCCTGCCCGAGCTGCAGGGCCGCCTGCCCATCCGGGTCGAGCTCAGCTCCCTCAACGAGGACGATTTCCGCCGCATCCTCACCGACACGGAGGCGAGCCTCGTGAAGCAGTACGTCGCCCTGATGGCCACCGAGGGCGTGACGCTCGACTTCGCCGACACGGCCATCTCCGCCATCGCGCGCGTCGCCGTGGAGGTAAACGGGTCCGTCGAGAACATTGGCGCGCGCCGGCTGCAGACCGTGATGGAGCGCATCCTGGACGACATTTCGTTCACCGCGCCGGACCGCTCGGGCGAAACCATCGTGATCGACGGCGCCTATGTGGAGAAAGCCGTCGGAGATCTCGCCCGCAACGCCGACCTGAGCCGCTTCATCCTTTAAGCGGGGCTGCTCCTTGCAAGGCGGGATCGAACCTGTTTCGGTCCCGCCATGACGCCGCCCGCCGCCGAGCATCCGCCTTCCGCCACCATCGCGCGCGACTCCGCCGTGGTGGGCGCAGGCGCGGGCGCGTCGCGCATCCTCGGCTTCGTCCGCGATGTCCTGATTGCCGCCCTCCTGGGCGCGGGCCCGGCCGCCGACGCCCTTCTGGTGGCCCTTCGCATTCCCAATCTCCTGCGCCGCATCGTCGGCGAAGGCGCGGTCAACGGCGCGTTTGCGCCTGTCTACGCGCGTGTCGCCGCCGAGGGCGGGCCCCACGCCGCACGTCGGTTCGCCGGCGAATCGATCGTCGGTCTCGCGCTCGTTCTCGGAGTTGCGTTCGCGTCGGCCGAGATCCTGGCGCCCTGGATCGTGCTCGCGCTCGCGGGCGGGTTTTCTGAGGATCCCGAGCGGCTTGGCCTGGCCATTGACCTGTCACGATGGACCCTCGCGCTCGTGCCCGCCACCGTGCTGTCGGCACTGTTAGGGGCGCTGCTCGCCGCCGAAGGCCGACTGCGTTGGGCTGCGCTGGCGCCGGCGGCCGTCAACGCCGTCCTGGTGGTCACGCTGCTCGGCCTGGCTCAGGCCGGCGCCGAGGGAGCGCACGCCGCTTTCGCTGTGGCGGGTGCAGTTTCCGCGGCAGGCGCGCTTCAGCTTGCTCTCGTGGCGCTCCCGCTGCTTCGCGGGGCTGCGCGGCCGATCCTTTCGTGGCCGACTCGATCGCCGGCGTTGCGCCAGGCCATCGCGCTCGCGGTCCCCGGGCTCGCAACCGCAGCCTCCGCCCAACTCTCGATCCTCGCGGCGCTCTACCTTGCCTCGGACCAGCCCGCCGCCTTGGCGCACCTGCATTACGCCGATCGCCTGTTCCAGTTGCCGCTCGGGTTCGTGGCGGCCGGCGCGGGCGTCGTGCTCCTGAACGAGGTAGTCAGGCTGGGGCGGACCGGCCATACCGGCGCGGTAGGGCCGCTGCTGGATCAGGCCATCCTGTTGGCCCTCCTTCTGGCCCTACCGGCCGCCGCCGGGCTTGCGGTGCTGAGCTTTCCGATCGCCAGCGTCCTGTTCGAGCGCGGGGCTTTCACCGGGATCGACGCCGCCGCGGTCGCGACCGCAATCGCGGGCTTGAGCGTCGGCCTGCCGGCCGCCGCCGTCGCGCGCGTTCTCGCCCAGCCCTTTCTGGCGGCGGAGCGCAGCCGACCGCCGCTTCTGGGCGCACTCGCGGCGCTGGCGACCACCATCCTGGTGGGGCTTGCGTTACGTGCCCAGCACAGCGTCGGCGGCCTTGGGCTGGCGGTCTCGGCCGGCGCCTGGGTCGACGCGCTCGTTCTCGCATGGGCGTTGCGAGCGACCGGCTGGTGGAAACCAAGCGGAACGCTGGTCCGGCGCTCCGTCGCCGTGGCGGCCGCGACAGCCGCAATGGCCACGGCGGTGATCCTGGCCCGGAGCGCGGCCGGACCGGCGCTCGCCGTCGAGGCGCCTGCCTGGATGCGCGCCGGCGCACTGGCGGCCTTGTGCGGCGGCGGAGCGCTCGTCTATGCGGCCATCCTGTTGGCCTTCGGGGCTAGAACCTGGCGCAAGTCGCTCGCCTGAAGCTTGCGCAGCATGCTTTTCCTTGCGCCCGCAGGGGGAAGCCGCCATAAGCGCGCCGACTTGGGAGATTTAAGACGATGGCGGGCTTCAAACCCCTCGTATTTTCCGGCGTTCAGCCGACCGGCAACCTGCACCTCGGCAATTACCTTGGGGCGATCACGAAATTCGTGGCGCTGCAGCAGAGCCATGACTGCATTTATTGCGTCGTCGACATGCACGCCATCACGGTCTGGCAGGACCCCGCCGCGCTGACGGCGCAGATCCGTGAGGTTACGGCCGCTTTTCTGGCCGCCGGCGTCGATCCCAAGCGCCATATCGTGTTCAACCAGAGCCAGGTCCACGAACACGCCGAGCTCGCCTGGGTGTTCAACTGCGTCGCCCGCATCGGCTGGCTGAACCGCATGACGCAGTTCAAGGAGAAGGCCGGCAAGGACCGCGAGAACGCCTCGCTGGGCCTCTACGCCTATCCGAGCCTCATGGCGGCCGACATCCTGGTTTACCGCGCCACGCATGTGCCGGTCGGCGAGGACCAGAAGCAGCATCTCGAACTCTCCCGCGACATCGCCCAGAAATTCAACAACGACTATGCCGACTCGATCGCGGCAGCGGGCCATGGCGACGGCTTTTTCCCGCTCCCCGAGCCCCTGATCCAGGGCCCGGCGACGCGCGTGATGAGCCTGCGCGACGGCTCCAAGAAGATGTCGAAGTCCGACCCGTCGGACTATTCGCGCATTAACCTGTCCGACGACGCCGACGCGGTGGCCCAGAAGGTCCGCAAGGCGAAGACCGACCCGGAGCCGCTTCCGTCCGAGGAAGCCGGGCTGGAGAAGCGGCCCGAGGCGCAGAACCTCGTCGGCATCTTTGCCGCCCTGGCGGAGCGCACCCGCGCCGACGTGCTGGCCGAGTTTGGCGGCGCGCAATTCTCGTCCTTCAAGGCCTCGTTGGTGGACCTCGCGGTCGCCAAGCTCGGGCCGATCGGGGCGGAGATGAAGCGGCTCACGGCGGACCCGGCCTATATTGATTCGGTGCTGGCCGACGGCGCCGAGCGCGCCAGCGCGATCGCTCGCCCCAACATGGACGCCGTGAAGGACATCGTGGGCTTTATCCGCCGCCGCTGAGGCGGCCGCGGAGCCCTTGCGGGCCGGCGCACAGCCTGCAAGCATGGGCGCACCGGCCCTGATGGAAGCAAGCCGCATGGCGCTGAAGCCCCGACGGTCCTACGAGGCCGGACACCGGCCCAAGTTTCTCGTCGTGATCGACGACACGGATGAATGTGGACGGGCCCTTTATTTCGCGGCCCGCCGCGCCGGGCGCGTCGGCGCAGATCTCCTGCTCCTCGCCGTGATCAGTCCGGCCGATTTCCAGCACTGGCTCGGCGTCGGCTCGCTCATGGAAGCCGAGGCCGCCGAGGAGGCAGGCCGGATGCTCGAGGAGGCCGCCGCCCGCGCCCGCGCGATTGCGGGCATCGATCCGCAAAAGGCCGTGCGGACGGGCGCCAAGGCGGACGAGATTCTCACCTTGATCGAGGAAGACGAGGACATTTCGCTGCTGGTGCTGGCCGCCGGCGCAGGGTCGGACGGCCCCGGGCCGCTCGTCAACAACCTTGCCGGCGCCGCCGCGTCCTTCCCGATCCCGATCGCGATCGTGCCGGGCGCGCTGGCGGATGCGGATATCGACGCGCTTGCGTAGGCCTCCGGATTAATTCCGGACCTGCGGTGAACCAAATATCGTGCTAGATATTCGCGTGTCGCCGAGCATTTCGGCGCATTGCGCTGCGGGCCTTGAACCCGTGTGTGCGAGGAGATCCCGATGTTCATCCAGACCGAAGCCACTCCCAACCCCGCCACGCTGAAGTTCCTGCCAGGCCGCGGCGTCATGCCGGACGGCACGCTCGACATCCGTGATGCGCGCGCCGCCGAGCGCTCGCCGCTGGCCCGCCGCCTGTTCGCGGTTCCGGGCGTCACCGGCGTGTTCTACGGCTCGGATTTCGTCACCGTGACCAAGGGCGAGGGGGACTGGGCGCATCTGAAGCCTGCGATCCTCGGCGCCATCATGGAGCACTTCATGTCCGGCGAGGCCCTGTTCGAGGGCCAGGCCGAGCCCGCCGCGGACGGCTCCGACAACGAGTTCTTCGACGAGGCTGACGCCGCCACGGTGGAGACCATCAAGGAGCTGCTCGAAACGCGTGTGCGGCCTGCCGTTGCGGGCGATGGCGGCGACATCACGTTCAAGGGCTTCCGCGAGGGCGTGGTCTACCTCACCATGAAGGGCTCCTGCTCGGGTTGCCCGTCCTCCACCGCCACCCTGAAGCATGGTATCCAGAACCTGCTTCGCCACTTCCTGCCGGATGTGCGCGAGGTGCAGGCCGTCTGAGCCGCATTGCATCCGCACAAACGGGTGTTTGCACGCGAATGGGCTGCTCCCTCGGGAGCGGCCTTTATCTTGCTCGGGATGCTGAAGTCAGCCGTGGGCTGACCCGCAAGGATCCCCGACCATGCTCGACACCCTGAAGGCGCCGCTCACCGACGCCGCCCTGCGCCAGCTCTTTCTCGACGCGCGCACGTTCAACGCATTCCTGGACAAGCCCGTGTCTGACGAACTGCTGCGCCAGGTCGCGGATCTGATGAAGATGGGCCCGACCGCCGCGAACTCCGGGCCGGCCCGCATCGTGTTCGTGAAGTCGGCCGCCGCCAAGCAGAAGCTCGCCCCGGCCCTGTCCGAAGGCAACCGCGACAAGACCCTGGCCGCGCCCGTAACCGCGATCGTCGCCTACGATCTCGAATTCTACGTGCACATGCCCAAGCTGTTTCCGCACAACCCGACCGCACGCAGCTGGTTCGAGGGCAAGCCCGCCGCCATCGAGGCGACCGGCTTCCGCAACTCCTCCCTGCAGGGCGCCTACCTGATGCTGGCCGCCCGCGCGCTCGGGCTCGATTGCGGCCCGATGTCCGGTTTCGACAACGCCGCGCTGGACGCCGCCTTCTTCCCGGACGGCAAGGTGAAGTCGAATTTCATCTGCAATCTGGGCTACGGCGATCCCGCCAGCCTCTTCCCGCGCAGCCCCCGCCTCGACTTCGAGGAGTTCTGCACGATCGCCTGAGCGCGCGGGCTTCACGTCGCGAGCGTTTTCTGCGAACACACGACAGGGCGCGGTTCGGGCGCCCCGTCGTGGAGCACAAGGTGCGCATTCTCGCCATCGATACCGCGCTGGAGGCCTGCTCGGTCTGCGTGATGGAGTCCGGGGTCGAGAACCCGGTCGCCATGGAATCCGAGCCCATGGCGCGCGGCCATGCCGAAGCGCTGATGCCCATGCTCGAACGGGTCATGAAGACCGTGGACGGCGGCTTCGGATCGCTTGATCGCGTCGCCGTCACGATCGGGCCGGGCAGCTTCACGGGACTGCGGGTCGGCATCTCGGCGGCCCGCGCCATTGCGCTTGGCGCGGGCGTCCCGGCCGTGGGCGTCACCACGCTCTCGGCCTATGCGGCTCCGCTGATCGCCTCCGGCGTCCGCGCCCTGGTGGCGGTCGCGATCGACGCCCGGCACGGCCACGTCTACGCGCAGGTGGTGGGGCAGGGCGGTCGCGCGGTGATGTCCCCACGCGTGATCCTGCTCCGCGACGTCGTGCGCCAGATTGGATCTGGGCCGGTGCTGGTCGTCGGCTCCGGCGCCGAGGCGCTCTGCGCCGAGGCGCGGTTCGCCGGGCTGGACGCCGCCGTGGTGGACGCGGGCCCCGCGCCCGATATCGGCTGGGTGGCGAAGCTCGGCATGGCGGCCCGCCCCGAAATGGCGCTTCCCAAGCCATTCTACCTTCGCTCGCCGGACGCCAAGCCGCAGGATCATCATCGCATTCCGCGTCGGTGAGGTCGTGCGCATCCCCTTCCTGAGCCCCGCTTCAGCCTCCGTCCGATCGCTCCGCATGGAAGACGCGGCCTCCATCGCGGCGCTGCACGCGGAAGGCTTTCACGCGGGTTGGTCAGCCTCCGAATGCGAGGCGTTGCTGCTGGACCGCGCCGTGGTGGGCCAGGGCATCGGCCCAGGGCAGGCCTTGCACGGCTTCGTGCTGTCGCGCGTCACCCTCGACGAGGCCGAGATTCTAACCATCGCGGTGGCGCGCCGTCGCCAGGGAGCCGGCCTAGGGAAGCGCTTGCTGCAGGCCCATTTCGGCGCGCTCGTGAACCGCGGCGTGCGCACGCTGTTCCTGGAAGTCGACGAGGGCAACGCGCCCGCTCGGGCGCTCTATGCGCGCGCGGGTTTCGAGCAGGTTGGCCGCCGCGCCGGCTACTACCGCAAGCCGGACGGCTCGGCAGCCGCCGCCCTGGTGCTGCGGCGGACGCTGGCTTAGCCTCTCGGGCGGTGGACGACCGGGCGGGCTTTTCCTATAAGGACGACCCAGTTGCAATTCGGCGGTCGCTCGTGAGTCCCAGTCGCCAGCCACGGAACAACCCCATCGAGCAGCGCTGCGTCGCCGCCGGGCTGCGGATGACGGGCCAGCGCCGCACCATCGCGCGCGTGCTCGCCGAGGCCGAGGACCACCCCGACGTCGAGGAATTGCACCGCCGCGCTCACGACATCGACCGGGGCATCTCGATCTCGACCGTGTACCGCACCGTCAAGCTGCTCGAGGATTCCGGCATCATCGCGCGCCTCGACCTCAAGGACGGCCGCGCCCGTTACGAGCGGACGCCGGACGAGCACCACGACCACCTCGTGAATCTCCGCACCGGTCAGGTGATAGAATTCCGCTCGGAAGAGATCGAGCGGCTCCAGGCCGAGATCGCGCGGCGCCTGGGCTACCGGCTCGTGGACCACCGTCTCGAACTCTACGCCGTGCCGCTCGACGACGATCGCAAGAGCTAGCCGCGATGCGCCGCCTCCGGCTGGCCGCGGTGCTGGCGGTTCTCGTTCCGGTGACGCTCGTCCTCATGGCGGTTCAATGGACCGCGCTGAAAGCCGGCTGGCGCCTGTCCCACGCGCTTCCGCGGCTCTTCCACCGCTTCGTCTGCGCCTTGTTCCGCATCCGAATCGAGGTGCGCGGCGCACCAGCGTCGATGCGGCCCGTGCTGGTGATCGCCAACCACACGAGCTGGCTCGACATCGTGGTGATCTCGACGCTGGCGCCCATGAGCTTCATCGCCAAGCGGGAAGTCGCGAGCTGGCCCGTATTCGGCACGTTCGCGCGTCTGCAGCGCTCGATCTTCATCGACCGCCAGCGCCGCAAGGGCGCTGCCGAAGCCAATCGGGAGATCGCCGAGCGGCTTGCGGGCGGCGACGCCATCGTGCTGTTCGCCGAAGGCACCACCAGCGACGGCTGCCGCGTGCTCCCGTTCAAGTCGGCGGTGATCGGGGCCGCCCGCGACGCCATCGCGGAGGCCGGCCATACCGGCAGCGTCACCGTGCAGCCACTCACGGTCGCGTATCCCCGGCGCGGCGGCCTGCCTGTCGGGCGGCAGGATCGACCGGCCTTGGCCTGGTATGGCGACATGGACCTCCTGCCCCATCTGGGGCCGATCATCGCCGGAGCGCCCATCGACGCCGTGGTGGAATGGGGCGAGCCCATTCCTTTCGGAGTCGATTCGAACCGCAAGGCCGTAACTCGCGCGTGCGAGTCCACGATCCGATCGACCTATGCGAGGCTGACCACGGGACGCGAACCCGCCAGAGGCTGAGCCCTTCAGGATTTCGGCGGAACCGGGCCGCCGGCGTATTCCCGCGCGCAGAACGGACCTCCCTGGAAATAAAGGTCCGCCGGCTCGTGCTGCTGGCCGGCCTCGCCCGCCATCGCGGCGTCCACATGGTCCTCGGCGCGATCCTGGGGCTTGTACCCGAGCTGATAGGCGGCCGAGTTGTCGTACCAGCAGGCTGCGTTGTTGGAGACGCCGAACACCACGTTGCAGTGGATGTCGGGGTGCTCCAGGCCGATCGCGCAGAGCTGCGCGAGGTCGCGCCCGCTCACCCAGATCGCCAGCGCCCGCTCGCTGCCGGGCAGGTCGGCGGCGTTGCCGATCCGCAGGATCAGGCTCTTCACCCCGTATTTGTCGGCGTAGAGCGCCGCCGTGGCCTCGCCCCAGCATTTGCTCAGGCCATAGCGGCTGTCGGGCCGCACCGGCGCGAGCTCGTCGATGCGTTGCGCGCGCGGGTAGAAACCCACCGCGTGGTTGCTCGAACCGAAGATCACGCGCTTCACGCCGCAGCGCCGCGCCGCCTCGTAGACGTTCCAGGTCCCGATCACGTTGGCCGGCAGGATCGTCTCGATCGGAGCTTCGTTCGGCTCGGCCGCCATGTGGATAACGGCGTCCATGCCCTGCATCGCGCTCTCAACCGCCGCCATGTCGGCGATGTCCCCGACCACGCTCTCCTCGTTGGGCCCGATCGGCTCCGCCGGCGCCATGTCGAAAGTGCGGATCAGGGCGAAGCGCCCGGCGAATTCGCGCCTGAGCTTGCGGCCCACATGCCCGGCGCCGCCGGTGATCAGGATCTTCATCGCGTGTCCTCGTTGTTCGCCCTTGGCTGACGCCTCCAGCTGAAATATCAGATCGAAGCCGCCGGGCAAGCAGCCGTATTCCGCGGTGCGCGCCCGGGCAGCCCTGCGCGACTCAGGGCGCCACGCCGAAACCAGACGTGGTACGGCGAGCGAACCTCGACCCCACAGGACCCGATGATCAGGAACGCCAGCGGCTGGGCCGCACTTCGCTCGCGCGACTTCCGCCTGTTCATCTCGGCGCGCTTCCTGTCCGGGCTCGCAATGCAGATCCAGAATGTCGGGCTCGGCTGGCTGGTCTACGACCGCACAGGCAGCGCGCTCGCGCTCGGGCTGGTCGGCTTGGCGGCGTTCCTGCCCGCCCTCGCGCTGGCGCTCGTCACCGGCCACGTGGCGGACCGCTTCGACCGGCGACGGATCATGAGCCTGTGCTGGAGCGTGGTCGCGCTCGCGTCGCTCGGGCTGCTGCTCGTCGCTCTCAACCCCAACGCCCCAGTCTGGCCCATCTATGCGCTGGCCGTGATGGTGGGCTCGGCACGGGCCTTCGCCAACCCGGCCAGCCAGGCTCTTCTGCCCAATCTGGTCGGCCGCGACGGGTTTGCGAGCGCGGTGGCGCTGAACGCCTCCGCCTGGCAGACCTCGTCCATCGCGGGTCCTGCCGTCGGCGGCATCCTCTACGCGTTCGGCCCGCCCGTGGTGTTCGCGGCCGCGCTGGCGTCCTTCGCCACATCGGCGCTCCTGATCGCGTTCATCCGCAGCGGAGAACGGGCCCCGATCCGGGAGAAGACCACGCTCGCCACGTTGCTGGCCGGTATCGTGTTCATCCGCGAGCGGCCCGTGATCCTGGGCGCGATCTCGCTGGACCTCTTCGCCGTGCTGCTGGGCGGCGCGACCGCGCTGCTGCCCATCTACGCGCGTGACGTGCTATTCGTCGGCCCGGTCGGCCTCGGCATGCTGCGCAGCGCGCCCGCGATCGGGGCCGTCGCGATGTCGGTTACGCTGGCGTCGCGCCCGCTGCAGCATCGAGCGGGACGCACCATGTTCTTCGCCGTGGGGCTGTTCGGGCTGGCGACAATCGTCTTCGGCCTGTCGACGAACCTGATGCTATCGCTCGCCTGCCTGGTGGCGCTGGGGGCGGCCGACATGGTCAGCGTCTATGTGCGCCAGACGCTCGTGCAGTCGGAGACGCCGGACGCCATGCGGGGCCGCGTCGCGGCCGTGAACAGCGTCTTCATCGGCGCGTCCAACGAACTCGGCGAGTTTGAATCCGGCGCGTTGGCGGCCGCCATCGGGGCCGTTCCGGCCGTCGTGGTCGGCGGCGTCGGCACCGTCGTGGTGGCGGTGCTATGGGCCCGGCTGTTTCCCGGCCTCTGGAAGCGCGACCGTCTCGTCGCCGAGCCGAGATAACGCCCAAAGAAAAACCCCCGCCGGTCGCCCGGCGAGGGTTTTGCAGTCAGGCGTGTCGTTGTCGCTCAGGCGGCCTGGGCCGGCAGGGCGGACTTGGCCTTCTCGACCAGGGCCTTGAAGGCCTCCGGCTCGCGGATGGCGATGTCGGACAGAACCTTGCGGTCCACCTCGACGCCAGCCTTGTTCAGGCCGTCGATGAAGCGCGAATAGGTGAGGCCGAACTCACGCACGGCTGCGTTGACGCGCTGGATCCAGAGCGCCCGGAATGTGCGCTTCTTCGCCTTGCGGTCGCGGGTGGCGTACTGCATGGCGCGATCCACGGCCGCCTTGGCGGTGCGGATGGTATTCTTGCGGCGACCGTAAAAGCCCTTGGCGGCCTTCAGGGTCTTCTTGTGCTTGGCGTGCGAAGTGACGCCGCGCTTGACGCGGGACATGGCTGATCTCCTGGATCGGGAAAAAAGTGAGCCGGGGCGATCAGCCGTTCGGCAGGAAGTACTTCTTCACGTTGGCCGCGTCGCCCTCGAAGAGGACGGCCGTGCCGCGGTTGTTGCGGAGCTGCTTGTTGGTCCGCTTGATCATCCCGTGCCGCTTGCCGGCGTGGGCATAGAGAACCTTGCCGGTTCCCGTGATCTTGAAGCGCTTCTTGGCGCTCGACTTGGTCTTCATCTTGGGCATTTTGCTCTCCTTGGACGGCATGCCGTCCCCGGTTTTATTGGTCGGTTCGTGAGAACCGTTCGTCTCATCATGAGCGCGAAAAAGAACCGCCACGGCAGCCCTAACGGCCGGGCGGTTCGAAGGCGCGGTCTATAGCAGAACCGCAGGGGGAATCAAGGCAGGCGCGCGCTTGGCCGACTCATTCGGCCGCCTGGCGGGCGTCGAGCACGCCCCAGCCGGCCAGCACGCCGCGCAGCGTCTCGCGATCGGCCCCGTCCAGCGCCGGCAGCCCGGGCAGCCGCACCGGCCCGACCCGGAAGCCGATCATCTCCATGGCTTCCTTCACGACCGTCACATTCGCGCCGTTGCCGAACTTGGTCCGCATCGTCTCGAAGGTCGCGATGGTGTTCACCAGCTCGCGCACGGTTTCAAAGTCGCCGCTCTCCAGCGCCGCGTGGATGCGCAGCGAGCGCGCCGGGTCGACGTTCACGAGGCCCGACGTGAAGCCGCGCGCGCCGGCCGCATAGAAGGGCGCCGCCCAGCCTTCCGCGAGGCCGCAGACCCAGATCGCCGTCTCGGGCCCGCTGGCGCGCACGCAGTCTGCGAGCAGCATCAGGTTGGGAGTGGCGAACTTCACCGCCGCGACGTTCGGATGGTTGGCGATGCCGAGCAGCTCGCTCGCCTTCATGGCGTCCGACCGCACATAGGCGACGAGCGGCAGGTCGACGCCGTCCGCAATGGCCATGAAATAGGCCGCTTGCGATTGGGGAGCCGCAAACGGGTCCATCGGCTGGTGCGCCATGATGGCGTCCGCCCCTCCGGCCTTGGCGCGGCGGCCGAGCTCGATCGCTTCCTTCAGCGAGCGGCCCACCGCGGCCGTCAACAGCGAACGGCCGGCGTTGGCCTGGGTGGCGCCGTCATGCAC
Source organism: Alsobacter sp. P4_H11 (assembly GCF_056400925.1). NCBI lineage: Bacteria > Pseudomonadati > Pseudomonadota > Alphaproteobacteria > Hyphomicrobiales > Alsobacteraceae > Alsobacter > Alsobacter sp. P4_H11. Next base: position 338,246 of record NZ_JBFUKI010000006.1, read on the forward strand.
GGCGCGCACTTCGTCCGGCGTCAGCGCGTAATACTCGCCGGTATTGCCGGCCGACACGATGTTGTGGATGCCGCCGGCCGCGATACGGTCGATCACGCGGACCAACTGCGCCTGATCGACGGCGCCATCGGCGTTATACGGCGTGACATGGACGCCAGAAATGCCGCGCAGCGCGGTCTGGAGGCGGGGGCTGGTCATGGGGTCTGCTCCTTGGCGGATTCCGGAAGGGGGGCTGGGCGGCCGTCGGGGGCCGCCGGCGAGCGGCCCTCGAACGCCGTCTTGACGTGATGGCGGACGGACCGCAGCACGTGGTCGCGCATGCAGCGCTCGGCGTTCTCGGGATCACGGCGCGCCAGCGCGTCGAAAATGGCGGTGTGCTCGCCGAGAGCCCGGATCCGTTCCTCGGCGTCGCCCAGGATCACGGCTCGGGCGGTGTGGACGTAGATGCGCTGGCCCACCATCAGCCGGTGCAGGTAACGGCACCCCGAGATGTCGTGGATCGCGTCGTGAAATTCCTCGTTGAGGTCGATCGTGGCCTCGACGTCACCCGCCTTGGTGGCCTTCGTCATGCGGCCGATTACCTCGCGCAGGCGCTCCACGCCGGTGGGGTCGATCCGGTCCGCCGCCATGCGGGCGATCATGCCTTCCAGCGCCGCCCTGGCGAGGCCCATTTCCTCCGCCTGGCCGGCGTCGAACGTCACGCGGACGCCCCTTCTCGGCTCGGTGGCGACGAGGCCCTCGGATTCAAGGCGTCGCAGCGCCTCCTTGAGAGGCGTGGTGCTGACGCCGAGCTGCTCCGCCATGGCGCGCTCGTTGAGCCATGAGCCGGCCGGCAGCTCGCCCGCGATGATGGCGCGCCGCAAGTGCTCGTGCACATGGTCCCGCAAGCCTTTCAAAAGCGCGGGGTCAACAGGGCCAAGCTTTACCGACACTCGGAAACGTCCACTGAACGTGCGGCCGGAATGGTCGCGCTAGTGCGATCTGATATATCAAAGCGGACCGGCAGCCAAGCCGGTCGGGACGAGCTATGCATTGTGCAAGCATAAAGCCAATGAGAGTTGCGTCGCGAAACGGCCCAAAGGAACAGCCATGCGAGTTGAAACGCCCCGCTTCGAACAGCTGATCGACATCCCACTCGGCACCGGCGAGAGCCCCGTCTGGGCGCCCGACCAGAACGCGCTCTATTTCGTCGACATCGCCGCGCCGGCGCTCTTCCGGCTCGACGCCGCGACACGCGACCTGAAGCGTTGGACAATGCCGTCCGCGATCGGCAGCTTCGGCCTCTGTGCGGACGGCCGCGCCGTCGTCGCGCTTAAAACGGGCGTCTACCTGTTCGATTTCGGGTCCGAATCGCTTGATCTGCTGGTCGCGCCCGAGCCCGATATTCCGGGCAACCGTCTCAATGACGGCAAGGTCGGGCCGGATGGCTGCTTCTGGGTCGGCAGCATGGACGATCGCCCGCCCGAGCAGAAGCAGCCCATCGCGGCGCTGTATCGGGTGACGCCAGACGGAGCCTGCCAGCGCATGACGGATGGGCTGATGACCTCGAATGGGCTTGCCTGGAGCCCGGACGGCAAGCGGCTGTTTCATTCCGACAGCCGCCTACGCTTTATCCAGTGTTTCGACTGCGACCCGCGCACCGGCGCCCTCTCCAACCAGCGGCGCATCCGCGTCATGGAGGAAGAGGAAGGCCGCCCCGACGGCGCGGCCTGCGACGCCGAGGGGTACTACTGGTCGGCGGGCGTGTCGGCCGGCTGCCTTAACCGCATCGCACCCGACGGAACCATCGAGCGAAAGCTCATGCTCCCGGTGGCTTCGCCCACCATGCCGTGCTTTGGCGGTCCGGACCTGAAGACCCTTTACGTGACCTCGCTGGCGACCGACCGCACCGGCGTCTACCAGGCCGGAACCCTGATCCGGTTCGAGGTGGATGTCCCCGGCGCCAAGGTGGCGCGCTTCGGCGAGCCGCTCTGAGACCGCTTGACGATGGCCGGGCCAAGCCCGGCCATACCGGTCGGCGAGGCCCTACTCCGCCGCGACCTGCGCCATCGGGTTGTTGGGGTGCGTGGTCCAGTTGCTGTAGCCAGGCTGCACCACCCGGCCAGTGCGCGGATCGACCGAGCCCGCCGCCATGGGCTGCATCGTGATGCAGTTCTGCACGGGGCAAACCTCGACGCACAGATTGCAGCCGACGCATTCCTCGTCCTTGACGACGAACATGCGCCGGCCGTCCACCAAGTTGGCGATCGCCTGGTGGGAGGTGTCCTCGCACGCAATATGGCAGCGCCCGCACTTGATGCAGAGATCCTGGTCGATCACCGCCTTGGTGACGTAGTTCAGGTTCAGGTACTGCCAGTCGGTGACGTTCGGCGTCGCCAGGCCGCGGAAGTCGTCCAGGGTCGCGTAGCCTTTCTCGTCCATCCAGTTGGACAGGCCCGCCGTCATCTCGTCGATGATCTTGAAGCCATAAGTCATCGCGGCCGTGCACACCTGCACGGTGCCGCAGCCCAGCGCGATGAATTCCGCGGCATCCCGCCACGTCGTCACGCCGCCGATGCCCGAGATCGGCATGCCGTGCGTTTCCGGGTCACGGGCGATCTCGGCCGTCATGTTGAGCGCGATCGGCTTCACGGCCGGGCCGCAATAGCCGCCATGCGAGCCCTTGCCGTCGATCGTGGGCGTCGGCGCCATGCGGTCGAGATCCACGGACACGATCGACGAGATCGTATTGATCAGCGACACCGCGTCCGCGCCGCCGCGTTTCGCGGCCCGCGCCGGGTGGCGAATGTCCGTGATGTTGGGCGTCAGCTTCACGATCACGGGCATGCGCGTATGCTGCTTGCACCAGCGCGCCACCATCTCGATATATTCGGGCACCTGCCCGACGGCCGATCCCATCCCACGTTCCGACATGCCGTGCGGGCAGCCGAAATTCAGCTCCACGCCGTCGCACTCGGTTTCCTCCACGGCGGCCAGGATCGCCTTCCAGCTCTCCTCGTCGCAGGGCACCATGAGCGACACCACCATGGCGCGGTCGGGGAAGGCCTTTTTGACGGCCTTGATCTCCTGAAGGTTCACCTGCAGCGGCCGGTCGGTGATCAGCTCGATATTGTTGAAGCCCAGCAGGCGCCGGTCCGCCCCGTGGATAGCGCCGTAGCGCGGGCCGTTCACGTTGACGACCGGCGGGCCCTCCGAGCCCAGCGTCTTCCACACCACGCCGCCCCAGCCGGCCTTGAAAGCGCGCGTGACGTTGACCTCGCGATCGGTGGGCGGCGCGGAAGCCAGCCAGAACGGGTTGGGAGACCGGATGCCGAGAAAATTCGTGCGCAGATCCGCCATGACGCCCTCCCTTATTCGGCCGCGTGCACGGCGCGAGCCGCCGCGACAGCGCTCATCAGCGCGCGGTTGATGCTGAGGCCGGCCTGCTTGCCGTCCTCCACGGCCGAGACCGTGAGGTCCTGGCCCCCGGCCACGCAATCGCCGCCGGCCCAGACGCCCGGCAAGCTGGTGCGTCGCTCGTCGTCCACGACGATCCGGCCGCCCGAGAGCGCGAGCGTCTCCGCGCCGCCGAGATCGCCCGGGGTGAGGAGCTGGCCGACCGCGCACAGCACCATGTCGGCCGGAAGCGTGAAGCGCTCGCCCGTTCCGGCGAGCTTGCCGGCGACCTCGGCGGTGCGCTCGAAGGTGACGCCCGTGACCTGCCCGGCGTCGCCGGTCAGCTCGGCGGGGGCCGCCCAGGTGCGGATCAGCACGCCGTTGGTTTGCGCCAGTTGTTGCTCGTAGAGGGAGGCCTTCATCGCGTCCTGGCCGCGGCGGTAGACGATCGTGACCTCTTCCGCGCCGAGCCGCTTGGCCTGCACGGCCGCGTCCACGGCCGTCATGCCGCCGCCGATCACGACCACCCGGCGGCCGATCGGCAGCTTCGACTTGTCGGGCGTCTGCCGCAGCGTGGCGATCCAGTCCACCGCATCCAGCACGCCGCCGAGTTCGCCTTCGCCCGCAAGGCCGAGCTGGTTGACGCCGCTGAGCCCGACGCCGAGAAACACCGCGTCGAAATCGGCCCGCAGGCCGGCCAGATCGGAATCCTGGCCGAGCCGCTGGTTGGTCTCCACCCTGATGCCGCCAAGCGATAGGATGAACGCCACCTCGCGCTGGGCGAAATCGTCCGGCGCCTTGTAGGACGCAATGCCGTATTCGTTCAGGCCGCCGAGCCGCGGCCTGATCTCGAACACCGTGACCTCGTGGCCGTGCTCCGCAAGCTTGTGTGCGCAGGAGAGGCCCGCCGGTCCCGCCCCCACGACGGCGATCCGCTTGCCGGTGGCGGGCGCGCGCCGGAACGGCTGATGGGCGCGATCCAGCAGCACGTCCGTGGAATAGCGTTGCAGGAGGCCGATCTTCACCGGCTTGCCCTCGGCCTCGTTGCGGACGCAGGCCTCCTCGCACAGCGTTTCGGTCGGGCACACCCGCGCGCACATGCCGCCGAAGATGTTGGCCTTCAGGATGGTTTCGGCCGACCCGATCGGGTTGTCGGTCTGGATCTGCCGAATGAACAGCGGGATGTCGATCGAGGTCGGGCAGGCGGTCTGGCAGGGCGCATCGAAGCAGAAATAGCAGCGGTCGGCCTCGACATGCGCCTCGTGGCGATCGAGCGGCGCATGGAGGTCGCCGAAATTGGCCGTGTACTCGGCCGTGCTCAAGCGCCCGGACGCGATCCCGGCGGTGCTTCGGTTGGCGCTCATGGTTCCCCTCCCATTTCGCCGTAACGCGCGCGGCCGCGCATCTGAATCCTGACCGTTTGGTCAGGTTGAGGCCGGATCGGCGGGGTGTCAAGCGACCCGCAAGCCCGGCCGACGCGCAGGGGCGGCGCGGCTGTCGCAATGTGACAAATCATCGTCGCAAAGCCTGAGCGCGCCGGACCGGCACAACCATAGGCTTCCCATACGGGCGAAAGCCCCGCCGGACGACCGTGGGAGGGGAACCATGATCGCACGCGCCCATCCACCGCGCCGCTCGGGGTCGCGCCGGGAAGCCCGTTTTGGCGGCTTCCCTTTGCGTCACGGCCCCGTAAACTGGCGTCAATAAAGAACGATCGCGTCCGGTTCGGGCGCGGTGGCCGCGGCCGAGCCACGGCTGAACTCCGGAGGGTAAGATCATGACGAAGCGCGACAACGAGGCCGGGCTCATTTCCCGGCGCGGGCTGATCAAGACGGGCGCGGCCGCCGCCGCCCTGACGGTCGCCTCTCCGGCCATCATCCGCGGCTCGCTGGCGTCGTCCGGCGTGCTCAACTTCATCGGCTGGGCCGGCTACGACGAGTTCCCGAAGGTCTTCGCCCTCTTCGAGAAGAAGACCGGCATCAAGGTGAACTTCACCGGCTATGGCAGCCAGGACGAGATGGTCGCCCAGGCCAAGACCGGCGCGGCCACCAACGGCAGCTTCGACATCTGCGAGCCGACCTCCGACCGCCTGCTGAGCTGGACCGACAACGACTTCGTCCAGCCGTGGGACGAGAAGCGCATGAACATCGAGGGCATTGACCCGGCGTTCCTGCAGGGCGGCGCCGCCAACGCGCTGACGATCAACGGCAAGCGCTATGGCACGACCTCGGTTTGGGGCAGCGAGTCGCTGACCTACCACGCCAAGGACGCCCCGATGGTCTATGGCAAAGCCAGCCTGATGGACCTGTTCGACGACAAATACGCCGGCAAGCTGACGCTGCGCGGCCATTCGGGCCTCGTCGCCATCGGCCGCGGCCTCGACGCGCAGGGCAAGCTCCCGCACAAGTTCGAGGAGAGCTTCACGGACGAAGCCAAGATGACCGCGAACTACGACGCGATCCTCAAATTCGCCCTCTCTAAGCGCAAGAACGTCGCGCAGTTCTGGTCCAACGAGAACGAGGCCCAAGGCGCGTTCCGCACCAACGGCTGCACGGTCGGCATGTGCTGGGACACGTCGGCGGCCGCGCTCATGAAGGAAGGCTTCCCGGTCGGCTACATCGCCCCCGTGGAAGGCACCGTCTGCTGGCTGCAGAACTTCGTGCTGCTGAAGGGCGCCAAGAACCTCGAGCAGGTCTACGCCTGGATCTCGTGGATCAACTCGCCCGAGGGCGGCGCCGCCTGGGCGGCCGCCTATGGGGCCAACTCCACCTCCAAGGGCGCGGTTGAGCTCGCCGACGCCAACGCCAAGAAGTTCTTCCAGACCGCCTATCCGGGCGACGCGCTGAAGAAGCTCTGGTGGTGGCCGGCCCAGCCGTCCTGGTTCATCAGCAAGCGCACCGAATACGCCAAGAAGTTCATGTCGGCGTAACACCCCGCGACGCGCCGTGGACGGGCGGGCTCGCTTCGCCCGTCCATGGCCCCAGCCTGAACGACCCTCCCTGGCCGATCGCGTGCGGCGGCGCCTGCAACGACCCTCTGGAGCCCCATGAGCCAGGACGTCGAACTCGACAACGTCACCATGCGCTTCGGCGACTTCACGGCCGTCCGCAACATCAACCTGACCGTCCGGGCGGGCGAGTTCTTCAGCTTCCTGGGCCCGTCCGGCTGCGGCAAGACCACGATCCTGCGGATTCTGTCGGGCTTCACCGAGCCTACCGAGGGCCACGTCCGCATCGGCGGCGTCGACATGGCCGGCAAGGGCCCCAACGAGCGGCCCACCGCCCTGATCTTCCAGAACCTCGCGCTCTTTCCGCTGATGAGCGTGTGGGAGAACATCGCCTTCGGCCTCGAGGTCCGCGGCGTCCCTCGCGAGAAACGCCGCGCACGCGCCATGGAGCTCCTCGAGCTCATCGCCATGCCGGACGCGGCCGACAAGCGCATCAGCGAGCTTTCGGGCGGCATGAAGCAGCGCGTCGCCATCGCGCGGGCGCTCGCCGTGGAGCCCAAGGTCATGCTGCTCGATGAGCCGCTATCGGCGCTCGATCTCAAGCTGCGCCAGCACATGCGCTCCGAATTGCGCGCCATCCAGCGCCGCACCGGCGTCACCTTCATCTACATCACGCACGACCAGGGCGAGGCCCTGACGATGTCGGACCGCGTCGCCGTGATGTCGCGCGGCCGGATCGAGCAGGTCGGGCCGTCTTCCGAGATCTACGACGCCCCGCAGACGCCCTTCGTGGCCACCTTCGTGGGCGAGAACAACCGCTTCTCCGGCCGCGTCGCCGAAATCGCGGGCGGCTTAGCCCGCATCGAGACGGCGGCCGGCATGCTGTCCGGCCGCGCCGGTCCGGCGCTCAAGGCCGGCGATCAGGCGACGCTCTTCGTGCGTCCCGAGCGGTTGCGCATGGGGACGGACGACGCGAACCGGCTGTCGGCCCGCATTGACCACGTGGATTTCGAGGGCAGCTTCGCCAACCTGTTCCTGAACGGCGCCGCCGACGGCGAGATCATCGTGCAGGCCGCCAATGACGGCGCGCTGCCGAGCCTTTCGCCCGGCGTGGAGCTCGCGCTCGGTTTCGCGCCCGAGAGCGCCGTGGTGCTGCCGACCGGCGGCGACGCCGGAGCGGCGGAGGGCGCCGGCGGATCGCACGCCGCCGTCGCCGCGGAGGTCGCCGCGTGAGCGAGCTCTTCCGGCGCTACGGAACCGGGATGGCGCTCGCGATGCTGTCGGGCGTGGCCATCTGGGTCATCGCCATGGTGGTGCTGCCCTATTTCGTGATGGTGGAATATTCCTTCCATCCCAATCTCACCATGGTGGAGATGGGCGGGCCCAAGGACCACTACACGCTCGAGAACTACGCCTCGCTGTTTCGCGGCATCGACGTCCTGAACCTCGATTTCCCGGACGACTTCCGCGTGTTCCTGCGCACCCTTTGGGGCGCCACGTTGGTGACCTTCATCTGCCTCGTGGTGTGCTACCCGGTGGCCTATTACCTCGCCAAGGTGGCGACGCCCGAGCGCGCGTCCTTTCTGTTGCTGATCCTCGTGATCCCGTTCTGGATCAACGAAATCCTGCGTACCTTCTCGTGGTACATCATGCTGGCCTATAGCGGCCCGCTGAACATCATCCTGAAGGCGCTGGGGATCATCGACGCCCCCGTGCGCTGGCTGTCGGGCAGCGGCGGCGTGCTGATCGGCATGACCTACGCGTTTCTGCTGTTCATGATGTTTCCGCTCTATAACGCGCTGGAAACGCTGGATCGCAACCAGGTCGAGGCCGCCCGCGACCTCGGCGCGCCCACCTGGCGCATCCACTGGCGCGTCGTGATCCCGCACGCCAAGCCGGGCATCGCGGTGGGCTGCATCATGGTGTTCGTGCTGGCGGCGTCCTCCTACGTGGTGCCCGCCCTCCTTGGCAGCCCGGGGACGCGCTGGTTCACGGAGACGATCTACAGCTGGTTCTTCGAGGCCCAGAACTGGCCGCGCGGATCGGCCTATGCGTTCATCCTGCTCGGCCTGTGCGTCGCCTTCATCCTCACGATGATGCGCGTCTTCAAGGTCGGGCTGACCGACATCGCCAAGTAGAGGCCCCGATGCAGTCGCACCGCGCTTCGGACCGTCTCCTGACGATCTATCTGGGCCTGTTCCTGCTTTATCTGTTTCTGCCGCTCGTCGTGATGGCGGCCGCTACCTTCAACACCAGCCGCTTCCCCACCGTGACGCCATGGCTCGGCACCACCACCCGGTGGTTCGAGGCGCTCTACAACGACGCCGGCATGTGGGTGGCTCTCAAGAACAGCTTCATCATCGGCTTCTTCGTGATCGTCGTCTCGGTGCCGCTCGGCGTCGCCGCCGCGATGGTGCTGAACGGCGTCCACGCCAAGGCGCGCGGTTTTCTCTACGCCGTGATGGTGTCGCCGCTGCTCACGCCCGGCGTGATCATCGGCATCTCGACGCTGGTGTTCTGGGACCGGCTGGGCGTCAAGGGCGGCCTGCATCTGGCCGTGATTGGTCAGTCGAGCTTCATCACCGCCTATGTGATGCTGATGGTGCTGGCGCGCCTCCAGCGCTTCGACTCCAGCCTGGAGGAAGCTGCGCTTGATCTGGGCGCCAGCCACGGGCAGGTTTTCCGCCGCATCCTCGCCCCGCACCTCAAGCCCGCAATCATCTCCGGAGCCGTGCTGGCCTTTTTCCAGAGCTTTGAGAACTACAACACCACCCTGTTCACGCGCGGCACCGACACGACGCTGACGATCTACATCGCATCCAAGGTGCGCACCGGCCTCACGCCGGCCGTGAATGCGCTCGGCCTGATCCTGATCGCCGTGACGGTCGCGGGCGCGATCGCCTACGAGATCATGCGCCGAAGGGAATCGGCCCGTGAAAGGGCGGCCGAGAAAGCCGCCGAGCAGGAAGAGATGAGCGCGCTGCAACTCGCCTGAGGAGCGTTAACGCCTCAAACTTCGCATATAAACATCTTCCGCATGACACCGGTTAATTGCGTGTTCACCATCGGAGATGCAACCGCAGGGTATTGCTCTCAAAACGGCATTTGCAACGCACGATACAACCTGTGATTGCTTCTCAAGCTTTGATCCTTCGCTCACCGTGAGAGCAATCCGGGGCGAAACCCCGGCATGAGGCGCCAGCGGCGAGCGCCAGAATGGCCGCGGAGCCTCCAGGATCAAAGGATGCGCAATGACCGATGACACCCTCACGTCGGTGGACACCATTACGATCGCGGCCCTACTCCGCGCTCTTCAGGTTGTAATCACCGCTTACCACGCCGAACACGCCGATCCGGCCGCCCTCCAGGCGCTCGAGCAGGCGACCCTCGCGGAGATCAAGGCGCTCGACACGGGCGACTTCACCTACGAGGAACAGGCCGAAGGCCTTGCCGAAGGGCTGATCTACGCTCGCGCAATGTTTCGTTACGCGCTCGCCAATCCGGGCCGGCCTACCCTGCCGTCGGGTGTTCAACCGGCCGCGCCGGACCTTTCCGCCGATCAGCCGCAGCTCCAGCATCATCGCAACTGACAGGTTGGCCGGCCGCCCGGGGCAGCGTCCGGCCACCTGAAGCGAGAGTGATCGACCTGGTGCAATCAGGTCGAACTTCGCTCTAGCGAACAGCGCGCCGACGTCCCTTGAAGGCGTCGTCCGCCAGGCTCTGCAACCGAGCGGGCTCACCGCCGCCATGGCGGCCCTGATCCACCCGGAAATGGGCCACGAGATCATTGAGGCGCGTCAGCTGCGATGTCAGCGTGGCGGCTGAAGCGGCGCTCTGCTCAGCCAGCGCGGCGTTCTGCTGCGTCATTTCGTCGAGATGCGCGATCGCCTGGCTCATCTCGTCGATGCCGTTGGCCTGTTCGCCGGACGCGTCCGAGATCTCCGTCACCGTGCCGGCGACCCGCTGCGACGCGTCCACGATTTCGACCAGCGCGCTGCCGGTGGAGCGCACGAGGCGCACGCCCTCGGCCACTTCCTGCGCCGAGCTGTTGATCAGGCCGGTGATGTCCTTCGCGGCGTCGCTGGAGCGCTGCGCGAGCGTGCGCACCTCCGAGGCCACGACCGCGAACCCCTTTCCGGCCTCACCCGCGCGGGCCGCCTCGACGGCCGCGTTGAGCGCCAGCAGGTTGGTCTGGAACGCGATGTCGTCGATCACGGTGGTGATGTCCGAAATGCGCTTGGACGCCTGCTCGATCCGCTCCATCGCGGCCACGGCCTCGATCACCACCTTGCCGCCCTGCTCGGCGACCCGGCGCGCATCATTGGCGGCCGCCACAGCGGAGCGGGACGACGCCGCCGAGGCCTTCACGGACGCGGCCAATTCCTCGGTGGTGGCGGCCGTCTGCTCCAGCGACGAAGCCTGCTGCTCCGTGCGGCCGGACAGGTCATCGGCGCCGCTGTTGATCTCACGGGCGGCCTGGCCGACATCCGCGGCCGTGCCCTGGATGGTCGCCACCGTCTCGGCCAGTCGCGCCACGGTGTCGTTGAAGGCTTCGCTCAGTTCTCCGAGACGCCCCTGATGCTGCGTCCTGATCGTCCGGGTGAGGTCCCCCTGCGCCAGCGACTGTAGGCTTGCGGCGAGTTCGGACGTGGCCGAATCAATCGATTGGCACAGGCCGTTCATGCTCTCGGCGATGCGGCGGATGAAGCCCGTTTTTCCGTCCACGCTCAGCCTGTGCGTGAAGTCGCCCGCTTGCGCGCCCGCCGCCACGGCGGCGATCTCGTCCTGGGCGCCGACCTCGGCGGTCACGTCCCGCCATTCCAGCATGGCTCCGTGGCGTTGACCCTTGGCCAGGATGGGAGACACGACGAGATCGAAGGTTCGCCGGCCAACCTTGACCCGTGCGACGTGCGGGGCCGTGAGGCCGGACACCATGCGCTCCTGATGGGCCGGGTTCCGATGGAAGATCCCCATCGATTCGCCGATGATCCCGTTCGGGTCGAAGCGCGGCAGGGCCTGCCTGAAATCCGTGACGTGCTCGGCAAAGAGCCGGCGAACTGATTCGTTGGCGTAGACGATGCGATGATTCTCGTCGGCCATCATTACGTTGGTGGGCGAACTGTCGATCGCCGCCCGCAGGCGCGTCAGCTCCGTTTGAGCGTCCCGTTCAGCATCAGTCGTCACCACCAGGGCCGGTTCGGCCCAGACCAGGTGGACGGCGGCGGCCAGAACGAATCCGAGCGAGACGGCGCCGACGCCGAGGCCCAGCGCCGGGTTCGCGCTTGCGGCCAGCCATGCCAGCCCCATCGTGCCCAGACCTGCTCCCGCGAGCAGGAGCCACCGCGTGATTGTTCGCCCAGAAGCCATGACTCGATCCCCCTTGCCACCCCCGGTACGCGTAACTGCGTTGCACAATTAGGGGTTGGTATTGACAACCGTTAGGGGACATTTCTGACAATGGGGTAAACAGAATGCATTTTTTAACTTAAACACGGGTGTTAAACGACAAAACACAAGATCCAGCCGTGCGAGCGCAAAACACACGAAAACGCCGTCAAAATCGCGACGGCGTTCAGGCAAGCAGACAAATTGTCGGATTAGTGCGCGTTTAGCAGCTCGCCGCCTCGGATGGCGGGAAAGTTCCGGTTGGTGGAGCCAGGCGGGATCGAACCGCCGACCTCTTGAATGCCATTCAAGCGCTCTCCCAGCTGAGCTATGGCCCCACTCACCGAAACCAGGGGGTTGGGGCCCCCCGGTGCGTCGCCGTCTTGCGTCGGCGAGGGGGTCTATAGCCGCCCTCGCCGATCGGATCAAGCCTCTTCGTCGTCTTCTATTTCGCCGTCGATCAGGTCGGCCACGTCATCGTCGCCGGCCTCTTCCTCTTCCAGGAAGGTGTCGTCGTCTTCGGCGATGTCGTCCTCGATCTCGACGTCGTCGTCGGTCGGCAGCTCCTTGCCGCTCTCCTCCGCCTCAACTTCATCAAGGGACACGAGCTCGGGGCCGGCGCCGGCCTCTTCGGTCTCCTCGTCGTCGTCACGATTGGCGACCTCGGCCGCGCGTCCCCGCGTCGGCGGCGCGATCGCGGCCGCCGTATAGGTGGTTCCGCATTTCGGGCAGACGATCGGATCCTTGCCGAGATCGTAGAATTTCGCGCCGCAGCTCTGGCATTGGCGCTTGGTGCCGAGTTCCGGTTTCGCCACTGGGACCAGCCTTGTCAGGGAAAAAGGGATGGCTTCGGTTAGTCGCCCGTTCCCCGGCTGTCAACGTGTCGCTCGTCCTTGCCTGGCTTGAGGTCCCGCCGCGTGACGGCGCCGTGCGCCTGTGCTAGGTGCGGCCAGCCTTTCGGAACCCGCACCCGGAGAGATCGACGGTGTCCAGCTCGCCCGCCTCAGAGGCCCATCACGGCGCCCCGCAGCCGCTCACGGCGAGCCCCGGCGCGAGCCTGCGCGGCCGCGTTCGCGCGCCGGGCGACAAGTCGATCTCGCACCGGGCCATGATCTTCGGCCTGCTCGCGGTCGGCGAAACCACCGTCGAGGGCCTGCTCGAGGGCGAGGACGTGCTGCGCACCGCCGAGGCGTGCCGCGCACTTGGAGCCACGATCGAACGCACGGGCGAGGGCGCGTGGCGCATCCAGGGCGTTGGCGTCGGCGGCCTGCGGGAGCCCGCCGGCGTGCTCGACTTCGGCAACGCCGGCACCGGATCGCGCCTGATGATGGGCGTCGTCGGAGGCGCCGGGATCACGGCGACGTTCGATGGCGACGCCTCGCTGCGCAAGCGCCCCATGCGCCGCATTCTGGATCCGCTGACCCGCATGGGCGCGGTGGTGGTGTCGGAGGCCGAGGGCGGCCGTTGCCCGATCACGCTGAAGGGCGCGCAGGATCCGCTTCCGATCGAGTACCGCACGCCGGTCGCGTCCGCGCAGATCAAGTCGGCGGTTCTGCTCGCCGCCTTGAATGCGCCGGGCCGCACCACCGTGATCGAGGCAGAGGCGTCGCGGGACCACACCGAGAAGATGCTGCGCTACTTCGGCGCGACCGTCACGGTGGAGACCGAAGGCGAGCATGGCCGCCGCATCGTCCTGGAGGGCCGGCCCGAGCTTAAGGCCGCCCACGTGGTGGTGCCGGCCGATCCGTCCTCCGCCGCCTTCCCGATCGTGGCGGCGCTGATCACGCCCGGCTCCGACATCGTCGTCGAGGGCGTGATGATGAACCCGCTGCGCATCGGCCTCCTGACCACCCTGCGCGAGATGGGGGCCGACATCGTCGAGCTCGACCGTCGCCAGGAAGGCGGCGAGGACGTCGCCGACCTGCGCGTCCGCCACTCGGCGCTTTCCGGCGTCGACGTGCCGGCCGGCCGCGCCCCCTCGATGATCGACGAATATCCGGTGCTGGCCGTCGCGGCCGCCTTCGCGACCGGAGAGACCCGCATGCGCGGCCTCCAGGAACTCCGCGTCAAGGAGAGCGACCGACTGCAGGCGGTGGCGGACGGCCTTGCGGCCAATGGCGTGGACCACAGCATCGTGGGCGACGATCTCCTGGTGCGCGGCGGCGCCGGGCAGGCGCAAGGCGGCGGGACCGTCGCCACCCACCTCGATCACCGCATCGCGATGAGCTTCCTGGTGATGGGCCTCGCATCGCGCCAGCCCGTGACGGTGGACGACCGCACCATGATCGCCACCAGCTTCCCCGCCTTCGAGGGCCTGATGCAGGGCCTTGGCGCCCGGTTCTCGGCCTGACGCCATGATCATCGCGATCGACGGCCCTGCCGCATCCGGCAAAGGCACCCTCGCCAAGCGGCTGGCCGTTCATTACGGCCTGCCCCATCTGGACACGGGCCTCCTCTATCGCGCGGTCGCCCGCACGCTGCTGGACCACAACGATCCGCTCGGCGATGAAGCCCTGGCGGTGCGGGCCGCGCAGTCGCTCGATCTCGCGCACCTCGACGAATCGCGTCTCCGCGGCCGCGAGATGGGCGAGGCCGCCTCCGTGGTGGCCGCCATCCCGGCGGTGCGCACCGCGCTCACGGCCTGGCAGCGCCAGTTTGCGGCGCGCCCCGAAGGCGCGGTGCTGGACGGCCGCGACATAGGCACCGTGATCTGCCCGGACGCGCAGGTGAAGATCTTCGTCACCGCCTCCGCCGAGGAGCGCGCCCGCCGGCGCCACCGCGAGCTCGCCGGCCGGGGCGACACGACGCCCTACGAGGACGTGCTGGCTGACATCCGCAAGCGAGACGCGCGTGATTCGGGCCGCACAACTGCGCCCCTCGTGGCCGCCCCCGACGCACGCTTGCTCGATACGACCGATTTGGGTATAGAGCAGGCCTTCCAGGCTGCCGTCGCTCATGTCGAGGCCGCGAGGCGGGAGCCGGACTGACGCCCGAAGGGGTCGAGGAACCGGTTCCGGAGAAGAGGGCGCGTCCACCGCGCCCTTCTTGTCGTGTCGCCCCGCGTGTCGATATCCCCCGGCTCCCTGGCCGAAATGAACCACGCTCCTGATCGTCGGTTCGCGCCGGCCCGCCCATGGCGGGGGCCTTCGCTCTCGCGGAGGCATCGGCGAGACGGAGCGCATCGCAACGCAAACCACCGGCGCCGGGCCTCCATGGCCCCAGGAGAACATATGTCCGCAGCCTTGAAAAACCCGTCGCGCGAAGATTTCGCGTCGATGCTCGATGAGTCCTTCTCCGCCGCCGACGCCCTCGAGGGTTCGGTCGTCAAGGGCAAGGTCGTCGCCATCGAGAAGGACATGGCCGTCATCGACGTCGGCCTGAAGACCGAGGGCCGCGTCGCCCTCCGCGAGTTCACCGGACCCGGCCGCGAAGGCGTCCTCGAGGTCGGCGACGAAGTCGAGGTCTATCTCGACCGCATCGAGAACGCGCTCGGCGAAGCCGTCATCTCGCGCGACAAGGCTCGCCGCGAGGAGAGCTGGGTCAAGCTCGAAGTCTCGTACGAGAAGAACGAGAAGGTCACGGGCGTGATCTTCAACCAGGTCAAGGGCGGCTACACGGTCGACCTCGACGGCGCCGTGGCGTTCCTGCCGCGCTCGCAGGTCGACATCCGCCCGATCCGCGACGTCACCCCGCTCATGGGCGTGCCGCAGCCGTTCCAGATCCTCAAGATGGATCGCCGCCGCGGCAACATCGTCGTGTCGCGCCGCACCGTCCTCGAAGAGACCCGCGCCGAGGCTCGTTCCGAGCTGGTCGCGAACCTCGAGGAAGGCCAGACCGTCGACGGCGTCGTCAAGAACATCACCGAGTACGGCGCGTTCGTCGATCTCGGCGGCATTGACGGCCTGCTGCATGTCACCGACATGGCTTGGCGCCGCGTGAACCACCCGTCCGAGGTCGTAACCATCGGCCAGCAGCTCAAGGTCAAGATCATCAAGATCAACCATGAGACGCACCGCATCTCTCTCGGCATCAAGCAGCTGCTTGCTGATCCGTGGGAGGGCATCGAGGCCAAGTACCCGGTCAACGCCAAGTTCTCGGGCCGCGTCACCAACATCACGGACTACGGCGCCTTCGTGGAGCTGGAGCCCGGCATCGAAGGCCTCATCCACGTCTCCGAGATGTCGTGGACCAAGAAGAACGTCCACCCCGGCAAGATCGTCTCCACCTCGCAGGAAGTGGAAGTGCAGATCCTCGAGGTCGATCCCGTCAAGCGCCGCATCTCGCTGGGCCTCAAGCAGACCCTGCAGAACCCCTGGGAGGCCTTCGCCGAGAAGAACCCCTCCGGGACCGTGGTCGAGGGCGAGGTCAAGAACAAGACCGAGTTCGGCCTGTTCATCGGCCTGGACGGCGACGTCGACGGCATGGTCCATCTGTCCGACCTCGACTGGAATCGCCCTGGCGAGCAGGTCATCGAGGAGTTCAAGAAGGGCGACATCGTCAAGGCGCAGGTCCTCGACGTCGACGTCGAGAAGGAGCGCATCTCGCTTGGCATCAAGCAGCTCGGCGGCGATCCCTTCGCGGATGCGGCTGCGGCTGGCGACGTCAAGAAGGGCGCGGTCGTGACCTGCGAGATCACCGAGGTCAAGGAGTCCGGCCTCGAGGTCAAGATTGTCGGCACCGACCTGACGGCCTTCATCAAGCGCAACGAGCTCGCCCGCGAGCGCCAGGACCAGCGTCCCGAGCGTTTCGCCCCCGGCGAGAAGATCGACGCCCGCGTCACCATGTTCGACCGCAAGTCGCGCAAGGTGCAGGTCTCGATCAAGGCGCTCGAGATGGCCGAAGAGAAGGAAGCCATCGCGCAGTACGGCTCGGCTGACGCCGGCGCTTCGCTCGGCGACATCCTGGGCGCCGCCCTCAAGCGCGCCAACAAGGGCGAGTAATCGCCCCGCCGATCGGGCCTCGGCCCGGTCGGCCTCTGAGCTCATACGAAAACCCGCCCGGAGCGATCCGGGCGGGTTTTTTCATTCAAGCGGCGGGATTGGGTCGCGTCGTCAGTCGAAGCGCGCCAGCCGGGTCAGGGACGAGGCCGCGGCCGTGACGCCGCCTACGACGTCGCCCATGCTGGGCAGCAGCTTGGGGGTGCGGAAACCGAAGATGCGCGGGCCGTCATGATCGGCCTGTTCGGCGGCTGCGCCCTGCGCGGCCGGCGGCTCCGCGACGGCCGCCACCACGACGGGGGCGGGCCGGGCCGGCTTGGCGGTCGCGACAGCCTGGACCTTGCGGCGGGGCGCGGGCGCGGGCTCGTCGGCCGCCATCACGGTGTAGCTCAGCCGAGGCTCGGCCCAGGCGCCGCCAGCCAGGGCCGCGAAGGGCCGCGAGAGGGATGTCTGGAAGCCGGGGTCGCCGTCCATCGGAAAACCGTGCGCCAGCTCGGCCTGCATCGGAAATGCGCCCGTGATCGTGAACGACGCCGCCTGGGGAGCAGCCGCGACCCGCCCGGCAGTTTCGACCGGCGCTGCGCTGGGCGTGGACGGCGCGACCAGAACGATCGCGGGCGGCTGCACGGGCTGCGGCTTTCCCACGACGGCGTTCGTGATCGCGGCGACGCACAGGGCTGCCGCAACGGACGTGACGATCTGGCCGGACGCCGTGCGGACAAAGGATGCGGTGGCGGCGAGCAGGTGCTTGGAATCGTTCATCGGGGCGGCCTCATTCAGCGACAACCTGAATAAGCCGGTGCGTTGCGGCGCAAGCTGGACCGGATCCCGGCTGCAAAAAGGCGACCGGATTGGAAGGCCTGGCCTGCTCAGGCCAGGCAGGCCTGCTCCAGCAGGATGAAGGCTCGCGCCCGGTGCGACAGGCCGAGCCCGTGCGGCGGCAGGCCGTGCTTTTCCTCGGCCGACATCTCGCCGAATGTGCGGCTGTGGCCGTCCGGCAAAAACATCGGGTCGTAGCCGAACCCGGCCGTGCCGCGCGGCGGCCAGACCAGCGTGCCGTCGACCCGGCCCTCGAACTCTTCCACATGGCCGTCGGGCCAGGCGATGCAGAGCGCCGAGATGAACCAGGCGTGGCGCTGGTCCGGCTCGAAGGCGTCGCGCTCGCGCAAGCCAGCCTCGACCTTCTGCATCGCGGCGCCGAAATCCTTCTCGGGTCCGCCCCATCGCGCCGAATAGATGCCCGGCGCACCCTCCAGGGCCGCCACGCAGATGCCGCTGTCATCCGCGACGGCCGGCAGGTTGGCCGCCATCGCGGCGGCCTGCGCCTTGATCCGGGCGTTCTCGGCGAACGTCGAGCCGGTTTCGTCCGGCTCGGGCAGGTCCAGCTCCCCGGCCGACACGGCCGTGAGGCCATGCGGGGCGAGGAGCTCCTGCATTTCCTTCAGCTTGCCCTTGTTGTGGGTGGCGATCACCACCGTGCCGGAAAGCTTGCGGGCCATGTCGGCCTCCCTACATCACGGCGAGCTTCTGGAGCTCGACCAGCTGCGCGACGCCCTGCTTGGCGAGCCGCATGAGCGTCAGGAACTCTTCCTCCGAGAACGGCTTGCCCTCGGCCGTGCCCTGGATTTCGACGAGGCCGCCGGTTCCGGTCATCACGAAATTGGCGTCGGTCTCGGCTCCGTTGTCCTCGGCGTAGTCGAGGTCGAGCACCGGCGCGCCCCTGGTGATGCCGCACGACACCGCCGCGACGTGATCCTTAAGCGGATTGCCGGTCAGCATGGAGCGGCCGCGCATCCACTGGATGCAGTCGTGCAGCGCCACCCAGCCGCCCGTGATCGCGGCTGTGCGGGTGCCGCCATCGGCCTGGATCACGTCGCAATCGATCACGATCTGCTTTTCGCCGATCGAGGTCAGGTCCACGACGGAGCGCAGCGAACGCCCGATCAGGCGCTGGATTTCCTGCGTGCGGCCGGAAGGCTTGCCGGACGTCACCTCGCGGCGCGTGCGCTCATGCGTGGCGCGCGGCAGCATGGAGTATTCGGCCGTCACCCAGCCCTTGCCGGTGTTGCGCAGCCATGGCGGGGCGCGCTCTTCCAGCGAGGCCGTGCACAGCACATGCGTTTCGCCGAACTTCACCAGGCACGAGCCCTCGGCGTAGCGGGCCACGCCGCGCTCCAGGCTCACTTTGCGCAGCTCGTCGGGCGCGCGGCGGGAGGGTCGCATGAGGGCATCCTGTCTATTGAAACGAAGGTTGCGGGCGTTCTAGGCCCCGCCGGGCAGGAGAGCAAGGCGGGCCGGCCGTCGGTTTCCCCGCCCAAAGCGCCCGCCCGGCGCTGCTCAAGCGTCGCAGAGCCTTGATTGCAGCCTGCCGAACGCCCAACAATAAGAACGGTCCTCGCGATGGCGGGGCCAAGTCGAGGATGTGAGCACAGTGGCGCAGCCGACCAGCCGGGCGCTCTTGGACCTGAACGACCGATCGCGCGAGATCTTCCGCCGGATCGTGGAAAGCTATCTGGCGACCGGCGAACCGGTGGGTTCGCGCAATCTCTCGCGCATTCTCCCCATGGCGTTGTCGCCGGCGTCCATCCGCAACGTGATGTCCGACCTCGAGATGGCCGGCCTCCTATTCGCTCCGCACACCAGCGCCGGGCGCCTGCCCACAGAGGCGGGCCTGCGCTTCTTCGTAGACGCCCTGCTGCAGGTCGGCGACGTCACCACCGAGGATCGCTCGCGGATCGAAGCGGAGGTGCGCGCCTCCGGCCAGCAAAAGAACACCGACGCAATTTTGGCAGAAGCCTCGTCGCTGCTGTCCGGCCTGTCGCGCGGCGCCGGCGTGGTGGCGACCAGCAAGGCGACCGCCCGCCTCAAGCATCTCGAATTCGTCCGCCTCGACCCCGCCCGCGCCCTCGTGGTGCTGGTCAGCGACGACGGCGCGGTGGAAAACCGCATCGTTGACCTGCCGCCCGGCCTGCCGGCCAGCGCGCTGGTGGAAGCCTCGAACTATCTGTCGGCCCGCATCCGCGACCGCACGCTCGGCGAGCTCGTCAGCGAAGTCGAGAACGAGCGCACCCGCGCCGAATCCGAGCTCGATTCGCTCACCGCCCGCCTGGTGGAGAGCGGCCTCGCAAGCTGGGGCGGCCGGGGCGACGACCGCCAGCTCATCGTGCGCGGTCAGGCCAACCTCCTGGAAGACCTCCGCGCCATGGAGGACCTGGAGCGTATCCGCCTCCTGTTCGAGGATCTCGAAACCAAGAAGGAGGTCATCGAGCTCCTGGCCCGCGCCGAGCAGGGCGAGGGCGTGCGGATCTTCATCGGCTCGGAGAACAAACTTTTTTCGCTGTCCGGCTCGTCCCTCATCGCGGCCCCGTTCCGAGACGCCTCGCAGAAGATCGTCGGCGTCGTGGGCGTGATCGGCCCGACGCGGCTCAATTATGGGCGGATCGTCCCGATGGTCGACTACACGGCGCGGGTTGTGAGCAGGCTGCTGGAGGGGCGGTAGCGTTCACGTCAGAGCCGACGTCCAATCCTGCCCGCCGTAGAATACTCGCAAGATCGTCACGGTCTCCGGTCCGACAGAGAAAGCCAGCGTTATGCGGCGCTCAAAGCCAATGATGCGCAATCCCGGCCGAATGTCATCGCGCGCTAAACCGCGCTCTCCCGCCATGTCGAAGTTGAAACAATAACGCTCGATACGGTCGATATAGCCGCGCGCAACGACCTCGCCAGCTGCGCTTGCGATCCAGTCAAACAGTGCGCCCAGATCATCGATCGCCTCTGGCGCAAGAACGACTTCGCGCCGCTTCACCCCTTCGGCGTCCGCCGGGATCTCAAAATGGCGAAGGCCTCGCGAACCGGTACGCCGCGGGTTGGGTCAGCCTGAATGGCGTCGTAGGTTGCCGCCACATCTTCCCGGAGCCAGCGCTCCACGGCGTCGTCGCGCTCTTTCAACGCGCGAAGGCCCGCCCGTACAACTTCGCTAGCGGATGCGTAATCTCCAGACGCGACTTTCTCGTCGATGAACGCGGCATGCTCGACGGGAAGACTGAAGGTGCGTTTCTCAGGTGCTGGCATCGCTTTCTCCGGCGGTATGACTGGATCATACCAGCGGCGGTACGCTGTCGCTACCCCAGCCGGATCACCGCTACGCCGGCTAGCGCCACCAGGGCGGCGGTCCAGCGCAGCCAACCAACCGGCTCCTTCAGCCCCACGGCCGCGATCAGCACGCCGAAGAAAATCGAGAGTTCGCGCAGCGCCGCGACGGCGCCGACGGGCCCGTGCGTGAAGCCGTAGAGCACCAGCAGGTAGGAGCCGTTCGACATCAGGCAGGCCAGACTGCTGAAGCCGAGATTGCCCTTGTAGGCGCGCCGCACGCCCGGCCCCTCGATCGTGAGCAGCGCCGCCATCGTGATCGCGTTGGCGACGGACACCGCGCAGCCATACTGGATGGGATCGCCCGCGATCCGCACGCCTTGCGCGTCCGTGACCACGAACAGCGCGTTGGCGAGCCCGGCCAGCATCGCGAGCCCGATTCCGACCTTGTCGAGGCGCTCGCCTCGTCGCGCCGACAAGGCCAGCAGCAGCACGCCCAGCGAGATCGCGACGATGCCCACGAACGTGATGGGGGTGACGCGCTCGCCCACCGCGAGCCAGCCGATCAGCGTAACGCCGAGCGGCGCGACGCCGCGCACCAGCGGGTAGCCGAGCGCGAAGGGCAGGCGCCGGAAGGTGGCCATCATGGCCCGCATGGTGACGAGGTTGAAGGCCGTGCCGAGCCCCAGCCACATCAGCGCCCGCGGGGGCGGCAGGCCGAGCCACAGCACGCCAGGCAGCATCAAGAAGCCAGCCGTGATCACCACGGCGGCGAGCGCCAGCCCGGGCTCGGGGCGGCTCCGCGCCGCCGCGTTCCAGGCCGCATGCAGAAAGGCGCTCAGGAGGGCGGCGGCGAAAACGATGGGGGTCAAGGCGGAGGTTCCGCAGGCAGGGAGGCGGACGCCGCCGCGATCACCTTGCCGAACGGGCGCGATCCACGCCAGAGGCTTGGCCGCATGGCTGCCGCGAGGCCGCCGGACGTGCCCAGGCTAGCGTCTTCAGTCCAGCATCTTCTGCAGCAGCACGAGGTCGAGCCAGCGGTCGAACTTCCACCCCACCTCGCGCATGCGCCCAACCTCGTTGAAGCCGAAGCGCTTATGGAACTGCAGCGAGGACGTGTTCGACGCGTCGATCCCGGCCACCATCACGTGCTTGCCGAGCGCCCGCGCGGCCGCGATCAGGGGCGGCATCATGGCCTTGCCGACGCCTTTGCCGTGGTGGTGCTGGTGCACGTAGATCGAGTGCTCCACCGTGTGGGCGTAGCCGTCCCACGGGCGGAAATCGCCGAAGCTCGCATAGCCGAGCAGCATGTCGCCCAGCGTGGCGACCAGCACCGGGTAGCCCTTGGCCTTGCGCTCGCGCATCAGCGCGCGGCGGTTCTCGAGGTCCGCCGTGTGGATGGTCCACACCGCCGTCGTGTTCAGCACGGCGTCGTTGTAGATCTCCAGCATGGCCGGCAGGTCGTCTTCAGTCGCGTCGCGGATCGTGACCTGCATGTGCGCCTCACAGCCGCTTGAAGAACACCGTCGTGGAGCACAGGCCCCCGTCCGGCCACAGCGCGTAGTCCGGAATGTCGCCGACCACCGTCCAGCCCGCCTTGCGGTACAGCGAGGAGGCGGCCGAGCCCGTCACTGTGTCAAGGGTGAGCAGCGTGAGGCCGCGCCGGCGCGCCTCGGCGTCGACCGTCGCCATCAGGGCCTCGGCCACGCCGCGGCGCCGCGCGCCCGGATGCACCAGCACCTTCGCGACATCGCCCCGGTGCGGCTGGTTCGGCTTGGCGCAGGGATGCAGCTGCGCGGTTCCGACCACCCGGCCGTCGATCTCAGCCGCCACGAGCGCGAGGCGCCCGGCCGCGAGGTCGTCGACCACGCCACGCCACCAAGCCCGCGCGTCCTCCGGCCCGAACGGGTTCATGAAGCCGACCGAGGCCCCGCCCTTCACGCAGCCGACCAGGATATCGACCAGCGCCGGCAGGGCGTCGCGGGCGGCGGCGGGATCGAGGATGCGGGTCGTGACCGTCATGGCGGCTCCGGAAGCGTGACCGCCGCAGGTTCGCCGGGCCGGCGCTTCGAATCAAGCGCCCCGCGCCGCCGTGTCGCTTGGAAATCCAACGCCCGGCTGCTATTCCGGCGCGATGAGCGAGCACCCCATCTCCAACATCCGCAACTTCTCGATCGTGGCCCACATCGACCACGGCAAGTCGACCCTGGCCGACCGGCTGATCCAGTCCACCGGCGGGTTGCAGGAACGCGAGATGGTCGAGCAGGTGCTCGACAGCATGGACATCGAGCGCGAGCGGGGCATCACCATCAAGGCCCAGACGGTGCGGCTCGACTACAAGGCCAAGGATGGCAAGACCTACATCCTGAACCTCATGGACACGCCCGGCCACGTCGATTTTGCCTATGAGGTCAGCCGCTCGCTGGCCGCCTGCGAGGGCTCGCTGCTAGTCGTGGACGCCTCGCAGGGCGTCGAGGCGCAGACGCTCGCCAACGTCTACCACGCGCTGGACGCCAACCACGAGATCGTGCCCGTCCTCAACAAGATCGACCTGCCCGCCGCCGAGCCCGACCGCATCAAGGCGCAGATCGAGGAGGTCATCGGCCTCGACGCCTCCGACGCGGTGCCGATCTCGGCCAAGACCGGGCTTGGCATCGACCTCGTGCTGGAGGCCATCGTCACCAAGCTGCCGCCCCCGAAGGGCGACGAGACCGCGCCGCTCAAGGCTCTGCTGGTGGACAGCTGGTACGACGCCTATCTGGGCGTGGTCGTGCTGGTGCGCGTCATCGACGGCGTGCTCAAGAAGGGCGCGGACATCACCATGATGGGCGCGGCCGCCCGCTATTCGGTGGACCGCATCGGCGTGTTCAAGCCAAAGATGACCGACCAGGCCGAGCTCGGTCCCGGCGAGATCGGCTTCATCACGGCCCAGATCAAGCAGGTCGCCGACACCCGCGTGGGCGACACCATCACGGAGACGCGCCGCCAGACCGCCTCGGCCCTGCCGGGCTTCAAGCCGGCCCAGCCGGTGGTGTTCTGCGGCCTCTTCCCGGTGGACGCGGCCGACTTCGAGGACCTGCGCGCCGCCATGGGCCGCCTGCGCCTCAACGACGCCAGCTTCTCCTACGAGATGGAAAGCTCCGCCGCGCTCGGCTTCGGCTTCCGCTGCGGCTTCCTCGGCCTGCTGCATCTCGAAATCATCCAGGAGCGGCTGGAGCGCGAGTTCAACCTCGACCTCATCGCCACCGCGCCCTCGGTGATCTACAAGCTCGCTTTGCGCGACGGCGAGCACGTCGAGTTGCACAACCCGGCCGACATGCCGGACATCATGAAGATCGAGGAGATCCAGGAGCCCTGGATCCGCGCCACCATCCTGACGCCGGACGAGTATCTCGGCAGCATCCTCAAGCTCTGCCAGGACCGGCGCGGCACGCAGGTCGACCTGAACTATGTCGGCAAGCGCGCCATGGTGATCTACGACCTGCCGCTGAACGAGGTCGTGTTCGACTTCTACGATCGCCTCAAGTCGATCTCGAAAGGTTACGCGTCCTTCGACTACAACATCACCGACTACAAGGCCGGCGACCTCGTGAAGATGTCGATCCTCGTCAACGCCGAGCCGGTGGACGCGCTCTCCATGCTTGTGCACCGCACTCGCGCCGAGATGCGCGGCCGCGCCATGTGCGAGAAGCTCAAGGAGCTGATCCCGCAGCACTTGTTCCAGATCCCGATCCAGGCGGCCATCGGCGGCAAGATCATCGCCCGCGAAACCATCTCGGCCCTGCGCAAGGACGTCACCGCCAAGTGCTACGGCGGCGACGTCTCCCGCAAGCGCAAGCTCCTCGACAAGCAAAAAGAGGGCAAGAAGCGCATGCGCCAGTTCGGCCGCGTCGAGATCCCGCAAGAAGCCTTCATCGCCGCCCTGAAGATGGACAGCTGAGGCGGGCGGGCGCCAACGCGCCCACCCCGCCCGCGCGCCGGTCAGCCCCGCAGCGTCGCGCCGCTCTTCTTCTGCACCTCGGCCACGATCCGGGCCGCCACGGCGTCGATCTCGACATCCGTGAGCGTTTTCTCGGTGGGCTGCAGCGTCACCGCGAGCGCGACCGACTTCTTGCCCTCCGGCACGCCCGGGCCCTCATAGACGTCGAACACGTCCACGGCCGTGATCAGCTGCCGCTCCGCCGTCTGCGCCGCCTTGACGAGGTCGCCGGCCGCCACCGCCCTATCCACCACGAACGCGAAGTCGCGCGCGATCGGCTGAAAGTCCGACAGCGTCAGCTTCGGCTTCACCTTGGTGGGCTTGGCCTTGGGCGGCGGCAGCATGTCGAGGATGAGCTCGAAACCCACCGCCGGGCCCTTGACGTCCAGCGCCTCCAGGGCGCGCGGATGCAACTCGCCGAACCAGCCGACCACCATCTTGGGGCCGAATTGCAGCGTCGCCGACCGGCCCGGGTGGAACCACGCCGGCCCGCCCGCCACGATCTGCAGCCCGCCCGTGGGCACGCCCAGCGTCTCCAGCACCGCCATGGCGTCCGCCTTGGCGTCGAACAGGTCGGCCGCCTTCGCGCCCGTCCAGTGCCGGCCGGCAGCCTCGGCGCGCGCCAATCCCCGCCGCACGCCCGAAGCCGCGATCTTCTGGTCCTCGGGCTTGTCGCCGCGGAACACCTGCCCGACCTCGAACAGCGCCATGTCGGCGAAGCCCCGGTCGGCGTTGCGCTGGCTGGCCTTGAGCAGCCCCGGCAGCAGGCTCGGGCGCATGTCGGAGAGTTCGGCCGCGATCGGGTTGGCGAGCGCCAGCTCCGGCTGCCCGCCGCCGAAGCGCTCGGCCTCGCTCTTGCCGATGAACGACCACGTCACGGCCTCCACCATGCCGCGCGCCGCAAGCGCGCGCTTGGCCGTGCGCGTGCGCTTCTGGATCAGCGTCAGCACCGGCTTGGCGACGATCGCCTCTTCGCGCGGGAACGGCGTCGACAGCACCCTGTCGAGCCCGGCGATGCGCACGATCTCCTCGACGATGTCGGCCTTGCCTTCCACGTCCGGCCGCCAGGACGGCACCGCCACCTTCACGTAGCGGTCCGAGCCCGACACCCAGAAGCCGAGTTCGCGCAGGATCACCTTCATCTCGGGAACCGGCAGCTCCAGCCCGGTAAGGCGCTGCACTTCCGAATAGGGGAAGTCGATCAGCTTGTCGGAGGCCGGGATCTCGCCCGCGAGCTCGACCGCCGACGCCTCGCCGCCGCACAGGTCCAGCACCATCCGGGTCGCCATCTCGAGGCCCGGCAGGCAGAAGGCCGGATCGACGCCACGCTCGAAGCGGTAGCGCGCGTCCGTGTTGACGCCGAGCTTGCGGCCCGTGGTGGCGATGTTGAGCGGGTCCCACAGCGCCGACTCGATCAGCACGTCCGTGGTGTTCTCGTCGCAGCCGGAGTGCTCGCCGCCCATCACGCCCGCGATGCTCTCGACGCCATTGTCGTCCGCGATCACCACCATGCCGGCGTCGAGGCGGTAGGTGCGGCCATCGAGCGCCAGCACCTCTTCGCCGTCCTGGGCGCGGCGCACAACGAGGTCGCCCTTCACCTTGGCGAGGTCGAATACGTGCAGCGGCCGGTTCTGGTCGAACGTCATGTAGTTGGTGATGTCGACCAGCGCGTTGATGGGGCGCAGCCCGATCGCCTTGAGCCGGCGCTGCATCCACTCGGGGCTCTGGCCGTTTTTCACCCCGCGCACGAGGCGCAGCGCGAAGGCCGGGCAGAGCCTGGCGTCATCGGCGGCAAAGTCGAGCCGCACGCGCGTGGGGCACGGGAAGGCGCCGGGCACGGTCTGCACCGGCTTGTCGATGAAGCGGCCGAGATTGGCGGCCGCGAGGTCGCGCGCCACGCCGTGCACGCCGAGCGCATCCGGCCGGTTCGGCGTCACCGCGAAGTCGATCACCGGGTCGTCGAGATGGGCCCACTCCGCATAGGCGACGCCCACCGGCGCGTCAGCCGGCAGGTCGATGATGCCGTCATGGTCCTCGCCGAGCCCGAGCTCCATGGCCGAGCACAGCATGCCGCGGCTCTCGACGCCCCGGATCGTGCCGACCCCCAGCGTGATGCCCTTGCCGGGAATGAACGTGCCGGGCGGCGAGAACACCGATTTCATGCCCGTCCGGGCATTCGGCGCGCCGCACACCACCTGCACGGGCTCGCCTGCGCCGGTGTCCACCATGCACACCCGCAGTCGGTCCGCGTTCGGGTGCTGCTCGGCCGAGACCACATACGCGATCGTGTATGGCGCCAGCACCTTGGCCTGATCCTCGATCGCCTCGACCTCGAGCCCGACCTTTGTGAGCGTCTCGGCCACCGTCTCGACGCTCGCGCCCGTGTCGAGGTGCTCCTTGAGCCAGGAGAGTGTGAGCTTCATCGGTCAGTCCTCAAACGCTCAGGCCGGCCGTCAGGGACGGCATGTCGAGGGGGCGGAAGCCGTAGTGGCTGAGCCAGCGGACGTCGGCGTCGAAAAAGGCGCGCAGGTCCGGCATGCCGTATTTCAGCATCGCGATGCGGTCGATGCCCATGCCCCACGCGAAGCCCTGGTACTCGTCCGGATCGAGCCCGCAATTGCGGATCACGTTGGGGTGCACCATGCCGCAGCCCAGGATCTCCAGCCAGTCGTCGCCCTCGCCGAAGCGGATCTCGCCGCCCTTGCGGGAGCACTGGATGTCGACCTCGGCGGACGGCTCCGTGAACGGGAAGAACGACGGCCGGAACCGCATCTTCACGTTGTCGACCTCGAAGAAGCTCCTGCAGAACTCCTCCAGGATCCACTTCAGGTGGCCCATGTGGGAGCCCTTGTCGATCACCAGGCCCTCGACCTGGTGGAACATGGGCGTATGCGTCTGGTCGCTGTCGCACCGATAGGTGCGCCCCGGGATGATCACCCGGATCGGCGGCTTCTGGCTCATCATGGTGCGCACCTGCACGGGGCTCGTGTGGGTGCGCAGCAGCTTGCGCTCGCCGTTGGCGTCCGGGTTGAAGAAGAACGTGTCGTGCATCTCCCGCGCCGGGTGGCCGACCGGGAAGTTGAGGGCCGTGAAGTTCAGGAAATCGGTTTCGATGTCCGGCCCCTCCGCGACCGCGAAACCCATGTCGCCGAAGATGGTGGTGAGCTCGTCGATCACCTGGCTGATCGGGTGCACGCGGCCCCGGCCAAGCGCGCTCTCGGGCGACGGCAGCGTGACGTCCACCCGCTCGGCCGCGAGGCGCGCATCCAGCGCCGCGTCCTTCAGCGCCGTGCGGCGCTCGGAGATCAGCGCCGTGACGCGGTCGCGCAGGCCGTTGATCAGCGGGCCCTTCTCCTTGCGCTCGTCCGGGCTCATCGCCCCCAGCGTCTTCAGCAGTTCGGACACGGAGCCCTTCTTGCCGAGCGCGCCGACGCGCACAGCCTCGAGCGCGGCTTCGTCGCCGGCCTGGGCCGCCGCGGCCGCAATCTCGGATTCAAGGGCGGAAAGATCGGACATGGGCAAACACCTCAGGCGCCGGAGAGGCCCCTTTGGAGCCCCCTGCGCGGACGCGGGTGTTTGCCACGGGAGGGCGCGGGTTGTCGAGAGAGAGGCGTGGCGGAGCGCCTTCACCTAAAGAAAACCCCGCCGGGCTTGTTATCGCCGTGGCGGGGTCCGCCCCTTGCGGGGTCTTGAGGCTCAACGGCCGAGGCCGCGAGCAATCATCACCAATGTGGTTCGGGCGCGAACAATGTCAAGTGACCCAGGCCGAGTCCATTCAGCGTTCCCTTCATCACCAATTCGAACTGTGCTGAGGGCAGTTTTGGCTGAATGTAACGTCGTCGACCTGATTGATCGCGCTCCGTTCTGAACAAGTCCAGCCGTGTAAAGCTGACAGTCGCTACCATGTCGCATTTTGCCCACCAGACACGCTGCGGAAAGGGAGACGGCAGGTCGTCGTCCAGTTCCAGGCGGACGATGTATGGAACAGAGCGGCGAGGTTCAGAACCGGATAGCGGGACCACGGCACAAAGACCGTCACGGTTCGGCAGACGCGGTGACACAACGACCGCCGGGCGCTTCTTCACCATTTCGGGCTCTCGGAATCCACCGGCCCCGTAATTGCAGAGAAGAACAGTGCGGCGTGCCACCGGAAAAGCGATGGGCATCGTGATCCAAACTTTCTGAACGCCATTCGGCTGTGCGGCGCAATCTCAACACGATCATAATCCGGCAGCACGAGCCTGGAAGGCAACCATATCCAACCCTTGAACCCACCCCCGCCAGCGCACATATTCCGGATGCGGCCTCGGCCGCCCGGGTGCTGCATGAGCGGGCCCGGATCCGGAGCGCCTTCGCTAAAGGGCTTCATGTCACGCGTACCGTCCTTGTCATCACCGTTCCTGCTCGGCTTCGACGAGGTGGAACGGGCTCTCAGCAGGGTGGCCAAGGCCGCCTCGGAGGGATACCCGCCCTACAACATCGAGCGCATCCACCGCGACGGCGACATGCCGGAGCGGCTGCGGATCACGCTCGCGGTGGCGGGGTTCACCCGGGACGATCTGGAAATTACCCTGGAGGAGAACCAGCTGGTCATCCGTGGCCGGCAGGCCGACGACAAGGACAGGATGTTCCTGCACCGCGGCATCGCGGCGCGGCAGTTCCAGCGGGCCTTCCTGCTGGCCGACGGGTTGGAAGTCCGCGGCGCCGATCTCGCCAACGGCTTGCTTTCCATCGATCTGGTTCGCCCCGAATGCGAGCGCATCGTCAGGCGGATCGACATCCTGAGCCGGGACTGATCCCACGCCTGCAAAGACGCTTTCCCCCACTCGCTCCGCTCAAAGGAGGGTGCGATGCCTAACGCCAGCAAGACTTTCGACCTGAACGTCACCCCGCAGATCCTGGCCGCCATGGGCGGCGGAGAGATCGCGTATGTGCGGGCCATCAAGTCGGACGACCTCAACCGTCTGTTTCCGCAGGCGCCCGAGATCCAGCCCGGCCTCGACCTCTTCGCGCTGCTCGGCGCGGACGGCACGCCAATCATGGTCACTGACAGCCGCAACACCGCGATCGCGAATGCGTGGGAGAACAACCTCACGCCCGTGAGCGTGCACTAGAGCGAAGTTCCTCCCCTGGCGCGGCGCGGCCGCAGCCGGAACCCTCTCCCGCGAAGCGGGGGAGGGCAGGGAGGGGCGGTCGTGCGCTTGTCTCTGAACGATTTCCGGCGCACCGCGACCCGCTCTGTCGGCTGGCGCCGACATCTCCCCCGCTGCGCGGGAGAGAGTTGCGCTCCGTCACTCTGAACTGCTCACCCGATCCCCTCGATCGCGCTCACCAGCCTGGCCAGGTCCTCGGGCCGGGACAGGCGGTGGTCACCGTCCTTGATCAGCGTCGTCACCACATCGTCGCCCGGCATGTGCTCCACGAGCCGCATGGCGTGTTTCCACGGCACGTCGGGGTCGCGCATGCCCTGGAGGATGTGCACCGGGCAGCCGGTCATGATCGGCGGGCCATCCAGCATGAGATGAAGCCGTCCATCCTCGATCAGCGCCCGGGTGATCGGGTAGGGGTCCGGCGCGTACTCCGACTGGCGCATCCAGACGCCCTTGTCGGTGATCTCGCGCTTCACCTTAGCGGGGAAGCGAACCCACATCAGCGCCTGCGTGAAGTCCACGGCGGGCGCGATCAACACGAGCCCGGATAGGCCGAGGTTTTCGGCCTTCAGCGCGCGGGCGGCCAGGAGCGCCAGCCAGCCGCCCATGGAGGAGCCCACCAGGATGGGCTTGGGGCCGGCCTTGTCGCGGATGATCGCAAGGCTTTCGCCGAGCCAGCGCGAGATCGTGGCGTCCTCGAAACGGCCGTCGGATTCGCCGTGGCCCGAATAGTCGAAGCGCAGGAAGCTGCGCCCTTTTTCGGCCGCCCACGCGTCCAGCGTAGCCGCCTTGGTGGCCAGCATGTCGGATCGGAATCCGCCCATCCACACCACCGTCGGCCCTGCGCCGGCCCGAAGCCGATACGCGATGCGGCGGGGGCCGTCGTCCACGTCCAACTTCAGGAATTCCGGAGGGGCAAATTGCGTGTTGACTGCGCTCACCGTAAACCTCTTGGCATGCAACGCGTCGCGGCGAATCGCCTGAGCTTTTCGACATATGGCCGGTTTTCCGGCGCCCGCGATCATTACCGGAGGCGCGTCTGATGCGACAGGGTCCCACCACGGCCTTTGTGGGCCGCGGCCTGTCCGATCTGGCCGGACGCACCGTCCTGCAGGTCGTTCCGGACCTGGAGGCCGGCGGCGTCGAGCGCACCACCGTGGATGTCGCCGAGGCGCTGGCGGCCGCTGGCGCGCGCGCGCTGGTCGCCACCGAGGGCGGCCGGCTGGTCGCCGAGCTGCAGGCCAAGGGCGGGATCTGGATCCCGTTTCCGGCCCGGACCAAGAACCCGCTCGCGATGCTCTCCAACGCCCGCCGTCTCAGGGCCATCTGCCTCGACGAGGGCGTCGACATCGTCCATGCCCGCTCGCGGGCGCCGGCCTGGAGCGCGCTCGCGGCCAGCCGGGCGCTGCGCCTGCCCTTCGTCACCACCTATGCGGGCAGCTACTCGGGCAAGTCCGCCGTCAAGGTGCTCTACAATTCCGTCATGGCGCGCGGAGACGCCGTGATCGCGAACTCGCACTACACCGCGGACCTGATCGGCCGCATGCACCCCTTCGCGCGCGAGCGCGTCCGCGTGATCCACCGCGGCACGGACCTGCGCGCCTACGCGCCGCATGCGGTCGAGCCCGAGCGCGTCGAGGCGCTGCGCAAGCAGTGGGGCGTGGAGCCGCACCAGCGCGTCGTGCTCCTGGCCGCCCGCCTCACCGGCTGGAAGGGCCAGAAGGTGCTGATCGAGGCCGCCAAGATGCTGGTGGACCGCGGCGTGCGCGACCTCGCGATCGTGCTGGCCGGCGACCCGCAAGGGCGCGACGGGTACGTGAAGGAGCTCGACGCGCTCACGGCCAGGCTCGGGCTCGGGGGCGTGGTGTACCGCGCGGGCCATTGCGCCGACATGCCCGCGGCGTTCATGGCCGCGTCCGTGGTCACGGTCCCGTCCACGGAGCCGGAGGCGTTCGGGCGCTCGGCCGTGGAGGCGCAGGCGATGGGCGCGCCCGTGGTCGTGTCGGACCTGGGCGCGGTGCCCGAGACCGTGCTCGCGCCCCCGCAGGCGCCGCCGTCGGCCCGCACGGGCTGGCGCGTGCCGGCGGGCGACGCGGCCGCGCTCGCGGATGCGGTCGGGCAGGCGCTGCAGCTGGGCGCCAGCGCCCGCGACGCGCTCGCCTCGCGCGCCCGCGCGCACGTAGAAGCCCATTTCTCCCTCAGCCGCATGGTCCGGGAGACGCTGGACGTCTATTCGGCGCTCCTGGCCAAGGATCGATAAACGAATTCACAAGCCGTGAGTTGACTTCGCGGAGCTTTCTGCGAATTTCCCACGTTGCCGTCAACAACGCCCGCCGCCGACCCCTATGGCCGATCGGTTCTGCCCGGAAGGGGCGGGCCCAGAGGAGACTAAAGCCATTCGCAGACCTATGAGAGCCGCTCCGGTCCCGCAGAAGGATGGGCCCCGCGCCAATCGCGACATCCGCGGCGTTCGCGAAGTGCAGCTGATCGACGAGACCGGCGCCAACCAGGGCATCGTCCAGTTTCTGGACGCCCTGAAGATGGCCGAAGACGCAGGCCTGGACCTCGTCGAGATCGCGCCGAACTCGGCCCCGCCCGTCTGCAAGATCCTCGACCACGGCAAATACAAGTTCAACGAGCAGAAAAAAGCCGCCGAGGCCCGCAAGAAGCAGAAGACCGTCGAGGTCAAGGAGATCAAGCTCCGGCCCGGCATCGACGACCACGACTACGGGGTCAAGATGAAGGCCGTGCGCCGCTTCTTCGAGGAAGGCGACAAGGTCAAGGTCACGCTGCGCTTCCGCGGCCGCGAAATGGCCCACCAGGACCTCGGCATCAAGCTGCTCGAGCGCGTCAAGGCCGAGATGCTGGACGTTTCCAAGGTGGAATCCGAGCCCATGCTCGAAGGCCGCCAGATGGTCATGATCATGGCGCCGCGCTGACGCGCAGCCAGGGTCACTCAGCAAAAAGCCGCCGCGAACCCCGCGGCGGCTTTTTTGTGTTTGGACGCTTTCGATGCGCCGGGAATGCAGGCGAAACGTCCCGAAGCCTCGCCGTCATTGCTTCGCCTCCGGCTCGCAATGACGGGACGTTGGCCCAGGCGGCCTACACGGCCCGCAGGCGGTCCCGGGCGTCGTCGCGGGCGTCCTTGAGGGCGCTCGCCTGCAGGGAGACGAGCTGCTCGATCTGCGCCTGCAGCCGGTCGACCTTGTCGTGCAGCTCCGAGATGGCGGTCTCGGACTTGACGTTGACCTCGTAGTCCAGCGCCGCCGCCAGGCGGTCCTTCGCGGCCTGCCGGTTCTGCGACATCATGATCACGGGCGCCTGCAGGGCCGCCACCATGGAGAGCAGCAGGTTCAGGAACACGAAGGGGTAGGGATCGAAGGCGTTGGCGGCCAGGATGGCGGCGTTCAGCACGGCCCACGCGCCCAGAAAGACGAGGCAGCCGATGATGAAGCCCCAGGAGCCGCCCACCGCCGCGACCTTGTCGGCGATGCGCTCGCTCCAGGTCAGGCGGTCGTCGAAGACCTGGTTGACGTCGCGGGCGACGTGCATGCGGCGGGCGACGCGCGCGATGACGCGCCGGTCACGCTCGCTTAGGGGCGATACGCCTGCGTGCAGCAGGTGCTGGGCGAGATAACGGATCTCGTTGCTCATGGCTCACTCTCTTTCCGACCGGCCGCTGGCGGCGGATCGGGAGTGAGCGGAGCGGAAGGCTCAGCGTACCCGAACGGCCGTCAACGGCGCGGTCAATCGACTGGGACTGTCGCTGGGCATTGCGGTTCGGTGTCCTGATGGGGCCGGGCGGGCTGTACCCGCGCGGCTGAATGGGAAGATGCGTCAGCGAACCAATTTGTCAACCCCGCGAGCCTCTTGGCGGGGGCGCGGACAGGCCGCGTAGGCCTCCCGGGCTGATGCGCCGCAGCCACGCCCGGCGGCTTCTTGCGAATCCAGTTCTCTTGCAGGCCGCGACCGTCTAAACACCGTGCGGAGAACTGCGGCATGCTCGGCATGGCCGCGAGAGTGATTCGCGAGGCGCGAGCGCGCCGCGGCTTCGGCGGAAACATGGCCCAGGACGGAAGCAGGAAGGTCTACGTCAAATCCTACGGCTGCCAGATGAACGTCTATGACGCCCAGCGAATGGCGGACGTTCTGGCCCCGGAAGGCTTTTCCGAGACGACCGAGATGGCGGACGCCGATCTCGTGGTCCTGAACACCTGTCATATCCGCGAGAAGGCCGCCGAGAAGGTTTACTCGGAGCTGGGCCGCGTCCGCGAGATGCGTCGTGATCGTGAGGCCGCCGGCGGATCGATGCAGGTCGTCGTCGCGGGCTGCGTCGCGCAAGCCGAAGGCGCCGAGATCCTGCGCCGCGCCAAGGGCGTCGACCTCGTGGTCGGCCCGCAGAGCTACCATCGCCTGCCCGCCCTGCTGGACGCCGCCCGCACGCGGCCCGTCGTCGACACGGACTTTCCGGCCGACAGCAAGTTCGACGCTTTGCCGCAGCCGCGGCCCGAGCGCACCCGCCAGCGCGGCGTGTCGGCCTTCGTCACCGTGCAGGAAGGCTGCGACAAGTTCTGCACGTTCTGCGTGGTGCCCTACACGCGCGGAGCCGAGGTCTCGCGCCCTGTCGCGGCCATCGTGGCCGAGGTCGAACGGCTCGCCGCCGCCGGCGTGCGCGAGGTCTCGCTCCTTGGCCAGAACGTCAACGCGTATCATGGCGAAGGGTCGGACGGCCGCGCCTGGACGCTGCCCCGCCTGATGCGGCGCCTCGCCGAGACCCCCGGCATCGCGCGCCTGCGCTACACCACGAGCCACCCCGGCGACATGGACGACGACCTGATCGCGCTCCATGGCGACCTGCCGGCCGCGATGCCCTACCTGCACCTGCCCGTGCAGTCCGGCTCGGACGCCATCCTGGCGGCCATGAACCGCCGGCACGGACGCGACGAATACCTGCGCATCATCGAGCGGGTGCGCGCCGTGCGGCCCGACATCGCGCTGTCGTCGGACTTCATCGTCGGCTTCCCGGGGGAGACCGACGCCGATTTCCGCGACACCATGGGGTTGATCGCCGAGGTCGGCTTCGCGGCCGCCTATTCGTTCAAATACAGCCCGCGGCCCGGCACGCCCGCCGCCGACAACGCAGCGCAGATCCCCGAGGACGTGAAGACCGCTCGCCTGCATGAGCTGCAGGCTTTGCTGGATCGCCAGCTACGGGCCTTCAACGCCGCCACGGTTGGCCGCACCGTGGACGTGCTGGTCGAGAAGCCCGGCAAGCATCCGGGCCAGATGGTCGGCAAGTCGCCCTACCTGCAGGCCGTCGCGTTCGAGGGACGGGGCGCCCAGGCGGGCGACATCCTCCCGGTGCGCATCGGCGGCCTCGGCAATTTCAGCCTGCTAGGCGAGCGGGCCGATATCGAACCGGATCGGGAATCCGCGTGAAAGAGCAGGATGCTCAGCAGCGCAGAGGCGGTCTCGCGCGTTCAACGGGCGACCATGAGAGAAAAGAGGCTTCCTTGAGACCAGCCGAGGGCGTCAATCGTTTCACCGTCAAGCCGCGCGGCGGCATCGCCGAGGCCGCCGAGATCAAGCTGACATTCGAGGACAACCGGCTGGCCAGCCTGGTGTTCGGCCAGTACGACCAGAACCTCGCTCATCTGGAGCGCCGGCTCGGCGTCGTCGCCAACGCCAACGGCAACAACGTGATCCTGAAAGGGACGCCGGACAACACCGAGCAGGCCCGTGTGGTGCTGGAGCGGCTCTATGCCCGCGTGCAGCTGAACGAGGCGCTGAGCCCCGGGGACGTCGACGGCGTGATCCAGGAAACCGCCATGCAGGGCGTGCTGTTTCCCGCGGTCGCAGACGCCGGATCATCCTCCTTCGAGGAGATCGGAACGCGCCGACGCCGGGTGCGGGCGCGCAACGCCGCCCAGCATTCCTATCTGCGGCTGCTGAAGCGCCAGGAGCTCGTGTTCGCCGAAGGCCCGGCCGGCACCGGCAAGACCTGGCTGGCGGTGGGCTACGCGGTCCAGCTGCTCGAACAGGGCGTGGTCGAGAAGCTGATCCTGTCGCGCCCGGCCGTGGAGGCCGGCGAGCGGCTCGGCTTCCTGCCGGGCGACATGAAGGAGAAGGTCGATCCCTATCTTCGGCCGATCTACGACGCGCTGTACGACTTCATGGAGGCCCGCCACGTCGAGCGCGGCATGCAGACCGGCATGATCGAGATCGCGCCGCTCGCCTTCATGCGCGGCCGCACGCTCACCAACGCGATCGTGCTTCTGGACGAAGCCCAGAACACCACCACGATGCAGATGAAGATGTTCCTCACCCGCCTGGGCGAGGGCTCGCGCATGATCATCACCGGCGATCCGAGCCAGATCGACCTTCCGCCGGGCCAGAAATCCGGCCTCGTCGAGGCGGTTCGCATCCTCGACGGCGTCGAGGGCATCGGTCGCGTCACCTTCAAGGAAGGCGACGTGGTGCGCCACGATCTCGTGCGCCGCATCGTCGGAGCCTACGAGGCCGATTTCCGCGGCGAGGCGCCGAAGCGCGCGCCATGACGTTGTCCCCATGACGTTGTCCCCATGACAGACCCGACATGACGAGCCCGGTTCTCGACACCCAGGAAGAAAGCCCGCTCTGGCGTGCGCTGCCGCAGGCCGAGGCGATTGCCGAAAAGGCCATCGCGGCCGCGGCGGCGGGCGCTGGCGTGCGGCTCCTCCCCGGCGCGGAGGTCAGCCTGCTGCTGACCGACGACGCGCATATGCGCGAGATCAACCAGCAGTGGCGGGACAAGGACAAGCCCACCAACGTGCTGTCGTTTCCGGCCGTCGAGGGCCCCAAGGTCTCCAAATCGCCGTTTCTGGGCGACATCGCGGTGGCGTTCGAAACGCTTCAGCGCGAGGCCGAGGACGACGGCAAGAGCGTCGCCGACCATTTCACGCACCTGGTGGTGCATGGATTTCTGCATCTGCTCGGCCATGACCACATCGTGGCCGAGGACGCCGAGCGCATGGAAGCGCTCGAGGTCGCCATTCTGGCCACGCTTGGGGTCGCCGACCCCTACGCGGACCGCCCCCTTGACGAGGAGACGCCGTCCGTCAGGATGGCTTGATCACCATGACGTCCGAAGACACATCCAGCGGCTCGACCAACGGCTCCACACGCGGAGCCGGTCAGGCTGAAGCGCGCGACACGCCGGGCGAAAGTTTTATCGACCGGTTCCTGTCGCGCCTCGGGATCAGGCACGCCCAAAGCTTCCGCGACGATCTCGAGGAGGCGCTCGCCGAAAGCGGCGCGGATTTCGCCCCGCTCGAGCGGGCGATGCTGAAGAACGTGCTCGGACTGCGCACCCACCGGGTCGACGACGTGATGGTGCCGCGCGCCGACATCGTGGCTGTCCCGATCGAGATCACGCTGGGCGAGCTTCTGCGCGTGTTTCGCACCGCCGGCCACTCACGCCTGCCGGTCTACGCCGAGACGCTCGACGACCCCCGCGGCATGGTGCACATCCGCGACTTCCTGGACTACATGGCGACCCGCGCCGAAACCGCGAAAGCGCCGGGCCGGCGTCGCGCCTTGCCGGCCGGGGCGCCAGACCTCGGCAAGGTGGATCTCTCGATCCCGCTTTCGGCCGCCAAGATCCTGCGGCCGGTGCTGTTCGTACCGCCCTCCATGCCGGCCATGGACCTCTTGGTGAAAATGCAGGCCTCGCGCACTCACATGGCGCTGGTGATCGACGAATACGGCGGCACGGACGGGCTGGTCTCGATCGAGGACCTGGTCGAGATCATCGTGGGCGACATCGAGGACGAACACGACCTCCAGGACGCCCCCATGATCACGAAGGCGCCGGACGGGTCCTATCTGGCGGACGCCCGCACGAGCCTGGAGGAGGCCTCGGCCGAGCTCACCGTGGATCTCGCGCATGGCGAGATGGCCGAGGACGTGGACACGCTGGGAGGCCTCATCGCCGCCCTGGTGGGCCGCGTGCCGGTGAGGGGCGAGGTGATCGCCCATCCGGCCGGCGTCGAGTTCGAGATCCTGGACGCCGACCCCCGCCGCATCAAGCGGCTGCGCATTCACACCAGCGCGCTCGAGGCGCTGCCCCCGCCGGACGCTCCCCTCAGTCTGCCCCCGCCACGGGCCGCGATCACGGACCAATCCTCCCCCGCCGCGCCCGACGCCAAGCAAGGCTGAACAGGCCGCATGAACAACTTCGCCCACCGGATCATCCTCGCCTGGGGATGGCGACGCCTCGCGCTGGCCTTTGTGGCCGGCGCGCTGGGCGCGCTCGCGATGCCGCCCTTCGGCGTGCTGCCGGCCTTGATGGCGTCCTTTACGCTCGCAGTGTGGCTGCTGGACGGCTCGGCGGCCGATGTCGGTCGCATGTCGCGCGCCACGCTCGGCCATGCGGCCCTGGCAGGCTGGTTCTTCGGCTTCGGCTATTTCGTCGCCGGGCTGTGGTGGCTGGGCTCCGCCTTTCTGGTGGAGGCCGACCAGTTCGCCTGGCTGATGCCGCTCGGCGTGGTGGGGCTGCCGGCCGTGCTGGCCGTCTATACGGCGCTGGCCTTCGTGCTCGCCCGCATCGTCTGGACGCCCGGACCAATGCGGGTAGTCTCATTGTCCTTGGCCCTGACCGCGACCGAATGGCTACGTTCGGTGCTGTTCACCGGCTTTCCGTGGAACGAGTTCGGCATGGCGCTCGGCGGCCATCTCTGGCTCGCGCAGGCGGCGTCCTGGATGGGCCTTCACGGGCTGACCCTGCTGGCGACGCTGATCTGCGCCGCTCCGGCCACGATCGCGACCGGCGCCAGCGGGCGCGAGCGCTGGGCCGCGCCGGTGTGTGCGCTGGCCGGCCTCGTGCTGCTGGCGGGCTTTGGCGGGCTGAGGCTCGCCACGGGCGCAACCGCGATGGCCCCCAATGTGTCGCTGCGGATCGTGCAGCCGAACGTGCCGCAGGACGACAAGTTCAGGCCGGAGAACCGGGACGCGATAATGTCCCGCTATCTCACGCTCAGCGACCGCGCCACGTCGCCGGAACATCCCGGCATGGCCAAGGTCACGCACCTCATCTGGCCGGAAAGCGCCTTCCCGTTCATTCTGGCGCGTGACCCCACCGCGCTGGCGCAGATCGCCCAGATGCTGCCCAAGGGGGCCGTGCTGGTGACCGGCGCGGTGCGCTCGGCCGAACCGCTGCCCGGCGAGCGCGGGCGACGCTATTTCAACGCCGTCCAGGTGGTGGCCGATGACGGCACGATCGTGGACAGCTCCGACAAGGCGCATCTCGTTCCGTTCGGCGAGTACCTGCCCTTCAACGACGCCCTCACGGCCATGGGGCTGCGCCAGTTCGTGAACGCGCCGGGCGGGTTCGAGGCCGGCGCGCGGCGCAAGATGCTGGCCGTTCCGGGCCTGCCGCCCGTCGCGCCGCTGATCTGCTACGAGGCGATCTTCCCCGGCGAGGCGAAGCCCGAGCAGGGCGATCCGGGCGTGCTCCTGAACCTCACCAATGACGCCTGGTTCGGGCTGACGCCAGGTCCCTACCAGCATTTCGCGCAAGCCCGGCTGCGGGCGATCGAGGAAGGGCTGCCGCTGATCCGGGCGGCGAACGACGGCATCTCGGCCGTGGTGGATCCCTATGGCCGCATCGTCGCGTCCCTCCCGCTCGGCGTGGACGGCGTGCTTGATTCGCGCCTGCCCGCACGCCTGGCGAGCACGCCCTTCGGCGCCTACGGCAACCTGCTGGCGCTGCTGATGTTTTCGCTTTCATCAATTCTGTTGACCATTCGTTTGCAACGTATTTGACAATAATCATTGGGTTGCGCTACGGTCGATTCAACCGTTGGTCGCCTCGGTAGGTTGCAAACCGCTATCCGGGCTTCCTGCCGGCGAAACGCACAAGCGCAACGGCGGCGGTTCTGGGGGCAGGGCCGCGGGACCGCATCGCGGAGGCAACGATGATTTTGAAAAAGGCTCCTAACCCGATCGACAAGCATGTCGGGAGCAGGGTTCGCATGCGTCGGGTTCTGGTCGGCATGAGCCAGGAAAAGCTCGGCGAGGCGCTCGGCCTGACGTTCCAGCAGGTCCAGAAATACGAGAAGGGGACCAACCGCATCGGCGCGAGCCGGCTGCAGCAGATCTCCAAGATCCTCGGCATGCCGGTGGAGTTCTCCTTTGAAGGCTCGCCGCAGCCCGAGATGGAAACCGCCGGTTTCCGCGACGGCGCCGACACGACCTATGTGGCCGACTTCCTGGCCACCAACGAGGGCGTGCAGCTCAACCGCGCCTTCCTGAAGATCAAGGACGCCAAGATCCGCCGCCGCATCGTCGACCTCGTGTCGTCGCTGGCCGGCGCCGACGCGGCCCCGATCCTGGCCGAGACCGGCTTCGCGGAGCCCGTGGCCGAACTGGTCCAGCCGCTCGTCGCCGAGTAGGCGCCGACCGAACGCGACTTCGACGCAAGCGCCCGCTCGCCTCCCCGGCGGCGGGCTCTTTCGTTCGGAGTAACGAACGCGTCCGGCAATACGGCTTGACCTGAAGAACGCTCCCTGTCACGACAATCCGCTCAGTGGCGGCCTTTGCCGCTGAAAGGACAGGCGAGGGTCATCGTGGCGCGTTCGAGCTATCTGTTCACCAGCGAGTCCGTTTCGGAAGGTCACCCCGACAAGGTTTGCGACCGGATCTCGGACGAGATCGTCGACGCCTTCTACCGCATCGGCCCCGAGCAGGGCTGGGACCCCAAGGACATTCGCGTCGCCTGCGAGACGCTGGCCACCACCAACCGCCTGGTGATCGCCGGCGAGACGCGCGGCCCGGCCGTGCTGACGCGCGACTACCTCACCCACCTGGCCCGGCTCGCCGTGAAGGACATCGGCTACGAGCAGGAGGGCTTCCACTGGGAGAACGCGAAGGTCGAGGTGCTGCTGCACGCGCAATCGGCCGACATCGCCCAGGGCGTCGACTCGGCCGGCAACAAGGACGAGGGCGCGGGCGACCAGGGCATCATGTTCGGCTACGCCTGCCGCGAGACGCCCGAGCTGATGCCGGCGCCGATCTATTACGCGCACGCCATCCTGGCCCGCATGTCCAAGGCGCGCCGCTCGGGCGAAAGCACCGTGCTGGGCCCGGACGCCAAGAGCCAGGTCACGGTGCGCTACGAGAATGGCAAGCCGGTCGGCGTGACCCAGATCGTGGTCTCGACCCAGCATCTCGACGCCGACCTGTCGTCGCACGACGTCCGCGCCATCGTGGAGCCCTACGCGCGCGAGGCCCTGCCGGAAGGCTGGATCTCGGCCGAGACCGTCTGGCACGTGAACCCCACCGGCAAGTTCGTGATCGGCGGACCCGACGGCGATTGCGGCCTCACCGGTCGCAAGATCATCGTCGACACCTACGGCGGCGCGGCCCCGCATGGCGGCGGCGCATTCTCGGGCAAGGATTCCACCAAGGTGGACCGGAGCGCCGCTTATGCCGCCCGATACCTCGCCAAGAACGTCGTGGCAGCCGGCCTGGCGGAGCGCTGCTCGCTGCAGCTCTCCTACGCGATCGGCGTCGCCAAGCCCCTCTCCATCTACGCCGACCTCTACGGCACGGGCCGGATCGACGAGGGCAAGCTCGAGCAGGCTCTGATGGACATCATGGACCTGACGCCGCGCGGCATCCGCACGCATCTGGGCCTGAACCGTCCCATCTACGCCCGCACGGCGGCCTACGGCCATTTCGGCCGCGCGGCCGAACAGGATGGCGGGTTCAGCTGGGAAAAGACGGACCTCGCCGACCAGCTCAAGTCGCTGGCCTGAGGATTGCGGCATGACGGGCGCCGCGGGCGAAGGCGGCGCGTTCTACGGCCGTCGCAAGGGCAAGAAACTCCGGGCCGGGCAGGCTGATCTCTTCGAGACGCTCCTGCCCCGCCTGCGCGTTGACCCGAAGACGGACCTCGGGCAGCCAGAAGGGCTGTTCGGGCGGCCGGTGCGCGAGGTCTGGCTCGAGATCGGGTTCGGCGGCGGCGAGCATCTCCTGTCGCGCGCGCGCCAGAACCAGGACGTGGGCTTCATCGGCTGCGAGCCCTTCGTGAACGGCATGGCCAAGCTGCTGGCCGCCATCGGAGCCGAGAAGCTTGACAACATCCGCCTGTTCGACGGCGACGCCCTGCAGGTGATCGAGGCCCTGCCGGACGCCTCGGTCGCCCGCGTGGTGCTGCTTTATCCCGACCCCTGGCCCAAGCGGCGCCATCACAAGCGGCGGTTCGTGTCGGACGCCATGCTCCTGCGGCTCGGGCGCATCCTCCGGCCCGCCGGCTCGTTCTGGTTCGCGAGCGACATCGACCATTAT
Organism: Alsobacter sp. P4_H11; assembly: GCF_056400925.1. Taxonomy (NCBI): domain Bacteria; kingdom Pseudomonadati; phylum Pseudomonadota; class Alphaproteobacteria; order Hyphomicrobiales; family Alsobacteraceae; genus Alsobacter; species Alsobacter sp. P4_H11. The sequence goes on from NZ_JBFUKI010000006.1 coordinate 380,435, forward strand.
GTCGGCTGGGTCCTGGCGCGCGTGCTGCGCTCGCCCGATTTCGTGTGGGAGGCCGAACGCGCCGCCGACTGGCGTGAGCCCTATCCGGGCTGGCCGAGCACCCGCTATGAGGCCAAGGCCCTGCGGGAGGGCCGCACGCCCTCCTACCTGCGCATGCGCCGGCGATGACAAATGGCGCGGCTCAGTGGAGCCGCGCCCGTTGGTCAGTTCATGCGTTCGCTGCGCGGCTCCCGCGCATGCAGGAAGCGGATCACCCGCTTGGCGGTCGCCGGGTTCAGCCGGTCGAAGCTGTCGCGCAGGCGCGTCGCATCATAGGGACGGTGGCTGGACGGAACCCGGAAGCGCTGCAGGGCGTCCACGGTCTCCCAGTGCAGGCCGATCGCCTTGCAGACGATCAGCAGCAGGTCCTCGTCGGGATCCACGAACACGCGGTCTGCGATGCTGCGGGGCAGGCTCGCCAAAAGCGCCAGGGCGGCGAGCGCCTGGGCGCGGCGTCCCTCGCGGGCGAAGGTGGCCACGTCGGCCTCGCTGAGCTCGCCGCGTCCAAAGCGCAGCGTCAGTTCCTCGATTTCCCGCTCCTCGAGACGCCTCGCCGTCGCCCCGCCCTCTTCGAGGCGCGCCGCGCCGCGATCCACCGCGGCCGCCACCAGCCCGGCCAACCGGCTGTCCGCGATGGCGGCGAGCTTCGCCCGCACCACCTCCTTGGCCATGCCGAGCAGCGACTGCAGGTGCTCGTGCGGCAGGTCGGCGCGCTCGCCGAGAGCAAGCTGCAGGTCCTGGTCGCGCGCCGCCAAAGCCATCATGCGGCCGAAACCAGAGGTTGAAATTTTCGCCGTGAGGTTGCGCGATAGTGAATGCGCGACGGCTCCGTCACCATGGATCGTGAGCGCATCCGTAACGCTCTCGCCAATGTTCGGGCGCGCGCCGATCGCCACCATGTGGTCGCGGCCGAGCGTCAGCGCGATCGAGACGAGGTCGCCGTCGGAGAGGCGCGGCGAGCGCTCAAGAACCGGGCGCGCCACGTCGATCTCATCTGAGGCGAGCTTGAGGATCGTTTCGGGTGGGGCGTTCGGCACGTCGGCGAGACGTTCGGCGAGTTCCGAGCGGGCGTAGCGCTCGATGCGCTCGGCCAGAAAGCCCAGAACCTGGTCGAAAACCGCAACCTGGTCCTCCACGAGCAGGGGCGCCTGGCGCAGAAACAGGTCCGTGACGCTTCGCAACGTCTGCAGACGCTTCTCGGGTCCGGCGCTCGCCAGCGTGGAGGTGATATCGCTGGGAATGGGGACTGCCATAGTGTTGCTCCTTTGGAGAACAACCTAGGCGATAGGTGTGGGTAGAAAACGAAAGACGTCGCTCGATTGCGGCAGGCTGCGGTAAGCGCGCCTTAACCGTTGCCGACCCGCTGGCGGGCGGACACGAAGCGCATCACGCGCTGGGCCGTCGGCACGGAGAGGCTTTCGTAGCTCGCGAAGGCGCTCTTCAGCAGCGCCTGGTGCGGGTTGCTGCCCGTCTTCACCAGCAGGAACGCCTTGAAGGTCGGCCAGCTGTATTTCACACCGCGCACGATAAAGAGCAGCGGATCGAAATGCGGCGCGCTGAATGCATTCGCGACCGTCTCGGCCGGCATGCCGGCCACGTGCGCGAGGCCCACGATGGCGTCGGCCAGGCGATCGGCCTTCAGCATGCGGTTGATCTCGGCTTCGTCGAGCCCGCCCCGCATCTCGATCGCGGTGACGCGCGGCTCGGCCGCCTCGAGGTCGGCAACGAGGATCATCGGGCCGGTGTCCGCCATCACCGACACTGCGCCGGCGTCCAGCGCCGCCGCGACGAGATCGTCCCGATCCGCCATGGAGCTGAGGATCTCGGCGCGGGCGCGTTCCTTGGCGGCCGCGATCAGAGCGACGCCGTGCTGGCTGGGAAGATCGGGACGCGCGTGCAGGATGTCCTGCAACTCCACGTCCTCGGCGGCGCGCTTCACCATGGTGGTGAAGCCGCGCTCGGAGAACTTGGCCGTGTCGTTGGTCGCAACCCGGCGAACCACCTTCTCGTCGCCGCGCACCACGAGCACGTCGGTGACGACTTCCGGCAGGTCCCGGCGGGCCGAGATGGCCATCAGGTGCTCCTGGCCGCGTTCCTGCGCGATCTGCACGAGATCGTCGGCCGCGAGCCGGGTCGATCGCTCCAGCACGGGAGCCGCAATGGCGACGTTTTCGTCGAATGCGAGGTCGCGGACCGTCTTCAGGGGCGCATTGGCGACGTCGGCGAGGCGTTCGGCAAGGTCGACGCGGGCCCGGAATTCGATCTCATGCGCGAGGCGCACGATGACTTCATCGAAGAGCGCGACGTGATCGTCGTTGAGCTTGGGGGACTGCTCCACAAAAAGGTTCGTAATCCGGCGCAGGGTGTCGACGCGACGGCCATCCTGGCCGCTCGCGATCGCGTCCTCGACCTCGGCGACAACCGACTTTAAAGGTTGCATAACTGTCCCCTGCAACGACTGCGGGATAATGCAGGAAAATCGTCACTAAAACGTATCCTCGGGCGCAAAGACCGGGTCATTGCCTTCCGTAAGGTTACGGATCGAGCCGCCCGAAAAGTCCCCTGCGACGAGGCCCCAAACCACGCGCACGCGCGGAAGTCCTTGCATTGGCAGGGGGGATGCGTATATTGCGCGCCATCCAGAACATCTCATCACGGTCGTCCTGATCGTCATGTGAGAGTGGGGCCTCCGGGACCCGCTCCTTTTCGCTTAGCGTTGCACGAGGACATTGGTGTCGGAGCTCGACGAACCCAGACTGATCCATGAAACCGGCGTCGCCGCGCGGGTCGGGACCATCGTGGCCCCGGTGCTGGGGGATCTCGGCTTCCGGCTGGTGCGGGTGAAGATCTCGGCCCAGAACGGCTGCACGCTGCAGATCATGGCCGAGCGGCCCGATGGCACGTTCTCGGTGGAGGATTGCGAGGCCGCCAGCCGCGCCATCTCGCCCGCCCTCGACGTCGACGATCCGCTCGACCGCGCCTACCACCTCGAAATCTCGTCGCCGGGCATCGATCGCCCGCTGGTGCGCGCCTCCGATTTCGATCGTTGGGCCGGCCATATCGTCAAGATCGACATGCAGGTTCCGGCCGATGGCCGCAAGCGCTTCCGCGGCGTCGTGGTCGGCTCGGATGACGGCCATGCGGTGATCGAGAAGACCGAGCTCAAGGAGGGCGAGGAGCCCCGCGCCCGGTTGCGGCTGGCCGACATCGCCGAAGCCCGGCTGGTGCTCACCGACGAACTGATCCGCGAGAGCCTGCGGCGCGGCAAGGCGGAGCTGCGCGGCGAGACGCCCGAAGGGGACGCGGAAGCCGTCGAGGGCGACGAGCCCGAGGCCGCTCCCGCGCCGGCCCGCCGCGCCCCCGCGCATCAGGCCGCCAAGCCCAAGGGGCCGGCCAGGCAGATGTCCTCCAAGGCCATCCAGAAGGCCAAGGCCAACAACCCGAAATCGGCCGCCAAGGCCGCCGGCGCATCGGCGGCCGGCCAGGGCGTGAAATATTCCAAAGCCAATCCCAAGCCCAGGCCGAGCAACGGCCGGCCTCCGAAGGAGTGATCACGATGGCCGTCAGCGCCAACAGGCTCGAGCTCTTGCAGATCGCCGACGCGGTCGCGCGCGAAAAGGTCATTGACCGGCAGATCGTTCTCGCCGCCATGGAGGACGCCATCGCGAAGGCGGCCCGCTCGCGCTACGGAACCGAGACCGAGGTCCACGCCGACATCAACAACAAGACCGGCGAACTGCGCCTGTCGCGTTACCTCCATGTGGTCGACCAGGTCGACAACCCGGCCGTCGAGATCGCCCTGCAGGACGCGCAGCGCTTCAACCCGGCCGCCCAGGTGGGCGACACCATTGCGGACACGCTGCCGCCCTTCGACTTCGGCCGCATCGCCGCCCAGTCGGCCAAGCAGGTCATCGTCCAGAAGGTGCGCGAGGCCGAGCGCGACCGTCAGTATGAAGAGTTCAAGGATCGCATCGGCGAGATCGTCAACGGCGTCGTGAAGCGCGCCGAGTACGGCAACGTCATCGTCGACCTCGGCCGCGGCGAGGGCATCGTGCGTCGCGACGAGCTGATCCCGCGCGAGGTGTTCCGCCCCGGCGACCGGATCCGCGCCTATGTGTACGACGTGCGCCGCGAGCAGCGCGGCCCGCAGATTTTCCTGTCGCGCACGCATCCGCAGTTCACCGCCAAGCTCTTCGCCCAGGAAGTGCCGGAGATCTATGACGGCATCATCGAGGTGAAGGCCGTGGCCCGCGACCCGGGCTCGCGCGCCAAGATCGCGGTGATCTCCCGCGACAGCTCGATCGATCCCGTCGGCGCCTGCGTGGGCATGCGCGGATCGCGCGTGCAGGCCGTGGTCGGCGAGCTGCAGGGCGAGAAGATCGACATCATCCCGTGGTCCTCGGACGTCGCGACCTTCATCGTGAACGCCCTTCAGCCGGCCGAAGTCGCCAAGGTCGTGCTCGACGAAGACGCCGAGCGTATTGAAGTCGTGGTCCCGGATGACCAATTATCTCTTGCGATCGGACGCCGTGGACAGAACGTGCGCCTTGCCTCGCAGCTCACCGGCTGGGATATCGACATCCTGACCGAGGCCGAGGAATCCGAGCGTCGCCAAAAGGAATTCCTCAGCCGCACCACCGTCTTCATGGAGGCGCTGGACGTCGACGAGGTGGTGGGCCAGCTGCTCGCGTCGGAAGGTTTCCGCACCGTCGAGGAACTCGCCTACGTGGATATCGCCGAGCTCGCGTCGATCGAGGGCTTCGACGAGGATACGGCCGAGGAAATCCAGAACCGCGCGCGCGAATATTTGGCGCGCATCGAAGCCGAATTCGACGCTCGCCGCGTTGAGCTGGGCGTGGCGGACGAGCTGCGCGAAGTCGAGGGCGTTTCCACCGAGATCATGGTGAAGCTCGGCGAGAACGACGTGAAGACCGTCGAGGACCTCGCGGGCTGCGCCACCGACGACCTGGTGGGCTGGACCGAGCGCAAGGGCGGCGAGACCACCCGTCACGCCGGCTTCCTGGACGGCATGGAAATCTCCCGCGAGGAGGCCGAAGCCATGATCATGGCGGCGCGCGTCAAGGCGGGTTGGATCGAAGCGCCCGTGGCGGAAGCCGAGGGCGAGCAGGACGAGACGGCGGAGGCCTGAGCCCCGCCGTTCCGCAACAGATACGGAGAGGCGCGCAGGCGTGAAGACGAACAAACGGCAAGAGGCGGAGCATGACGGTCCGGAGCGGACCTGCGTCGCCACCCGTGTGGTTCGTTCGCCCGAGGAGCTGATCCGCTTCGTGGTCGGCCCGGACGACACGCTGGTTCCGGACCTGAAGCGCAAGCTTCCGGGCCGGGGCGTCTGGGTGACGGCCTGCCGGCGGGATGTCGAGGAGGCCGTGAAGCGCAAGGCGTTCGCGCGCAGCCTCAAGGCTTCCGTGCGGGTGTCGCCGACCCTGGCCGACGACATCGAGGAGTTGTTGCGGCGCGACGCGCAGGCGTCGCTCAGCATGGCGAACAAGGCCGGCCAGGTGGTCGGGGGATTTTCGAAGGTGGAAGCCGCCATTCAGCAAGGTGTGGCCGGCGTCCTCCAGGCGACGGACGCCGCCCAGGATGGCGTCCGGAAGATCGGGCAGGCGTTGCGACGGCGCTATGGCGAGAACGCTTCGGCGATTCCCGTCGTCGCGCCTCTCGATTCTTCTGAATTGGGTTTGGCATTGGGACGGTCACATGTGATACATGCAGCGCTCCTCCTAGGGCCCGCAGCCCGCGCATGCCTTGCGCGCTGCCGGGCCTTGGAGCGTTACCGCGCCGGTTACCCCGAAAGGGACGCCCCCGCGGGCCTCACGCACATGACGTTGGCGGAAGCCGGCACGACGACCCCAGAACCGCAGGAACAAGAGCGGAATGACTGATACGAAGAACAGCGGCGACAAGACGCTCCACGTCACCGGCAAGACGTTGAGCTTGAAGCGCCCGGTCGAGCAGGGTGTCGTACGGCAGAGCTTCTCGCACGGACGGTCCAAGGCCGTGGTCGTCGAGAAGGTGAAGAGGCGCATCATCGGTCCAGGCGAAGCCGCCAAGCCGGAGGTCGCGCCGGCGGCATCCGCGGCGCCCGCCCCGGCCCCGCGCCCCGTCGCGCCTCCCGCCCCGACCGTGACGGCCGCTCCCGCGCCCGCTCCCGTGGCGGCTCCGGCCCCTGCGCCCGCGCCCGCCCCCGTGGCGGCAGCCGCCGCTCCGGCTCCTGCGCCAACGCCTGCGCCTGCGCCCATGGCTCCCCAGCCGGTGGCGGCCGCTCCGCGCCCGGTCGCCGCGCCGCCGCGTCCCGCCGCCCCGCCGCCCCGTCCGGCGG